>JAFGGP010000042.1 GCA_016930485.1 Candidatus Omnitrophota bacterium | reverse complement strand
TTGCGAGCCTGGATGGCGAAGCAATCTCTCTTTTTGAGATTACTTCGGTCGCTTTGCTTCCTCCCTAATGACAGCACGAGATACTTTAGCGGTCTCAATTTGAGTTTTGTCATTTCTTGCCAAAAAAAGGCAAGATTTATCTCAGTTATATCTTTTTCTTATGTCTGTCCCTTCTGAGTCTCTTTTTTCTCTTGTGGACAGCCATCTTGTGTCTTTTTCTCTTTTTTCCACACGGCATAGGTCACCTTCTTTGTGAGTAAACCTTACATTTACTAGTCACGGTTACAAGTCACAGGTCACAAGTAAAAACTCAAATCGTTTTTTGTCATCCCGTGCTACGACACGGAATCCATTGTTTTCTCTGGATCCCGCCCCGTATCGTGGTACGGGACAAGCATCGGGGTGCTGGATGACATACGATAGTTATTTTGAGTTTTGCCCTGAACCAAAGCACAGCTTGGTACAGGGCAACCATGAATCGAACTGTGTTCTGGTTCATGGTTGTGTTTGGAACATTTGAGTTTATTTACCCCGTTAGAAAATGAATGCCCCCCTCATTATATTTTGAAATCCCGTGTTTTCTAACAGGGTTTGGAACGTAGGGTTTTGGGTTTAGAATGTGCAAAGCTATTTTGGTTTTCTAGTAAATAATTTTATTTAAGGGGTATTCGATGATGCCCTCCGCGCCGGCCTTCTTGAGCTGGGGGATCAGGTCGCGCACCACCTTTTCGTCGATGATCGTCTCTATCGCGTACCAGCCTTTCTGAGAAAGAGAAGAGACCGTCGGTTTGCGTATCGCGGGCACGATTGTGAGAATCTTTTTCAGATTCGTCTCGGAGATATTCAGTTTGATGCCTACTTTTCCCTGCGCGACAATAGCGCCCTCTAAAAGCATGACAAGGTAGTGGATCTTCTCCTTTTTCCACGGGTCCTTCCAGCTCGTCTTATTCGCGATAAACGTGGTGGTGGATTCGCAGACTGTATCGACGATACGCAAATTATTTGCCCTGAGGCTGCTGCCGGTTTCGGTAAGTTCGACAATCGCATCGACTAAACCCGCGCCCACCTTCACCTCGGTCGCGCCCCAACTGAACTCCACCTCGGCGGTAATGTTGTGTTTCTTGAGAAATTTTTTAGTCACATTAACCAGTTCGGTGGCGATGCGTTTGCCGTTCAGGTCGCGCGCGGTCTTTATCTTTGAGGCCTCGGGTACGGCAATCACCCACCTGACCGGCCTGAGTCCCTGCTTTGCATAGACCAACTCGCTGACACGCACAACCTGAGAACCGTTTTCCTGCACCCAGTCCTCGCCGGTCAGTCCGCAGTCCAGCACGCCGTCCTCGACATAGCGGCTCATCTCCTGCGCCCGCAGGAGCACCGGCTCGAGTTCCGGATCGTCGATGGCGGGAAAATACGAGCGTTCGCTGACAGAGACGGAAAAACCCGCTTTTTTGAAAAGTTCAAACGTGGAGTTTTGCAGGCTCCCCTTGGGAAGCCCGATCTTGAGGCTCTTTTTTTGCGCGCTCACTGTAAGCTCCTGTAACAGTTAATAATACGATAGTGACAAGCAAAACGAGCAACCCCCGTTGCTCGCTATCCCTCTCTCACAATCCCAAAGATGGTATATTTTATCTGCTTGAGAATAAAAAGTCAAGCAACCTCGCCCTCCGAAGGAGGGATTATGACTATTCCGTTCGAGGTTCCCTGGGCCTAGATGAGGAAAGGTCTATCCAAGTATCATGCTGGCAACATACGGCGTACATACTGCACTGTGCCCAGGAAACCTTAAATGCTTGTATTCTATCCTACTAAACATTTATAATAGGCACACATCACATCCTTTGTTTACACATCTCCTCAACACCAAGGAGGCACATTATGGAATGGGGTATGCGCAACAGGCTCTCCCGGATTATTAACCCGCACACAGGCCGCTCGGTGATGTTCGCGGTTGATCATGGCTACTTTCAGGGGCCCACGACAGGGCTTGCCGATCTGGGCCGGATGGTAAATCCCCTTCTCGGGTTTGCGGACGCGCTCATGATTACCCGCGGCGCCCTCAGAAACTGGATCCCGCCTACTATGGATAAACCCGTTGTCCTGAGGGTCTCGGGGGGCCAAAGCATCTTGAAAGAGCTCTCTAACGAAATCATAACAACCTCGATTGAGGAGGCCATCCGGATAAACGCCTCGGCCATTACCTGTTCGGTCTACGTCGGTGGTGAGTATGAAAAAGAGACGATCGGCAATCTCTCAAGAATCATTAACGAGGGGGCCATGTACGGCATTCCGGTCCTGGCAGTGACCGCGGTGGGAAAAGACCTGGTGCGGGATGCCCGGTACCTTTCCCTGGCCAGCCGTATCTGTGTGGAGCTGGGCGCCCATATGGTCAAGACATACTTCTGCGAAGATGGCTTTGACAAAGTCATCGAGGCCTGCGGTGACGTACCGGTTATTATTGCCGGCGGTAAAAAAATAGAGGAAAGGGCTGCCCTCGGGATGGCAAAAAAGGCGGTCGAGCAGGGGGCCTGCGGTGTGGATATGGGACGCAACATATTTCAGTCAGACAGACCGCTCGGTATGATGAAGGCCGTGAGGGCAATTGTGCATGACAACGTATCGGTGGATGAGGCCTATACTATATATAGAAATGAATAGACCAAAGACTGTAGACCATAGACAATAGACCGTTCGCCTCTGGCGGATGAAAAAGGTCTTCGGTCTAATTCCCGTTTACGTGCTACATGGTACGTTAGTAAATAGTCGCTGCCCCCTTTTTGTGCCTTGTCATTCCGCACCCCGATGCGGAATCCAGGTTTTTGCTGGTGTCATGTGACATGCGACCGGTGTCAGTTACTCATTGCGGTCTAAAAGAGTGAATCGTGAAAGTAGCCGTTTATTACGCTAACAACGATATTAAAATCGAAGATATCCCGGTCCCCCGGATACAGGACGGAGAAATACTCGTTAAGGTCATGGCATCTGGTATCTGCGGTACCGACGTTATGGAATGGTACCGCATCAAAAAGGCCCCGCGTATCCTGGGTCATGAGATTGCCGGTGAAATTGTTGAATCGCGCTCTCCCCGATACAGAACCGGTCAGCGGGTCTTTGTGAGTCATCACGTCCCGTGCAACACCTGTAAGTACTGCCTGACCGATAATCACACCGCATGTAGCGCGCTCCACCAGGGTAACTACGACCCTGGGGGTTACAGCGAGTTCGTGCGCGTGCCAAAAGAAAATGTAGAACACGGCACCTATCTCCTGCCCGAAACCGTGTCCTACGAAGAAGGGACTATGATCGAACCGCTGGCGTGTGCGGTGCGGGCCCAGCGGTTGATCGGTATTACCGAAGGGCAGACGGTCCTTGTCTTGGGAAGCGGGGTATCGGGCCTCACGAATATCGCTCTGGCGAAATTAAAAGGGGCCCGGGTCGTTGCAACCGACATAGATGAATACCGTCTTGGGAAGGCGCGTGAATGGGGTGCCGACGAGGTAATAAATGCATCTCAACAGATTGATATTAAAGCAGATAGGATAATTATCTGTACCGGGGCTCAGGCCGCCGTCCGGCAGGCATTCCAGTCTATCGACAGAAAGGGCATTATTCTCCTTTTTGCCGTCGGGCCGGAAACTATTCAGCTCCCGACCCAGGAATTCTGGAGAAATGAACTGCGCATTGAATCTTCTTACGGCGCTGCCCCGCGTGATCTCGAAGAGGCGCTGGACCTTATCACAAAAAAACAAGTAGCTGTTGCCGATCTGATCACTCACACACTCCCTCTGACAGAAATTCAAAAAGCATTTCAGATTGTTGCCAGCGCCAAAGAATCTTTAAAGGTGGTATTGCTTCCTTTCCCATCCGAATAAATTCTTTTTCACCCTTCACCCCCGACCTTTTACCCATGGTAAAACCGTATCATGCGCAATAAAACCGTATCAGTGAAATCATCACATCACAAAAAATGTGAAACAGCGCGTGAAACGCGCCAGAGCAAAAGTTATCCACAGAGTAGGTCACACTTAAGTGTGGCCTCGGGGGGTATTACACATTACAGAGGGTCTGTGGGATGCGGAAAAAATCAGAAGCGTCTCTTTGTCAACACCCGGTGTTCAACACCGGGTGTTGAACACCGGGATGGTTACACTGAGCTTCCGCGCGCTTTGAGGATGAGGTGATTTTCGTTGGGATAATACTGGAACTGCATGTGCGGGCACTGTTCCGGGCTTGTGCCGTTGAGCTCTCCCGGTGCCTGTTCGTTCAGGAAACGGAAGAGCTCGATCATAACCTCCCTGCCGTTTTCTTTTCCCGGAGATTCGATAGACAGCATCTTAAGACCCCGCTCCACAAAAAACTGCCTGAGCATATCTATCGGCAAGGTAAACTCCATCCATCCGAAATCAGGGGCCCCCTCAGTATCGCTATAAGGACTGAAGTGGAATTCCCCTCCCTTAAAGGTGATCGTGAGGCCCCAGGCCTCAACCTCTCTAACCACCGGAGAGATAAAGTCCTCGGTAAAGATCCGCCATTCTTCCTCATCTCCCAGAACCGCACCCTGTTTTTGGCTCCCGAGTGTGGGCGCGGTCTGGGAGACTCTGGAATCTGGTGCCCCGGCTACTATTTCCACACCCGCCACGGCCGCCTCTGTTTCAAGGCTCCCGACCGTCCCAGGGGCGACCTGGCGGGTGTTTGATCTGCTTGTTTGTGCCGCGATGACCTTGCCTGTTATATCAGCCGCGCGGGCGGGGATAAGCAGGTATTCAGGTCTTATATCCTTAACTTTTTCAATAAGTTGCGAAAATGCCCCGTCTTCCAGCGAAAACTGCGATACATCAATCTGCGCAGTCACAATTATCCCCATCAGGATAAAGAGGGCTATCAGGGTAAATAGGTTTCGTTTGATAATATATTCAGCAAGCCCCCGCTGCTCAGGACCTGTGAGAGACCTTGCTGCCCGGACGATCTCAACCCGTATCTCATCCGTCAGCGCCATCCTATTCAATTCGTCCAGCATAGCCTCTACCTTAGCACTCTTGCCCGAGGCAAACACCGCAGCAAGCCGGTCTTTCAGTGCGTCGACCTGCACCGCAGAAACCGCATTCTCCATGCCGGTTTCGTTGTAGCTTGTTTTCTGCGGTGTGGCGCCCTTGTCGGCAGCGGCCTGCGGTGTCTCTGCCGCTTGCTTCTGCGGTGCCGCCTCCTCTGTTGCCCTGTCAACGGCCCCGCCGTAGTGCGCGCGTTTTTGCTGGCCTGCCGATGGGGCCCTGGGCGCATAATCCTCTCTGACAAAGCTGGCAAGTATGCCCCTGTTTTTGAAGTATGAATAAGGATGCTCGTTAAGCTGCACCAAACCAGATATCCTGTAGTCGATAAATGGGCTGTTCCCTGCAGTTCTATACACATTAAAGATCCCGTGGGGCGCGACATGCTCCGCAACCAGCTCGAATATCTTGGCCTCGCCGAGTTCGGCGCCCATTCGATATGAGCCTCCGGCGTGATAGAAAATAAAGTCAAAGTCTTCTATATTGATCTGCCGGGGTTCACCTGGCGTCTCAGTCGCACACTCTTCAAAACGCCCCTCAATCACCCCTATCTTTCTATCTTGAAGCTTCAGCTCTTTTATGCCCTGCCTGAGTACACCGCAGACAGCAGGGTCGCCTTCTACCATGGTTACATCCGCATCAAAAAATGCCGCAAGCGGGAGTCCGATACCACCAAGTGCGGCACCGATATCCAGCACCTTTGACTCTTTGGTGATTCCGTATGCAAGGGCGACCTTGGCAATATCACCAAGATTGGCGCCCATTATTACCTGGCCGAGAGGCCGCCCTTCCCTATCCTGTGTGACCCCTGTTATAATTCCTTGCTGCGTAGCTTCAAGATTCAACTCAACAAGAAATCGCCACATCTCAACCAGGGCATCGTACGTCTTTCCGCCGTTATGGGCAAGCAACTGCTGCTGGAGTAATTTTCCATAGTCACCCCCTTCCCCCATATCCGCACCGGCGCCGTAGTCGGTTTGATTTATTGGAATTTGACCTGTGACCTGTGACCTGTGACCT
>JAFGGP010000004.1 GCA_016930485.1 Candidatus Omnitrophota bacterium | reverse complement strand
TAAAAAAAATAATTTACAGTCAAATTCAACCCGAAGAACCCGTTGAACTCGAAGAACCACTGAACTACTTTTGAACCCGCGAACCCGCAGAACCCGAGCAACCCGAAGAACCACTTTCGAACCCGAGTAACCCGCCAACCCGAAGAACTAATTTGTTGGCATTTGGGATTACAAAGGGCGGTTCTTCATGGTAGTATTTTTCCCTGATTTAGTCTATAATAAATGTCCGCTATATAGTTCGCGAGTTCATTATAGCGGCTAGCGTGTAGCGGTTAGAAGTTTTTATTTTTACTATACGCTAGTGCTATCCACTAGATGCTAGAAGTCGGAAGGGGAATTATGACTTCGGATAACAGCGTTGGCACGGTCAGTTTACAGTATATGACGGTCGCAGAGCCGCCGGATGAGCTGGTTCTGGATTCGGGGGAGAAACTCGGCCCGGTCACCCTTGCCTATGAGACATACGGCACCCTGAATAAAGACAGGGGCAATGCGATTCTCATCTGCCACGCCCTCTCCGGCGATGCCCACGCCGCCGGTTTTTATAAGGGCGAGAAAAAGGGAGGCTGGTGGGACATCATGATCGGTCCGGGCAGGGCGTTTGATACCAGCAAATATTTTGTCATTTGTTCAAACGTCATCGGCGGGTGCAAGGGCAGCACGGGCCCCGCGTCGGTTAATCCCAAGACCGGAAAGCCATATAATCTGAGTTTTCCCATGGTTACTATCGCGGACATGGTGAAGGCCCAGCGGCTGCTTCTCGAACGTCTGGGAATCGACGAACTCTTATGCGTCTCAGGCGGCTCGATGGGGGGCATGCTGACGCTCCAGTGGGTTGCGATGTATCCGGAGATGGTGCGCTCCGCGATACCGATCGCCACGGCACTGAAGCATACGCCGCAGCAGATCGCCTTTAACGAGGTAGCGCGCCAGGCTATCATGGCCGACCCCGACTGGCGAAACGGCGACTATTACGAACACGGACAGCCGCGCAGGGGGCTTGCCGTAGCACGCATGATCGGCCACATCACCTATATGAGCGACGCATCCATGGAGGAGAAGTTTTCCAGAAGGCTCAAGGACAAAAATTACAGTTTTTCCTTTAATACGGACTTCGAGGTCGAGGGATATCTCAAGTATCGCGGCGAGAGTTTTGTGAGGCGCTTTGACGCCAATTCATTTTTGTATATCACCAAGGCAATCGACTATTTTGATCTCTCCGAAGGCAGGCTGTTTCCGAAGGGGACCCCGGCCGATACGCGTTTTTTGCTGATAGCCTTCAAGTCGGACTGGCTCTACCCGGCGTATCAGTCGCAGGATATCGTGAAGCAGCTTAAACGCAGGCGCCTCGACGCCACCTACTGCGAAATCTATTCAACGTACGGCCACGACGCCTTTCTGCTCGAACAGAAAGAGCAGACGCACCTGATCAAACACTTTCTGCATAAGACATACCGGGGGAAGTAATCGTGACAGAGACTACCGGGAGATTAGATTGTCGTATTATCGCGAGGATAGTCGAACCGAACTCCAAGGTGCTCGACCTCGGCTGCGGCGACGGCGCACTGCTGTTTCTTCTGGAACAGGAGAAGGGGGCCCAGGTGCAGGGTATCGATTTAAACGAAGACGCTATCTACAAGTGTGTGGAGAAGGGCCTGAGCGTATTTCACGGAGACATAGACTCGGGGCTGATCGAATATCCGGACCAGGCCTTTGATTACGTCATCTTGAATCAGAGCATGCAGGAGGCAAAGCTGGTCACCTATGTGATTCAGGAGGCCCTGCGCGTGGGGAAAAAGGCAATCGTCGGTTTTCCGAATTTCGCGTATATCTCCGCCCGGGTCCGGCTCTTTTTTCAGGGCAAGACCCCTATGACCAAATCACTGCCGTACCGGTGGCATGATACGCCGAACCTCCACTTTTTAAGTATCAGCGATTTTAAAGAGTTCTGCGCCCAGCAGAATATCGCCGTGCTTGAGGAGCACTACATTAACCAGACCCGGGAAATACGTTTCTGGCCCAATCTGTTTGCCCTGAACGCCATTTTCCTGATCGCCAAATCCTAGCGCAGCTAACCATCCCGCCTCTTTTCAATAAGTTACATCTTTTTTAAACAATGTCATCCCGGACTTGATTCAGGATCGGACTCTTTTATCCCCACATTAAAATGTGGGCCACTATGTGATGTTGTGTCCTTTTTGACCAGTCCGACCTTCGACCCTTTTCAAGTCACCAGCATTTCTTTCTTGCTTAGGATATTGGGTAATCGGGCGATTGGGGACTGGGCACTGGGTAATTGGGATAGTGGGGGTTGTTTTATCCCCGGTCTCCTTATATCCTTGTATCACTTGTCACGGTGTGGCTTTGGCTTTGGTCCGGCCCTCGGAGTTTTTTAACCCGTGAACCCGCTTGTCCTGAGTCCCTCGACCGCGCTCGGGATAAACTCAGTCGAAGGGCAGAACTCGCGTAACCCGAGAACCGTTTTTCTCTAACCGCTAGTCGCTATACGCTAATCGCTTGACAACCCTTTGGTCCGTAGGGATAATATACCAGTCAATCCCTGGTTATATCTATATAAAGGCGTAATAAGGACGTATATCTGTGAAGAGACGCTTTCCAAAGGGCGGCTATACATTTCCTGTCAGAAAAAAGGGACCCAGCACCAGCTTTATCACGTCCCCACTCCCCAAAAAAGTAACCATTCCCCTTATTGCGGCGCACGGGACGGTTATGGACCTTACCGTAAAGAAGGGGGATGCGGTTACGGCGGGCGATATCATCGCCCGCAATGACCAGGCCCTTGGCCCTGCTATTGTTGCCAGTATATCCGGTGTGGTTGAGCATATCGGCGAGATCGGTTATCTCGGCAGGAGTGTTACGGCGGTCACTATACGCTCTTCCGGCACAGACTCGGTGAGGGATATCCGGCATATCTCCAGACATCAGTGCGATGTTATCTATATCAGCGGTGCCAGTGCCTGCGGGTGTGACGGGATCCCTACACAGTACAATTCTTCAAGGCTTTCTCCCGCTAGCGTCACCTCGATTATCATAACCGCGATTGACAGTGAGCCATTCTCCGTTCTCAATGAAACACTCCTTCTGGAAAACGCAAAGCAGTTCACGGAAGGAGTGAATCTTCTGCACCGGCTCTTTGGGAAGGTGCTTCCCGTTCATATCGTGGCCCGGTCCGGACACATCAAGCGGCTCGGTTTTACGGGGCAGATGAAAGAACGGCCATGGCTACACGTTCACGCCGGTACGAAAAAATATCCGCACACCCTCTCTATCCCGCTCATTGAGCGCGCGTTCGGACGCGCCCTCAGCGACAAAGAAGACGCTGTTTCACTGGGGTGTGTTATTCTGAATGTCAGAGACGTCCTTGCCATAAACGAGGCGGTCAACCACGGCAGGCCCCTTATCGAGCATATCTTTGAGGTAACCGGACCGGGTTTCGGACGTTCGGCACTGGCGCAGGCCAGGATCGGGACGCCGCTCAAGCACCTTTTGCCGGATATCGCCCTGGCTGATACCGGCATGAGATGGGTCCTGAACAGCGTTATGAGCGGCACCGTCATCGACGATCCGGCAATGCCGGTGACGCCGCTTATACAGTCGATAATCTGCATCCCCGAGAAGAGAGAGCGCGAGCTATTATGGTTTTTGCGTCCCGGCTCCAACCGCGATAGCTATTCGGGGGCGTACCTCGGCGGTTTTATGAAGGGCGTCACAAAGGACTTTAATACGAATATGCACGGAGAAGCGCGGCCGTGCATCTCCTGCGGCTGGTGTGAGGAGGTGTGCCCGCGCCAGACCCTGATGCCGCATCAGATTGTGCGGTATGCCGAAAAGGGTCTCTTCGAGGAGGCTGCCCGTTTCCGGCCGTTTCTCTGTATCGAGTGCGGCCTGTGCAGTTATGTCTGCCCCTCGAAGCTTCCGCTTTTGGAGCGCATCAGGCAGTGTAAGCAGGAATTGCAAAAAGCAGAGACACCATGACACTATTCATACAACGGATACTCGAGAAGATCGGACACCTTCTGGAGAGCGGGCCGCTCTTGGCGCGCGCCAAACCGCTTTTTGATGCGATCGACTCATTTCTCCTGAGCAGGGAAACCGTCACCCCGGCAGCCCCGCACATCCGTGACGCGATGGAGCTCAAGCGCTTCATGATACTGGTGGTAGCCGCGGCGATGCCGCTTGCCCTGTTTTCTATCTATCAGTACGGCTGGAGGGCGGTGGCGATTATTCTTGTGTCATATCTGTGCGGCGTAGGGGCCGAGGCGGTTTTTGTGGTGGCCAGACGCGAAGAGTTTACCGAGGGCGCCTTTGTCAGCTGCATGCTCTACCCGTTGACACTCCCGCCGACTATACCTCTGTGGATGGCCGGCCTGGGCATTATTGTCGGGATCGTATTCGGCAAGGAGGTCTTTGGCGGGACCGGAAAGAATATTTTTAACCCTGCGTTGGTGGGGCGGGTATTTATCGCCGTTGCCTTTCCCGTGGAGATGACGACACGGTGGCTGATGCCGGCATCGGGGGGGCTGGGCAGATTTACGGCATATACTTCCGATACGGTTACCGGTGCCACACCGTTAATCGTGTATAAGGGGACCCGGGCGGTGACACCGGTTGCCGACCTCTTTTTCGGCAACATCCCCGGCTCCCTGGGTGAGGGGTGCAAGATACTGATACTTGCCGCCGGACTCTTCCTGATACTTACCAGGATTGTTAACTGGCGGTTGCCGGTCTCCATGCTCGGCGCGGTATGGGTGGCGTCATATTTTGGTTCGGCTCTCTGGCCGGAGAGGATAGCGCCGCCGATGTTTCAGCTCCTGAGCGGCGGCCTCCTTTTCGGGGCGGTCTTTATGGTGACGGACCCGGTGACCTGCCCCGTTACCAGACCGGGCAAGTATATCTACGGTGTCCTCTGCGGACTTCTGACGGTATTGATACGGAATTTCTCGGGATACGTTGAAGGCGTAATGTTTGCGATTCTTTTCATGAATATCTTCGCCCCGCTCATCGACGAGACGGTTTTTTTACTTACCTTTAGAGAAAAGCGGGCCTCTCAATGAAAGAAAAAATACGCATGGTTATTGTGCTGGTCCTGACCGGGGCGCTTTCGGCGGCATTTCTGTCGCTGGTGAGCGCGGCCACCGCCGGGCGCATTGCCTATAATCAGGAGGTAAAGCTGAAGCGAAGCCTCCTGGACGTATTCGGTGTTTCCTATACCGAGGCAACTATCCTCGATGTGTTTGAGAGGAACATTCTCAGCGAACCCTACAAGGAGATGTCGATATATAAGTATGTTCCCCAGGGGAGCGGAGGCGTTCAGGGTGTGGCGTTTCCGGTTCGGGGAGCGGGTTTCTGGGGGCCGATCTCCGGCATCCTGGCGCTCGAGTCAGACTTGGTAACTATCCGGGGGATCAAGATACTGGAGCACTCGGAGACGCCGGGACTCGGCGGCAGGATAGCCGAACCGGAATTTCAGGGGCGGTTCAGCGGTAAGTCGGTACAGGGCAACTTCGAAATCGTGGCCTATGCAAAGGCAAAGGACGAAAGCCAGGTTGATGCGATTACCGGGGCCACCGAGACCAGCAAGGCCCTTGAGCGGATTCTGAAAAACAATATCGCACGTTTTTACGAGCTTGTGGAAGACAAACATATTACGGTGAAGTAACGCTCGTATAGTTCGCGAGTTCGCTGGTTCGCGGGTTCTGCGAGTTCAAAAAACTTCGAGGACCGGATCAAAGCCAAAGACACACCGTGACAAGTGATACAAGGATATAAGGGAATTAGGAAAACAGGGACTGGAGAATAGGATATAAGGAGACCGGGGATAAAGCAACCCCCACTATCCCAATTACCCAGTATCCGGT
>JAFGGP010000041.1 GCA_016930485.1 Candidatus Omnitrophota bacterium | reverse complement strand
GGCTGCCCTTACACAGCGCGAGGCGAAGATCGATGAGCTGACACAGGCAGTTAGGAAAATAGAGGAGTCACTTTCTCAGACAGCCGCCGACCGGGACACCCTCACCAAAACCCTTTCTTCGCTAAAGGCAGAGCAGGAGAAGCTCAGGAAGCAGCTGGCGGATACTCAACGGGAACTGGAGAGCGAACGTGCGCTCGGCAGGCGGCTCGAGGGCACAACGGAGAATCTTCGATCGGCAAAGGCAGACCTTGAGCAGGAACTGGCAAAGAACAAGGATGTATTATCGGGGACGTATCAGACCATAAAAGAGCTACAGAATTCTTTGGCAAAAAAAGAGGATATCTTGGAAAAGACCGAGGCATCCTTACGGCGTTCCGAGCAGGAACTAGGAACCTTAGAGGAAAAATTCCAGACCGCGCAGGAGACAATTGTTGCCTTAACTTCTCAAAAGGTTCTTTTGCAGAAAGAGACGAACGGTTTATCATCGCTGCGCAGCCGATTGGAGAAAGAACTCGAGGAGGCACACAAACAGTATGCCCAGCTTATGGAAGAGAAAGCAATGCTTGAGAAACGCTTTGAAAAGACGCTGCGATTGAAGACTTCACTGGAAGAACAGCTAGAAAAGGCGATCCATATCAGTGATGGGCTGTAATGCCTCATCCCGGGGTGTCTATTATCCATGCCAATACATAAAACTATCCGACTTACGATAGCAACAGGAATTGCTGTTTGCCCCCTGTTTTTTTATACGGACTTTTGTGTTGCCGCCGCATCCAGTGAGATAAAAGGGGTCTTTGTAGAGGTTTCTCCCGAGGATGCGAAGGGTCTGATTGACCTCGGCTCAGAAAATTCCCCGATAAGCGAGGGGGCGGTCTTGACGGTTATCCGTGATAACGCAGAGATAACCAGGGTTGTTGCTGTGGATGTCTTTCCGGATTCATCGCTCGTCGCCCCCCTTGACCCGTCTCAGTTTTCCCGTATTCGCGTTTCCGATGCCGTCTGTCTGTTAGAGTCCCGATTTCCGCTTGTCTCTACTGAGGCAAGGCCGGTGCAGTCGGAAGAGGGTGCACAGGGGGTGCTTGGTTTAAGCGAGACCCTTGAGAGGATATCTAAATTAAACGAACTGAATGTCAGGATGGTTGGCCGTTTAACGGGTCAGCTCGAAAAAAAAGAGCGGGAATTAACAGAGTTATCCGATCGTTTTTCCCAGCTCCAGAAGAACCGCGACACTATGCAGGAACAGCTTTCGGCGCAGGACGCGCAGATCGAGGTGTTGAAGCAGCAACTCCAGCAGAAAGATGATGCTTTGGAGGAGATAATGGCCCGGCTGTATGACTCCTCACAGAAACAGACCGCACTGAAAGACGAAAATGCAGCCTTTGCGAAGGACAATGCCGAGATGAAACAGTTGCTTGCCGCTATGAGGGAGGAGAACGCGGATTACAGAGAGAAGGGTGTTATACTTGGAAGGGAGGTCAAGGGTGTCAAGGAGGAGTGTGCCGGACTTTCGCGCGAACTGGCGCAAAGAGACCAGTATGTAAGTGTACTGGAAGAAGACAAGGCCCGTTTGAGCAGGCAGTTGGAAGAGATGAGGCGGGACGCCGAAAAAAAGGATGCGATGTTTACTCAGACAAAAGAGGAATTTTCCGAGACTCAGAGGATGTTACAGGAAAAGGAGGCTCTGGCAGCGACGCTTCAGAAGGAGCTGTCGGTTGCCCGGGCACAGGTAAAGGGCTTAACCGACTCCGGGGCAGCCCTGACTCAGGAACTGGAATCCCTTCGCACCCGTTTCGGGAGACAGGAGGTGCTGATAGAGGAGACAAAGAAAAAAATCTCTTTCTTAGAAGAGGCAAAAGGAGCCATAGCCGAGGAACGGGCTGTTACGGAGAAAAACCTGAGTGAGGCACAAAAAGAAAACGTCTCATTAAAAACGACGGTTGCCAAGTTAGAAAAAATCGCCCTTAACGTGGATAGCCTGAAAAAAGAATTGGATGGGCTTCGCCAGCAAAACACCTCACAAAAGGACACAAATACCCGGCTGGAGGCTCAGGTAAAGACATTGACCGGAGATAACGCGGCGCTGAACAAATCGTTGCTGAGCGCCCAGGGGAGGGGCGAACGACTCGAAAAGGAGGTTGCCTCTCTGAATAAGAGTTTAGGCGAGGCATCGAGTGAGCGTGGAACACTGCTTATTCAGAAAGAACAGTTGCAGAAAGAGCTTAAGACTCGCGCCGAAGAGATTGCTGCCTTTAACCGGTCCATCGAGGAGCTTCAGAAAAAACAGCTTGCCTATGAACAGAAGATGGAGGATCAGGAGAAGGAGTTGCAGAGGAATAAAGCGGAGATTGAGGAACTGATGCGTGCCTCTCAGAAGATTGAACTGGAAAGGAATGTCCTTAAGAAGCAGACAACCGATCTCACCGCCCAGAGGGGCTCCTTCGGTAAGCAGATAGAATTATTACAGCAGAAAAATCAGGGCGCCGAGGAAGAAAGACAGCGTTTGAGTTCTTTATTGACAGAGAACGAGGCGGCATGCAAGGGGCTGGATCTCGAACTTCATAACTCTCAAAAGCGCATTGCCTCGCTCGAGGCAGAACTCAAGAAGGCACAGGACGGAAATCTGACGTTGATCGGCCAGATTCAGGAACGCAAGGACGAAGAGGACCGTTTAAACGAACGGATTAGGTCGTTGCAGGATAGTCTTTCTGATTCCCAAAGGCTCAACAGGTCGTTAGAAAAGGAGGTGGCCTCATACCAGTCTCAATTGAAGGAGACGCAGAGCGCATTAGAGCAGATCAGCCAGCAGGTAGCGGTTCTCGAGAAGGGGCGCAGTCAGGCCGATAGGGAGAAAAAAGAATTGCTGTCGAGGCTTGATTCATCACAGGCCCTCGTTGGCGAGCTCAGGCAAAAACAGTCCGAGTTAGAGAATACAGTACACAGTCTAGAAGTACAGCTATCCGAGAAAGAACAGGCCAAGGCCTTGTTAGAGAAACAGCTTCAGGATATCAAGAAGATGCTCGGGCAGTTGGGCAGATAAATCTCACCTTTTTTCCTTCCTGTTATATCCCCATTACGGTAATCATGCAGGAACGATTTCGCGGTCGGTTATCACAATCAATAAGAATTACCTGCTGCCATGTGCCGAGCACGGGCCTGCCGTCAGCGACAGGCACGGTGAGGGAAGGGCCGATAAGCGCGGACCGGACGTGGGAAAAGCCGTTACCGTCGCCCCATCTGGCATCGTGATTATAGTGCATGTTTTCAGGGGCCATTCGCGCTATGGCCGCCTTCAAATCTGCGACAGCGCCGCTTTCATACTCGATGGTGGTCACCCCCGCCGTTGAACCCGGTATAAATATATGGATCAGCCCTGATTGTATGCGCGAGGCATGCAGAGTTTGAGTCAGAATATCGGTGAGGTCGACACAGTCATTGAATCCTTTTGTTTTGATCGAGAACCTTTCCTGGATAATCTTCATGAACGCCTCCTTTTGTGGGAAGATACGCATTGATGCATGACCGGGGCATGAGCCAAGAGAAGGGATGTCACTCTCCTTGTATATACCGGATATAGGTGGTGTTATACCACACAAGTTGCTTTCTGGTCAAATACAAGCGGGCCTTATGAAACGGATATGTGCAGGTCCGTTGCCGGAAAGTTCATTGGTTTCATTTGACTTTCCTTTTTCTTTTTGCTAAAATGACGTTACTAAATTACTTTGAAGAGCTTATGCACAGTCAAGAGTTTGCACCCCCTTACAGGTCACTATCCATACGTACGATTGCATGGTTGGTATGTATTGTATCCTGCCTTTTCTGTCTTTCTGCACCCATTGCCTCAGCCGATACCGTATACCTGAAGGAGGGATCTAGTCAAAAAGGCGTTATTCTAGAAGAGACCCAGAAGTCGGTGATTATGAGCACTGCTGAGGGAGAAAAAGAGTTCTTTTTTGACGGCGTTACCGACATTGAATACGACCAGCCGGAGAAAAACCTGTTTCATACGGGACTCCAGCTGGAACGCCAGGGTAACCGCGCCAAGGCAATCGATCTCTATCAGCAGGCCATTACTGTTAATTCCCAGTTTACGAAGGCAAAGGATAGGATTGTGTATTTGCGGTCGCTGGCGCGATATGAGCAGGAACACCTCTCACAGAAGAAAATCGACCAGAAAGAGGGTGCCTTACAGCGCTGGAATGTAGAGCCTCTGGAGAAGTCTCTCTATGATCTGCCACAGGAAGAGAAAAACACGATACTACACAGGCAGCTGGGGATTGAAATCGAACAGGACGGATTATTTCCCGTGGTAAAAAATACGTTACGTCTTCCCCGTCCTTTTCACAATACATTTCAGACGGGCGACAGAATCGTCGAGATCTGGGGAGAATCTGCGCGGTACGAAGGGCTGGATGCGGTGATTGATAAGCTGATCGGCCCCCGGTTCAGTCAGATCAAACTTGTCATCGAACGGACGCTGCGGATCGAACGGCAAGACGCGCGTTTCGCCACCGCACCCCTGAAGGCGCTGGGGGTAACGCTGCAACAGGAGCCGTCGGGGATCGAAATCGTTTCCCTCAAGAAAGGCTCTCTTGCCGAAAAGAGCGGTGTGCTCAAGCATGATTATCTTGTTGGTGTTAACGGGGCAACGGTTCGCTACATGTCTCTGTCGCAGGTCGCGAACGCCATGAAGGGGAAAGATGTGCCTCTGGATATTACGGTACAGAGAACTATGTGGTTAATGCGAGGTGAATTGAAATGACCCAACAACAAAACGCTTTTAAGAGACGTCGTTATTTAGTGAAGAGATCCCTGCAGATTAAATATGTTGCCCTGGTGCTCTTTTTTGCCTTTCTGGTTGCCTTTCTTACGGGGTATACCATTTTTCAAACAAGCTGGACTTTTTTGGGAGAAAAACTCGCTCAGGTCTATCCCCAGGGACAGCTTATCGACATACTGAAGACGACGAACGCAATCGTACTGTTTAATCTTGCCCTCCTTACCCCGATTATTATCATCTTCAGTCTGATTTTTTCCCATCGGATCGCGGGGCCGCTGTATCGCCTGGAGCGTGTCCTGTGGGAAGTGAGCAAAGGTAATTTTAACGTTAAGATGTATCTTCGCAGGAAAGACGAACTGAAGGACATTGCCGAGATCGTAAATGTAACTACGGAAAATCTCAAAAACCTGACGGACGAAAATAAGCAGCGTGCCGAAAAGGCCCTCAGGGAGTACCAGGGTTGCAAGGAGTATATTGCCTCCCTTGATGCATATGCGCATGACGTCCGATTGCAGGAGCAGCTGCGGCAACTCGAAGAGGCGCTGATTCGGCTCAACGATGAATTTGCAAAGTACGTCCTTGAGTAAGGTGAGACAATCGTGAAGCTGTTAGTCGTCGATGATGAGTCGGGGATCTGCGATTTTTTACGGGGTTTCTTTGCCGAGCGCGGATACGATGTATGTGTTGCCAATCGAGGCGAAGAGGCCATGCGCCTCATCGAAGAGGAAAACCCGAAGATTGTGCTGTTGGATATCCGGATGCCGGGGATGAACGGTATCGAGGTGCTCAAGAAGGCGAAGGAAGGGCATCCGGATATGAAGATAATCATGGTCACAGCCATCGAAAACGACGATATGATCGATCTTGCCCTGCAGTATGGCGCAGAAGACTACATTATCAAACCGTTCAGTCTGGAACATCTTGAGGAGATTGTCGTCTCAAGGACCATCGAGTCTTAAGCGCGACGAGATGAACAGCGCCTCGGTTAAGGGCGCAGGCATACTTTGCGGAAGAAAACAGGACGCTCTCAGCAAATAACACCCGGCATCGTGTTGCCGGGTGAACTGTTAAAGGGGGCCGTGCATGCGAGGTGGCAGTTTCGCAGTTTTCATGATACTCATACTGTCGCTGTGTCCGGCCTTGCTCGCCGAAGAAAGAGAGGAAAAAGGAAGGGCCTCCTATCTTCTCAACTGGTACAATATTGATTCGTTGTCGGATCGATTGAGCAGCGGCCCCTCAGAGACGATGGCCCCGACACTCTGGGAGACCATAGATTTTTCCCGTAAAGATAACAAGGGACATATCATTGTCGATCGGGCGAGCGTTCTTGCGACGGACGAGAATAACGACGGCACCATGGATAGCTGGAAATACACGATTGGGGAAGAGCCGGTCCTGATAGAGAACGACAACGATGCCGATGGGGTGGTAGACGTATGGCGCTTTTACGAAAAAAAGAGCCTGAGACGTCTCGAGGTCGACAGAAATCACGACATGAAGCCTGATATGATATCACATTATGACAGGGGCCAGAAGACACGGCTTGAAATCGATCAGAATCTTGACGGCATTATCGACAGGCGTTCATTTTACGAGAACGGTAGGACGGTTAAGATGGAGTGGGATTCTGATTTTGACGGTGTCATGGATAAGGGATTTGACCGGTCTGGAGGGTTGGGACCGAATCGTCCGGCGAACGTTGAGCGAAGGGTCACCTATCCGATGGGGCCTGATGACGGGACCGGGAAGGGAGAGCGCTGACACACCCGCCGCATTGCATGGCGGGACGTTACCGCAAGGCGGGGGTGGTTATTTTCTTGCGTAACCGGAACTCTGGTTTGATCAAAGGAGGCATCATGCCAAGGGTATTAATTTTATATTACTCACAGACAGGCAATACGCAGAAGATGGCCCAGGCGATAGCCGAGGCCATGAAGTCTGAGGGGTGTGCGGTTGACGTACGACACCCCGGAGAGGTTAAGGCCGAGGCATTTCGTGATTATGATGTCCTCATTATCGGTTCTCCTACATACTACGGCACGATGGCCTGGGAGCTCAAGAAACTACTGGATGAGAGTGTCGCTTTTCACGGGTCCCTTGACGGTAAGCTCGGCGGGGCATTTTCCTCGGCTGCTAATATCGGAGGCGGCAATGAGACGACCATTCTTGACATTGTCAACGCATTGCTCATTCACGGGATGGTAGTGCAGGGCGACCCGAGCGGCGATCATTACGGACCTGTGTCAATCGGAAGACCGGACACAAGAAGCACCAGGCAGTGCACGCGTTACGGAAAGAGGATGGCGGTTTTTGCAAAACGGCTTTTTCCATAGGCGGTTACACAAAGGGAGGGATCTGGCAGGGGCGAGGGCTTAATTTCTATAACTTATTGTCATGAAAATAGTTACATATTTGCATTTTGTTTATTTTTGTGTTATAATTAAAGTGTATTACTAAAATTGCTATAAAGATTGATAGTAGAGTATAAAAAAGTGCGCTTATGAAGAGAAGAACGTCTTCTACTCAGAGAGGATATACTCCATTAGAGAAGAAACATAAGAAATCTCTAGAGGGGTTTACCATCGTAGAGATTGCCAATATCATTCTTTTGATCTCTATTATTGCGATTATTGCTATCCCCAAGTTTATCAGCCTTGCGGATTCTGCCTATGAGGCGCGTGGATTGGGTAATGTTGGGGCACTACGTGCCGCAACATACATCTTTTATGCGGTAACCGGCCTGAACTCCAATCTTGAAGAGGCGCGCTTTCCTGAAACAGCCGAGGAGCTCGAAGGACAGCTTGCATGGAGTCTGGAGTGGGAGGAGGGCGGTGGCTATAAGTATGACGATGGACAGGTGAATCCGTAAGAGAAAGAAGGCAGAAGGAACATGGCACTGGCCATGCAATGGGAAGCACGGGTTTTTTTGATCGAGAATATACGGAAGGGAGGTGAGGGATATGGAGCGAAAAAAAACAGCATTGTGTTTTATCATTGTCCTCTGTGTTGTTTTTGCTGCTGCCGATGCCTTTGCGGCAAGTGCTAAAGCACATGAGAGGGCCAATGAAAATGCGGCCTTTAAGCGTTCCGAGGATGCGGCTATCGTGGAGGAAGAGAGTGTGGCAGAAGTCCAAGAAGTGATAGCCGAGCCCGAGATTATTGCGGAAGAGTCGACAGCGCAAGAGCCGCTGGCACAAGAACAGTCAAAGCCAACAAAAGAAAAGGTTGCCCCTATCGGATATACGTACAATCCGGCAACCGGAGAGGTTGAGCTGACCGGCATGGAAGAGAAGGCAACGGAATAATGCCGTTTTCTCTAGTGGGTCACAAATACCCAACCAACTATATTAAGTTGGTTGGGTATTTGTTTTATCCACCTTTGCGCGATATCTATACCCGTAGATGAATGCGAAGAAATGATCAAATGCAGCAACATATGTAAGCTTCGGTGGATGTCGAGGTATGAGACATTTAAGCATTGAGGGGCGAAATGCAAAAAAGATACCACGGGCTTGCCCGTGGGGCTCCATCTGCTTTGCGCCGGCCCCTCAGTTTCTTGGGAGATAAGAGGAGAATAGACTATCATCTCGAGATTAAAAGAGGAGGGGCGGGCAATATGCCTTGGCGGTCCTTCACCAGGAAAAATCAAGGGCTTTTTTCTTGAGGATGTTATCAAAAAGGGGTATTATAGGTATCATATTAATACTACAGACGGGAAGGAGGTGAAAACATGGGACGGAGCACGTTGATCTTCTGTTTTGTTCTTATTCTCTGTGTTGTCTTTGTGACCGGTGATGCATGGGCGGCACTGGGCCTGAAGCAGGCAAAGGAACAAGGAAAGGCTGCCTGCGATAAGGCCTCTGCTCAGGCAAAGGCAACGTACAATGACGCGGTCAAGGCAGCCAACGCAGCCAAGAATGCGGCGGTAAAGGCTGCCCAGGCAGAGTATAATGCCGCGGTCAAGGCAGCGAACAAGCTGCCCAAGGCGCAGAAAAACGCGGCGATTAGCGCTGCCAAAAATACGGTGAATGCCGCCAAGAAACATGCCGAGAATACCAGAAAGGCATCGGTCAGCGCGGCAAAGGCAACGTACAACGCGGCCATCAAGAAGGCAAAAGCCGAGTATAATGCCCTTGTCAAGGCTGCGCAGCAACGCATCAAGGATGCGCAGAATGAGGCAAAGAGGCTGAAGGCCGAGGCTCAGAAACAGAAAAACAAGCTAATCGGCGAGGCCAAGCAGGCGGCCAGAAAACTCTCAAAGGCCGAGAGACAGATGTTGATTGAGGAGGCTACTGCTCAGGGGGACCGGCTGATAGCCGCGGCTACCGCTGAGGGCACAGATCTGGTAGACATGGCCCTTGGCAATAAGGTGGAACAGGTAGTCAGGGAGAAGGTTGCCCCGGTCGGCTATAGCTACAATCCAGCGACCGGCAAGGTAGAATTGACCGGTGTGGAGGAGAAGACGGTAACCGTTGATCAGTAATTCTGCGTATTACCAAGGCCTCATAATACCCAGCCAATCAGTTTTTGATTGGCTGGGTATTTTCTTTCAAAAACCATACCAGCGGGGGTATAATAAGTCATGCATTCATCGCGGGTAATTACTGTTTATGCGGTTGGTTTTTTGATTGTCTGCGTGCTCTATCTTGTCTTCAGCGGGTTCTGGCTCTTTAATGCCTGTTTCCAGCTGGTAAGGTTTAAGCATATGCTGGTTGTGCTGGGGGCAAAACTGCAGAATCCGACAGCACGGTTCAATCGCGCAAGAGCCCAGGAGCTCCACGATCAGATTACGTTCTCGATCGGGCGTATCGAAGATATGTGGTGGATGATTCTGGCGATTTTTGTCGTCTCCTCCTGCCTCGCCTTTGTAGGAATGGGGCTTTTCAGGCGCAGGGGCTGGGCACGCATGACGATGCTTTTGGTCGCTGTCGCTGCCTTAAGTTTTTTTGTTACAACGGTCGTATTGAATGTTGTCTTTCCCGGCGAATACACGCTTTTCGCCTTTTCGGACTCGCTCCTTACGCTTGTCTTTTCTGTAATAACCCTCCTTTTTCTGTCGCACCCGAATGTCAAAAGACAATTTATCGCGGTAAAACAACAGAGCAGATGAACAACTGGGGTGGATGACGGCGGCGGGTGCGGTTTTTAAAGAAGAGTTATTCTTCCTGTGTTACCCTGAGCACTTCCTCGAGCGTCGTAGTTCCGGCAAGGGCCTTTGCGATTCCATGCTGCTGGATGATGGTCATATTATTGGCGAGGGCTATATCCCTGAGGGTAGTCGGCGATCCCTGTTTAATGATTGCCTCTTTGATAGGGTCGTTAATGATCAATAGCTCAAAGATCCCTGTCCTTCCCTTATACCCGGTTTTTCTGCAATGGGCGCAGCCTTTACCTCTCAGGAAGACGGAATCTTTCCGGGGCGTGATATGGAGTCGCTCCAGCACTTCTTGGGGCGGGGTATACTCCTCGGCGCAGTCAGGGCAGTTGACCCTGACAAGCCTCTGGGCAAGGATTCCCCGTATTGACGAGGCAAGGAGAAACGGCTCGACACCCATATCGATGAGGCGGGCTATGGTGCTGGGTGCGTCGTTGGTATGAAGCGATGAAAAAACCAGATGACCGGTCAGGGAGGCCCTGATCGATATCTGCGCTGTTTCCACGTCTCTGACTTCACCGACAAAGATCACATTCGGGTCCTGTCTGAGTATTGAACGGAGTCCGCTCGCAAAGGTAAAGCCAACCCGCGTGTTAATGTTTCCCTGATTAAGCCCCTCAATTTCGAATTCCACGGGGTCCTCAAGGGTGACGATGTTGCTGCTTACGGTATTGATTTCATTTAAGGCAGAGTATAAAGTAGAAGTCTTTCCGCTGCCCGTGGGGCCGGTAACCAGGATGATGCCGTTTGGTTTGCTGATCAGCTCCCTGAACTGAACGAGCATCTCCTCGGTGAGGCCGATCTTGTCGAGTCCCGGAATCCCCTTACTCTTATCCAGGATGCGGATGACCACCTTTTCGCCGTTTGTCGTAGGAAAGGTCGAGACCCTCAGATCCACATCCTTCAGGTCTTTAAACTTCATCGAGATGCGTCCGTCCTGCGGTTTGCGTTTTTCGATGATGTCCAGATGCGACATGATCTTTATCCGCGCGATAACGGGCGCTTTCATTTGCCTGGGCAGGGTACGTACCTCCTGGAGTACGCCGTCAATCCGGTACCGGATCTTCAGGGTGCTTTTTTCGGGTTCAATATGGATATCGCTTACGCCTTCCTGCGCTGCCTGAAATATAATGATATTTACCAGCCTGACCAGCGGCGCCTCCTTGGCAATCTTTTGTAATTCGTTAATGTCTATAATATCCTCTGCGTCATCGGTCCTCTCCGTATCGCTTACCTCGATGAGGTCGTCAACACCCTCGATTTCCTGGCCTTCGCCGAGGTAACGTTCTATGGCGCGGGCGATATGCTTGGGGGGGCTGAGGACGATATCGATGCTGATGCCGGTGTACTTTTCTGCCTCGTAGATTGCGGTAACGTCCGTTGGATTTGAGATGGCAACGGTCAACGTATCCCTGATTTTAAAAAGGGGTATGATCTTATATTTTTTAATAATATCGTCGGAGAGCAGACCAAAGAGCGAATAATCAATGTTGAAATCTTCCAGCTCGATAACCGGTGTTTCAGAGAGACATTTTACCGTTGCCGCAAGCCTCTCCTGATCAAAGAGGCCGGTCTCAAGGAGGATCTGAGGAAGAGGGATTTTTTGATTAAGCAGTTTCTCGAGAATCTCCGTATACTGGGATTCCGAGATGAGCTCAAGTGTTCGTAGCTTTTTTAAGAGATTTTCGTTCATGGATACGTCACCGTAAGGTTGTCCTGCGCCTAGAGGAGCGCCTTGATAACATTCAGGGTATCATCGATCGGGGCACCTTTTTCGATAAAACCATCGGCACCCACTTTCTTTGCCCAGTCCTTATCCTCTTGGGTCCCTGAGGCAGACCACATAACGATGGGTATCCCGCGGTACCTGCTGTCTGCTTTCAGCAGCTGGCATACCTTGTGGCCGTCTAATTTCGGGAGCATGAGGTCGAGCAGGATGAGATCCGGGTTGAGGCTGCGTGCATATTCCAGCCCGCTCAATCCGTCCTCGGCGACAATGATTTCAAAACCCTGTTTTTCCAGAAGAACACTCAGTGATCTTGATAAAGCAGGTTCGTCGTCGATAAGCAGTATTTTTTTGCCCATACCGTCCTCTTATGCGGTTTTTCACCGAGAAGGAGATGGTGCCGAAGGGGGGAGTTGAACCCCCACGAGGTTGCCCCCACTAGCTCCTGAAGCTAGCGCGTCTGCCAATTCCGCCACTTCGGCTTTTTCTTAGTGCTATGTTGCTAAAAGTATATAGGAAATGACTAGGGTTGTCAATCGTCGAGTGGCACATATCGTGCAGGGCTTCAGACAGATAGAATTACACATGGACACCGGATGATTTTTTGGGTACAATAAATCAAACTTATTCGTCAGGATGTAGTTATGAAAAAACAGAACCGCACAATCATACTTGCCTCCCGCTCGCCGCGCAGGAGGCAACTCTTTAAGCGACTGGGCGTTTCCTTCAGGGTGGTTGAGCCGAGGGCGGAAGAGGTTTCCCCGAGGCGCACCAGTGCCCCTGGGGCACTGGTTATGCGCAATGCCCTGACAAAGGCCCGGTGGGTCTCTAGCCGGTTCCCGGACGCGGTTATTATCGGCGCGGACACCATTGTATTTCAAAAAGGGCGTGTATTCGGTAAACCCGGATCGCTTCGGGCGGCACACCGGATGCTTCTTACCTTAAAGCGGGCACCCCATTGGGTATATACGGGGGTCGCATTGATCGATACAAAGCGGGCCATTTCGATCGCCGATTACGAGAAGACAAAGGTTTATTTTCGCGATATCTCCGATAAGGCCGTAGAACGGTATTTTACGGTGACATCTCCTCTGGATAAGGCAGGTGGATACGCCATTCAGGAGAATGGCGATCTGCTCATCCGGCGGATAGAGGGCGATTTTTTCAATGTGGTTGGCCTTCCTCTGGTGCGTGTGGACGAACTGCTGATGGGCGTATTGAATGCTGGCTGTGGCAACAGCAAAAAAAGGAGGCGGTATGGCGCGGGTCTTGATCATAGACGATGATTTACCGACATGCGATTTTTTGAAGATGTATCTTACCAAAAAGGGGTACGAGGCTAAGTGGGCGCTCAGCGGTGAAGACGGGATAGAGGTTGCAGAAACGTATAATCCCCATATCGTCTTTTTGGATGTTGATCTCGGCAAGGGTCATGCCTCGGGGCTTGAGATTTTGCAGCGGCTCAAATCGCGGAATGACACTGTTGCGGTTATCATGATGACGGCAAATGACGACCCCGCATCTATCGATTATGCAAAGGAACAGGGGGCCTTTGAATACGTCATTAAACCTTTCAGTCTTGACTATCTCGAACGGGATGTTCTGCCGAAGATTCTCAACCAGTTAATCTGAATGCATCGGCATGTCTATGGGGTTTTGTGGAAGGGGGGCTGGGGGTAAGGTGACATGATGAAAATAGTGGCGACCAATAGAAAGGCACACAGAGATTATCATGTCTTGGAGACGGTGGAATGCGGCATAGAGCTTCGGGGGACAGAGGTAAAAAGCCTGCGTGAGAACGGGGCAAACCTCAAGGACGGATTTGCCCGGGTTGAAAAAGACGAGGTTTTTCTATATAATATTCATATAAGCCCCTATGCCTACGGCAATATCCATAACCATGAACCGGAACGGGTGAGGAGGCTTCTGTTAAAGAGGGGGCAGATCAGGACGCTCAAGGAAAAGGTAGGGCAGAAGGGATTTACGTTAGTTCCTTTAACTTTATATTTTAAAAGAGGTTATGCAAAAATTGAACTGGGTATCGTGCGCGGCAAACGGACGTACGATAAACGGGAAACGATTCGAAAGAAAGAGACCCAGAGAGAAATAGACAGGGCACTCAGACAGAGACAGAAGGGTCTCTGAGATGGCTAGATTAGAACGGGGGCGATTGGATTCGACTTATGCGTGATGATTGAATGTGGCATGCCGAGGTTTCAGGTGGCCTCGTAAAAAACCTGAACACTACACAAATGCCGACTACAACCCAGTTGCTGAGGCCGAGACTATCTTGGCCGAGGCCGAGTTGGCGACAGCTGTTGCCTAACACTTAGGCAACCCGTTTCTCTGCATGGGCCTGCGCGGTGGAGAGACGACCTCTTGCAGGCTGGCCCAATCTTGTGTCTCTGGGGGTTGGGTGAGAAGGGTGCAGGGGCTGGCCCTTTTGGGATCCTGTTTATTGGAGCTTAAGAGGGTGAGATTTAAAAAATAAACTAAGCATGTAGAGGCATCAGTCGAGCGTTTAAGGACCCGGGTTCGAGTCCCGGCGCCTCCACCATTTTTTTGCCGGGGTGTTGTGGGTTGAGTTGGCTTCGTTCGCTGCCATACTGCATAGAGAGACGGGACTCGAAGGAATCGACGCGCGACGGGTAAGGAGCGCAAGCTTGTCGATGGGCGCGAGATGGTGGGCGCCCCCGAACAGCGACGAAGAGGAGCATCTAGTTTGCGAGGCGGGTGGCCGACCTGACGTGCAAAGCACGGAAGGCGCCGAGTCCCGGCGCCTCCACTCTACTTCGCCATGCTATTTTCGTGCATGGCTTCGTAGAGCAAGCCATTTAAGAAATAAAGTAGTGCAAGGGGAGTTCTTCGCAGCCGAGAAGGAAAGTATCTCGGCGAAGGAGCACACCTCCACCACAACATACACCAAAGGCAAAGTAGTCCACATTTCAATGTGGGGAAAAGGTTATTTCGAGGGCCGGACTTATTCTCGATGAGGTTTCGTAATGTTTCGTCATGTTTCGTCATGTTTCGCAAGGTTTCGGAAGATTACCTACAAACCAGAAAGCCGGATGTTTCTTTTTAAGGTAACGTCACGCAACATTACGTAACCTGATGTAACCTCACGAAACCTATTAACAGAGAGCGGGCCCAATCGAGAGCCGCAGTGTAAATGCGGTTTTTTTATTATCGTTTCACCCGCTCTGTAGTTATATGAATGGGCAAAGGATATTCGGAGAAGGATGCCGTATGAAGATCGGGGTATTTGATTCAGGAATCGGTGGTTTAACGGTAGTGAAACAGCTGCTCAAGCTTTCTGCCCAGGAGATGCCACAGATTGTTTACTTCGGAGATACCGCGCGGGTTCCCTACGGAACCAAGTCCGCAGCGACCGTTATTAAGTTTACCCAGGAAATTATGGAGTTTCTGCTTCGTTTTGAGGTGAATGAGGTTGTCGTGGCCTGTCATACGGCTTCGAGCCTGGCGCTTGCCTCACTCAAGGACAGCTCTCCCGTTCCTGTGCGCGGCGTTATCCAGCCCGGTGTAAAGCAGGCCGTGGCGTTAACCAGGAAGAGGAAAATAGGGGTTATTGGTACGTCGTCAACCATCTCCAGCAATGCATACGGAAAGGAGCTTGCGGCAGTTGCCCCTGAGATAGAGCTGATAAGTAAGAGCTGCCCGCTCTTTGTGCCGTTGGCAGAAGAGGGATGGCTGGACGATTCGATAAGCAGACAGGTGGCGCATCGTTATCTTGATCCGTTGGTCGCGTTGGGCATTGACGTGCTGGTACTCGGCTGCACGCACTACCCGCTTTTAAAGGGCATTATTAAGGAAGTTGCCGGAAGAGATATTACGGTTGTTGATTCTGCGTATGCGGTGGCTGGTGAGATCGGCAAGGATTATCGATTGAGCTATACGAATGACGATACCTGGAAGACAAGGGTTAATAATTGCCGGTTTTACGTAAGCGATGAGCCGCGCCGTTTTCAGGATACGGGCGAGAAATTTTTGGGCACGACCATTAGGGCGGTGGAGAAGGTGGAGATCGAGCGGTATATCGTAAACAGGTAAGGGGCAGGCTGTGCATAAGGCGGTCATATTGCTTTCGGGAGGACTGGATTCGGCAACAACCCTGTATATAGCAAGGGAGGAGGGGTACCGTTGCTATTGTCTGACCTTTTCCTATGGGCAGCGCCACGACCGTGAACTGGCGGCTGCGCGTGCCATAGCGGAGCATGCAGGAGTTCCGATAGAGATTATTACTATTGCCTTACCATGGGGCGGTAGCGTTCTGTTAGATAAGAACACCGACCTTCCGACAGACAGGGCCGATTGCCCTCGCAGCATACCCCCTACGTATGTCCCTGCGCGCAATACGATATTTTTAAGCTTTGCCGCATCGTTTGCTGAGGCCATCGGAGCCGATGCGATTTTTATCGGGGCCAATCAGATTGATTATTCGGGTTATCCCGATTGCCGTAGCGGCTACTTTGATGTCTGGCAAGAACTGCTTCGCTTCGGGACAAAGGCTGGCACAGAAGGGCATGTGCCTGTCATCGTTGCGCCGCTTTTATACATGACCAAGGAAAACATTATTGCCAGAGGAAGTGAACTAGGGGTACCGTTTGCCCTCACATGGTCCTGTTATCGGGGAGGGCAGCATCCGTGCGGTGAATGCGACTCGTGCAGATTCCGTGCTATGGGTTTTGCCCGGGCAGGAAGAGAGGACCCACTGATTGCGGTGCACAACCCAGAAAGAGATCGGTAGCAACGGTTGGAGGTTTACCACCGAGAGATCAACCATGATATCTCAGACCGCCTTTATATCCGAGATATTTTTTTCTCTGCAGGGAGAAGGCATTTTTGTCGGCCTACCACAGATATTTGTGCGATTGAGCGGATGCGACCTCTCTTGCGTGTGGTGCGACGAACGCCTCAAGGAGCCGCAAGGGATAATGACTGCTTCTGACGTCCTGGATAGGGTGCGGTCTTTGGCAGGGTCTGTTTCGAGTGTTGCCATTACGGGGGGGGAGCCGCTTCTCTGCGGCGCCTTCCTCAAGGAACTTTTGCCCCTCTTGGAGAGGGCAGGTTTTGCTATTTACCTTGAGACCAACGGGATTTATGCCTCTGCGTTAGAGGAGATTATCGACTGGGTGAGTGTTATAGCGATGGATATTAAACTGCCCTCTGCTGTCGGCGGCAGGGAATTTTGGGCTGAACATACCCGGTTTTTGAAGACCGCGGCCAGCAGTTCTTTATTTGTGAAGATTGTGGTCGATGCGGCAACGACCGATAAGGAGTTTGCGCAGGCGGCAGAACTGATTGCCCGGCAATCCCCCCATATCCCTCTGGTGATTCAGCCGGTCAGCCACGGTAACGGGATACCGCGCGAGGCCCTTCAGCGAGGCGAGGCATTGCTCCGGATTGCCGGATTTCACCTGAAGGATATTCGAATGATTCCCCAGGTACATAAAATGGCAGGCTGGCGCTGAAGCATTAGCATATCCGCCGGTTCATTGTAACGAGCAGCGAGTAATTCGAATTGCGCGTTTTTACCCCGTTAGACCCAGAAAGCCCTGCTTTTCAAAGCCTGGGATACTATACTGTTGCATTTAAGACACAAAAGGAAGCCCCGGTTTTTATGGGGGCTCACGGGTTTTACTGTACACGAGGTGCTAAAGAAAAAGTCGGGGGGTTGATTCCGATCAAGGAGCAGAGCATGAAGAGAACAGATGGTCGTACGCCGGGACAGATCCGGCGGGTCAAAATGACCCGAAGGGTTAATAAGTTTGCCGAGGGGTCTTGTCTGATACAGATCGGGCATACCAGGGTTATGTGTACCGCATCGGTGGAAGAGCAGGTGCCTCTTTTTTTGCGCGATTCCGGGAAGGGGTGGGTAACCGCTGAATACGGGATGTTGCCACGGTCGTGCGTCAGTCGAACGCAGCGGGAGGCCGGTCGCGGCAAAATTGGCGGCAGGACCCAGGAGATACAGCGCCTTATCGGACGCAGCCTGCGCCAGGCGGTTAATCTTGACATGCTCGGACCTCGGACTATCTGGGTAGATTGCGACGTGATGCAGGCGGATGGGGGGACGAGGACCGCAAGCATTACCGGCGGTTTCGTGGCGCTCTATGATGCACTGAGGCATCTGGTGAAGAACGGGGTCATTCATAAGAATCCCTGCCAGGGCGTACTTTCTGCCATTAGTGTTGGCATACTTGATTCGTGTTCTCTCCTGGACCTGAATTATCAGGAGGATGTGGCATGTGAGGTAGATATGAATGTGGTTATGACTGCATCCGGCAGGTTTGTTGAAATCCAGGGCACCGGTGAAGGCAGGTCGTTCAGCAAAAAAGAATTTGATCAGATGATTCTTCTGGCAAAGAAGGGTATCGGTGAGCTTATCCGGCATCAGAAAAAGGCCTTGGGGTTATAAGGGTCCCGTTCTATGAAGAAACTGGTTATTGCAACAAGAAATGACAGGAAGTACGAGGAGTTGATTCGCATATTAGGTGACCTTCCGCTTCTTGAGGTCGTTCATTTGGCGGCTTATCCGGGGATTGGCCCGATAGAGGAGACGGGGGACACCTTTCGGGAAAACGCTATCATAAAGGCGCTGGCCGTTAGCTCGTATACAGGAGAGCTTAGCCTTGCCGATGATTCCGGGTTATGCGTTGATGCACTGGACGGCAAACCAGGGGTCTATTCTTCGCGTTTTGCCGGCATGGCTGCCGATGATGCTGCAAATATCGCAAAACTAAGACATCTGCTTGCGGGAACGCCATCCGAAAAGCGAGGCGCTCATTTTATCTGTGCGGTAGCTATTGCCGACAGGCATGGCATTATCGATGTGGCTGAGGGAAGGGTGGACGGGGTGATCGCGGATGCGCCGAAGGGTAATAACGGCTTTGGGTATGACCCGCTTTTTTTTCTGCCCGGTTACGGAAAGACCTTTGCTGAATTAGATGCATCGGTAAAGAATGGTATTAGTCACCGGTTTCGGGCGCTTGTTCAGGCGAGGAGGTTGCTTGTCGAATATCTTGAAAGAACTGAAATATCTGACCGATAGCCTTATCAACGGGTACGGGTTTCAGTTTCAGTTTTGGTTCTGAGAGTGTTCCCGTGACCGTGAAATCACTCGCAAGTGTCCCCGCCCGCATAATCAGAAATCCCGCCAGTTTCTGCGGGGCAGTTTCATCCTCGTATATTTCCTGCGACATCTGGGTGCTGACGTCAAAACGCAGGGTTTGATCGAAGCCGAGCGACCCCGCCCCGTTAAGAACAACCTGAGGGCTTTTCAGGACAAGATCGTCGGTACTGATTTTTTCTTCGGCAATTGTAAAGGTTGTCTGGGCTTCTTCAAATGTGATAGTTTTCAGACGGGGCAGATCAAGCAATGCGGCAACATCCCCCAGAAGCCGCAACTCACCCAGTCGACCTTCGGTGATTACACACCAACCCTGCCCCCGCACGTTTTTTTTGTCGAGGCCGCTACCTTGGAGTGTCAGCTGTGCATTTAATGTCCCTGCGATATTTTTCTTTTGTGGTGCTATATCCTTGGCAAGTTTTTCCAGGTTGATCTCAGATGCCTGCGTAGTGGTGGTGTATTTCCAGAGAGTATTTTCATTGAGGATTTCACCGAATAGACGCATGGTGCCGCCATATGCAGCTGCCTCAAGAGCGACATCCCGGGAACCGTAATTTTGCCAGCTACCGCTTAACATGATGTGATTCAGGTTTATTTTTTGAATCAGGAGCGTTTCGGCAGACAGGACGTAACGGACGGCGAGCTTGGAGGGATCAGCGAGAGGCATCTCTGCGGAGACGGTAGTTGTTACATTACCTGAAAGGGGACAGGTGAGCAGTACGTTTCTTTCTTGCACCAGGAGATCTTTTGCATTGCCAAGGTTGATCGTCCCTTTACAGGAGAGATCGCAGAGCGGCGCTGTTTTTATGTTGCGGACAGAACCGGCAAGCGCAAGCCGGGATTTTCCCAAGGTGAGTGCCGCATCTTTCAGAGTAACGGTTTCATCGGAAATGTCCAGGCTTCCGGCAAGCAGTATCTGTTTTGATGTAAGCGAGAAATGAACGGCATTCAGCTTGTGCAGGGAGGGACTTGTTATTTTTATCAGGATCGGTTGAGCCCCGAGCGTTATCGATGTGGAGCTTTCGAACGCCCCCGAAGAGAAAGAGTATGCACCCTTTATCATAATCCAGCCGGAAGAAACGCGCTCGCTCCTGAGCATGGCGTCGAACCGGAGCATTCTATTACGAAGGAGCTCTATAGGAGGGAACTTACAGCGAATGGTATTAACCATATAATCGACGGTTTGATTGTCCTTGGCAAAGATGGCCAGATTTTTTATATATACCCCAGCATCCAGCCGGCAACCGATTTCTTCGATGACGACAGTACGCTTAACCACTTTTTGGATCTGGTCTTCGATGCGGGGTTTGACGTATGAGGCAAGCAACCACTGAAGGCCGTACCACAAGAGAATGCCGCAGGCAAGGCCGATAATAATCGTAATGATAAGGACTTTGCCTGTTTTATTAGCTAACATGACGACTTTCCTTTTTTCTTGGCCGGGGGCCTCTCAGAGCCCATCTTTTGAATCAGTAGGCGAGGTTTCTTCTTTTAATTAAAGAGGTTATCTTATTATAGCAAAATATAACCTTTCCGCAAGAAAATAGTAGAGAAAAGGCCGTTTTGTGCTATAATATCATTCTTAATTTTGGGACGGGGAGAATGTCAGACGTGGATGAGCCCTATACGACCGCATCAGCAAAACAGCCTAACGTTTCATTGAATCATATATTGGAATATCAGAAAGGGGCTGTGGTCAGCAGGAGTTTAATCGATAAGCCGAGCGGGACGGTCACACTGTTTGCCTTTGATAAAGGACAGGGATTAAGTGAACACACCGCCCCATTCGATGCCTTGGTATACCTGCTTGAGGGCAGGGCAGAAATTGTTATTTCCAACCAGCCATATATGCTGGGGACGGGAGAGATGATTATAATGCCGGCGAATGAACCTCATTCGCTTAAGGCAGTAGAACGCTTTCAGATGCTTTTAGTCTTGATACGATAATTACCCTGCATCTCAATGATATGTTTGAAGTTTTTGAAGTAAGGAAACTTAGGCGGATAGAGGATGGATGCGCAGGGGGGTACGGCAAAAAAGAGTGTTACCTGTTACAATCTTTCATCGCACAGCGACTGTTTATTGAAGGAGATAGGCATCAATGGAACATATTAAGATAGCAATCGTCGGTGTCGGCAATTGCGCGAGCTCGCTACTACAAGGTATTGCATACTACAAAAAACAAAATGGCCACGAGGCCAACGGTTTGATGCATCGGGAGATCGGTGGTTACGAACCGCACCAGATCGACGTGGTAGCCGCGTTTGACATTGATGAGCGCAAGGTGGGCAAGGATGTAATCGAGGCCATTTTTCAGGCGCCGAATAATACCATGATTTTTTGTAACGGCATGCCTAGGACCGGTGTGGTTGTGCAGATGGGTCGAATACTGGATGGTTTTTCGGAACATATGCAGCATTATGACGAGAGCCATACGTTTGTTCTTAGCCGTCAAAAAGAGAGAGGCAAAAAAGACATTATTGCGACCCTTACAAAGGCAGGGACCGAGATTATGCTCAACTATCTCCCTGTCGGCTCTGAGGAGGCCACGCGATTCTATGCCGAGTGCGCCCTTGAGGCGGGTGCGGCATTTATTAATTGTATACCCGTTTTTATTGCGAGCGATCCTGCCTGGGCCGCGAGGTTTGCCGAAAGAAAGATCCCCATTATCGGCGATGACATCAAGGCCCAGCTCGGCGCAACGATTACCCATCGGACACTGGCCAATCTATTTAAAAAGCGGGGCGTCAAACTGGAACGGACATACCAGCTCAATACAGGAGGCAATACCGATTTTTTGAATATGCTTAACCGGCAGCGTCTTGCCTCAAAGAAAAAATCAAAAACCGAGGCGGTGCAATCGGTTCTTTCCGAGAGACTAGAGGATGACAGTATTCATATCGGTCCGAGTGACTATGTGCCTTGGCAGAAAGATAATAAGGTATGTTTTATTCGGATGGAAGGGAAGTTATTCGGCGACGTTCCAATGAATCTCGAACTGCGTCTTTCGGTAGAGGATTCACCGAATTCGGCGGGGGTGGCTATTGATGCTATCAGATGCTGCAAACTGGCCCTTGAACGGGGAATAGGAGGGGTTTTGCATTCGCCTTCCGCATACTTTATGAAACACCCGCTTCAGCAGCACAGCGATGATAAGGCCTATCAGATGACCGAGGATTTTATTGCAGGCACGCGGGATAACTGATGTAATCGGCTTGCAGACTTCCCCAGGGTTTAGTCCAAGGAGCAGATTTATTTATGGCATACCGTAAAAAAGCTCCGCTTTTATATGCGGAGCTTTTTTATTGCTGCAATCTCAATAACCTGCTTTTAAAAACAGGGGTGAGAGACGGGATTTGAACCCGCGACCCCCTGAGCCACAGTCAGGTGCTCTAACCAACTGAGCTACTCTCACCACGATTTGATCTACAACAAGATTTATCTAACAAATAACAGAACACAACAACGCGCCCGGCAGGACTCGGCGCCTTCCGTGCTTTGCACGTCAGGTCGGCCACCCGCCCACTGACGGGCGGTCATTCCTAACTTACGCCCTTATCCTCCCTGTGGTCGGCGTTAATAAAAAATAAGGTGTGGGGCGCTCACCATCTCGCGCCCATCGACAAGCGCGCGCTCCTTACTCGTCGCGCGTCGATTCCTTCTCGTTCTGCCCATGCATTGCCACTCTGTCAACGAACTTACCTCATCCAACACCACACAGTATGCAGCAGCATTACAACGCGCCCGGCAGGACTCGAACCTGCTACCCTCTGCTTAGAAGGCAGATGCTCTATCCAGATGAGCTACGGGCGCATGTTTTGACTAGCCCAATTTTGGGCCTTTTATGAGCCACCATGTCACCAAGTTACCAGTCTTTAAGTCCCAAATCCAAATGTCAGATTTCAAACGAATCATTTTAATTTCGAATAACAAAAAATGTGTAGCCCACATTTTAATGTGGGGAAAAATAGATTCCGGATCGAGTCCGGAATGACGCATGTGCGCTCTTTTGTAGGTTATTTGGATTTCATTTGGGTTTTGCCTGCCCTTCGAAGCTATACACGGAAGTAGCATAGCGTAGAAGGAGAATTTGTCATTTGTTATTGAAAAGTCACCGGTGACTTTGCGACTTATTTGTTATGGTCGGGGCGGACGGATTCGAACCGTCGACCTCCTGCTCCCAAAGCAGGCGCGCTAGCCAAACTGCGCTACGCCCCGTAGACGATAAATTCTAGCAATCTCTTACCCAAATGTCAAACAGTAGCTATGTACACTGGTTCAGCAAAACTTGACAAAAATAGTCGGGTATGGTATTCTTCTCCCCTAAGGGGCGATAGAAGAGGGGTTATGAAGGTTACCACACAATTGGAATATGGACTTTGTTGTATAGTGGCGCTCGCCCGGTTACAGGTGGGTGACCCGGCGTCCGCAAGCGATATTGCTCAGTCAGAGAAACTGCCGCGGCAATACGTTGAAAAGTTATTATGCCGCCTCAAACGCTCCGGCATTGTGCGTAGTGTGCGGGGGGCGAAGGGAGGGTATCTTCTAGCCCGCCATCCTTCAGAGCTTACCGTTAGGGATATATGCGACGCACTGGATGGCGGTGCGTATAAGTTAATCTGCGAAGAGGAGTCGATGAGGACAAAGCGGTGTATTCCTGTTTCGGCAGATGGCCGATGCAGTTTACGGTTCGTGTGGACAGAGCTCGGCAGTGTTATCAACAGCTATTTGGGGACTGTTACCGTGGATGCGCTCCTTTCAGACGGCTCTTGTCATACGGGGAAAGAAACCCCTTATCAGAGGCCGTGTACGGCGGGTGTGTAACGTGGAATATTCAGAGAGGTTAAAGGACCATTTTATGAACCCCAGGAATGTGGGGGATCTTGATACAGCCGATACTGCCGTTGGTAGCGCGACGATCGGATCCCCCGTATGCGGGGATACCATGCAGTTTTATATAAAGGTCAACGGCAACGGTATTATCGTGGATGTTAAATTTAGAACGTTCGGTTGCGGCAGCGCTATTGCGAGCGCAAGTCTTGCTACAGAGTGGCTGATAGGCCGTTCTCTGGATGAGGCGCTTCAAATCAAAAATGCCCAGATTGCAGAGGCGCTTGAACTACCACCCGCCAAGGTTCACTGTTCTGTTCTGGCAGAAGAGGCGATACAGGCCGCGGTTACCAATTATCGGCAGAAGAACGGGCTTCTGTAGATTATGAAACCACTGGCAGATTATCATGTTCATACTGGATTTTGTCCGCATGCGGTCGGTCAGATACGGGAATATATTACAGCGGCCCTTGAAAAGGGGCTTAGAGAGGTCGGATTTTGTGATCATCTGCCGCTTGTTGGGACTGCCGAAAAAGACTACACGATGAGTCGGGACGATCTGTCACGGTATGTTGACGAGGTTATGGCGGCGCGGAGTGAGTACCGTTCCGAGATCGTTGTTACCTTAGGAATAGAGGCTGATTTTTTCCCGGGTTTTGAGGAGAAGACGAGAGAGCTGATACATCAGTATCCTTTCGATTTTATCTGCGGCTCCATTCATTTTATCGACGGGTGGGCATTTGATAAGAACGAGGCGAAAAGCGACTGGCAGGCACTTGATGTCGAGGATATCTACGCCAGGTATATCGCGCTTTTGGGTGACGCGGCAAAGACAGGATTCTTTGATTTTTTGGGGCACGTCGACCTTGTAAAAAAATTTGGCTATCGACCCCAGAGATTCCTTGCCGAGGAGTGGAGACGCTTGGCATTGATTCTTAAACAGACAGGAGTTGCGATCGAGATCAATTCCTCAGGTCTGAGAAAAGAGGCCCAGGAGATATACCCGTCACCAGCGGTCTTGCAGATCTTTCATGCTCACGACGTTTCTATTGTCTTTGGTTCTGATGCCCATGCCCCGGATGAGGTAGGTATGGATTTCGAGGCCTGCCGGCAGCTTGCACTAGCCGCCGGCTATCGCGAGGCCATTCTTTTTCAAAAGAGGCAGGCAGTCAAGACCTATTGCCTCTCATAGGGGCACAAACCACTTACTTAACGACAAGAGCCATGGCTAAATTACAGATCGTTACCTATGGTTGTCCAGTGTTGCATCGGGTGGCAGAGCCGATAGGAGAAGACCTTGGGCGGGTGGCTGGTCTTGCATCGGATATGCTGGACACGGTAAAGGCGGCCTCAGGCATTGGTCTGGCGGCCCCGCAGGTCGGCTATTCAGTCCGCATGGTTATTGTCGATCTCAGTCCGATCGATTCCGCTATAAAACCGCTTGTCTTACTTGACCCCGTTATTCTCGAGAAACAGGAGGAGGAAACGGCACTGGAAGGATGTCTCAGTGTTCCTGATATCGAAACAGAGGTAAAACGGGCGAAGAGGGTAGTGGTCAGGTGCAAGCGCGGCGACGGAAAATCCGTGGAGTTTAAGGCAGAAAATCTGTTTGCGCGGGTGATCCAGCACGAATTGGATCATCTAGACGGAAAATTGATTATTGATTACCAGAATTTTCTGCAGAAGAATCTCAGCAGACTCAAGTTGAAATTTTCCAGCGCCATAAAAAATGAGGCACACGCAACATGACCTGTTCGGCTGCACACGCTGAGTATTATAGTTTGGATGAGGATGTGGTCGTGCGACGCATTGCCGAGCTCAAGAAAAGACACGCACAAGAGGTGCTTTTTCTGGTCCATCACTATCAGGGGCAGGCCATCGTTGATTTTGCCGACTATGTCGGCGATTCGTTGGCCCTGGCCCGATATGCCGCTGGCGAGAAGGAGAGAAGGTTTATTGTATTCTGCGGTGTGATGTTTATGGCCCAGAGTGCCTGTGCCCTGGTCAGTAAGGACCAGAAAGTCATTCTTCCTGACGTCTCTGCCGGGTGCCCGCTGGCCGATATGGGCGATCCGTCCCTTATTGAAGATGCCTGGGGTCAGCTTGCCAGGGCGATTCCCGGTCAGCGGGTGATTCCTGTAACGTATGTCAACTCAGATATCGAGCTCAAGGCCTTTACCGGCAAAAACGGGGGATCGGCATGTACCTCATCGAACGCCGGCAAAATATTTACCTGGGCCCTTTCGCAGGGTGAGAAAATTTTCTTTTTTCCCGACCGGTACCTGGGTGCGAATACGGCACATTCTCTGGGGATAGGACCCGAAGAGATCGCGGTATGGAGACCGACAGAGGCGCTGGGGGGTAATACGGTTGAACACCTGAAGCGGGCACGGGTGCTTGTTTGGAATGGGTACTGTCATGTCCATTTTCGATTCCGTCCCGAGGATATCCAGACAATAAAGGCCGAGTATCCGGATGCACGGGTTGTCGTGCATGGCGAATGCCGGGAAGAGGTGGTCCGGCTTGCCGACGGATTCGGGTCAACCTCTTTTATCATCTCATATGTAGAACAGACGCCCCCGGGTACGGTTATTGCCGTGGGGACAGAGATACATCTGGTAAAGCGTCTTTCGGCGCGGTTTCCCGAAAAAAAGATTATACCGCTTTCTTACTCAATGTGCCCTAATATGTTCAAAATCAGCCTTCACGACCTTCTCTTTTGTCTCGAGCATTTAGGAAGGGTGAATGTCGTTGAGATACCCGAAGCAACAAAAGTGGGGGCGACGGCAGCGCTCAGACGCATGCTCGAAATCAGCGGCCGATGAAAGGATAGCGGCAACATTTTATTTGCATCGTGCAGGGCTTTTTAGTATAATTTAGCCCAGTGTCATAGTCGTTAAACAAAGGAGGGGCGATGGCTGATAGGACAAAGAAGCAGGCCGATAACGTACCGGGCCCGTTTTATGTTGATGACCAGTGCATTGATTGTGATTTATGTCGTCAGACTGCGCCAAACAATCTTGGACGCAACGAAAGTGAGGGCCATGCATATGTAATGAAGCAGCCGGAGAATGAGGAAGAGCGGAGACAATGTGAAGAAGCACAGAACGACTGTCCGGTAGATGCTATTGGATCCGACGGCGCATAATAAAAAAAGATTTCATAAGCCATAACGAGGGCCTACCTTTCGAGTTCCGGGGCAAGGCCCTCTTTTTTTAATCCACTCATATTATGTTTCATAATATACTTATTGTATATAAAGATAAACCATATCACAGTCTTATCAGGAATTATGCGCGCCACAGAGACGATGCAAATATACAGAGATTGATGCGCGTAAAAGAGGCGCATCTGGATACCCTGAAGACATTGAAGACCCTCCTCAACAAAACCGGTATAAGATGCACCTTTATTCCTTTAGCTAAACGTTTCCTGGTTAAAGCGAGCGCGTATTCGCTCATCGTTACGGTTGGGGGGGACGGCACTTTTCTGGATGTGGCGCACTGTATTGGCACAACCCCGATTCTCGGCATCAATTCTTCTCCAAGTTACAGCGAAGGTTTTTTCGCCGGTTTGAACCGTTTTGATATAGGCAGACCTCTTTTGCAGCTTCTCGAGAAGCTGCCCGAACCCCTTTTGCTGAATCGGTTACAGTGCAGCATTAACGGCAGGCCTCTTCGGGAGCTTGCCTTGAACGATGCCCTGGTGTGTCATCCAGAGCCCGGGGCGACCTCACGATATATTATACGGCTGGGACGGCGGGGTCCTGTCGAGGAACAGAAGGGATCCGGGGTCTGGGTCGCGACAGGGAGCGGTTCTACAGCGGCAATACATTCGGCAGGGGGGCACGTTATGCCGCTTACATCAAAAAAAATTCAGTTTGTGGCACGTGAACTCTATGCTGTGCGTAAGCGTTACTCCCTCAGAAAGGGTATTATAGCGGGAGGCGAGGGCCTCTCTATTACCTCACTGATGGAACGCGGCGCACTCTGTATTGACGGGCCGCGGGTATGTTATCCATTCGGTTATAAGGCATTGCTTCAGGTTAAAAACGCGCCATATCCCCTCCGCGTGATAGGATTATCCCGCACCAAATATCGGAAGAAAAGACGATGAAGAGACACTGTGTCATGCTTTTGTCGGGCGGGCTGGACAGCGCCCTGGCAGCGCGCCTGCTTTTGGAGCGGGGTATCGAGATTAGCGCACTCCATATTTCTCATCCGTGGGAGGCTCAGGACCCTGCTGACGTAAAGCATCTTGCCAGCGAGCTCGGCGTTTCCTTGAAGGAGATGCGGCTCGGAAACGAAATGATTGATATTATCCGGGCCCCTGCCTTTGGGCACGGCCGATACATAAATCCCTGCATTGACTGCAAGATAGCAATGCTCAAAAAGGCCAAAGAGTATATGGGCGTTGTCGGCGCCTCTTTTGTGGCCACCGGCGAGGTTATCGGGCAGCGGCCGATGAGCCAGATGAGGCGGACACTAGATGTGATTGAGCAGAGATCTTCACTCCAGGGTATTTTATTGCGGCCCCTTTCTGCCAGGTGCCTGAAACCCACCCGCATGGAGGAAGAAGGCATCATTGATCGCAAAAAACTCGGCGATATCGCAGGCCGTTCAAGAAAGCAGCAGCTCATGCTGGCCCGCCGGTACGGCATTGTTCACTACCGCACTCCGGCAGGCGGTTGCCTGCTGACAGATAAGGCCTTTGCCAGGCGTCTCACCGATCTCTTAGAGAATGAAAGGGGGGTTCTTCCTGAATGGCGGCTGCGTCTTCTCGCATTCGGCCGGCACTTCAGGGTGGATAAGACGACCGTGGTTGTGGTGGGCAGAAACGAGGCCGAGAATAGCGCGCTCGAGCAGTTTTCCGCACACGTTGCCGAGATGCTTATTCCGGAATTTACAGGACCGAGCGCATGCGTTCTCGGAGAGGCATCCTCTACGTATATAAGGAGGGCGATCGGGTTGATAGCCTCCTATACAAACAAGAAAAACTGGGATAAGGCAGACACGGTTGCGGTTATGACAAAGCAGGGTCCCCGCGTTTTTGCCAAGGAACACATACGTCCTGAGGAGGTTAGAGAAAAGCGGGGGCAGTGGCATATATAGCTGTTTTATCCGGTACCGTGCGCCCGTAGCTCAGTTGGATAGAGTGACAGACTTCGAATCTGGAGGTCGCTGGTTCGATTCCAGCCGGGCGCACTGTAATGCTGCTGCATGAGGTATGGTGTTTAATAAGGTGAGTTCGTTGACAAAGTGGTAATGCAGAGGCGGGAATCGAAGGAATCGATGCGCGACGAGTAAGGAGCGCAAGTTTGTCGATGGGCGCGAGATGGTGAGCGCCCCACATCTTATTTTTTATTAAGGCCGACCATGTGTCGGCGGCCAATGGCAGGCGGGTGGCCGACCCAGAGGGCGCCGATTCCAGCCGGGCGCGTTCTACTTCGCCATGCTATTTTCATGCATGGCTTCGTAGAATGTATCAAGCCTTCAGCTATCAGCTTTTCCGCCAAAGGCGAGATCTCGCCACGCGGTGTGGCGGACAGCTGCTGAGGGCTGATGACCGACAGCGGAAAGCTAAAAAATTATGGATGATAGAGAATACTGGGAATATCTCAAGCAGAAACAGGAAGAGTACGAGGCGCTCTGTCGGAGATGCGGGGCGTGCTGCGGTGTAAAAGACGGCGATCCGTGTGAACACCTGAGACGTGCGGCAGACGGCACCTTTTTTTGCACCATATATAATGACCGCTTTGGGCTGAGAAAAACGGTGGGCGGCAACGAAATTGTATGTGTCCCCATCCGGAATATTCTTCATAAGACATGGAGCGGCAAGAGCACCTGCGCCTATGTCAGATATGCCCACAACCAGACTATCGTAAAGTGATATGCTTGCAAAATTCCTTATAATGGCTATAATAAACACGACTATAGTACTATACCGTTCATTACGGCATACGGAATACGGAGGATGGAACCAACGGGCTCCGAATTCCAGGATGCGCTATGAGGAGGCATTATGGGGCTACTAAGATCTCTTTTCGCATTTGCGGCACCGCCGACATCTCAGCAGGCAAACGGTCCCGCTCCGATTGTAAGCATGATCCCGATTTTTATTATCTTTATGGTTTTTTATTTTCTTATTATCCGCCCGCAGCAAACCAAGCAGCGACAGCATCAGGAGATGATCCAGCGTCTCTCCAAAAATGATATTGTCGTAACCACGGGTGGTATTTACGGCACTATTGTGGCATTGAAAGAATCAACGGTCATGTTGCGCATCGATGATAACGTCAAAATCGAGGTTGAGCGTTCATCGATTGTGCGCGTTGTCAAAAGCAGGACTAAAGATGCGGCCACTCAGGATTAAACGAAAGGAACATCGATGAGTAAGTACTATAAAGGGAAGGTGTTGTTGGCACTGGCGGTTATCGGCATTGCCCTCTGGCAGGCGTATCCGATTAACGAAAAGATCAGCCTCGGGTTAGACCTGCAGGGAGGGATGCATTTGGTGCTTAAGGTTGACACCCGTGAGCTCTCGGATGAGGCACGGAAGGATGCCCCGGCGCGGGTCCTTGAGGTTATCAGAAACAGGATCGATCAGTTCGGCGTAAAGGAGCCTTCTATCCAACTCCAGGGGAGGGATAAGATTATTATCCAGCTCCCCGGCGTAACGGATCGCGAGCGCGCAATTAATATCGTTAAGCAGACGGCGCATCTCGAATTTAAGCTGGTGGCGGATGACAACAAGCTCATCTCGCGCGCCCTGGCGGGCAGCGTGCCGGCGGGGTATGAGCTGAAAGAGCTTGATGAGCAGCCGCTCCTTCTTGAAAAGACAGCGGTTTTGACCGGCGATACCCTGGTGACGGCTGATGTCAGTTTTAATCAGTCCCGGTTTAATGAACCGTACGTATCGCTCGAATTTAATACTAAAGGAGGGAGAATCTTCTCTCGGATAACCGGCGAGAGCGTCGGAAGACGGCTTGCTATAGTCCTTGACGGGAAGGTCCAGTCGGCACCGGTGATACAGGAGAAGATCCCCTCAGGGCGCGCACAGATTTCCGGCCGTTTTACCGTGGAGGAGGCAAACGACCTGGCTACGATATTGCGGGCCGGTGCCCTGCCTGCCCCGGTTATACTGGAGGAAGAACGGACCGTGGGTGCGCTCTTGGGAAGGGATTCGATCGATCGCGGTATCTTTTCGCTTAAGGTAGGCGGGGTGTGCGTGGTGGCCTTCATGATCGGCTACTATCTTATATGGGGCGTTGTTGCCGTTATCGCCCTTCTCCTTAACCTTGTCCTGATTATGGGCGCCCTGGCCTTTTTCGGTTTCACCCTTACCTTACCGGGCATCGCGGGTATCGTCCTTACCGTCGGTATGGCGGTAGATGCGAACGTATTGATTTTTGAGAGAATCAGGGAGGAGATTACCTTAGGCAGGAGTTTGGTGACGGCATTAAAAAATGGATACCAGAGGGCAATGCTCACCATTCTGGATTCAAATTTGACAACGTTGATCACGGGAGTCGTACTGTTTTACTTTGGCACAGGACCCGTCCGGGGTTTTGCTATAACGTTGATTATGGGTATTCTCTCGAGCATGTTTTCCGCCATTTTTGTCACGCGCCTCATATTTGAATGGATGATTCTCGCTGGATGGCTTAAACAGACGATGATGCTGCAGTTTTTTAAGGCACAGAAGATAGACTTTATAGCAAAGCGACACATTGCGTACGTCCTCTCTTTATTAGTCATCGCAGCGGGCCTTATCTCATTTTATAAAAGAGGCGAGGCGAACTACGGCGTCGATTTTTCCGGCGGGACCATGCAGCAGATACTGTTCGAGAAACCGATGACGGCGGAAGAACTTCGGGTGAGTCTGAGCAAGATAGGAATGAGCAAGGTGTATATTCAACGGATAGGCAAGGAGGACCGGGAGTTTTTAATCAGGGTGTACAGCCAGGCAGGCGAAACGGTGCTTGATCATATACGCAAGGATTTTTCTCACAATCCGTTTGAACTGTTAAGAATGGAGGAGGTCGGTCCTTCGGTCGGGGCTGACCTGAGAAAAAAGGCCCTTATGGCAGTCTTGTACTCTCTTATTGGCATATGCCTGTATGTTACTATCCGGTTTCAATTTAAATACTCAATAGCCGCTATCGTCGCCTTGGCACACGACGCCTTAGTGAGCATCGCGGCCATAAGTCTTACTTCTCGCGAAATATCGGTTACGGTGATTGCGGCTATTCTGACCATTATCGGTTACTCGATTAATGATACGATCGTTATATTTGATAGGGTCAGGGAAAATCTCAAGTCCCTCAAGAAGAGCTCGCTGGCCGAGGTTATGAATGTGAGCATGAACCAGACTCTCTCAAGGACATTCCTCACTTCTCTTACGACCCTCTTTGTTGTGCTAGCACTGTTTGTGCTGGGCGGGGCCGTTATCAACGATTTTGCATTTGTGCTGCTTGTGGGTATTATCTCCGGAACTTATTCGACTATTTTTGTAGCCTGCCCCTTAGTCATCGATTGGTCCGGCGGTGTGGTTAACTCAAAGAAGAAACGATAACGACGCAGTGTGGGGCGACGTACCCCTTTTTAGGAGGCAAAGGGCGATACTTTAATCCGGCATGCGATGAAAAAGATATGGAACGTTAAAGAAGATAGCTCTCCCTTAGCTCATACCATTGCTCATACCCTGGGTGTTTCTGATATTCTGGGGCAGCTTCTGATCAATCGGGGGATCGGCGATGTTATCGAGGCAGAACAGTTCTTATCGCCCTCTCTCTCTCATTTACACAATCCGCACCTTCTGAACGATATTGATCAGGCCTGTGAACTCATACAGGCGGCAATCAGCCGCAGGGAGAATGTTCTGGTATGGGGTGATTATGATGTAGATGGCGTTTCGAGTTGCGCCCTGCTCATTACTGGTCTCAACCGTGCCGGCGCACGCGTCAGTTTTCATATACCCAGGCGCGTCGAGGACGGCTACGGTTTGAACGAGGACTGCGTTGCCGTGGCGCGCCAGCATAATGCCCGGCTTTTTATCAGCGTTGACTGCGGCATTACCTCCCATCGGGAAGTGGCCCAGCTGAAGGAGGCAGGGATTAAGGTAATTATTACCGATCATCACCGCCCTGCTGAAACGTTGCCATTGGCCGACGCGGTCGTCGATCCATGGAGAAAAGACTCATCATATCCCTTCAGGGATCTTGCGGGTGTCGGCGTTGCGTTTAAGCTGATACAGGCCTTTTTTGATGAGGACGCGGAACTCCTGAGAGAGTTTTTGGATTTAGTGGCATTGGGGACGGTCTGTGATGTTGTGCCTTTGGTGGGCGAGAATAGAATCCTGGTCAGCGAAGGGTTAAAGGTTATCAACAGTGCCCCCCGCACCGGCATCCGGGCGCTTGCCCGGGTGGGGGGGATCGCCTCAAAACGGATTACGACGACGCACATCGGTTTTATACTGGGGCCCCGGATCAACGCCTCAGGGAGGATTGGTTCTGCCGATGAATCGTGCCGTCTGCTTTTGACAGACAATCCCGACGAGGCGGCCCGTTTGTCGACAAAGCTCGACCGGATTAACCGCTCCCGGCAGCAGGTGGGGAATCGTATTTTAAAAGAGGCCCTTACACAGATAGAGGACAAGACAAACTTTAAGCACGAGAAGGTAATAGTTATTTACGATGAAGGCTGGCATCCCGGGGTTATCGGCATCGTTGCCTCCCGGATCGCAGAACGGTTTTTCAGGCCTACCATTATTGTCTCTACCCAGGGTCAGAGTGGCAAGGGGTCGGGCCGGTCGATACCGAACTTCCATCTTTTTGAGGCACTCGAGAGGTGTTCGGAGCATTTGGTGGAGTACGGGGGGCATAAACACGCGGTGGGATTGACAATCGCCAAGGAAAATTTGCGGGAGTTTCGACAGGCCATTAACCGGGTTGCCACAGAGATGATCACCGTTGATGACCTTGTGCCGAAGATCGATGTAGACCTTGTAGTCTCATTGAGCGATGTCACAACGGATCTTATCATGGAGTGTGAAAAATTGAGCCCCTTCGGCGTCCAGAACCCGCAACCGCTTTTCCTTATCCCGCGTCTTTCATTAAAACGTCCGACCCGTTCGCTGGGAGCCAATGGAGTTGCCTTGTGGGTTACGGACGGTAGACACTACGTGGAGGCCCTTGATTTTTCCGGTGAGGTAGTGCGGGCGTTTGATTTTGATGGCGCCGGGCACTTTGATATATTAGGATATCCGTCCCTCAATGAGTGGGGAGGGACCACGTCCATTACGGTGAAACTGAAAGACATGCGGGCAGCCGCCCGACCCCTTAACCCGCCTTTTGCACCTTTCCACCCTTGAGGCATCCGGTGCAAATTTTTATCTTTTTAGTCTGACCGTTAATCACCGCCCTGACCGACTGGAGGTTTGGCAGGAATCTTCTTTTAGTGACCCGGGTGGTCCGTCTTCCTACACCACCTTTTTTCTTTGCCAGACCTCTTTGCGAAATATTGCTTCCTGCACTCGGCCCTTTACCGCATACGTCACACGTTCTTGACATGCCTGTCGACTCCTTGTATGATAGATCTGTTTGATTGGTTATCGGAACTTATTTGAGACCAGGATGTTACCGTTCTCACACCGCTCATCCCGTATATTGTACCGGCCTTGTGAGGCGTTTATGAATAGTAACAAAAAGACCTGCAAAATGCAAGTTAAAAAAAATAGAACATCACCGCTCGAAAGTCCTATCCGTTATATCAAGGGCGTTGGCCCTGCCCGGGCCAAGCTTTTTTCCTCTCTCGATATCCACTCCATCAAGGATCTTTTCTATTATATTCCAAGGAGATACGAGGATCGGAGCAGTCTCAAGAAGATCTCGGAGCTTGCCGTCGGCAGCACAGAGACCGTTAGGGCGACGGTTCTTACCAAGTCTATGAGGGCGTCTAAGAAGGGGAAAGGTATTTTTCAGCTGGTTGTCGGTGACCAGAGCGGAGTCATCCAGGTAACCTGGTTTAATCAGCCGTATATGAAAGACTATTTTAAAGAAGGTCAGGAGGTGATTTTTTACGGGAAGATAGAGATGTATTTCGGGCGTCCCCAGATCGTTTCCCCGGACTATGAAATTCTTGCCGCTGATTCCACAGAGGATGCAACCGTTCATACCGGAAGGATTGTTCCCATTTATCCGCTGACTCAGGAGTTGAGGCAGCGGTACATAAGGACAATCGCAAAACGGGCGATCGATCAGTACTGTCACGCGGTATGCGATTTTCTTCCCGCCTCCGTCAAAGAGAAGCACAGACTTATGCCGCTTTCAGAGGCCATTGAACAAATGCATTTTCCCCGGTCATCCGAAGGGCAGGCCGAGGCCCAGAGGCGGCTGGTGTTTGATGAATTCTTTCTGCTGCAACTTGGGATTGCGATCAAAAAGTCTCAGGTAGAACAGGATACGGGGGGCATCCAGCACACATGCGACGGCCCTCTCTATTCGTGTTTCCGTTCAACCCTGCCGTTTACGCTGACGGGTGATCAGCAAAGGGCAATCGACGATATTACCCATGATCTGGTGAGCCCCCAGCGCATGAATCGTCTGCTGCAGGGGGATGTCGGCAGCGGAAAGACCGTTGTGGCGGCCTGCGCCATGACCGTGGCTATTCAGGGCGGGTATCAGGTGGCATGTATGGCGCCGACCGAGATTCTCGCCGAGCAGCACTATTTTACCTTGCGGGAGCTTTTTGAGGACCTTGGCATCCGAATATGCCTTATGACAAGCGCGACCCTTGAAAAAGACAGGGAGTTTTTGTACGAGAAGGCAAGGACAGGTAAGGCAGATATTATCATCGGCACCCACGCCTTGATTCAAGAGGGTGTCGAATTCCGCAATCTCGGGCTGGTTATCATTGACGAGCAACATAAGTTTGGCGTTATGCAGCGGGCCCAGTTGCAGGAGAAGGGGCTTCATCCAGACGTCCTTATTATGACCGCCACGCCGATTCCCCGGACGCTGGCCTTAACGGTATACGGGGATCTGAATATCTCTACACTCCGTGAATTGCCGCCGGGTAGGGGAAGTATTGTGACCAGGTGGTTTAAGGAAGATGAACATCGCCGGGTGTACGAGTTGGTGGAGGCCCAGTTACGCGAGAAACGGCAGGCCTATATCGTCTATCCCCTAGTCGAGGAGTCTGAGAAGCTGGACGTAAAGGCGGCGACGGCCATGTATGAGGTGTTGAAGAATGAGGTATTGGCCGATTTTGTTGTCGGTCTTCTTCATGGTAGGATGTCCTCCGATGAAAAAGAGTACGTCATGAGGGCATTTAAACAGGGCGAGATTGATGTATTAGTGTCTACGGTAGTTATCGAGGTGGGGATTGATATCCCCAATGCGACTGTCATTGTGATAGAGAATGCCCATCGCTTTGGCCTCTCACAGCTTCACCAGCTCCGGGGAAGGGTGGGGCGGGGCACAGCCACCTCATACTGTTTTCTTATCTCCGACGATACAAGCGACGTCGCCACGGCGCGGTTACAGGTAATGACCGAAACAACCGATGGATTTAAGATAGCCGAGGAGGATCTGCGGCTGCGCGGTCCGGGCGAGTTTTTTGGCGTCAGGCAACATGGGTTACCCGAGCTCAGAATAGCAAATATTATACGGGATGCCCCTCTCTTGGAACGTGCGCGAGAGGAGGCATTTGAACTCATACACCGCGACAGATTACTGCAGGCAAAAGAGCACGGACCTTTGAGAGAAGAGCTCCTCAAACGGTTTCAGGGGGTGCGCACAGACCTGGTGAGGGTGAGTTAGCACAAGATGAGAATCAGCTCAGGGATCTATAAGGGGAGACAGATTAAGGTTCCTCCCGGTATACGGCCGACTGCTGAACGGGTGCGTTCGGCTATCTTCGACATCCTGGGGAATCGGGTGGGTGATGCGGCACTTTTAGAACTGTGCGCCGGAAGCGGTGCGGTTGGCTTTGAGGCACTGTCTCGGGGTGCGAAACGGGTGGTCTTTGTCGATAAAAGCAGGCAGTGTGCGCGGGTTATTACCCTCAATGCGCGCACACTTGATGTTTCTCTTGGCGACCGCGTCAGCGTCGTCTGTGCAGATGCGGCACAGGCTATTCAAAGACTGGGCAGTCAAGGGGCCAGATTCGACCTTCTTTTTATCGATCCGCCGTACGTAACTGATGTATACAAAAAGTGTTTGCCATATATAGGCGACTGTGCTATACTCAACCCCAATGCACTAGTGATTGTCGAACACCCCCACAAACATCCTTTGACGCAACTCGCTAATTTTCAATTAATTAGAACGCAAAGGTACGGTGATACCGCTGTTTCCTTTTTATCGATATAGTACTATTACCCAGGAATAACACAGGGGTTGTGCATGGAGAGGGCATCTCAAACATCACGGGCGGTATATCCCGGAACCTTTGACCCGGTGACCTACGGACACATCGATATTATCAAAAGGGCGCACCTGCTGTTTGATGAGGTCATTGTAGCGTGTGCCGAAAATGCCGAGAAGGCCACGCTTTTTACCCTGGAAGAGCGTATCGCGATGCTGCGCGAGGCGACCGAGGGCATAGCCGGTGTTTCTGTCGAACCGTTTTATGGCCTGGTGGTCGATTTTGTACGGACTAAAAAAATAAACGTGATGATTCGGGGATTGCGGATGATCTCTGATTTTGAATACGAATTTCAAATGGCGCTCACAAACAGAAGGCTCGACGATACTATCGAGACCATTTTCATGATGCCTTCCGAACAGTATTCATTTCTCTCCTCAAAACTCATCAAAGAAGCAGCCGGACTGGGGGCAACTGGCCTGGTGAGTTTTATACCTGCATTTGTCGAAGAGAGGCTGCAGAGAAAACTGCACAGGCGATAAAAGGGGTATATTTTCGTGAGAATCGACCTTACTGCCATACCTGCCGAGGGTTTAACCATTGATACGACGTATGATCCTGATCTGTTGGAGCTGAACATAGAGTATCTGCGCTATGAAGGCCCTGTAGCCGCACACATACAGGTGGCAAAGAATAACAGGGACATTTCCGTCAGGGTTACCATGTCGTATGCGACAACGTTAACGTGTTCGCGCTGTTTAGAGAATTATACGCAGGAGATGAATAAGACGATAGATCTATTTTATGCGCATGTATCGGAGCATTTTCTTGATATCACCAATGATATCAGAAACGAAATTTTTATGGAGTATCCGCTCAAGCCGTTATGCGCATCGGACTGTAAGGGGTTATGTGCAACGTGCGGCCAGAATCTCAATACAGGGACATGTGAGCATAACCCGTCACAGGCATGATACTGTGACAGGACAACGAATACAATCTGAAACGGAGGAATAGGTGTATGCCATTACCGAAACGACGACATTCAAGCACCAGGCAGGCGAAAAGAAGAACCCATGTCAAGGTCAATAAGCCGAGCCTTTCTCTCTGCCCCAGCTGCAAGCTTCCCGCATTGCCTCACCGGGTGTGTCCTCACTGCGGCCAATACAAAGGGAGACAGGTAATCCGGGTAGACAAACAGAAGAAAGGTGAGAAGGGAAAACCATAATGAAGATAGCGGTTGATGCCATGGGGGGCGATCATGCCCCTGCCGTGGTGGTCGAGGGGGCAATTGCGGCGGCGCATGAATTACCCTACGAGATCGTGCTTGTAGGGGCTCAGGATAGTTTAGAAGAACATCTTTCCCGGCACAAGGGGGTTCCGAAGACGATCTCTGTTTACCATGCCCCGGAGTCGATAGGGATGAATGAATCCCCGGCCTTGAGTATACGAAAGAAACGAAACGCCTCTATCAACGTGGCGGTGAGGCTTGCACAAGAGAAGAAGGTTGAGGCCGTAGTGAGCGCAGGCAATACCGGCGCGTTCGTCTGTGCGGCGACGCTATACCTGCGGCTTTTGCCCGGTATTGAGCGCGCAGGTATCGGGGTTCTTTTTCCGACCCTGAAGGGCATGACACTTTTAATCGATGCGGGGGCAAATATCGATGCAAAGCCATCTCATCTCTGTCAGTACGGTATCATGGGGGACGCATTTTATCGCTACATATTGGGATGCGAGAATCCTAAGGTAGGTCTGTTGAATGTGGGGGAGGAGGACGCTAAGGGGACCGATTTTATTAAAGAGACATACAAGCTGCTGGAGGACGCGGCGGTTAAGTTTGTAGGCAATGTGGAAGGACATGACCTTTTTCGCGGCGAGTGCGAGGTTATCGTATGTGATGGTTTCGCGGGGAATGTCGCACTTAAGGTCTCAGAGAGCCTTGCAGAGACAATGGGGCTATTTTTAAAGACAGAGTTGTCTAAGGGGCTTCTGAACAGGCTTGGGGCACTCTTAAGTTTTTCAGCCTTTCGCGCATTAAGGGAAAAGATGGATTATGCGGAGTATGGCGGGGCGCCTCTTTTAGGTATTGACGGAACATGTATTATCTGTCACGGCTCCTCGTCTGGCAAGGCTATTAAAAATGCGATACGGCTTGCCGGATATTTTATTAACAGGGGAGTGAATACGCATATTCTTGAGGCCTTACACAGGCATTAGAACCTATCTCATAACGAAACTATTTATGAGATAGGTTTTGGGTGTATACTATGTGTGAAACGTGGTCCTAGAGGAGGAAAACACCATTGGCGAGACGCAGCTTAACACAGGGATCGAAGGTGGGAATTCTTGGCATGGGATATTATGTGCCACCGAAGATCTTAAGGAACAGCGACCTTGAAAAAATGGTTGATACATCCAACGAATGGATTACCACCAGGACAGGCATTAAACAACGCAGGATCGCCGAACCGGATGTTTCCACCAGCCTCCTTGGGTACCGGGCCGCAAAAAAGGCATTACGCGATGCCGGCATTACCGCACGGGAGATCGATTTAATCATCGTTGCCACCACTACCCAAGATATGTTTTTTCCCTCAACCGCCTGCATTATACAGCAGAAATTACGGGCAAAGGGTGCGGCGGCCTTTGATATAGCCGCGGCGTGTTGCGGTTTTATTTTTGCACTGAATACCGCCTATCACTATGTACTGGCCGGCACCTACCAGAGGGTACTGGTGGTGGCCGCTGAGGTCCTTTCCAAGGTTGTCGACTGGACCGACAGAAATACCTGTGTTTTATTCGGAGACGGGGCGGGTGCCTGTGTTGTAGGGAAGGTGCGCACGGGGGGCATCCTTTCGAGTTATATGGCATCGGACGGCACCTGGAAGGATCTCCTTGAGATACCGGCGGGAGGGTCTCGAATGCCTGCCTCCCACCTGACCGTCGACGAACGGTTACACTATATTAAGATGCGCGGAAACGAGGTATTCAAGCTGGCGGTCAAGATGATGGCCGAGGCCGGGAATAAGGCGGTTGCATTAGCAGGAATAGAATGTCGGGATATCGATTGTGTCATTCCCCACCAGGCAAATTACCGCATTATCAATGCCACTGCCTCACGACTGGGCATCGATTTAAAAAAGGTGTATATGAATGTGAATAAGTATGGCAATATGTCGAGCGCCTCAACGGTTGTCGCCCTGACGGAGGCGGTCAAGAAAGGCCGCATTCGGAAAGGGGACAGAGTGCTGTTGGTCGCGTTCGGTAGCGGCTTGGTGTGGAGCTCGATGGTGCTTGAGTGGAGCAGATAATGAGAAAAGCCGCCTATTTATTTCCCGGTCAAGGAACGCAATTTGTAGGTATGGGCAGGGAGATTTATGATGAGTCCAGTCTCGGAAAAGAGATTTTTGATAAGACGTCAAGGCTCTATGGGGAGGAGTTTCTCAGCATTTTATTTGAAGGACCGGAAGACGAATTGACCAAGACGATTAATACGCAGCCGGCTATTTTTTTGATGAGTATCGCACTCCTTAAGATCTTTGAAGAGAAGAATACACTTTTTGAGCCGGTCGTCTCATGCGGTCTCAGTGTCGGCGAGATGGCTGCTTTAGTTGCTGCGGGGGCGTTAAGTGTTGATCAGGGCGTATACTGCATCAGGAAGCGTGCCGAATTCATGGATGAAGCGGCGCAGGGAAGGGCCGGGACGATGAGTTCGGTGATAGGTCTGAATCTTGAAAAGATACAGGCTATTTGCGGTGAGGCAGGGTGTTTTGTTGCCAATCTGAATACACCGCACCAGACAGTTATTTCCGGTGAGCCCGCCTCAGTCGCACAGGCAGAGGAACGTTGTCTTCGCGAAGGGGCCCGCCGCGTCATACGGCTGAAGGTCTCGGGAGCCTTTCATACATCCCTGATGGATGAAGCAAGCAGTCGTTTCGCGGAGGTGTTACGAAAAGAAGCATTTTGCCGGCCGAGGATTCCAGTCATCAGCAATGTCGATGCTGCCTATACAGTGGATCCGGGAAAAATCAGAGATAATCTCGCACAGCAAATGAAGGTTCCGGTCAGATGGATGGATTCCGTACTTCAGATGAAAAGCCGGGGGGTAGACACCTTTATCGAAATCGGCCCCGGACGCGTCCTGAAGGGTCTCCTGCGCAAGATTGACCCGGCCCTGACTGTATATACTATAGAGAGCCTGAAAGATATCGATTCTCTTTTACACGAGGTGACGGCAGGTTAACATAGGCTTCTTCGTACGGTCGAAGGCATCACATGATATCATTTTTAATCGGATTAGATATATTTGTCATTTTATCCCTTTTCTTTATCCTTCTCTATCTCCTTCGATACCGCCAGACTTCTCAGACAATCATCGATCAACTCTATATGGAGGCGATTACCGACGGCCTGACAGAGCTCTACAATCGCCGGTATTTTCATATGAGAATCTCCGAGGAAATGGAGAGGAGCAAACGATACGGGCATCCGCTGGGCTTTCTGATGATCGATATCGATCATTTTAAGGATTTCAACGATACCTTTGGTCACCAGAAAGGCGACGACCTCCTACGTAAAATTGGATGGATCATAAAGACCGGGACGCGTAAGGTCGATATTGCTGCACGGTATGGGGGAGAAGAGTTTGCGGTCCTCTTGCCTGAAACGGATCAGAAGGGTGCGCATGTTTTGGCGGAGCGGCTCCGCCGGGCCGTAGAAGTAACATTCCTGGATCCGCAGAAAAAAATGTGGGTCACGATCTCTATCGGCATTTCTTCGTATGGTGGGGGCATGGATTCTACCTATACGGAGAGCAGATTAATTAATGAAGCCGATCGGGCGCTCTATCAGGCTAAGGCGGCGGGCAGAAATCTGGTCAAGGCCTATGGCGAAGAGGAGGATACTGCTCACTGCTAGTGGGCGGTCTTCGTCCGATAGCACGAAAGATCTTCTCAGAGTGCCGGAGGAGAGAGGACACAAAGACACTTTGCGGTTGCATTTTTCAGGTTTTTTATTTCGTGGGATAATGAGGCATTGCAGTATAATGATTCGCCTTTCTTGAGTGTATATTTTTCTCCTTCCACATCCATCTCGACGGCACCCTCCAGCATATACATAAATTTTTCTGTATGTGCCGATTTTTTCTTTTCCCGATATTTTCCCTGAGGTTCGATAAAGAGCAGGTATGCCATCATGGTTTTCTGCAGGCTGTTTTTAGTCAGGGGTTTTATAGAGGCGTGTTCATTTTTAGCCACGTCTATTTCGCGGACAAAGGCCGATTGGTGTTCAATCGCCTGTACTGTATTCGAGATATCTTTATAGAGATCGGACAGGGTAATTCCCAGGGCACCGCACAGAGTCATGTGCGATTGGAGGGTGCCGGTCATTTTACCTGTTTCGATTCGACTGAGTGTTGCCTGGTCTATCCCGGACTTTTTTGCCAGTTCCACAAGGGTAATATGCTTCGATTTTCTGATATCTCTTAATCTGTTTCCTATTCGCATCATACCCCCTCCTTAGATATAGGCTGAAGATTAGCCAGGGTGACAACCTACCCCCCATTAGCATATCACAGGTTGCGTAAAAATCAAAGCGGGTTGAAGTTCCCCCAATAATATTTGAATTTTTATCAATAAAACATTGACAAATACACAATTATCGTGTATAGTTTTCAGTGGAGGGGTTAAATGAGTAGGGGCTAGAAAAGGCAATCTAAAGGAAGGCTGCATAACTTCGGGCCTGTTTGACCCCTCCGTTACTTTCTTATAACCGATGACTCTTTCAGTACTTGAGAAGCTCAATGTCTGGACCGAGGCCCTGGCGTATACCAAGGAGGTATTTGACTATACACTGAGTTTAAAGCGGGTAACGACCCCTTTTTATATTGATGAACTCAGGAAAGCTAGCCTTGAGGTGCCGCTCTATGTTGCCCAGGGAAAAGGGGCGTATTCATCACATGAATTTTCTGAGCGTCTTTCGCGTGCGCGCGAAGCATTATACAAAACTATCACTATTATAAAGACTTGTGAGCTCATTGAAGGAACCTCTCCCCCCAACCTAACCCTGTTATCCGAGCAAAGTACCAAGTTGGCCGCACGGATTTCTGCTCTTCTCTATGCGGTAAATCAACGCTCCACGCGCAATCAATCTCAGCCCCCATCAGGCGGTGGCGTTGCTATCGCTAGGCACAAAAAAGAGAAGGGGGCTTCATGAAGTGTCAACGATGCGGCGCAGAAACAGATACACTTTGGCTTTCCCGGCTGTGGCTGGAACGACACGGCGCAAAGGCGCTTTACCAGGAGGGTGTTACCATACAAGATATGGATCCTGAACTCTACCTGTGCGATCTGTGCTACGATAGCGAACAACATCATAAAATATAACCCTTGCCCATCTCCCCTGATTTTCTTCCCGTGATGATTCTTTCTTAAAAATAGGTAAATATATGTAAAAAAGCGCAAAAGCGTTAGCACTTTTTTGCTATTGACATTTAATGATAAAGTTTTATAATAATAAGCACTTTTTAGCAATAACTGTGATATTCATGGGCAACAGCTATGCAGACAGACGAGATTCTAACTATCACTGAGCTCCACGAGTATCTTAAGATACCCAAGGCCACGCTTTATTATCTTGCCCAAAACGGGGATATCCCGGGGGCGAAGGTTGGCAGGCATTGGCGGTTTCAAAAGAGAGATATCGATAAATGGTTGGAAAGCCAGTATAAAGATTTTTCGGAAGGCAGCTATCGGAAATAGGGTTATCTTGTTAAGAAACAATCCGGTGCACAAATAGCCAATAGATGAGCGCCCTTTTTCTGCAATTGGCTTAAAGATGTCCTCAGGCGTTAGTCAGAAGGGCGCGCATTCGTCGAAAGGACCCCATGTTTATAAAAACCTCTATCTTCCTCGAGACTCCGAAGACCTCGGTGTATAAACTTCTTAAGAAATTCGAACAATACCCTACTTTTATGCTCGGTGTCGAGAGTATACGTACGGTACAAAAATCGAAAGCTGACATCATTGCTGACTGGGAGATCAACGTAAACGGCACATTAATCAAATGGCGGCAACAAAGTCAGTGTGACGACAAAAATCACAAAATATGTTTTAAGGCCCTTGCCGGCGATTTTGACCGATATGAAGGAATGTGGGAGGTGCTCGGCGACGGGAAAGGAAGTATTATAAAACTTGCGGTTACTTTGGAATGGGGAAAACATATTTTTCTTCCTTATACCGAGTTGTTTATTGCCAGAAAAACAGAAGCCGTGCTTAGGAGCATGCTTCGTTCTATACGACGCCGGTTAATCAAGGGCTCCTCGGTCGAGAAAAGAAATGCGATAATCAGCGAGCCTATAATATATCGCAACAAATATAAACAGAAGATTGTCGGATACTTCGATCACATGAAAGGGACCGCCCTTAAAAACCCTTTTATTATAATGCCGCCAGGATACGGGGAGACAAAACGCGATGCCCTCTCGACGGCCTACTATCTTGCCAAAAACGGATTTAATGTCATACGGTATGATGCCACCGACCATGTTGGTGAAAGCGAAGGCGACATGGTTAATGCAACCATGCGCAAAATGAAAGAAGATATACTGGCAACTATTGATTATGTCAAAAAAACTTTTGGGCCCAAGCACATTGGAATGGTAGCAAGCAGTTTAGCAAAGCGTGTCGCTATAAAGGCTGCTAAAGAAAATCAAAAAATACATTTTCTCCTTGGTATTGTAGGGGTGGTCGATTTGCAACACACATTAGCAGCTGTATATAGAGAAGACATGATCGGCACCACGCTCGCGGGGAAAAGGTGGCCTGTAACAGATGTATTGGGTTTTGAGGTAAGCGGCAACTTTCTTGAAACTGCTATTAGTGACAATTTTCATAATTTAACAACCACCCTCGATGATGTAAAAAATCTTCGTATCCCGATAGTCTTTTTAGTAGCAGAAAATGACGTTTGGGTCAAGTTAGAAGACGTGAAACTCGTTATTGAAAAAGTTAAAACCCAAAAAAAGGAACTTCATGTCATAGCGGGAGCCTTACATCAGGTATTCGAAAATCCCAAGGCTGCTCGAACAGCACAAAAACAGGTGGTGTGCAGCAGCGCAAACTATCTCTTAAGGAAGAAGATGAAGCATGAAGATGTGGTGGAACCAAATCTAAGGGAGATTGCCCTGCAAAACCGGATAGAGAAAGAAAGGGCAAGATTATCAGAGATAGTTACCATCAAACAAGAAAAGGAATTTTGGAGCGAATATCTGACCAGTTTCACTATTATTAATAAATCTCCGGATTACCGTTCCTATCTAAACCTTTTAACCGAGTTGCTTGAAAAACCTAAAGATGGATCGTATATCCTGGATGCCGGTTGTGGAGTGGGTTACTTTGGTGCCTGGCTGCTGAACACTGTATTCACAGAGCTGGAACACAAAAACTTGACAGCATTTCCCAATACGCATTCACATTCCCGCTATTACGGGGTCGATTTTGTTGATGCCGCATTAAAGGCAGCACAGAAAGATCATGAAGATATGAAAATACGGTTTTTAACAAAGAGAAAGGCCCCCCATAAAATCAAAAGTTTCTTCCCCTGCTTTTATGAAAATTATGATTTAAACAACGATCTTCCATTCGAGGATAGTTATTTTGACAAAATCTGTTGCAGCCTGCTTATCTCTTATCTCGATAATCCGATGGTAACCATGCAGGAGTTAATGAGGGTCTTAAAGCGTGGGGGTACTATAGTCGTAAGCTCTCTAAAACCTTTTGCCGATCTTTCGCAGATATACAGAAACTTTGTATCTGCTGCTAATACAGAAACTGAAATTATAGAAGCACGAAAGTTATTGAGCAACGCTGGTAAAATTAAACAAAAGGGTAACGCAGGACACTATCACTTTTATACCGAAAAAGAGCTCAAAATGCTTCTTGTTATTGCAGGAGGGGAAAAGGTAAAAATTTTTAGATCATTGGGCAATCAGGTTAATGTGGCAGTCGCCTCAAAAAAACGTTAGGATCCCGCCTTATGAACTTCTATGCTTTTAGTGCCCTCGTCAATGGTATAACGAGTACCGTTATGGGCATTTTTGTTTTTATAAAAAACAGAAAGAGGGCACAGTACGTTATTTATGTTCTTTTCTGTTTCAGCATAGCTGTATGGAGTTTTTTTTATTATGCATGGCAAATCGCCGATAATGCCGATACGGCACTTTTTTGTACACGAGGGCTGATGGCAGGCGCTATTTTTATCCCTATCTTTTATTTGCACCATATTTTGGCACTGCTTGGACAGCACAGGAAGCAACGGAAATTAGTAAGGTCTGGCTACATATTTGGTTGCATTTTTTTACTCTCGGATTTCACCCCTTTCTTTATTACAGGCGTCTCCCCCAAATTAATTTTCCCTTTTTGGCCAAACCCCGGAACGTTATATCATATCTTTCTTCCGATTTGGGCAAGCTACGTTATTATAGGGGTATGGGTTATTATCAAACAGTATTCACAGGCAGCCGGTTTTACTAAAAATCAATTAAAATATGTTCTGGTGGCAACAGCGGTTGGCTGGTTGGGAGGGGCGACTAATTACCCGCTGTGGTACAACATCCCTATTTTGCCTGTTGGTAACATTCTGGTCAGTCTGTATATCGCTATCGTTACGTATGCCATTGCCAAATATCAACTGCTGGATATCAGAATAGCTTTGACGAGATCCAGTATTTTTGTCTTCATTTACGGATTGGTCTTCTCCCTCTCTTTTTTAATTACCTCTCTTATTCGCCCTGCCCTCTATGAGGCATTTGAAGATAGCTGGTGGGTTGGACCTGCGGGCATTTTTTTATTACTGGCAGCCCTTGCCCCGTATATAAGCATTTATCTGACACGGAAGGCAGAGGGGCGCATACTGCAGGAGGAGCGGCGATACCGGAGAATTCTGCTGAGTGCCTCAAGGGGTATGTTGCGTATCAGGGATTTAAACAGGCTGCTCAATCTTATTGTCCATATTCTGACCAAGACGGTACGCATCTCTCAGGCTACTGTGTATCTTATTGACAAAGAGAAAAATGTATTCCTCCCGCGGTACTGGCGCGGGAAGGATACCCCGGTAGAAAAACTAAAGATAAGCGGAGAGGATCCCCTGATCGGGTTTCTTCAGCAGCATAAGGAAATTATCGGCTATGAAGAGATACAGTTCGGCCTGGAGTCAGAGAGGCTGGCGCATAAGAAGGATGTTTATGAAAAAAGCGCGTTGTTGCGGATCGAGAACATGATGCAGAGACTTAAAGCCGCATTAATTGCCCCGAATTTTATCGAGAACAAAATAATTGGTTTTGTTGTACTCGGTCAGAAACTAAACGGCAGATTTTATTCGCAGGACGACACGGATGTTTTCGCCATATTGGCCAATGAAATGAGCCTTGCGATAGAGAACGCCTTGTTTTACGAGGAGGTTCGTCAGACGCAGGCGCGCCTGTTCCAATCGGAGAAGCTGGCTACTATGGGGCAGCTTGCAACCGGGATAGCACACGAGATCCACAATCCGTTAACGGTCATTTCGGGCGAGGCACAGCTTTTGCTTAATAGGTTGAATAGGGACGTTTCGCCGGAGACGTCCAAGGAAGAACTGTTTTCTGATAGAAAGAAGGCAATGAACACGTTTTCAACGATTATCAAAGAGGTGGGTCGGACCAGCGATATTACACGGCGTATCCTCAAGCATTCCCGTCCGGCAAAGGGCAGCTATGAGGCACTGGATGTGAATCAGGCTATAGAAGAAGCATTTGCCTTGATCGCGCACCAGATTGTACTGTCGGATATATGCGTGACCAAGGAGCTTGACAGGAATGTGCCGATGATAAAGGGCAGCATGAATCAGCTGCAGGAGGTTTTTATCAATATTCTGCTGAACGCGGCCCAGGAGCTCGAGGACAGGAAGGGCTCACTGACTATCTCAAGCCGGCTCAGGGACGACATTGTCGAAATTATCTTTACCGATAATGGACCGGGTACACCTCCCGAGGCTATTAAGCGCATTTTTGATCCTGTATTTGTTGCGGGTATAAACGGGAGCGGCCTCGGCCTTTTTGTCAGCTACCGCATTATCAAGGAGCATGGAGGCGCGATCGATATTCAAAGTCGCTCAGGAGAAGGGACCAGTTTTATTGTGAGACTTCCGGTATTGCAGACCGAAAAAGAAAACATGACTTCACCTTATTGATTCGATGGCACAATTTTATAAGATACTCCTTTATCCGAGTTTAATTACTACATTGTTGCTGACACTCTCGATAGGGCCTATCATATATCTCAGAGAGCGACGGGAACGTCTCCGGTTTCTTTTCGTCATCTTTTCTTTTATAGTCGCTATATGGGCGTTGGGGGAGTTATTTTTTGTTTCGTCACAGTCCTACGCGGCGGCATTTTTGTGGATTAAGTTCTATTATGTAGGCATTGTCTTTGTCCCGTCAATTTTTCTCCACCTTATCTATACTGTTATTGACAGAACGGCGAAAATCAGGCACATTACCCTCACTTCTTATATATTGACTTTTTTCTTTGCCTGCCTTATTCCAACGAAATACTTAATATCAGAGTTACGGATGCTGGCCCCGTCGATTTTTTTTCCCAGGCCTGGTTTTGCCTATCCCTATTTCTTTTTATTTTATGTGACGGTTACCTGTTATGGAACGGTCTTGCTGTACGGGGCCTATCGAACGAACAGGGGCTACAGGCGACTTCAGCTGAAATATGTCTTTTGGGGTGCCCTGTTCGGTTTTTCCTGTGCCTCGTTACGTTTCTTTCCGTTTCTTAGGCCTTCGCTGTATCCGTATACCCTGATCGGTTCCTACGCGATTCCTCTATCATATAGTTTAGTCGCTTATGCCTTAAGTCGCTACCGAGTGGTCGACCTTTCGGTGTTTGTTGCCAAGTTCTTTGTCTATGTCATATCGTATGGTATTATACTGGTCGCCCCGCTTACCTTATCTCTCCTTTTTCACGCGCAGTTATTTAGTCTGCTTGGCGAGACATGGTGGTTTTTGCCGTTCGGTCTTTTTATATTACTTGGCTCTATAGCACCTTATACGAGCTTATTGATAACGAGACGCGCCGAGAACAGAATGCTTCAGGAACAGCGCCGTTATCACCGGACCTTGAAATCGGCCTCGGGCGGCATGACCCGCATAAGGGACCTTGATCGACTTCTGAAGCTCATTGTCTATGTGATTTCCCGTTCTGTGAGAGTGCGCCATGTAGAGATATTTCTCCTGGATAAAGAGATGGAGGGGTATCGGCTGATGGTGAGGCGGGGCAAGGGGAAAAAGACGGAAACGCTTTTTGTTGCGGGTGACGACCCGGTCGTGAACTGCCTCTATTTTAAACGGGCACCTATCTTACACGAAGACCTGAAGATTGAATTACAGGAACATGAGGGTGCCAGCAGCGACTCAGATGCATTTTATTCCCTCATGAGCGACGTCGAATTCCAATTGCGCGAATTGGAAATCGAACTTGTTGTACCGAGTTTTGTTGGTGAGACATTATTTGGATTTCTGTTATTGGGTCCGAAACTTTCGGAGAAAATCTACACGAGGGAGGATGTGCAGATTTTTAGCTCTTTGGCAAACCAGGCCGCCCTTTCGATAGAAAACGCCCTGTTCTATCGTGAGCTTCAAGTTACGCAGGCGCAGCTTTTTCAGTCAGAAAAGCTTGCCACTATGGGCCAGCTGGCCGGAGGCATGGCGCACGAAATACACAATCCGCTGACCATCGTTTCCGGACAGGCACAGATTTTTTTGGAAAGACTAAGGACAACCAGCCCTCATTTTTATACCGATCAGGAACTTTTGACCGAGCGGGAGAATATGAAGGGCGTACTGCAGGGGATTATCAGTGAGGTACAGCGTGCCAGCGACATTACCCGGAGAATTTTGCAACACGCGAAACCGACCCAGAAGGGCAAGCAGATGCTTGAACTGAATGAACTGCTGGATCGTACGATCGATGCTGCGAGCCATCAGATTAAGATTGACAATGTCCAGATCATCAAACGGTATCACCCCCATCTCCCGGCAGTGTTAGGAAGCTATCATCAGATACAGGAGGTTTTTTTAAATCTCATTCTCAACGCTGTTCAGGCCATGAAACAAGTCGGCACACTCGCCATTACCACTATGATCAGCGGGGGGTATGTCGAGGTGTCCGTTGCCGATACTGGACCGGGTATACCAAAGGACAAGATCTCTCGGTTATACGACCCTTTTTATACGACGCGAACCGATGGTACGGGATTAGGCCTTTTTATTTGTCAACGCATTATTCAGGATCATCAGGGGATGATAAATGTTGAAAGTATAGTTGACCGGGGCACTACTTTTAGGGTAAAATTACCAGTACACAGAAAGGAGTCGCCGGATGCCGAAGCTGCTGGTCGTTGATGACGAGATAGGCATTTGCAATCTCTTGCGGGCGTTTTTTGCAGAGAAGGGTTACGATGTTATTATTGCCAATAACGGCGATGAGGCGGTTCTTAAGATAAAACAGGAACGTCCCCATCTGGTATTCCTAGATGTAAAGATGCCGGGTATCTCGGGCATTGAGGTGCTTCGTCACGCCAAGGAATTAGACGAGTCTATCAAGGTGATTATGATCACGGCCGTTGAGGAAGAAGAGGTAGTTTGTGAAGCCCGCAGCCTGGGGGCGAGTGATTATGTGACCAAACCCTTTAGTCTCGAATACCTGGAAGGGACCGTACTGGCCAAACTGAATGCGCAGCTGTATGAGGAACTGCGGGCCTCGAACGAGGAGTTGCGCAGGTCCTATGAACGGCTCAAACAGAATATTCGCCAGATGGTTTTGACCCTTGCCAATATTGTCGAGGCAAAAGATGCGTATACCGGCAATCACCAGGAGGCGGTGGAAAAGATTGGCATGGCCCTCGGCAGACGGCTGAAGGCGACTTCCCATGTCGATGTGGATTTGGAGACCTTAGAGATGGGGCTTCATCTTCACGATATTGGCAAAGAGGGCATACCGGAGTCGATATTAAATAAACCGGACAAACTCACACCGGAAGAGTGGGAAATTATGAAACAGCATCCGGTGATAGGGGCAAAAATTCTGGAGCCGATCGAGGAGTTTAAGAAGGTGACGTATGTAACCCTTCATCATCAGGAGAAATACGACGGTACCGGCTATCCGGATGGCCTGAAAGGCGATGAGATACCCATCGAGGCAAGGATTATAGCGGTTGCCGATGCCTTTCATGCTATGACGAGCGACAGGCCGTATCGGAAGGCCCCCGGATTCTCATTCGCCGTCTCGGAGCTAAAAAAACATTCAGGGACCCAGTTTGATCCGATAGTGGTCCAGATGTTTCTGGCGCTGATAGATGAAGGAACAATTTCTGAGACGTTAACACAGTAATCAGATTTTAGCCGCTCAGAGATGCGGGAAGGACGATGGCATCGCATTGAGCAGTGAGGTAAGGCGAGGGGAGCCTTCGTCATGATCCTTAAAGAGAAAGTAGGTGTTATTACCGGCGGGGCGCGCGGCATTGGGAGAGAGATAGCCGTCATATTCATGAAAGAAGGCGCGCAGACAATCGTTCTTGATATTGCCGGTGAATTACAAAAGGAGGAAAAGGCGGCTTTTCAAAAGGAGGCGGGGGGTGTCCCTGACTACTATCAATGTGACGTAAGTGATTTTGAGACCGTGACTCAGGTCATCGATAAAATCCTTGACAAATATAGTCGAATAGATATACTAATCAACAATGCGGGCATTACAAGGGATGCGCTCATTCTCAAGATGACCTCTGATGATTGGCACAAAGTCATTTCCGTCAATGTGACCGGCGTTTTTAACTGCATAAAGGCGGTGACAAGACCTATGATGCGCCAGAGGGGCGGTTCGATTGTCAACATGAGTTCAATCATTGGACTTATGGGAAATGCAGGTCAGGCCAATTACGCCGCCAGTAAGGCGGGGATAATCGGCCTGACAAAATCAGCCGCCAAGGAACTGGCGAGTCGAAACATAAGAATTAATGCCGTTGCGCCCGGTTTTATTCAGACAGAGATGACGGCTAGGCTGCCTGATGAGGTCCAGCAGGCTATGCTGGGAACAATCCCGATGAGAAAATTTGGCACTCCTTCAGACGTTGCCCGTCTTGTCCTCTTTTTGGCAAGCGACGCGTCTGAGTATATTACCGGCGAGGTTATCAGGGTGGATGGCGGAATGGCAATGTAATTTTTCATAACAGTCTTTAAATAAAGGAGGTTAGAGGGATGGCGACAGTAGACAGGATTAAGAAGATCATTGCAGAGCAACTGGGCGTCAAGGAAGAAGAGGTGACCGAGTCAGCTTCCTTCATCGATGATTTAGGAGCTGACAGTTTGGATACCGTTGAGCTGGTCATGGCCCTTGAAGAGGAATTTGGCCTTGAGATACCCGATGAAGACGCGGAAAAAATGACGACTGTCGGCGATGTTGTTAAATATATCGAAGAAAAAACCTCAAAAGAGTAGATAGTGATATCAGTTTAGCATGCATATGCACCATTTTTATTTATCATAACATTACCCCGACCGTTCGTCGGGGTAATTATTTTTCAGGATAGAATAGAGAAGAGGAGAAAGGGAAAGCGGCATGGAGAGGAAACGGGTTGTTATTACCGGATTAGGGGCAATCACTCCTATAGGGGCCGATGTAAAAAGCTTTTGGGAAGGGATTACCCACGGCCGCAGCGGGATAGGACCCATTACCCATTTTGATTGCTCTGCTTTTGATGCGAAGATTGCCGGCGAGGTAAGCAATTTTGACCCTTCGCCTTTTCTTGAGAAGAAAGACATAAAACGGATGGAGCGTTTTGTGCAGTTTGCCGTCTGTGCGGCGGAGGAGGCCTGGAGGGACAGCGGGTTGCATATAGACGAGGAGGACCCTTATCGGGTCGGGACGGTGATCGGCTCCGGTATCGGCAGCCTCGGCATTATCGAGGCACAGCATGATGTCCTGCGGGCAAAGGGCCCTTCGCGATTGAGCCCTTTTCTTATTCCCATGCTTATTGTTAATATGGCCCCAGGGCAGGTGTCGATCCGCCTTGGTATCAAGGGGCCCAATTCATGTGCCGCTACCGCCTGTGCTACCGGAAATCATGCGATTGGCGACGCGTTGTTATTTATCCGTAACGGCATGGCCGATGTTATGGTTGCCGGCGGGACCGAAAGCTGCATTACTGAATTAGGCATAGGTGGATTCTGTGCCATGAAGGCTCTCTCTACCCGTAACGCAGAGCCTCAGAAGGCATCCCGTCCGTTTGACAGGGAACGGGATGGATTTGTTATGAGTGAGGGATCCGGGATCGTTATTCTAGAAGAGCTGGAACACGCGCGCAGACGCCGGGCACATATCTACGGGGAGATCGTCGGATTTGGCCTTACCGGCGATGCGTATCATATGACAGCCCCTGCTCCTACCGGGGAAGGGGCCGCCTGTGCGATGAAGTTTGCCTTACAAGATGGCCGGCTTAACCCTGAGGATGTGGACTATATTAATGCCCATGGCACTTCTACACAACTCAATGACAAAATAGAGACATTGGCAATCAAGACGGTTTTTAAAGATCATGTGCGGAGACTGAAAGTAAGTTCAACAAAATCAATGACCGGCCATCTGTTAGGTGCTGCCGGCGGGATCGAATTTGTTATTAGTGCGCTTGCCATCACACAAGGTGTTTACCCCCCCACCATAAACTATGAATATCCAGATCCGGAGTGCGACTTGGATTATGTGCCGAATGAGCCGCAGGAAGGGACGATACGAGTGGCGCTCAGCAACGCGCTGGGGTTCGGTGGTCATAATGCCGCTCTGGTCGTAAAAGCCTTCGAGGCGTAGTCTTTTTATTACTGCAAACCCTACTGACATTATTAACAAGGAGCGACGCATGAACTATTTGTTGACCGAGGACCAGCGGTTCGTCAAGGAACTGGCACATAAAATTGCGGAAGAAAAAATAAGGCCCGTTGCGGCGAAGTACGACGAGACTGGCGAGTTCCCCTGGGAGGTCATGAATGTTTTGGCGGATACGGGACTTTTTGGGGTCTATATCGAGGAAAAGTACGGAGGCACCGGCGGCGGCGTCATGGAGCTGTGCCTTATCACGGAGGAGCTGGCACGGGCGTGCGGCGGTATCGCAGTTTGCTATGCCGCTAACGCGCTCGGGGCGTACCCGATTGTGCTTTTTGGTACCGAGGAGCAAAAGAAGAGATATCTTACGGATATCGCAGCCGGTAAGAAACTTGCTGCGTTTGGTTTAACCGAGCCCGAGGCAGGTAGTGACGCGGGCGCCATCAAGACGACGGCGAAAAAAGAAGGCGATTGCTATGTTTTAAACGGAACAAAACAGTGGATTACCAACGGCGGGGAGGCCGAGACATATACAGTGCTTGCGATGACCGATAAAATGAAAGGGGCGCGGGGGGCCAGCGCCTTTATCGTTGAAAAAGGCATGAAGGGGTTTGCGTTTGGCAAAAAGGAGGATAAGCTGGGCATCCGTGCCTCTGCGACCCGTGAGCTGATATTCGAGGACTGCAAGATCCCGAAAGGAAATCTACTCGGCAGGGAGGGAATGGGATTTATTGTTGCCATGAAAACATTTGACCAGTCCCGGCCGGGCGTCGCTGCGCAGGCCCTCGGCATTGCACAGGGTGCCTTGGAATTGGCGGTTGCCTATGCGCATGAGCGCCATCAATTCGGCAAACCCATTTCGTCTTTTCAGGGGATACAGTTTATGATGGCCGACATGGCTACCGAGATTGAAGCGGCCAGGGCACTTATTTATTCGGTTGCACGGGCGATCGATGCCGGTGAAAAACAGATAGCAAAAGAATCCGCCATGGCCAAGTTATTCGCCTCGGATATCGCCATGAAGGTTACCGTTGATGCAGTACAGATTTTCGGCGGATACGGATATATGCGGGATTATCCTATTGAAAAATATATGCGTGATGCAAAAATTACTCAAATATACGAGGGTACCAATCAGATACAGCGGGGCGTTATCGCGCTGCAGCTCATCAAGGATCTCGTAAAGCAGTCCATATAATATGTATTTTAAGTCTCTCGAACTATACGGTTTTAAGTCGTTTGCGGAAAAGGCCAAGCTGGTATTCGAGCCGGGCGTAACGGCCATCGTCGGTCCCAACGGATGTGGAAAGAGCAATATCGCCGATGCCATTCGATGGGTGCTTGGCGAACAGAGCGCCAAGACGCTGCGTGGCGCCAGAATGGAAGACCTGATATTTAGCGGGACCGAAGAAAAAGAACCTCTTAATATGTGCGAGGTTTCCTTTACCCTCGATAACTCCGAACGATTCCTGCCGATCGATTTTGACGAAGTCACCATCAGCCGTAAACTCTTCCGCTCAGGCGAAAGTTCCTATTCTATTAACAAGACAGAGGTGCGCCTTAAGGAGATTCAGGAACTGATTAGCGGGACAGGCCTCGGGGCCGAATCCTACTCCTTTATTGCACAGGGCAAGATCGACAGTCTCTTGAGTTCGAAACCGGAAGAAAGGCGTTTTCTTTTTGAGGAGGCAAGCGGGATCACCAAGTACAAATCCAAAAAAAAGGAGGCCCTGAGAAAGCTTGAGCAGACGGAACAGAATCTGAACAGGATCGCCGATATTATCTCCGAGGTGAGCCGGCAAATCCGTTCGGTTGAACGCCAGGCAAAAAAGGCGATGGTCTATCAGGAGTATTTTGATCAGCTGAAAAATCTTGAACTGGATGTGGCACAGCATAATATCTGTGCCCTGGATGCGCAGAAATCCGATGTCGCCAGCAAGGCAGAACAGGAAAAGGCAAAACAGCAGACAATAGCCGGCGAAATAGTGCAGATTGAATCACAGCTGAAGCAATTGCGTCATACCTGCTCGGCCCTGGAGACCCAGATCACCCAGGTGAATGCACAGATCAGCGCAATTGATATGGAGGCCACTACTTCTTACAATAAGATTGCCTTGAATCGGGAAAGGGTTATCGAACTCAAGGCGCGTCAGGAGGTATTGAGCAGGCAGACCGAACAGAGTGTAAAAAAAATAGAGGAGCTCGAAACCGGTATTATCTCTCTTCAGGACTCCTGTAATGCCCTGACCGCAGAGTTATCCCAGCAAGAAAAGGTGCTTTTGGAGCGGGAGGAGACGCTTAAGGGGGTTGCAAGCTCTATACGGGAGAGCACCCACTGCATTGATAGTTCCAAAGCAGCACTATTGGATATTTCTGCTCAAGAGGCCCAGGCCAAAAATGCCCTTATGAAGATAACGGCCGATCTCCACAGCGGTTCTACGCGGGCCCGGCGCCTGACCATAGAGAAAGAAAAGACTCAGGAGATGATGAGTTCCATAGAGGGCAATCTTAAGAAGGCCCAACAGGATCTTGCCCGTCAAAAGGTGCTGGTGGAGGAAGGGATTTCGTCGCGTGACTCCACAAAAAGCAGCATCGCAACACTCAACCAACACATCGAGACGTTGACGCAGGAGTGCGAAGGGCATAAAACGCGGGTTTCTGTGCTTGAGTCACGATTGGCTGTTTTAGTGGAGGCCCAGAGGAGCCATGAAGGATTTTCCCGCGGCCCAAAGGCTATTTTACAGATGAAGGATGCGCTGAGTGGCCTTATCTCTCCTGAAGAAGGGGTATCCTATCCAGAGGTACATCCCGAAAAGATCTACGGGCCTGTTTCTCATCTGATAGAGGTTCAAGGCGGACGTGAGGTGGTGGTAGAGACGGCGTTAGCCGATGTTGCCCAGGCAATTGTTGTGGAGGACAGAGATACGGTAGAGCGCCTCTTGGCATATCTGAAAGAACGCGATCTAGGAAGAGCACACTTTATCTCCATGGACCGGTCATTTACTGCACCTGAGGTACCTCAGTCTCTGCAGGAATATATCATTGGCCGGTTTTCCGAGTTTGTACGATACGACAACCGGTTTGCCCCTGTTTTTAATCCGCTGTTTCAGAGGTTTCTTTATGTGCGGGATGCAGCACGGGACTGCGAGATACCCGATGATGTGGTAATCGCGACCGACAGGGGGGTTGTTGTCAGAGAGAAGATTATCGAGGGAGGTGCTACGGAGTTAAGCGAGGTGACTGGTCTTATCGGGCGGCAGCAAAAAATAGAGCATATGCAACAGGAAATTTCCGCGGCTATACAGGAGCGTGATCGGATAGAAAAGGAACTGGCAGAGAGCAAGGACAGAATCCGGTCTCTCTCTATGGAATTGGAAGGCCTCGAGGCACAGTTGAAGCAGGCTGAGATACAGGTGGCGCAGCGGCAGTCGGAATTCGATAGCATCAATAATGAATATGTCAAGATTCGGGAAGAACTTTCCGTGATCGAATTAGAATTAGCCGATGTTACCGAGGAGCTGGAGTCTTTGAGGCAGCGAGAGTCGCAGTATCGCTCTCAGGTCGAAGTCATGGAGTCGCAGTATCAGGAATTGACTCAACGGATCAATGAACACGAGCTTCTTATTAAGGAAAAGACGCAGGAAAAGGAGAACCTCCTGATCGAAATTGAGCAGGTGCGGGGGGAGGCGAACACACTGAGGGAGAGATGCGAGGTAAGAAATAAAGAATGTGCCCGGTTTAAGCAGGAGCTCTGTGATGAACGCACCCGACACGATGAAAACACGAACGAACGGGTGTATATAACACAGAAAACACAGGAGCTGTCAGGGGAGGAGGAGGCGCTTGCCGAGAAGGTGCGGGTCCTCGAACACCAGAAAACAGAGACAGTGACACGTCTTGATGAACTGACTGCCACAAAAGACCGCTCTCTCACCCAGATCAATGACATCGAAGGCGGGTTGGTCGTGTTAAAAGGACAGGCAGAGACGGTGGCCGCATCTTTCAATACCTTACAGGTGAAGCTGACCGAGTTGGGTTTTGAAAGAAGATCGATAGTCGACAGGGTAGCACAGCTATATCAGGTTCAGATCGATCAGATGAGACGTAATATCGAAGGGATGGATGTCGGTGCGGCATGCAACGATATAGAGATATTGCGAAGCAAGGTTGACAAATTAGGGGCGGTTAACCTGGTGGCTATAGAGGAACATAAAGAACTTGAAGAGCGATTTCAGTTTTTGACGACTCAGAAAGACGATCTGCAGCGCGCAAAGGATGATTTGATGAAGGCGATCGATCAGATTAACAAGACAACAAAGAAGCTGTTTCTCGAGACGTTTGATAAGATTGAGGCCGAATTCGCAAAGTACTTCAAGCTGCTTTTTAACGGCGGATCGGCCAGACTTGTTCTGACCGATAACGCTGATGTGCTGGAAGCGGGTATTGAGATTGAGGCGCGTCCCCCGGGCAAGACGCTTCAGAGTGTCAACCTGCTTTCCGGGGGCGAAAAGGCACTGTCAGCGGTGGCCTTATTGTTCGCGATTTTCAAAATAAAGCCGAGCCCTTTTTGTATTTTAGACGAAATTGACGCACCTCTTGATGAAGCAAATGTTGATAGGTTCCTATTGCTCTTGAAGGAGTTTCTTGAAACCTCCCAGTTTATTATTATTACCCACAATAAAAAGACCATCACCGTTGCCGATGTTATGTATGGTATTACGATGGAGCGTTCGGGGCTTTCAAAGATAGTATCGGTGAAGTTTGCCAAGAGAGGGACAAAGACGGATGCGGTAACGGTGAGCTCGCCGGCCGATTACCCGGCCACTGCACAGGGTTAACTGTTCGCCATAATAATAAGATTTTTTCCCGAATGTTTTGCCTTGTAGAGGGCCTTGTCGGCGCTCTCGATCAGGCGATCTTTTGTATTGCCGTCGAAAGGGTACGATGAAACGCCCCCGCTTACCGCTATGGAAACAGGTCCTCCGCTCCCATTTACAGAAAAAGGGTGATTTTTGATTTTTTCCTGCAGGCGTTTGGCAAATTCCCAGGCATCATCTTTTTTGACCCCCGGCAGGACTATAGCAAACTCTTCGCCTCCGTACCGGGCGACAAAATCTGTCTTTCGGGCACTCTCTAATAGGAGTCTGGCGGTTTCTTTAAGTATATAGTCTCCTACGGGATGTCCGTGGGCATCATTAAATTTTTTAAAGTCGTCTATGTCGAGAAGTATCAACGAAAGATTACCTTCTCTGTGCCTTGCGTGTTCGAGGGCGTTTCCGAAGAACTGCTGGAAATGCCCGTGATTCCACAGGCCGGTAAGGGAGTCCTGCTTTGCCATCTCAAGGCTTCTTTCATACAACCGGGAGTTTTCTATGGCAAGGCCCGCCTGGTTGGCAAACATGTACAGGATGCGCAGATCATCCTTGGTGATGGGTTTTTTGGTGATGACGTTATCGGCGACCAGAACCCCAACCACCCTGTCCCGCGCTTTTAAGGGGACGCTGACAAAGTGGTCGATATTGAGCTGATTAAGGATCGGGTCTGATACTCTGTCACGGGTTTCGTGACTGGTAATTTCAAAGGGAATCGCCTCAAGGGCGGTTAGGGCGATAATGCCCCCTTCTTCGCTCAGGGGCACCTTGAGTGTTTTGACCATCTGATCAAAGGGGGTAAGGTTACTTTTCTTGCTTGCGCTGTAGGCATTAATAAGATCCTCCAGGGTCATTCGTTTTGCCTCTATTTCCCCCCAGATCATATTTGCCTCTTCGCCTGTGCGGGGACCGATGCCCATAACACCTTCGAGCACTTTTTCTGATTCCTTGACGAAAAAGAGCATGGCACGGTTAAAGCCGAGGCCTTCGTGGGCAGTGACCGCGGTTAAGATAATAAAAAGAACCTGGTCGAGTTTTAACGTTGTTCGCATGGCGTTGGTAATTTCAGCGAACATCGTCAGCTCAGACTTGGCTTTTTCCAGTTGCGATTTAAGACGTAAGCTTTCCTGTTGATGTTCCATAGGGTGTCTATTATAAAAGGAAGGCTTTTGGCTGTCAAATACCTTAAAAGGCCCCGCCGTTCCCTAGCAACAAAGGGGGTTGACATCATGCGGTTATGCCACTATAATAAAACCCTAATCTTCGGGAGAGGGTGAAAGTCCCGACCGGCGGTCACAGCCCGTGAATCTTCCTTGAGGTTACAAGGAGGACCGAATCAGTGGAATTCTGATGCCGATAGTTATAGTCTAGAGGGGAGAAGATTAATCTGACAGCGGTAGTGTAAAGATATACATGACTCCCGGAGATTTCTTCGGGAGTTTTTTTATATAAACACGTGACTTGCGAAATCTGCCTCTCGACAGACAGGCAGAGTATTCGTAAGTTACTGTGTGAGTATAACCCCACACCCAAAAGAAAAAGAGTATGGGGGCATTGACACAATGAATGATAAGGAAAGCCCGTCATTTTGGGTGCGGGGTCGATTCGCGGACGGGCTGTCCTATGAGCTATATCTGTTTAGCTAAACAGATATAGCTCATCTGCTCAGTAAGAGGTATAAAAATGTTTAACCGTATTGAAGAAATTATCGAAGACATCAGGCGGGGCAGGCTAGTCATTATTGTCGATGATGAAGACAGAGAAAATGAGGGCGACTTAATTCAGGCCGCTGAATTCGCCACCCCAGCTTCTATTAATTTCATGGCGACCTTTGGCCGCGGTCTTATTTGTGCCCCTCTTGAATCGGAACGCCTTGCCGAGCTGGATATCTATCCGATGAGTCAGGTACACCAAGACCGGTTTAAGACCGCCTGGTGCATGTCCGTCGATGCAAAGGAGGGCATAACGACCGGCATCTCGGCCCATGACCGCTCCTGCACGATTAAGACCTTAATCAACGCCCAGAGCACCCCTGATGATTTTGTTAAGCCAGGGCATATTTTTCCTCTACGCGCACGAAAAGGCGGGGTCTTGGTCCGCGCCGGCCATACAGAGGCTTCGGTGGATCTGGCAAGGTTAGCAGGACTCTATCCGGCCGGGGTTATCTGTGAGATTATGAATGAAGATGGCTCTATGGCGCGCGTTCCTGATTTAGTGCAGTTTGCGAAAAAACACGGCCTCAAGATTGGGACGATCAAGGATCTTATCGAATATCGGCTCAGGTCAGAGCGCCTTATCGAAAGAGACGTAACAACTTTAATTCCAACAGATTATGGATATTTTAACCTGATTCTATATCTCTCAAAAATAGAAAAAACCCATCATCTGGCATTAGTAAAGGGTAATGTCGGTCCTGATGAGGCCGTGTTGGTGCGTGTCCATTCCGAGTGCCTCACCGGCGATGTATTCGGGTCTCACCGGTGTGATTGCGGGTGGCAATTAAAACGGGCCATGGAAGCGATTAACAGGGAGGGCAAGGGGGTCATTCTGTATATGCGTCAGGAGGGCAGAGGGATAGGACTGGTAAATAAATTGAGGGCCTATTTGTTGCAGGATGAGGGGCACGACACCGTTGAGGCCAATCAATTGCTCGGTTTTAAGGCGGATTTACGTGACTATGGCATAGGGGCTCAGATACTCGTCGATCTCGGCCTCAAGCAGATTAAACTGATGACCAACAACCCGAAGAAGGTTGTCGGGCTTGAGGGCTACGGACTGGACATTATTGCGACGATACCTATTCAGGGTTTTGTAACGCCCCATAACGAGCGGTATTTAAAGACAAAGAAAGAAAAACTGGGGCATACAATTCAACTTTAAATAAGCCTTTGGCTTTCGGCTCTCAGCTTTCAGTGGCTGAAGGCCGATGGCTAAAAGCTTAAAAGGGGAGGTAAGTATGAGCAAGGTTATCGAAGGTCAATTAACCGCGCAAGGCAGGAAGTTTGTTGTTATTGTTGCCCGCGTGAATAATTTCATCACCAAGCGCCTGCTGGACGGATGTCTTGATGTACTGATGAGGCATGGGGCGAGCAAGGACGGTATCGACGTTGTGTGGGTTCCGGGCGCTTTTGAGATTCCGCAGCTTGCTGCCCGCATCGTCGCTGGCGGCAAGAAGTATGATGCGGTGATCTGTCTTGGGGCGGTCATCCGTGGGGCGACACCGCATTTTGAGTATATTGCGAGTGAGGCGGCAAAAGGGATTGCGCAGGTAGGGCTCACCTCCCCGGCGCCCGTCAGCTTCGGCATTATTACCGCCGATACTATTGAGCAGGCCATTGAACGGGCCGGCACCAAGGACGGCAATAAGGGTGCCGATGCCGCGTTAAGTGCGATTGAAATGAGCGATCTCTACGCGCAACTATAACAACGACGGCAGGATAATATGAGACAGCGTTCTCAGGCAAGGGAAGCGGCACTTCAGGTTCTGTATCAGATCGATATCACCAAATTCCCCACCGACGAGGTCTTGGGTGATTTCTGGGAAAATTACCCACCGGCAGAAGAGGGTATCCGTTCGTTCACCGACGAACTGGTACGCGGCACTACCGAACACATGGGGCAGATTGACGAGGTAATCGCAGGGGCTGCGGAAAACTGGCACATTCACAGGATGGCAACCATTGATAGAAATATTTTGCGTCTTGCCTGTTTTGAGTTGCTTTTTCGGGAAGACATCCCGCCGAAGGTCTCGATCAATGAGGCCATTGAACTGGCGAAGCGTTTCGGCGATATTGATTCGGGTAAGTTCGTAAACGGCGTCTTAGACAAAATCGCCAGATTTGCCAAAAAGAAGAATTGAGTCACACAGCTACTATTACAGATCATCGTTATATGGCGCAGGTCCTGAGGCTTGCCAGGCGGGGGAGGGGTAAGACGAGCCCTAACCCGATGGTAGGTGCCTTGATTGTTAAAAAAGGAACCGTCATTGCCTCGGGTTATCACCGGCGTTATGGAACAGAACATGCGGAGGCAGTTGCACTGCGCCGCGCCGGTAGCCGCGCAAAGGGCGCTACGCTCTATGTCAATCTCGAGCCATGCACCCATTTTGGTAATACGCCGCCTTGTTGTGATTCGATCATTGCCCACGGAATTAAACGGGTCGTCATCGCTAATCGCGACCCCAATCCTCTTAATGACGGCAGAGGGATACGCCGTCTCAGGCGCTCAGGTATCGAGGTGGTCAGCGGGGTTAGAGCGGCTGAGGGGGCACGGTTAAACGAATTTTTTTTAACCTTTATCAGAACACGCATGCCTTTTGTCGCAGTCAAGATAGCCGAGAGTCTTGACGGCAAGATTGCCGCTGCCCGATCGGGCGATTCACGATGGATTACATCTGTACAGGCCCGACAGGAGGTGCACCGGCTCCGGAGGTACTATGATGCGGTACTGGTTGGCAGCGCAACGGTCCTGAAGGATAACCCCTATCTCAGTGCGCGGCTTGGGGGGATTAGCGGATACCGGCTGTCACGCACACAACCCGTCAAGGTTATCTTGGATAGTCGGCTGCGGATACCGGAGAACGCCCGCATTTTTTCACGACGGTCTCCGGGGCGTGTCATCATGATTGCGAATACGAGCGTAAGACGTACGAAGGTCCGCAAGATAAAGCGGCTTCAGAAAAAAGGACATTCGCTGCTTTTTGTCAGCGCTCGCCGAGGAAAGCTTTCTTTCCGACAGATACTGCGTGCGCTCGGCAAGATGTCCATCGCGAGTGTTTTGATCGAGGGCGGGGGATCAGTTATTGCCGGCGCGCTTGAAGAACGCGTTGTTCAGAAGGTCTATTTTTTTATCGCCCCCAAGATACTGGGAGGTGCCGATGCCCTGACGGCTGTTGAAGGAAGGGGAGTTAACTCGGTACGGTCGGCAATAGGCATACGCGACTGCACGGTAAGAAAAATAGGATGTGATTTTCTCATAGAGGGGCTTCTTTGATGTTTACCGGTATTGTCGAGGAAATCGGTCAGGTTGCTGTTGTACAACAGAGGCCTTTTGGGGCGAGGATAACTGTGCGCTCCTCTTTGGTGGGTGCCGACGCATCGCCAGGGGACAGCATTTTGGTCGACGGCGTGTGTCTAACAGTGCTTGCAGCGAAGGATGGCTTATTAGATTTTGATATTGTGCGAGAGACTTTACACCGGACTACCTTTTCGGACCTCAGAATCGGGCGAGACGTCAATCTCGAGAGGGCACTCCGGGCATCAGACAGATTAAGCGGACATATTGTAACGGGACATGTCGATGGTATCGGGATTATCCGGACGCTTAAGAGCGCGGGGAGCACCACTGAATTACGCATTCAGGTCGACCCTCCCCTGAGTGCATATATGGTTACAAAGGGTTCGGTCGCCGTTGACGGAATCAGTCTGACAATCGCCTCCTTAACCGAAGACGGTTTTTCGGTCTCCCTTATTCCCTTTACCGTGGCGCATACGGGATTGCGGTTCAAACAGACGGGGATGAAGATAAATATTGAATGCGATATTCTGGGAAAATATGTGCGAAAGTATCTGGGACATTTCAGGGCAGACGGCATCGATGAGGATATGTTGCAAAAATACGGATTTTGCTGATGCTGAGGAGACAGGGCGGGCAGATAGGAAGGGGCGCAGGGCTTTTCTTAAGGCACAACGTGTGATTGTATGTTATAATAACCCGCTATATTCCGGGGCGTGGCTCAGTTTGGTTAGAGCGCTCGGTTCGGGACCGAGAGGTCGGCGGTTCGAATCCGCCCGCCCCGACCAGTCTTTTACCCCGTTGGAAAGAGCCTCCTTCTGTTTATCGGAGGCGCGTCGCAAGTAAGATTGCCGGCGGTTTCATGCATGTGTTATCACAGGCCTTTGGGAAACAGATCAAAAAGGTGCACTTTTTACTACCTATAGGGTTACTATAGTATGGAAAAAACGGCCCTTCATGTGTATTATTCAGGCAGGGTTCAGGGCGTCGGATTCCGGTTTACTGCAGAGGCGATAGCCGTAAAGCTGGGTCTCGTCGGTTGGGTAAAAAATATACCTGATGGCAGGGTTGAGGTGTTATGTGAAGGGAGGGAGGAGGATCTCCTGACCTTTTTAGACCACATCAGACACTCCGCAGTGGGAAGATATATAAAGCGCGAAGACATCGAGTGGATAGACTCAACACAACAGTATTCTGATTTCAATATCCGTTTCGTATAGCATGCGATACGCGGTCCTTGGTGATATTCACGGGAATAGCAGTGCCCTGGAAGCGGTTTTGGCCGATTGCAAATCAGAGGACATCGACAGATATCTGTGCGTCGGGGATATCGTTGGCTATGGGGCAAATCCGGTTGATTGTATAGCGCTGATCAGAGAGAAACAGGTTATTTCTGTGTGCGGCAATCATGACTGTGCTGTGTACGGTGTGTTCCAAACTACCTACTTTAATCCACACGCGGCTCATGCCATTACTTGGACACGCAACCATCTTAATAGCAGCGAATTGGAGTTCCTCGCCTCGTTACCGTGTGTCATATATGAGGGAGGCATAGTACTTGTACACGGCTCTCTGGAGGCGCCGGAGCAGTTTCGGTATATCAGTAACGGCCGGACCGCCCGTCCGACTCTTCAGAGGCTTAATGAGCACACGGTATGTTTTGTAGGGCATTTTCATATTCCCTGCTATTACTGGCTTGAGGGCAACGAGGTTGTTGCATCTGACGAGACGGCGGTTTCCACGACAGATAAAGCTCGGATTGTTGCGAATGTAGGAAGCGTCGGGCAACCGCGGGATGGAGATCCCCGGGCTGCATACTGTATTTATGACGAGAGAGCCGGAACCATCACAGTGAAACGTGTTGCGTACGATATACGAAAGACGGCGGACGCTATTTTGGAGGTCGGACTATCCGGGATGCTGGCCTCCCGTCTTTTTGCAGGGATGTAACGGCACAGTGAGGTCATCCGTGAAAAGGAAGATGCCGGAAGGCGTACGTAAGCAGATAGAGGCGCTGCGAGACAAAATACGCTATCACGATTATCGGTATTACGTTGAGGCGCAGCCGGAGATATCCGATTACGATTATGACCAGCTTATGAAGACACTGGGCGAGTTGGAGAAGGCGCATCCTGAACTGGTAACCCCCGATTCACCGACTCAGCGCGTCAGCGGTACCCCGCTTAAGGACTTCGCTACTGTGCGGCACCATACCCCGATGCTTTCCATGGATAATACCTATAGTGCCGAAGAGCTTCGCGAGTTTGACAGGCGCCTCAAGAAACAGCTCCCCCAGGCCGATATCGAATACATTGTGGAGTTGAAGATAGACGGGGTGAGCGTTTCTTTGATCTATGAAGACGGCATTTTGATAAGGGGGCTGAGCAGGGGGGATGGACTGTACGGGGATAATATTACCCAGAATCTCAGAACGATTCGGAGCATCCCGTTACAGCTAAGGCCTCCTGCGTCGTTTTCGATGCCGTCTTTGATCGAGGTGCGCGCCGAGGTCTATATGGGCCGTAGGCACTTTGTGCAGTTAAATAAAGAACGGGAGAAGGCGGGGGAGCCACTTTTTGCCAATCCTCGCAACGCCGCGGCGGGTTCTTTGAAGTTATTGGATGCGCAGGCCGTTTCCCAGAGATGCCTCGATCTTTTTGCTCATGGGGCCGGAGTCGTTGAACCGGCATCCTTTGCTACACACGGGGAACTGTTGCAGTTTTATCGGGAGGCAGGACTAAAAGTCAATCCACATATCATACAATGCATGAATATTGACCGGGTATTAGAGTGTTGTGCTCGTTGGGCCAGCAAGAGACAAGGCCTTGATTATGATACCGACGGCATGGTGATTAAAGTAAATGCTTTTCGGCACCAGAGGTTGCTTGGGGCAACCAGCAAAAGTCCCCGCTGGATGATCGCGTATAAATTTCCTGCCGAGCGAACAACAACGAAACTAAAGGATATCGTGGTGCAGGTGGGACGGACAGGGGCCCTGACCCCGGTCGGCATTTTTGAATCGGTTCATTTGGCCGGTACGACCGTTTCACGGGCGACGCTGCATAACGAAGACGAGATTCAGAAAAAGGATATACGTATCGGTGACTGGGTTGAGATCGAAAAAGCCGGTGAGATTATCCCGCAGGTAGTCCGGGTCATCACGGCAAAACGCACCGGGAAAGAAAAGAAATTTTTGATGCCAAAGAGATGTCCTGCCTGCGGGGGCGGTGTCACCAGAACCCCGGGTGAGGCGGCTACCAGATGTGATAACCCCTTATGTAGAGACCAGTTAAAAGAGCGTATTGTACATTTTGCCTCACGTCGAGCCATGGATATAGAAGGGCTGGGCGAGGCCCTGGTCGACCAGTTGGTAGAAAAGGATATGATAGGGTCTGTGGCGGATATGTATTTTTTAACCAGGGAACAGGTGGCGGCCCTGGACCGGATGGGTGATAAGTCGGCGCACAATCTTATGCGCGCCATTGACACCAGTAAAAACCGCCCTCTTTCCTGCCTGATTTACGCCTTGGGAATCCGGCATGTCGGCGTACGCGCCTCGGAGATTTTGGCAGAGAGATTCGGGTCGATTGCTGAGTTGATGAAGGCCGGGCGAATCGAGTTTGAGGCAATACATGAGGTAGGCCCTGTTATGGCGGAGTCACTCTACCATTTTTTTCGCCTGCCGCAGACCAGACGGCTATTGTCCCGTTTAGAGGAGGCGGGTGTGCGTATGCGTGAGACACGGCGCAGGACAGCGGGTCCCCGCCCGTTTACGGGCAAGACCTTCGTACTAACCGGGACACTTACCGCATATACCCGAGATGAGGCAGCTGAGGTTATTAAGGGGCTTGGGGGACGGGTGAGCGGCAGCGTGAGCGCAAAGACCGATTTTGTGCTCTGTGGCAACGAACCGGGGTCTAAACTGGAAAAGGCGCGGGCATTAGGCGTAAAGATCATCGATGAAGATGCGTTCAAAAAGATGGGCAGGGTAGAGGGGTAGCGATGCGGAAACGAAAAGAATACTCTTTCATTATTGGCGTTTTAGCAATATGTCTGGTGTCTGCCGGATGTGCGCAGGTCAAAAAGAAATTCACGAGGACACCGGTACAGGAACCACGTTTGCAGCATGTTCTTTTTCAAGACGATGCCTATGCTGTCCCCCCGACATCAGAGCGTTATACACAGGCATATCTTTTCTGGAAATCATGGCACGACGAGCTTATTAAATCCCTCACCTCCAATAAAAAGCGGCAGCTGCTCTGTGCGCGCGAGGCAGCGGGCAGTATGGAGAAGATGGCCTCTCTTCTTAAGGAGGAACAGACCGTTGACCTTGCATCAAATATCGCTGAGCTGAGAAAACTCATCACCAGGATAGAAGAGGCTAATACCCTGACGACATACAGGGCAAAGAATTATAGAAACAGACTTGAGAAGATGTATATGCATATCCAACGGATATATCATCCGAGCAAGGTTGCCGATTGGTTCGTTCAGACCTCTCAAACTCAACCGGGATATGCCGGCCCCGCTGTTGCCGGCGAGTAAAAGGAATACATGGCCTTTTATGGAAAAGGTTGTTGACGAATTTTTAGGATTTCTTTCCATCGAGAAAGGATATTCCAAAAACACCCTGCATGCGTATCGCAGAGATCTGGTGCGATTTGTGACGTTTCTTTCGCAGCAGAAGATAGCAGCCGTTACAGACATCCAGCGGGTGCATATTAGCGAATTTATGCTTTCGGAAAAAGACCGAGGTCTTGCTACAAGCTCGATTTCACGTTCGCTGGCGACGGTGAAGAGCTTTTTTAAATTTTTAGTTGCCGAGCGCTATCTTGAAACCAACATCGCTGCATTTGTTGATAGCCCCAAGTTATGGCAGAATCTTCCTGATTGCCTGAGTCAGGATGAGGTTGCTCGGCTCCTGAGCCAGCCCAATACCCACAAGAAAAAGGGCGTTCGTGACAGGGCCCTTCTTGAGCTGCTGTACGCCAGCGGGTTGAGGGTTTCGGAGGCCGTCAATCTGCGCCTTGAGCATATCAATACCGAGGCAGGGTTCATCCGATGTCAGGGGAAGGGCGGGCGAGAACGAATTGTCCCCATAGGGAAGATGGCCCTGAGGTATCTCCGCATGTATCTTGATGGAGCACGTCCGTATTTTTTGAAGGGCCACGGCGGCACCATTCGGGAGATGTTTATTTCTCAGTTAGGGAGGAAAATATCCCGGCAGAGCATCTGGAAGATTATTAAAAAGTACGCCCGGGAGGCAGGGATACGAAAAAAAATTATGCCGCATACCCTGCGACATTCTTTCGCCACGCACCTCTTGGAACGGGGGGCGGACTTGCGGGTCGTGCAGGAGATGTTAGGGCACGCCGATATTTCTACGACGCAGATTTACACGCATGTCGATAGAGAAAGGTTAAAGAGCATACACCGCCGGTTTCATCCGAGACCGTAATTCGAAAGGGTGCGGCCGGCAAGGCGGATATCCCCGTTCTCCCGACCGGCCGCATAACGATGCCGTGATTATCGGAATTTTATACCTTGACCTTCATTTGCCGGAGAGCGATTCCTTAAAGGCAAAGCGAAGGATTATCAAAGGGTTGAAAGAACGGCTGCGGGGAAAGTTCAATATTTCTGTTTCAGAGTTAGACCAAACCGACAAGTGGCAGAGGACGGGATTGGGCGTATCGCTTATATCCAACGATACGACGTTAGCGCATTCCATTCTCGAAAAGGTAATCCAGGAGGTCTTTGTCTATCGCGGGGTACTGCTGCTTGAGGCGAGCAAACAGTTTTTATAAGGAGAGGTTGTGATGATGGGACCATCAAGACATTTGCGGGTCGCCGAGAGCCTGAGGAGAGAAATTAGCAATATCATTCGAAGCGACCTCAAAGATCCACGTATCGGGCATTTGACGGTAACGCGGGTTGAGGTTACGGCAGACCTTCAGTTTGCAAAGGTATATATCAGCACGTTAGACGAAGGAAAACAACTTGAGAAGGATTTGACGGGCCTCGGTCATGCCGGCGGATACATCAGGACCCTTCTTAAAAAACGGCTGATTATGAAAAACATCCCACTTCTTGATTTTCAACTTGATGATTCGATAGAGTTTAATATCAAAATGGATCACATACTGAGGGCCTCCGATCGCGAACAAAATGATGCGGACCCCCACAAAGACCGGGAGTAGCCATGCCACTGAAAGAAGCTGTACAGGCACTGACCGAACGAGATACATTCGTTATTTCCTCGCATGTCAATCTGGAAGGGGATGCGGTAGGCGCCCAGCTTGCCTTTTTTCTTCTTTTGCAGAAGATGGGAAAAAAGGCCTATCTGCTAAACGGCGAACCGATTCCTGAACAGTTTCGTTTCTTACCGTACGTTGAACGGGCAGGCGTATCGCCGGGAGACATCCCTCATGCCGAGGCAAGCATCGTTCTTGACTGTCCTACCCTCGACCGGACCGGCCCTATCCAGGGATTTCTTGGCACGTTTCCCTGCATCGTCAACATCGATCATCACATCAGCAATCAGTATTTTGGCTCGGTAAACTGGGTAGAGGGGGACCGTTCCAGCGTTGGCGAGATGATATATCTTCTCTACCAGGAGATCGGTATAGAAGTGTGCCGCGAGGCGGCGTTGTGTATGTACGTCAGTATTGCTACTGATACCGGCAATTTCAGCTATTCAAACACGTCTGCCCAGACGCATATTATCGCGGCGGAACTTATCAAGAGAGGACTGCAGCCAGAACTTATTCATAACAAACTGAGGGGGCAGGTGGGTGTGGAGGACATTCGGGCCCTGGCAGAGGTATTGTGTACCCTGTCGGTCACGGCGGACGGCTCAGTCGCGTACCTCTATCTATCAAGGAAGACCCTTGAAGAAACCGGGACGAAGATGGTCAACAGTGAATACTATGTCGACTATGCCCGTTTTATTAAGGGCGTAAAAGTCGGGGTGTTCTTTCGAGAAAACGATGATGGCATAGTTAAAGTGAGTCTTCGCTCGAAAGGCGACCTTGATGTAAATAGGATTGCGCAGTTGTTTGGGGGAGGCGGACATGCCGCTGCCTCAGGCTGTGAGTTACGGGGGACATTACGTGAGGCTATAGACACGGTGGTAAGGACTATTCAACAGCATATCGGCTCCTAACATGATGGCACCAGCAGAGACAATACATACTCCACAAGACATCACAGGCATTTTGTTAGTCAATAAGCCGAGGAGCGTGACGTCTCACGATGTAGTTGATTTTGTGAGAAAAAAATTTAGGATCAAAAAGGTTGGCCATGCCGGTACGCTGGATCCGTTGGCGACCGGTCTTTTAGTGATTCTGCTGGGACGCGCGACAAAAAAAAGCCGGGAGTTAATCGCAGACGATAAGATATACCGTGCCTGCATACAGTTTGGCAAAAAGACCGATACACTGGATGCCTCCGGCACCGTTATTTCGGTACTGGCACCCGAGGATTTTGTGTTGACGCGCGAGATGATCGAAGAGGTTTTGCCGAAGTTTATAGGAAGCATTGAGCAGACACCACCGATGTTTTCTGCGGTGCATCATCAGGGAAAGCGGTTATACGAACTTGCCAGGAAAGGCATCGAGGTTGAGCGACAATCCAGGACAGTCACCATATATAAACTGGTGTTGCGCGACTTTCAGTTTCCCCGGCTTACCGTGGATATTCATTGCTCCAAGGGTACCTATATTCGCACGCTGTGCGAACAGATAGGAAAAAGACTGAGTGTGCCTTGTTGCCTTGAGGCGTTACACAGAATAGGTTCGGGACAGTTTAATGTTGCGCAGGCACTCTCTCTGGATCAGCTGAAGGACGTTTCTTCGTGTAGGGAGTTGAGTCAAACCAATGCGTATATTCCATGGAATTGATGTGGTTGAAGAGTTACCGAAACGGTCTTCCTGTGCTATCGGCGTATTTGATGGGGTGCACCGGGGTCACCGCAAGATTATCGAATATGCCGTTCGAGAGGCGAGACATCATGATTTAATTTCGCTCGTTGTTACCTTTGACCCCCACCCGTTGGCGGTCGTCGGGACCAAGGCTCATCCACCGCTTTTGACCTCATTAGCACATCGCTTAAGACTGATTGGACGATTAGGGGTTGATGCGTGTGTGGTAGTGCATGTTACCCGCGAATTCTGTGATATGGAACCGGAATATTTTGTCGATGACGTGCTGGTCAGGAAATTACGTGTAGCACGTCTTTACATCGGAGAGAATTTCCTCTTTGGAAGAAAAAGACAGGGCGATGCCGCTTTTTTAGAGGTGCTGGGGAAGAAATATGATTTTCTGGTTACGGGTGTCGCGCTCGAAAAGATAAACGGCCAGACCATATCCAGTTCTTTTGTCAGAAAACTGATCGAACAGGGTGAATTTGAAAAGGCCCGACAGTCGCTGGGGAGGGACATTGCTATTTTGGGAACAGTAGTCTCCGGGGCAGGAAGGGGCCATATTATGGGTTTTCCGACCGCCAATATTGATCCACATCACGAGGCAATTCCGCCTTCCGGCGTGTACGCCGTCCACATAAAATACAGAGAAAAGATATTTGGCGGGGTTGTTAATATAGGGACCAGACCTACTTTTGGTAGCACGCAGGAGCCGGTCATAGAGGCGCATATCTTTGAATTTGAAGGGTCGCTGTATGGGGAAGATCTTGAGATTGTATTTATCGAGAAGTTACGGGATGAAAGGCCGTTTCCCTCAAAGGAGATGCTATTTATGCAGATCCAGGATGACTCTAACCAGGCAAAAAAAATTCTTGCACAATACAAAATTATTACGCAGTAACTACCCGCCGCTGGTTTTCCTCCACCTTTTAAACCCCAATATATAGCATATAACAATCACTAAAATACACCCTGTAGTATATATAATAAAAAATATAAAAACCCCTTGACTTTTTCCTAACTCTCCACTATATTTAGAGATACAAAGTGGTTAAAAGTGGTTGAAAGTGGTTTACACCCTGGGCAACGAGAAGGGGCGCGATGTTTTACGGAGAGTTTTCCCACACCCTCGATAGAAAAGGCCGCATTATCATTCCTGCCCGATTCAGGGAATCTTTTAAAGAGCACTATGCAGAGAAATTTTATCTTACCCGCGGACTCGACACGTGTCTTTTTCTCTTTACCGAAGACGAGTGGCGCACACAGGAAAGCAAATTTAAGAACCTTTCTTTCACTAAGCCGGAGGCCAGGCAGTTTAACAGACTCTTTTTTTCCGGCGCAGCAGAGGTGGTCTGCGATAAACAGGGGCGCATTCTCATTCCCGCGTATCTGAAGCAATACGCAGATATCAAACGCGAGGTCGTAGTAGTCGGGGTATCGAATAGAATCGAGATATGGGCAAAGGAGAACTGGAAGATGTTTTACGACCAGAGCAAGGGCAGCTTTGAAGAGATAGCGGAGAAACTATTCGATTTTGAATGATTCGAAAAGGGAGGGGGATGGAGTGAATCACGAACTGCGGGGTCCCAGAAGTCGATTTAGAAGGCCTGAGTTAGAGAAGATGGGATTTACGGTTGAGGCATTAAGAAAATTACGCTCGGTTAATCTTTCGTTGCGGCAACTGGATCTGGATACATGTGCAGTAAAGACTTTTGTTGGAAAAAGGGATAGTTGAAAAACACCGATTATTATCACAAGCCTGTTTTAGCACAGGCTGTTTTGGATATATTAGAGCCGCGCCCCTCGCAGGTCATTGTCGATTGCACCGTTGGTCTTGGGGGGCATGCAGAGGCAATAGCAGAACGGATAGGGCCGGATGGTATGCTGGTTGGTTTAGACAAAGACGTAGAAACACTTGAGCAGGCGCGTATGAGATTGGAGCCTTTTGCAATGAATGTTCGACTGGTACACGAAGATTTTAGAAACCTTGCCCTGATAAAAGAACGCCTTCGGCTTACCACTATTGACGCTATACTGTTTGATCTCGGGTTATCCTCGCATCAGTTAAGTCGGTCGGAAAGAGGATTTAGTTTTATGCGTGAAGGGACTCTTGATATGCGCTTTGACCGGTCTCAAGGACTCACGGCGCAGGAAGTAGTCAATACTTTTGATGAGAGGGCATTGGAAAAATGTTTTCGTGAATACAGCGAAGAACGCCATGCCTCGCGTATAGCCGCAATGCTCGTCACGGAGCGAAAGAAGCATCCGATCGAAACCACCACCCAGCTGGCCGATATTGCCTATCGCTCGCTCGGTCGCTTCTACAGAAAAAGAAGGATCCATCCGGCAACAAAGGTGTTCCAAGCACTCCGTATATTAGTTAATGACGAACTGACTGGGCTTTCTCTCGCTCTTGAAGGTGCCAGAGAAAGCATTTCTCCAGGCGGAAAGATATGTATTATTGCGTTTCATTCACTCGAGGACAGAATGGTCAAGAATGCCTTTCGGGCATGGTTGAGCGATGGCTCATTTAAATCTATCACGAAGAAACCGATCAGGCCAGCTATTCATGAGATACAAGAAAACCCCAGAAGCCGAAGCGCAAAATTGCGGGCGGTAGAAAAAATATACTGCAACTGACAAGGGAGATAATGAGACTGCTTAATTTTCTAAAGATGCTGATGGTGATTAATATTGCCGCATTTTTATGTGCCCACCAAAAGATCGAAATTTTTAAGTTGAGCTATGCCATTAGAACAAAGGAGTTGACAGCCTCAAACTTTGTTGACCAGAATGCGCAGTTGCGTTATAATGTAGCAAGAATAAAATCTCCTGAACATATTGAAAATATTTTGGTTGCAAGCAGTAAAGGAAGTGAGTTTGTAAGAGACAGAAAGGTAGTTATTGCTCGGCTCTCCCCCGCAGTACAGCCGGGCTCCGGCAGCAGTGGCAAGATACAGACCCTGGTTCGATTTCACCGGTATAACATTTTTGATGTCCTACTTGGAGGTGCCGAGGCAGAGGCACAGATAAAATAAATTGTGTACCCACGGAACCATTTAAATAAAACCCGCCAGAATATCGTTATCGCAACAGTATTTATGTTTTTTGCTTTTCTGGGAACCCGTCTCTGCGCTATCCAGGTCTTGAACAGCGATTTCTTTAAAAAGCTTGCGCATAGTCAACATTGCGCCCTTATCGATATTCGCCCACAACGAGGCATCATTTTTGACAGGACTAGGCGGCCTTTGGCAATGAATTTTCCGGTGTACTCTGCCTATTGCCATCCTAATAAACTACAGCATATCGATAAAAGCCACATAAAAGATATAGCTCGGTTGCTTGAAGTGGATGCGGATGAACTGTACCAGAAAATGAACAGTGGCAAAAACTTTGTATGGGTCAAGCGTTTTATTACCGAAGAGACGATGGAAAAGGTCGGGAAAGATGCCGGCATCGAATACTTCAAGGATGAGCAGCGGATTTATCCGAACGGGCAGCTTGGATCACATATCCTTGGCTGTGTCGATGTCGACGGCAACGGGATCGAGGGTCTTGAGCTTGAGTACGAGCGATATCTGAGGGGGAGAACGGGATGGTTAAGTGTGTTGCGTGATTCGAAACGCCGGTTTCTGTACGGACTTGAAACACGCCATCCACCGGTCAACGGCCATTCCCTGATCAGTTCGATAGATGCGGTCATCCAGCATGTTGCCGAGAAGGAACTCAAAAAGGCCGTCGAGGCCTCTCACGCAAAGGGTGGCTCGGTCATTGTGATGGACCCGTTCACCGGGGAGATTTTGGCCTTGGCTAATTATCCCCATTTCGACTCTAATAATGCCCGCAAGGCCTCGTTCGATGCCATGCGCAATCGGGCCATTTGTGATGTCTATGAACCGGGCTCGTGTTTTAAGCCGATTACCGCCGCCGCGGCCCTTGAAGAACGGGCGGTGAATGAAACCCAGGAATTTTTCTGCGAAAACGGTTCCTTGCGAATTGCCAACCGCACACTTCATGACCACAGGCCTCATGGTACATTGACCTTCAGGGAGGTCATTGTTCTTTCAAGCAACATAGGCACCTACAAGGTCGCATCTTTATTAGGAAAGGACAGACTGGCCGAGTATATACGGAAATTCGGTTTTGGGGAAAAGACAGGGATTGATTTACCCGGCGAGGTTTCCGGTATTTTCAGGGCGCCAAAGACGTGGCAGGCGATTGATATGGGAACGATCCCCATGGGGCAGGGTGTCGGCGTGACGGCAATCCAGATGGCCTGTGCGCTTTCAGCTATTGCCAACGGCGGTTTTCTTCTCGAACCAAAGACCGTTTTGAAGGTTGAGGACGAGTTCGGTAACACCATAGAATCCTTCCGGGAAATAGCCGTGAGAAACCGCGTCATTTCATACGAGGCGTCAGAACGCCTGAGGAACATTTTAGTCGATGTTGTTGAAAACGGGACCGGCAAGCTGGCCCGTATCAAAGGGGTCAAGGTAGCGGGTAAAACAGGAACTGCCCAAAAACTGGAACCGGACGGGAGTTATTCGCACAGGAAATATATCGCGTCCTTTATCGGTTTTGCTCCTGCCGACCGCCCGACATTCGTCGTGATTGCCACTCTCGATGAGCCGTGGCCCCGCTATTATGGCGGGAGCGTAGCGGCACCTTTATTCAAAGAGGTCATGGAACAGGCGCTGGAATACTGCGGGGTTATGCCTCAATCAGAGGAAACTGCCGCAAGGCTTCTTGTGCGTAACAACTGATACGACACAGTAGGTGAGAGGCGATGAAACTCAGCGAACTATTACAGGGCCAAGACGGTTATCGGCTTATCACAAAAGATGATGTTGATATCTCCGACGTTGCCATGCATTCCGGCATGGTCACCCCGGGCAGTCTCTTTGTGGCGCTGAGCGGGTCTGCCAAAGACGGTCATTCATTCATCCCCGAGGCGATTAAAAACGGGGCGGCCGGCGTGGTAGTTTCTTCAACGTTTGCCTCTTCAGAGAGCGGCAGGGGACTGCTCAGACAGGGGGACGGGATAGCATTTGTGGTTGTCGAGGATCCCCGCCACCTTTTTGGGAATATTACCAGGACCTTTTTTGGTGATCCCTCCAGCCTCATGCCTGTTATCGGGATTACCGGAACCAACGGAAAGACAACGGTCTCATATCTCCTGGAGAGAATCGCGGCACATGCCGCTTATACGCCGGGCGTCTTAGGAACGATTAATTACAGAATCGGCAGCGAGGCCGTTTCTTCCGTCAATACAACACCCGACATAGTTACTATCCACCAGTTCTTAAAAAAGTTGCGCACCTACCCAAACCCTATCGGTATTCTGGAGGTCTCATCCCATGCCATCAAACAGAGAAGGGTCCAGGGTATTCATTTTACCGCGGGGGTTCTTACCAACGTGACCTCCGACCATATGGATTATCACGGGAGCCGTCAGGACTACATCCATACCAAGCTGGATTTTTTCCGTTCGCTTGACAGTGGGGGTGCCAGTATATTGAACGCCGATGACCCGCTATTTCCCGAGTTTGCCCGGGCGAGCCAGAACACCATTATTACTTACGGCATTAAGCAGTCGGCCCACCTTCGGGCACAGGACATCGTCTGTACGCTTGGGGGGATCAGCTGCACTCTTGTCAGCGACGGCGCCACCTATCCGGCATCGTTTTGTCTATCGGGGGTGCATAACCTGTACAATGTGCTGGCGGCAGTAGCTACTGCCTCATACTGCGGGATCGGTATTCCGGACACGCTCGAGGCCATCCGTCATTTTCCCGGGGCCCCGGGAAGAATGCAGCAGATTAACGAAGGGCAGTCGTTCCATGTGCTGGTGGATTATGCGCATACCGCCGATGCACTCGAGTGTGTACTTCAGTCGCTGCGGACACTGGTTGACGAACGTCTTATTGTGGTTTTTGGTTGCGGGGGGGACCGCGATAGAAGCAAGCGGCCACTGATGGGATGTGTTGCCGACCGTTACGCCGACCGTGTTTATATTACAAATGACAACCCGCGTTCAGAAAAACCGGAGCGCATTGCCGAGGATATCCTGAACGGGATCCGGGAACGTGACAAGGTCTACGTTATCTTGGACCGCCAGCAGGCGATAAGGAGCGCATTGAGCGTCGCCAGCGGTCGGGACTGCGTTGTGATTGCAGGTAAGGGCCATGAAGAGTCTCAGATTGTCGGAACCGAACAGCTCGACTTTAATGATATGCAGGTTGCCCGAGATATGCTCAGGCAACTCTGCACATCATCTATTATAAGGAACGAGGGCAACACACGATGAGGGTGAGTCAGACACTGACACTTCCAGAGCTACTGCAGGCAATGAAGGGGAAGCTCGTCTCCCAGGCCTGTTACGGGGATATCGCCGCCTTTTCCACAGACACCAGGACCATTCACGAAGGTGATTTGTTTGTGCCCATCATCGGCAGGCGATTCAACGGACATCACTTTATCGCCCAGGCACTGGAAAAGGGGGCGAGCGGTTTTATTACCTCTGAAGAGGCTGTCTTAGGCGACGAACGTATCAGGCCCTATCTTACGTCCCGACTGGCCATCCTGGTACCGGATACCACCAACGGTTTTCTTGATGTGGCGTCTGTCTGGCGCTCGAAACATAAGGCGATGATTATAGCCGTTACCGGTTCTGTCGGCAAGACCACAACCAAGGATATGATTGCACATCTCCTGAGCGTTCGCCTCCGGGTTCACAAGACAACCGGGACCCAGAATAACAGTATCGGAACGGCATTGACGCTTCTCGGCATCAAAGGTGATGACGAGGTGGCGGTGGTGGAGCTGGGGACAAGCAGACCGGGAGAGATTGAACGGTTGACCAGGGCGGCCAACCCCGATCTTTCGGTCATCACAAATGTAGGGCCTTCTCACCTTGAATTTTTCAAGACTGTCGAGGGGGTCTTTAAGGAGAAGGTGAATATCCTGCAAAGGACCAGCGGCAGGCAGCCGTTTGCCGTACTTAACGCCGATGACCTTTATTTAGCGGGCGTGGAAACAACACCACATGGCGGCACCACCTTCGGCATAATGAACCGGGCAGATGTGCGGGCAGACAAGATAGAATACTTAAGGAGCGGGATGCTTTTTAGGGTAAACGGCAGCCAGTGGATAGTGATACCGCTTCTCGGTGTCGGCAATATCTATAATGCCCTTGCCGCTATAGCGGTTGCCCGGAGACTGGATATTGCTATGTCTGATATCAGGTCACGGTTTGTATTTTTCCGGTCCTCTGACATGAGACTTGAGAGGAGAACTATTAACAATATCGAGTTTTTGCTTGATTGTTACAATGCCAACCCCGTCTCCATGGACTGTGCCCTGGATGTGTTTTCACGGATACGTGTCGGCGGTAGGAAGTTTCTTGTTATCGGAGATATGTGTGAACTGGGTGACTCAAGCGAGGAGTTCCATGTGCAGCTCGGTAAGAAGATTGCCAAGTTAGAGTGCGACGGGGTCATAACCGTCGGACCATTGGCCAAGACAACATGGCAGGTTATCGACGCACTGGAGCCGGACGGCAGACCGCTTTTCTGGTTTGGGACCCCCGAGGAGGCGGGCGCACATCTGACGACGTTTCTATCGGAGGGGGATACAGTGTTGATAAAAGGCTCCAGGTCATTAGAGCTAGAAAAGGTCACACGATGCTTTATTTCTTCCTCTACCCTTTAAGAGAGTATTTTTTCGGATTTAACGTATTTCGCTATATTACCTTCAGGGCGGCGGGGGCGGGTACGACCGCCTTTTTGCTCAGCGTTTTGTTCGGGCCTGTTGTCATTCAAAGGCTTGAGCTGTTAGGCATCGGACAGACGGTAAGAACAGAGGGGCACCCCAAATTTAAAGAACTGCACCACGGCAAAGAGGGCGTACCGACAATGGGCGGACTGTTCGTCGTATTTTCGATCGTCTTTTCTGTCCTTTTGTGGGCAGACCTTTCAAACAGGTTCATTTTGGTTATGCTCCTGGTGACACTCTGGCTGACGTTTGTCGGTTTTATCGACGATGCAATCAAGCTTTGGCGGGGAGATGCGAAGGGAATGACCATAGCGATGAAGCTGTCGGGTCAGCTGATTCTGGCGATCGCGCTGAGCGTGTGGGTTATGGTCGATTCCGGTTTATCCACGCATTTAGAGTTGCCGTTTTTTAAAGAAGCCATGATCGATCTTTCATTTTTATATCTGCCGTTTGTGGTCCTGGTGATTATCGGCAGCTCGAATGCGGTCAATCTGACCGACGGCCTCGACGGACTTGCGGCTGGCTGCATTGCCATTGCGGCCTTTGCCTATAGTATTCTCAGTTACATCGCGGGGCATGCCGAGTTCAGCAGCTATCTTCATATCTCGTATGTTGCCGAGAGCGGCGAGCTTGCCGTTTTCTGTATTGCGGTGGCTGGAGCCGCACTGGGTTTCCTGTGGTTTAATTCGTATCCAGCGGCTGTTTTTATGGGGGATACCGGTGCTCTGGCGCTGGGCGGCATTCTTGGGGCGACCGCCATCTTTATAAAAAAGGAGCTTTTGCTTTTGATTATCGGAGGGATTTTTGTCGCCGAGGCCGCCTCCACACTGGCACAGATTATCTCGTTCAGGATGTTTAAAAAGCGCATTTTTCTTATGGCGCCCCTTCACCATCACTTTCAGCTGAAGGGATGGCCTGAAAATAAGGTGACGGTACGATTTTGGATTATCGCGGTCATTCTTGCTGTAACCGGTATCGCAACGCTTAAATTGAGGTAACGGGGAACATGGAAGACATCAAAGACAGAAAGGTCACGGTTATCGGTCTGGGCAGGAGCGGCTATGCCGCGACCCTTCTCCTGCAGTCGCGCGGTGCCTCTGTCAGGATAACGGAGGCGCGGAAGGAGGACGAACTGCGACACCTCGCCCGAGAACTGCGCAGGAGGAAGTGCAGGGTTGAATGGGGAGGACATACGAAGGATTTTTTGAAGGGGAGCGATCTTGTTGTGGTAAGCCCGGGCGTCGATTCACGCGCCCAGTGCGTTGTATGGGCGCGTGAGCTGGGAATCCCCGTTGTCAGCGAGATCGAATTAGCAAGCTGGTTCTGCAAGGCCCCTATTATCGCGGTAACCGGCACTAACGGGAAGTCGACGACAACGACCCTGATCGGTGAAGTAGTCCGGGCAAAGGGGTTAACACCGGTTGTGTGCGGCAATATCGGGGTGCCCTTTTCCCAGGTGGTTTCGGGCGTTACCCCGGAGGATATCGTCGTTTTGGAGGTCAGCTCCTTCCAGCTGGAGTTTATTCAGGACTTCAGGCCGTGGATCGCTGTTTTCCTGAATATCGCCGACGACCATTTTGACAGACACAAGGACCTCTCGGAGTATCTTGCTTATAAAATGCGCATCTTCGCCAACCAGAAAAATACCGATTGGGCCTTTATCAACAGCATGTATCAGGATACTGTTGGTCCTTTTCTGCGCACAGAGGCCCAGGTGTGCTATTTTTCGCAGAGCAAACGGTACAATGAGAATCAGATGGCGGTTCTGGGTGTGGCGCAGGTGCTGGGATGCGTTCCCGAGGCAGTGGATGACATCTTTGCCCGGTTCGCCAATCTACCGCACCGCATACAACGGGTGGATTCGGTTAACGGTGTGCGGTTTGTCGACGATTCAAAGGCGACCAATCCTGCCTCGACCGAGTGGGCGCTGCGGAGCATGGACCGTTCCATTATCCTGCTTCTGGGGGGCAGAGATAAAAATAACGATTTTACTGTACTGCGCCGGTATATATCCGAGAAGGTAAAGAGGATTATTCTCTTCGGAGAGGCGGCCTCAAAGATAGAACGCGCACTGAGCGGTGCCTCACCGCTGTACCACGCACATTCATTTAAAGAGGCCGTAGTTATGGGGTTTGGTTTTGCCTCACCCGGCGATACGGTCCTCCTATCACCGGGCTGCGCCAGTTTTGATATGTTTATCGACTATGCCCATCGCGGCAGGTCTTTTTGTGAGATAGTCAAGGAGATTAAGGAGCAGTTCCATGGATAGGGTTAAGGCCTTGCGGCAGGATATTGTCATGATCGTTCTGATTCTGATATCGTTCGGATGCATCATGATATACAGCTCAAGCTCGATCTTTGCCTATGAACACGCAGGCGATAGTATGTATTTTTTAAAACGCCAGCTTTTGGCGATTGCCCTGGGGGGTGCGGTCGCATTTCTGATACTGGGGATTCGTATCGAGACACTGAAAAAAAGGACAAAACCGTTTTTTCTCGTTTCATTATTCCTGTTGATGCTGGTATTTCTGCCGCCGGTTGCCAAGGAGATAGGAGGCGCAAAACGGTGGTTGCGTCTGGGCCTGTTCGGTTTCCAGCCGTCCGAGTGCATGAAACTGGCCCTGGCACTTTACCTTGCCGAGTTATTATCACGCAAGGGGAGCCATATTAATGACTTGAAGAAGGGACTTTTGGTTCCCGCATGTGCGTTGCTTTTTATGCTGGGACTTGTTTTGCTGGAACCGGATTTGGGGAGGGTTATTGAACTCAGTCTTCTGATCGGCGTCATGTTCTTTTTGGGGGGCATCCGGTCATCGTATCTGGTCGGCAGTTTTTTAAGCTCACTGCCTGTATTTTATTTTGCCATATGGCGAATACCGTTTCGCAGGGCACGGGTGCTGACTTTTCTGAATCCGTGGGCAGACCCCCAGGGGTCGGGTTTTCAGATTATCCAGTCATATCTTGCCCTGGGGTCGGGGGGGATGACCGGTGTCGGGCTGGGGGCCGGCCTCCAGAAATTATTTTATCTGCCGGAGGCGTATACCGATTTCATATTTGCTATTATCGGCGAGGAGTGCGGCCTGATCGGCACCCTGTGCATTCTGGCACTTTTTGTGCTTCTTTTCTACAAGTGCTTCCGGCTGGCGCGCGGCATTAAAGACAGATTTGCCTTTTATCTTGCTTTTGGGATTACCGTGATGCTTGCCTTCGAGGTGCTGGTCAATATCGGGGCAATCAGCGGCTCGATCCCCACCAAGGGATTACCACTGCCTTTTATCAGTTACGGCGGGAGCGCCCTTTTGGCGAATATGGCGGGTATAGGACTATTGCTTAACGTTTCTCGCGATGTGGAATAGAAATGCAACCTATGTACATCGCCGGTATGAAGGAAACAGCGGACTTACTCATGCAGGCGCGAGGAACCTCGAACGGAAGGGCCTGGGGCCTGCTTTCAGCAGGCGAGGTTGCTCAGGACGCCGGGTAATTATGGACAAACCGATTGTTCTTGTGGGCGGCGGGTCGGCCGGGCATCTGTTTCCGGCGATGTGTGTTGCGGAGACGATTCTCATGCTGGACAGCCGGGCCCGGGTTATTTTTGTCTGCAGCGATAATGAACCCTGCAACGGGTATCTCAGAAAAAGGGCTGAGGAGCTGGACCGGTTGATCTTGCACGCCGTACAGTTTGGAAGGGTCGATTCCTCACGACCGTTGACGTATCTCGGATCGATTATGCGTTATTTCGCACAGTTTCCGCGGATTTTTCGGCTTATGAAGCAGTTGTCTCCCGGGACGACGGTGGGCTTTGGCGGTTACCAGTCGTTTCTGCCGGTAGTCTGCTCACGGATGTTGGGAGCCAGAACGGTAATTCATGAACAGAATGTCACCTTTGGGCGCGCGAACAGGATGTTGGTTCCGTTTGCGGATATGGTTGCGGTGAGTTTTCCGGAGACGCAGACATTTCTCAGTAAAGGACGCATCACCCTTACCGGCAATCCGATACGCCGGTTTTCTGCGAAGGCGCGGCAGCAACGTGAGGCGGTGGCGGCGTCCCGCGAGAAGTTCGGGCTTACCCCCGACTGTTTTACGATCGCCGTTATGGGGGGGAGCAAAGGCTCGTCTTTTATCAACAGACTTTTTGTCGCAACCGCCGGGTTGCTCGAGGAGCGAAACAGGCGGTTTCAGGTGCTTCATCTTGCCGGGACCGTTGATGCGGCCCGAGTAAACAGCGAGTCCCGCGACCTGCGGTGCCGGTATTGCGTAAGGGATTTTATCGACAATATGGAGGATGTCTTTCTCTCGGCCGATCTCGTTATCGGACGCGCAGGGGCGACAACGATAGCCGAGCTTTCCTGTTTTGGTCTGCCCGCGATTCTTATTGCCTATCCCTATGCCTCTTCGCATCAGGCGGCGAACGCGCGTCTTTTGGAGAGGGCCGGTGCGGCCCTTGTGCTGGAACAACACAGGGCGACGCCGGAGCGTCTCGCGGATATGATCGCCGATACAGTCGATGAAGAGGGGCTTCTGGAGAGGCTCTCTGCGCATATACGGCGTTTTACGTATGATGATGCCGGGCAGCGTCTGGCCGAACGGATTTTACAACTGCACACAGGGGAACTATGAACATATTCAACAGAAAGAAAGGGATGTTGGAGCGTAAACGGCATATCCACTTTGTCGGTATCGGCGGGGTAGGAATGAGCGCGATTGCGCAGATTTTGTTCCGGCGGGGCTATGCGGTCTCAGGTTCTGATCTTAAGGCAAACAGCCTTACAGACCGTATGGCAGCCCTGGGCATCACGATTTTTACCGGCCATGCCCGATCGAATATTTCCGGGGCCGATCTTATTGTCTATTCGTCATGCATCCCCAGACAAAACCCCGAGATCATGGCTGCGCGCAGGCGGGGCATCCCCCTGGTTGCCAGGGGCACGATGCTTGCCGAAATAGCCAGGCCATGCGCCTCTATCGCCATCTCCGGCGCGCACGGGAAGACCACGACAACGGGTATGACCGCCAGTATCTGCATGCACGCCGGATTGGATCCGACGGTCCTGGTCGGAGGGGTCACCTCGTTTTTGCAGGATGCCAATGCCCACAGCGGCTCCGGATCTCTCCTGATTACCGAGACCGATGAGAGCGACGGTTCCTTTCTGGAACTCAGTCCGACATACCCGGTCATTACCAATATCGACTTGGAGCACATGGATTACTATCATGATATAAACGAGATCATAGCGGCCTACCGCCGCTTTGCCCAGAACCGCCGTCCGGAGGGTGCATTGATCGTCAACAGCCTTAACGAATACACCGGCCGCCTGCTTCAAGGGCTGGACGGCCCCTCTGTGTCATTCGGTCTCTCGAGCGAGGCGGATTTTTATCCGCGCAATCTCACCCTGATGGAGTTCGGCTCGCGCTTTGACTGCGTTGCCCACGGTACCGAATTGGGCACTATCGAACTCGCGGTGCCGGGCATTCACAACGTGGAGAACGCCCTTGCTGCCACGGCGGCAACCATGCAGGCCGGTGTCGGCTTCGCCGCGGTCAGGAAGGGGCTGCGTTTATTCGACGGGACCAAACGGCGTTTTGAAGTCAGGTACGCCCCGGATGACATCATGATCGTTGAGGACTATGCCCATCATCCGACGGCAATACGGGCCATTATACAGGCGGCAAAAAGGCTCCAGAGAAGGATTATCTGTGTATTTCAGCCGCACCGGTATTCACGCACAAAGTGCCTGCAGGAGCTGTTTGTCAGCTGCTTCCAGGGTGTCGACTATCTGGCGGTGACCGATATCTATGCGGCATCAGAGGCGCCGCTCGAGGACGTCTCAGGATGGTCGTTTTACAAGGCGCTCGAGAAGGGCGGTTATGACCGTCTTTATTTTTTCAGTCAGGAGAGGATACTGGATTTTTTGGAGTGTGTTGTCAGGCCGCACGATGTGGTGCTGATATTAGGTGCGGGCGACATCGGTGAGATTGCCAGAAAGTTTTCTGCGCGGCTGGCGGTATCGTAACACTGCATGAGAGGGGAAGGCAGAAGATGTGGGCTGTACATTTTGCAAAGTCATTGCGGCCGATCGCCAAGATTAGGGAAAATCTCGCGCTCCACTCATCCCTGAAGATAGGCGGCTATGCCGATATCTGGTTTGAGCCCAGGACGCTCTGCGATCTCTGGCAGGGGGTGCTTTTTGCCAGGGAGGAGGGGATACCATTTTATATCGTTGGAGCCGGGACAAACATTGTTTTTCCCGATGAGGGCATCAAAGGTGTCGTTGCAGCGCTGGACGGAGAGTTTCAGACCATCAGCTTTGACATTGATTCCTGTTGCGCCGGCTGTGGTGTGGGCATTCAGACATTACTTCGGGAGTCGTTAATCAGAAGCCTGGGCGGCTGTGAATTTCTAGCCGGTATCCCCGGGACCGTGGGCGGTGCAATAGCGATGAATGCCGGAACCGCGCAGGATGCGATCGGGAAGGCGGTGAGTGAGGTTATCTGCCTTGACCGGGACAGGGGCATTGTGAGACTTGGGCCTGAGGAGCTGCGTTTCGGCTATCGAACCTGTGCACTGGAGGACCGGATTGCCCTTTTCTGCAAACTGCGCCTCCTGAGAAAGGAACGCGCCGAGATTATGACGACCATTTACGCCCATCTGCAGAGGCGCAAGAAGATGCAGGATTATTCCGCGCCGAACGCAGGCTGTGCGTTTAAAAATCCCGCCTGCACCCAGGAAGGGGCCGGCTTCTTAATCGAGGCGGCCGGTTTAAAGGGGTATCGGATCGGCGGTGCGATGGTCTCAAAAAAACACGCCAATTTTATCATTAACACGGGCATGGCCCGTTCATCGGATGTTGTTCAACTGATGCGGTTTATTCAAAAAAAGGTCTGGAAAGAGCGCGGGGTCTGGCTTGAGCCGGAATACAGGTTTATCGGCTCTTTTCATGAAGAGGTGCTGCTGAATGGGAAGTGAATTCGGTCGTGTCGGTATTTTGATGGGGGGTTCTTCGAGTGAGCGTGCCATCTCACTGCGGTCGGGGATGGCGGCGTATCATGCCTTGACGTCCCTGGGGATTGACTGTGTCTCTATCGATGTGGTCCCTGACCACGCTGGTTTTAGAAAACAGATTGCCCTGGCCCATATTGATGTGGCGTTTATCGCCCTGCACGGGGCATTCGGCGAGGACGGCACAGCACAGACGCTTCTTGACCAGATGCATATTCCCTACACTGGCTCGGGGGCAGCCGCCTCAAGGTGCGCCATCGATAAGGTCGCCTCGAAGTATCTCTTTGAAGAGCAGGGTATCGTAACGCCCCGTGCGGTCGTCTTTAATTGCGAACTCGAAAGCACCACCGGCCTTGAACGATATACCCTGGGCGATATCCCGGGTCTCCTGAGGGGGTGGGGCGATGTCAGCGGGTATGTCATTAAACCTGCCTGCCAGGGATCGAGTATCGGCGTTACCATGGTACGCGAGATGACGCGTATCCCCGAGGCCATTGAGAAGGCGCTGGCATTCGGTGACCGTATTGTCATTGAGGAGATGATCTCCGGCAGGGAGTTGACAGTGGGCATACTTGAAGAGTCGGCCCTGCCCGTTATCGAGGTTATTCCCGGGTCAGAATTTTATGACTACGATGCGAAGTACTCTAATCGACAGACACAGTACAGGGTGCCTGCACCCCTGACGCCTGAGGAGGGCAGGCTTATACAGGGAGAGGCCCTGAAGGCACACCGCGCACTTCAGTGTTGCGGTTTTTCCCGGGTTGATTTAATATATTCACTCTCAGGCGTCCCGTATATCCTTGAGGTTAACACGATCCCGGGCCTTACCGACCGCAGCCTTCTGCCGCGTGCGGCAGAGGCACAGGGTGTGCCGTTTCCAGAGCTGTGCAGACGTATGTTGCATGCCGCCCTCAGGCGCCATCACACCCTGACACGCCTTGTTGCCGGGGGCCGTCTCGTTTTTGAAAGCCCGCTTTCATAGCCGGATGCGATAATGCCATGAAAAGAACAAAGAAAACCAAAACAAGGGCAAGGAGGCCGCGTGAGCGTCGCCAGGTATCTGTCGGCCCTTACGTGGCGAGGTTGCTGCAGCAGACCTGGTCGGGCATCTTTGCGGTGATGGCCGTTGTACTCTTCGGGGTCTATCTGTATTCTGCGGCCAGAGAGGCGCCCTACTTTAAAGTTTCGTCGATTATTATCTCGGAGAAAAATACGGATAAAACGATCGAGCTCCACGGCGATATTGCGGAGGGAGAGTGCATCTTTGATGTTCATCTCGCGGATGTCCATCGCCGCATCGTCCAGCAGTTTCCCGAGTACAAAAACATCGTTGTGCACCGCCGGCTTCCGCACACCATTTTTGTCGAGGCGACCAAAAGGGCACTTTTTGCCCAGATAAAATCGGGCAGATATTTCCCCATCAGCCGGGAGGGTCTCATTCTGCCGGGGGCCTCGAATCTGCCTCTTGCCGGTCTTCCCGTCATCGTGGATGAACGGCGCAAGATCAAGGATTCCCAGGTCGGGGAGAACATCGCGGATGACAACATCAAGGCCGCCTTTACCCTGATCGAAGAAATACGCGGGCTTGATCTGCCGGAGGAGTTCGAGATCTACGAGATCGACGTTACCGACAGCCGGAATATCTATCTGTACCAGAAGGGCGGCATTGAGATACGCGTCGGATTCGCCCCCTTTACCCGCAAGTTGCAGCTGCTGGAGGAGACCTTTAAAAATTTTGCTATTGATTCCTCGAAGATAAAGTATATCGATCTGCGATTTGAGGATGTTGTTATAGGACCGAAATAAAACGTGAGCTTTCAGCTATCAGCGCTCAGTTCTCAGCAGCTGAAGGTTGAAGACTGAAGGCCGAAGGCCTGACAGAATGAATTTTAATTCGCCGTCTTTTTTCCATAAGGAACGGTTTATGACTGTCCTGGATGCGGGCAGTCATAAGATATGTGCCCTCTGTGCCCGGAAGGGGCCGGATAGGGGCATAGAGATACTTGCCCACAGCATCCAGGGTTCGCACGGCATAGACCGGGGAAACATCACCGACCTCAAGTCGTTTGCCGAGTCGGTTTCCGAGACGGTAGCAGTCCTTGAACAGAAGACCCGTGCCGAGATCACGTCGGCGTTTGTCTCGGTCAGCGGCAATCAGGTCGCCGGCTGTGAGGCGCAGGGGGTGACGCCGCTCGGTGAAAAACCGCGTCAGATTACCTCACAGGATATAAAGAAGACGATCGAACTGGCATCGGCTATCTACATTCCTGTCGACCGGGCCGTTATCCATACGCTGGCGATAGATTATGCGGTTGACGGGCAATCCGGCGTCACCAATCCGCTGGGCCTGTATGGGAGAAGACTCGAGTCCCGGACACACTTTATTACCGCAAAGAAGAGTTTTACCTATAATATGCTGAACGGGATTAATGCGGGCGGGCTCGAGGTGGAGTCGTTTATAGCCAGCGCGTACGCCTCGGGACTCGCCGTTCTTTCCGAAGACGACAGGCAAAAAGGGGGTATCGTTATCGATATCGGCGACAGTCTGTGCGAATGCAGCGTCTTTCACAAGGGTGCCATGAAGCGACTGCGCGTTTTCGAGCTCATCGGCAGGGATGAGGCACCCGACGAGCAAGCCTATTATCACGGCATCGAAGATGTCTTGCGTGCGATTCAGGGGCATATCGATGAGTTCATTCACTCTGAGGGGATACTTTCTCAGGCGGTCATTACCGGCGGCGGTGCCCTCGATGAGAGGATTTTCGATGCGGCCCAGGCCATGCTGTCCGTCCCCACGCGGATCGGCCTTGCCTCGGGTTTTAGCGTAGACTCGGAGCTTCTGGCAAACCCCTCGCTCGCTACGGCATTCGGGATGCTCAACCTCGTCTTGGTCCCGGGATTAAGCGGTATTCTTGCAGGGGCTCCGCCGGCCAAGGAAACGGTTGTTCAGAAGGCCATCACCTGGGCAAAGACCCTCTACGAAGAATACTTTTAACGACGACACAAGTTGTGGAATAGCATGAACACAATTTGTTACCGGAATTAACCCTGCCCTTGGACAGTATAATGCTTACGCTTTATACGTCCGTTGTTGTTTCTGTTCCGCCTTTGCCATGGGCTTATCTTGTTCATATATCCTACTATCGGGGCAGGCCTTACAACACCCAAAAGGGCGGGGTGTATGTAACTAGAGACGCACGCTTTTTGCGGCGCGCACGTCTTAGTTGCATGTGGCCTTTTTCATTGAACTTTCCACCACTTTGTGCTACAGTACCACCTCGATGATAGCCGAGAGAATCGCCGCAATCAGACAGAGGCTTGCACGTGCCTGCGAAAGGTCAGGGCGTGCGGGGGAAGACGTTACGCTGGTGTGTGTTACGAAAGAGGCGACGATCGGGCAGGTAATCGAGGCGATTGAATCAGGCGGCGTCACTGATATCGGCGAGAACAGGGTGCAGGAGGCAGTACGCAAGCAGGAGGCCCTGAGGCGGGGTGATATCAAGTGGCATATGATCGGCCACCTGCAGTCAAATAAGGTAAAGAAGGCCGTAGAGATCTTTGATATTATTCATTCGGTTGATACGGTAGAGCTGGCCGGTCGCCTCGACCGGATTCTGGCCGAGTACCCGGCGGAGGAACGATACCCGGTCTTTATCGAGGTTAATGCAGCACGCGAGGAGTCAAAGTACGGTTTTTCCTCCGACGAAGAGACCATCGCCGGCATCCGGCAGATCGCACAGTACAGACGAGTGGCCGTGACCGGTCTGATGACCATGGCCCCTTTTAACGTTGATCCCGAGGCGTCCAGGCCATACTTTTCAAGACTTCGCCGCCTCAGGGACACCATCAACACGATGGGTATACCCGATCTCACCATCGAGCATCTTTCCATGGGGATGAGCCAGGACTTTGAGGTGGCGGTAGAAGAGGGTGCCACCATGGTGAGGGTTGGTAGTGCGATCTTTAAATGAGCCCCACCGTTTAGCTTCGCAAAACGAAGCTGCGGGGGCGAATTTATCCTGAGCTTGTCGAAGGATCTCAATGGATGCGCAACGTAGGGAGCGAAGCAAAGCTAAGGTGCTGTCCGAATTAAACCCAGCACGAATGTTTATAAAAGTATTGGGAAATAGACGAAACCAGCAATAAAATGAGTACTTGATTTCATTCGCAGACGGTCTGCGACCTATAATTTATTTCATTAACGTTCAACACATTATCTACTCATGAAATACGGCATAATCGGTTGCGGCAATATGGGTTCAGCGCTCCTCAGGGGCCTTATTGTAACAGGAGCGGCAAAAAAGACCGATATCTTTGTCGCGGATAAGAGCAATACTGTCCGAACGAAACTCAAAAAAAAGCTTCCTAAAGAACAAATAGTTGATGCACGTACGGTTGCCAAAAAGTCTCAGGTGTTGATTCTTGCGGTTAAGCCGCAAGACCTACAAGCGCTTCTCGAAGACATAGCCGAAGCAGTCAACGACAGAGCGATTATCGTTTCAATCTGTGCAGGGGTACAGATCAGTTTTTTGAAAAAATTCTTCGGTACCCGCGCTAAGATAGTACGCGCAATGCCGAATATGCCTGCTTTAATCGGTCAGGGGGTTGCGGCCCTATGCGCGACAAGCGCTGTGACAAAGAAAGACAAAAAAGCCATTATGCGGATCTTTGAAAATGTCGGTAAGGTGGTCGAAGTTAAAGAAAAAGATCTTGATATAGTGACCGCTGTTTCAGGCAGCGGGCCGGCCTACTTTTTTTACATAATTGGGGCGCTTGAGAAGGTGGGGTGGGAGTCAGGGTTGCCGCGGTTACTTGCCAGAGAGCTTGCGATTGAGACAGCCATCGGTTCCTCGTTCATGGCCTATGTGAACAACATGGCCTGTGTGAGCAGGACATCAATGAAAGATCTTATCAAGCGCGTTGCCTCAAAAGGCGGCACCACCGAGGCGGCGCTGCGCGTTTTTAACCAGAGGCGGATAGCCGAGTCGTTCATCAGCGGCGTACGGGCAGCCAAAAGACGCTCAGAGACCCTTTCCAGGAAACTGTCTTGCGGCAATAGGAAGGTATAAAATATACATCGCCAGCATTAAACCGGCACCGGCCTTACGTATACCGGCGCAAGGAACCTCGAACGGAAGGGCCCTGAGCCCGCTTTCAGCGGGCGAGGTTGCTTAAGAAACGAGGAGTGACCTATGTTTGTATTAGGAAATTTTCTCAATGCGTGTGCACAGATTATCGATATTCTGCTTAACCTGTGCTTCTGGTTGATCCTGATCCGCGCCCTTATCAGCTGGGTGAATCCGGATCCTTATAATCCGATAGTGCAGTTTCTTATGAAGACGACCGAACCTATGCTCTATCCGATCCGCAGGAGGCTGGGGCTATATTCTATCGGTATCGACCTGTCTCCTTTTATTGTCATTCTTATCATATTTTTTCTCAGATATTTTCTGGTGCGCACATTAATCGATATCAGCCTACGCTTGAGGTGATCCGTGAAAACACTTAGAGATCAAATTAAGGAAACGGTACAGCACATTACCGGCAAGACCCGGGTAAAACCGAAAATCGGCATTATCCTGGGGACCGGACTCGGAAAGCTGGCCGAAGAGGTGGTGGGTGCCGATATTCTGCCGTACCACCAGCTGCCGCATTTTCCCGAGTCAACCGTTGTCAGCCACAAGGGAGAGCTGATCTTTGGCACCATCTCCGGCAAATCCTGCTGCATGATGGAAGGCAGATTCCATTTTTATGAAGGTTACACGCTTGCGCAGGCAACGTTCCCGGTGAGGGTGATGAAGGCGCTGGGTGTTGAGATATTGATTATCTCAAACGCGGCAGGGGGCATGAACAGGGGCTATGAGGCAGGGGACCTTGTCGCGATCACCGATCACATCAACCTGATGGGGGCCAATCCCCTGATCGGCCCGAACGACGATGCGCTCGGCCCGCGCTTTCCCGACATGTGCCGCCCCTATGACAAGGGCCTTATCCGGACGGCAAAGACGGTTGCCAAGGAAGAGGGGCTGACGCTCAAAGAGGGGGTGTACGTGGCGGTGAGCGGGCCCAATCTTGAGACACGGGCAGAGTACAGGTTTTTGAGTATGATCGGCGCGGACTGTGTAGGAATGTCAACGGTTCCTGAGGTGATCGTCGCGGTGCACGCCGGACTCAGGACCTTCGCGGTGAGCTGTATCACCGATACCTGTTTTCCGGAGACACTGGAGCCGGTTGATATCGAAAAGATTCTCAGAGTTGCCGGTGAGGCAGAGCCTCGGCTGGCGCGGCTTGTATCGAAGCTGATAGCGAAACTGTGACTTCTTAGCGATGAGCGTATAGCGGTTAGCGATTAGACAAAAACATAACAATTTACGCATTTTGATTGTTACTATACACTAGCCGCTAATCGCTGCATGCTCAAGGAAGGGGAGGTGTGGTGTGTATAAAATAGCGGTAGTTGGCGGGGACGGGACCGGTCCCGAGGTTATTGCCGAGGGATTAAAGGTTCTGAAGGCCGCGGGCAGGCTGCATAAGTTTGCCTATACCACCGAGTCGTTTGATTTTGGTGGAGACCGATACCTCAAGACCGGCCAGATCCTTTCCGATGAAGAGGTTGATACATTAAGGACATTTGACGCGATATATCTCGGCGCCATCGGCCATCCGGATGTCAAACCCGGCATTCTGGAAAAAGGCATCCTGCTCAAGATGCGATTCGATCTTGACCAGTACATCAATCTGCGTCCGGTAAAACTGTACCCCGGCGTATGGACGCCGCTTAAGGATAAGGGCCCTGACGATATCGACTTTGTTGTCGTCAGGGAGAATACCGAGGACCTCTATGCCGGCGTCGGCGGATTTCTCAAGAAGGGCACGCCCGATGAGGTGGCGATTCAGACGAGTGTTAATACCCGGAAGGGCGTTGAGCGGTGTATCAGGTATGCCTTCGAGTATACACAGAGGCGCAATAAGAAAAAGCGTCTGACCCTGTGCGCGAAGACCAATGTGCTGACGTACGCCCATGACCTCTGGCAGCGCACATTTGAGGAGGTGGCCAGGGAGTATCCCGGCGTTACGACCGATTACGCGCATGTAGACGCGACCACGATGTGGATGGTAAAGAACCCCGAGTGGTTCGACGTGATTGTCACCACCAACATGTTCGGCGATATTATTACGGACCTCGGCGCCATGATTCAGGGCGGCATGGGGATCGCGGCAGGAGGCAACATCAATCCCGAAGGGGTCAGCATGTTTGAACCGATCGGTGGCTCCGCACCCAAGTATACGGGCAAGGGCGTTATCAATCCGCTGGCCGCTATCTGTGCGGGCGCCATGATGCTGGAGACCCTGGGGGAGGGCAAGGCCGCCAAGGCGATAGAGAACGCGGTTATAAAGGTTACCGCCGAGCGGCTCAAGAGTCTTTCCGCGGGAAAGATGGGGTTTTCAACCAGTGAGGTAGGGGACCTGGTTGTTGAATATCTGGGAGGTTAACAGGCGATGAATAAAAAGGTGCATGTCGGCATTGTCGGTGCGACCGGTGCTGTCGGCGCGACACTCTTAACAATACTGAAAGAGAGACGTTTTCCGATTGCCAGTCTCCGGTGTATCGCATCGGCAAGGTCGCAGGGAAAAAGAATAATGTTTGACGGCAGGGAGATCGAGGTCGAGGATCTCGCGAGTGCATCGTTTAAGGGGATTGATATCGCCTTTTTCTCTGCCGGTGCCGAACGGAGCAAGGTATATGCACCGAAGGCGGCGGGTGAAGGGGCGGTGGTCATCGACAACTCAAGTGCCTTCCGGATGGACCCTGCGGTGCCGCTGGTGGTGCCTGAGGTCAACCCACACGCGGCCTATGCCCACAAGGGCATTATCGCAAACCCGAACTGCTCAACGATTCAGATGGTGGTTGCGCTCAAACCCCTCTATGACGCCGCCGGTATTGTCCGGATAGTGGTCTCGAGTTACCAGTCTGTCTCAGGGGCCGGCGCAAAGGCCGTCTATCAGCTTGAGCAGGAGATAAAGGGTCTTGCCGCGCACTTTCACGAAGGGGCCTGGCAGATCGATACCGATATCGAGGAGCTGCTGGGCAAGATATACGAGGCGAATAAGAGCGAGACCGTATTTCCCTATCCGATCTGCAGCAATCTGATACCCCATATCGGTTCTTTTCAAGGAGAGGATGACTATACCCAGGAAGAGCTGAAGATGGTCTACGAGACCAAGAAGATTATGGAGGACGACTCGATACAAGTCTCGGCGACCTGCGTGAGGGTGCCGGTTTTCTGGGCGCATTCCGAGACGGTCAATATCCAGACCAGGAAACCGCTTGCGGCCGACCGGGCGCGTGCCATACTCGCACAGGCACCGGGCGTAGAGCTGGTCGATACCCCCAAGGACAGGGTGTATCCGCTGCCGCTTTTTGCAGGAGGCAGGGATCCGGTGTATGTCGGCAGGATACGCAGGGACCCCAGCATTCAAAACGGGCTCAACCTGTGGGTCGTCGCCGACAATCTACGCAAGGGCGCCGCCCTCAACGCGATTCAGATCGCAGAGCTTCTTCTCAAAAGGTAAGGCGCTAGCATTAACTCTCACATTCCCAATGACAAATGCCCCTGCCAGGAGGCTGGCAGGCAAATGACAAATGAATCACTCAAATCCAAATGACCAATGAGTTCCCCCAAGATTTTAATTTGGATTTGGCATTTTAGAAGATTCATTTGGATTTTGGCATTTTGATTTTGACAGTCAACCGCCAAAACTCATGCGTACCATCAAGCTCACCATAGAATACGATGGCACAGATTTTCTCGGCTGGCAGATCCAGAAAAAAGGACCCACTGTCCAGCATGTGCTCGAAGGGGCTATTGCCCGACTTACCTCGAGAGAGACCCGGCTGACAGGGGCGGCGCGTACCGATAGCGGCGTTCATGCAAAAGGGCAATCGGCACACTTTAAGACCCTGTCTCATCTGCCGGCGCGCAATATCGTACTGGGGATCAATGCATATCTCCCGGACTCTGTTGCGGTGGTGTGCGCCGAAGAGGTGAAGAGTTCATTTCACGCACGCATTTCGGCCCGGTCAAAGCGTTATCAGTACCGGATTCTGCAACGGCCCGCGCGCTCCCCGCTTGTGGCACGTTTCTCCTGGCACTGTCCCTACCGGCTGAATGTGGCGCTGATGCGACGCGAACTCCCCGCTCTTTTAGGGCGTCACGACTTTCGTTCCTTCCAGGCAGCCGATAAGAAAGAGCGCTCGAGCACCAGGCGGATTATCGATATTTCCCTGCGGCGCAGAGGGGAAGAGTTGCTTTTCGAGATTGAGGCCGATGGTTTTCTGTATCATATGGTGCGGAACATCGTAGGGACACTGGTCGAGATCGGCAGGGGCCGGTTTAAACCAGGATACATGTCGTTTCTTCTTAAGGCAAAGAACCGCGCGCTTGCCGGGCCGACCGCCCCGGCCTGTGGCCTTTCATTGCTGCATGTAACCTATTGATATAGATAAAGATAAATCATATCCGATATCTATGTTGTCCCGTTTGTTGCTGATTCCTACCTCTCTTTTTTACCTGTTCAGAGTGTAAGAGGGGGCCTGCCGCTATAGCCCTATTTTGCTTCTTGACAGTACTTATTTTATCTGCTACACTTTAACCCCATTGAATAAAGGTTGTTGGGCACCTCCGATAATAATATCACACATCATGAGAGACGGTTAGGCGATAGAAGGGTGGCATTTCCGGAAAAAGAAGACCCGCCCTTTTCTAAAGAGAAGGCAGGCACAGTGAAGAGCACCTATTTTGCAAAAAAAGCAGATGTAGTCCAGAAGTGGTATCTTCTCGATGCCTCCGGGCAGATCCTTGGCCGGGTTGCCGCAAGGGCCGCCGGCATCCTGAGGGGGAAACACAAGACGCTCTTTACCCCGCATGTCGATACCGGTGACTTTGTTATTATCATTAATGCCGGTGGTGTGGTAGTGACAGGAAAGAAACGGGAACAGAAGCTTTACCGGCGCTACTCCGGATACCCGAGCGGGTTAAAGCAGCGGACCTTTGATGAGGTCATGAAAAAGGACCCGACGCAGGTTGTTATGCATGCCGTCCAGGGGATGTTACCCAAGGGACGGCTCGGCAGGGCTATGATAAAAAAACTCAAGGTCTACGCGGGCAACGAGCATCTGCATGAGGCTCAGATGCCCGAGGCTATAGCGGTATAAGGGGAAAATCATGGTAAAGGCGACACCGGACACAGAACGGCACTACGGCACAGGGCGGAGAAAAGAGGCTGTTGCCCGGGTATATTTGCATAAGGGTAGCGGCGACATCAAGGTCAACGGCAGACCGCTTGAAGAGTACTTTACGCGGGACGACCATGTCTCCCTGATCAAGGAACCGTTTAAAACCACGGGTACCGCCGGGAAGTTTGACGTAAAGACATTCGTGAAGGGTGGCGGTATCACCGGTCAGGCGGGCGCTATTTGTCACGGCATCGCACGGGCACTCCTGCGGGTTGACGATTCGTTCCGGGGCGTATTGCGTAAAAAAGGACTGTTGACCCGGGACCCCCGCATGAAGGAAAGGAAGAAGTACGGAAGGAAGAAGGCGCGCAAACAGTTCCAGTTCTCAAAGAGATAATCAGCATTATCTCATAACGATAGCGATCACATCCTTAAAGCGGACCCCGTTATAACAACGGGGTTTTTTATTGTATGAGACAGTGCGCCAGTTGAGTACGGTGCACAGGGCATGCGGCGAGTCTCTCCGGGTGAGGCACGGGGAAAACTTTTATTTGCTATACTGAGGGAATTGGATTATACTAAAAGAACGTCATTTTCCTTCCCTTGTATGGACAGTCACCTTATACACTTACTATAGTCATCTAAACAGGAGAGGTCATGATACAGGCAGGACTTATTGGCGCGACAGGATATACCGGTGAGGAGTTGTTGTATCTTCTTCTCAGGCACCCTGAGATTGAGGTAACCGCGCTTTCGGCCATGGTCGATAAGCCGGTCTCGATGGCAGAACTCTTTCCTCGGGTTTCGGGACTGACCAGTCTTACCTGCAGCCTCATGGAGCTCGGTGATGTTGCCTCCTGTTGCGACATCGTCTTTCTGGCGCTACCCCATACGGTCTCGCTCACGATCGCACCCTTTTTTCTTGCGAGGGGTAAAAAAGTGGTTGATCTCAGCGCTGATTTCAGACTCAGGGATACGGCCCTCTACAGGGAATACTACGGGGTGAATCATACCCAGGAGTCCTTACTGGAGAAGGCGGTCTACGGACTGCCCGAGTTCCACCGGGACGAGATACGCACGGCCACGCTTGTGGCAAACCCCGGATGCTATCCGACGAGTGTCATCCTGGGGGCGGGGCCTCTGGTAAAAGGAGGATTGCTGGGAGACGGCCCTCTGATAGCCAGCGCGATTACCGGTATTACCGGGGCCGGGAGAAAGGCGGCACTCCCGTTTCATTTTTCTGAGGCAAGCGGTGACCTCAGGGCATACCGGCTGCTTAATCACCAGCACACACCGGAGATTGTCCAGGAACTCGGCCGGCTGGGTGACGCGCCTGTCCGGCTTATTTTTGTCCCTCACATCGCCCCTCTTGACAGGGGTATTTTAACGACGCTGTATGTGCCGGTGGCCCCGTCGGTAAAGGAGAGGGAGTTGATCGCGCTCTATGAGAGCTGTTATAAAAATGAGCCGTTTGTCAGGGTGCTTGGAGGAGACAGGCTGCCGAGGGTAAAAGAGGTTTGCTCGACGAATATCTGCGAGATTGCCGTGCGGCTTGACGCCGCCAACCATGTCGCAGTTGTGGTTGCGGCGATCGACAATCTGATAAAAGGGGCAAGCGGTCAGGCGCTGCAGAATTGCAATATCATGTGTGGCCTTAATGAAACCACCGGTTTGATGTAACATTACGTAACACAGGACACCTGACAGATGAACATTACCGAGTTAAAGAAGCATATAGTGCCAAAGGGCTTTCTGGTCTCGGGGATAAGCGCCGGGCTTAAAAAGAGCGGCAGAAAGGACCTGGGGCTTATCGTATCCGAGGTCCCGGCCCTCTGTGCCGGTGTCTTCACCAGAAACGCGATGAGGGCTGCCCCGGTGGTTTTAAATCAGCAGAGGATCGGAAAGGGGCCCGTCCGGGCACTCGTGATTAATAGCGGCAACGCAAACTGTGCGACCGGTGCCAGTGGATTAAAGGATGCCCGGACAGTCACGATGAGGCTCGCGCGCGCACTGCGCATTCCTGAGCAGTCGGTGCTGATGGGCTCGACCGGCAAGATCGGTGTGCGCCTGCCCGTTAGCACGATTACCGCTGCCCTGGGGACCCTTATTGAGGGACTTAGCCGCGAAGAGCTCTATGCGTGCGCCGATGCCATTCTGACAACCGATACGGTCCGCAAGGTAGTCACGCTCAGGTGTACGATAGACGGGGCTGTGTATACCATTACCGCCTTCGCAAAGGGGGCCGGTATGATTCAGCCGGATATGGCGACGATGCTCTGCTTTATTCTTACCGACGCGCCCCTCGCACGGAGGGATGCGCAGAAGTTGCTTAAGGAAGTCGTTGAGACGAGTTTCAACAGGATTACCATCGACGGACAGATGAGCACCAACGATATGGTGCTTTTGCTGGCGAACGGAAAGGCGGCCCGCAATTCTGAGATGCTGAAGGGCTCACAGCTGGGGCCCGTGCGGGAGGCGCTCGGGTATCTTACCCGGAAGATGGCCGCGCTGATCGTGGAAGACGGTGAGGGTGCCAGCCGATTTATCGAGGTCACCGTTACCGGCGCCGGCACGACCGGCCAGGCGGATAAGACGGCGCGCGAGCTGGCAAACTCGCCGCTCATCAAGACCGCCTGCGGTGCGGGTAATCCGAACTGGGGAAGAATCGCTCAGGCAATCGGTGCGATCAACAGGACGGTCGACCCCCGGTGCGTGAGCATCGGTTTTTATACGCCGGCCTCTGTTTCCCTGCGAACACAGCAACCCAGGCCGGTTCCGCTGATCGTGTTTGACAAAGGGAGACCCGGGTGGATTTCCGGGGAGAAGCTTGAGCGAATTATGAAGGGCTATCGGATAGGTATTATGGCAGATCTCGGCAAGGGGCGATACACCCGGACGATCTGGACCTGCGATCTCTCAGAGGGATATATCGCTATTAACAAGAAATATTAATGACAAATTCCAAATGTCACATTTCAAATAAATCACTTAATCCCAAATGACAAATACACTATAAAAAGCTTTTTTGGGTTATGTGGATTTTATTTGGGTTTTGGAATTTGGATTTTGACATTTATAAAGTTGAGGTTATATGTTATGGTTGAAGAGGCAATCAGAAAAGCGGACGTCTTAATCGAGGCCCTGCCGTATATACGGTCGTTTCGCAACAAGATCGTCGTTATTAAGTACGGCGGGAGCGCGATGACCGATGTCGACAAGCGGAAGATTATCCTGCAGGATATCGAGTTTATGTATTCGGTCAGGATGAGGCCCGTTCTGGTGCACGGCGGCGGGCCTTTTATCAGCGAGAAGATGCGGCAGGCCGGCTACCGGCCTGAATTCATAGACGGTATCCGGGTGACCGACAAGAAGGCTATGGAAATCGTTGCCGAGGCCCTCACCGAGATCAACACCGAACTTGTTCACCGCCTTAAGCGTCTCGGGGTCTCTGCCAAGGGCACCGCAAAAATCGATCTCCCCTTTATTAAGGTAAGAAAATACAAGCCGAACAAAAAGATCGATCTGGGGTATGTCGGGAAAATCGTCGCCATTGACACCGGTCCGATTAAAGAGATCATTAACGAACATGCGATACCGGTGATAGTGCCTATCGGGGTCGACGAGACAGGCGCCCTCTACAACGTCAATGCGGACGACGCCGCCTCGGAGGTCGCCTATTACCTGAAGGCCGAGAAACTGGTGCTCTTGACGGATGTAAAGGGAATCATGCGGGACCCTGGCGACAGCGAAACGCTGATCTCCACTCTGAATACGACCGAGGCTGAACAGTTGATTGCCCGAAAGATTATCCAGCAGGGGATGATCCCCAAGGTGCGGGCGTGTTTCCGGGCACTGGAGGGTGAAGTGCGCAAGACCCACATCATCGACGGCAGGCTGCTTCATTCGCTCTTGCTGGAGATCTTCACGGATAAAGGTGTCGGAACCGAGATTGTGCGGACCCCCGAGGAGAAGTGATATGAAGATAACACAGGATGCCCCCCGGCTCTACAAGGAATTTGTCCTCCCCACCTATGGATGGTACGGCGTTACCATCGAGCGCGGCAAGGGCATGTATCTGTGGGATGAGAGGGGAAATCGGTATCTTGATTTCTTTCCCGGCTGGGCGGTGAGCAGTTTAGGGCACTGCCACAGACGGGTGGTGAGCGCGCTGAAGGCGCAGGCGGATGTCCTGCTTCATGTGCCGAATACTTACTACACGGCGCTGCAGGGAGCGCTTGCCGAACGAATCGTTGAGTCGAGCTTTCCGGGCAAGGTCTTTTTCTCAAATAGCGGCGCAGAGGCCAACGAGGCCGCGGTTAAATGTGCCAGACGCTACGGGGATGCGCAGGGCAGGTATGACATCATCACCTTTGAGCGGTCTTTTCACGGGAGGACCCTTGGCATGATTGCGGCGACCGGGCAGCAGAAGGTCAGAGACGGTTTCGGGCCTGTCCTGGAGGGGTTTGTGACGGTCCCGTTTAACGACCTTGCCGCCGTAGAGGATGCGATTACCCCAAAGACGGTCGGCATTATGCTGGAGCCGATTCAGGGGGAGGGTGGTGTCAATATAGCCGCACCCGATTTTCTGGAAGGACTCAAGCAGCTTGCGGAAAAACATGACCTGCTCCTTATCTATGATGAGGTGCAGACCGGTATGGGCAGGACCGGCAAGCTGTTTGGTTATCAGCTGGCCGGGGTCGAACCGGATATTATGGCACTTGCCAAGGCATTGGGTGGGGGGTTCCCGATCGGGGCGACGGTGGTGAAGGACAAGGTTGCTGAAAAACTCTCCCCCGGTGCGCACGGATCAACCTTCGGCGGCAATCCGCTGGCCTGTGCCTGCGGCCTTGCGGTGTTTGAGGCGATTGAAAAAGATCATATCTTGGAGAATGTCGCGAAGATGGGTGGCTACCTTAAAAAGAGATTGGACGCCCTGAAGACCGCATTTCCTGAACTCATCAGCGACCTCAGGGGGGCAGGGCTCATGTGGGGCGTCGAGCTTACGGTCGACGGAAACCCCATCTTCAGCCGTTGCCTCGAGAAGGGGTTGATCATCAACTGTACACAGAAGAACGTGCTCAGGCTTCTGCCGGCGCTCACCGTGACAGGGGCGCAGGTAGATGAGGCCGTGAATATTCTCACCGAGGTGTTAAAAGAAGGGTGTTAGCCGGATGAAAAAGGATTTTATCTCTCTGGCGGATATGACCGCCGATGAGCTACGGGAGATGCTCGAGCTGGCAGGGAAGATAAAGGCATCACCCGGTGTGTTCGCCGATTCCCTGGCAATGAAGAGTTTTGCCCTTGTCTTTGAGAAGCCGTCGACGCGGACGCGCGTCTCTTTTCAGGTGGGTATCAGCCAGCTTGGCGGCGCTTCTTTTTATCTGGCACCCCAAGACGTGGGGCTGGGGGTGCGGGAGGATGTGCGGGATGTCGCCCGGACACTTGAACGGTACCTGAACGGTGTCATCCTGAGGACCTACGAGCACGAGACCATCATAGAGTTTGCGCGGCATAGCCGGATGTCGGTGATTAACGGCCTGAGTAACAGGCTGCATCCGTGCCAGGCCCTGAGCGATATCTTTACCATGCAGGAAAAAAAGAGAGACCTCGCATCGGCAAAGATCGCCTTTGTCGGTGACGGCAATAACGTCCTTCATTCGCTTCTTTTTGCCGTTGGCAAACTGGGTTTGGCACTGACCGTTGCCACACCTCAAAAGTACAGACCCGATGAGGAGATTGTCAAGGAGGCCCTTGGATACGCCTCCTCTTCGGGCGCTCAGATACAGTTTGTTACCGACCCGCACCAGGCCGCCCGCGGGGCCGATGTTCTCTATACCGATGTCTGGGTGAGTATGGGGCAGGAGGCCGAGCGGGAGAGACGATTGAGGGACTTTGCGGGATTTCAGGTGGACAGGGCGCTTCTTTCCCTTGCGAAGGATACCTGCTGCGTCATGCACTGTCTGCCTGCGCACCGGAACGAGGAGATTACCGACGAGGTCCTCGAGGGGCCCCGGTCGATCGTATTCGATCAGGCAGAGAACAGGATGCATGTACAAAAGGCGATTCTGTTGTATCTATTTAAATAAAACATCCTTGTGGAGCTTTCAGCCATCAGCCTTCGGCTTTCAGCAACTGATGGCTGCTAGCCGAAAGCTGAGAGCCAACAAAGAGGTGTTCCATGCAAAATAAAAAAGTAGTGTTAGCATATTCAGGCGGGTTAGATACCTCTGTCTGCATTCCGTGGCTTGCCGAAAGAGGCTATGAGGTGATTGCCTATATGGCCGATGTGGGCCAGGGGATCGATACGGTAGCGGCACGGAGACGGGCGATTGGGGCGGGGGCGAGCAAGCTCATGGTGGATGACCTGAAAAAGGATTTTGCCGAACACTACATCCTCCCGTCCTTAAGGGCGAATGCAACGTATGAAAGAGACTATCTCCTTGCCACCGCACTCAGCAGGCCTCTCATTGCCCGGCGGCTGGTTGAGGTTGCCAAGAAGGAGCGGGCCGAATGCGCGGCGCACGGGTGTACCGGCAAGGGAAACGACCAGGTCAGGTTTGAGGTGACCATCAGGATGCTTGCCCCCGAACTCAAGATTATCGCCCCTTTGAGGGAGTGGGACCTGACGTCGCGCGAGGCAGAGATCGAGTATGCCAGGGAGCATAATATCGAGATAGACGTCACCAGCCGGAGTCCGTACAGCATTGACATGAACCTCTGGGGTGTCAGCATCGAATGCGGCGTGCTGGAAGATCCGAACGTAGAGCCCCCCAGGGACGCGTATCAGATTACCACCGACCCTGCCGCCAGCCCGGACGAACCACTCTATCTTTCGGTCTATTTTGAAAAGGGCGTCCCCAAGAAGCTCAATGACAGCCCCATGAATCCCCTGGATATTATCAGGGAGCTGAATAAGACAGGCGGTGCCTACGGGATCGGCCGGGCCGACCTGATAGAGGACAGGCTCGTCGGGATAAAGTCACGGGAAATTTATGAGGCGCCTGCCGCAACGATCCTCATTGCCGCCCACCGGGCACTTGAGGCTCTGGTCCTTGACAGGGAGCTCCTGCATTTTAAGGAGCCGCTTTCCCAGAAGTACGGATATCTTATTTACACCGGTTTGTGGGAGACGCCTCTCAGGCGATCGCTCGACAGATTTTTCGAAGAGACGCAGCGGAACGTCACCGGAAACGTCAGGATGAAGCTCTATAAGGGCACTGCCGTCGCGGTCGGGCGCTCGTCGCACTTTGCCCTGTATAAGAAAGAGCTGGCTACCTATACCGAAGAGGACGCGTTCGACCGGAACGCCGCCGAGGGGTTTATTAAAATCTGGAGTATGCCGTACGGGGGATAAGCTATTTCAAAAGAAGAGGGATGTTATGAAGAAATTATGGGGCGGGATATTTCAAAAGGATCCGGATGTGCTCACCCAGGAGTTTACCGCGAGCCTCGGCTTTGACAGAAGGCTTGCCCCCTATGATATCGCCGGGAGCATTGCCCATGTCAAGACGCTCTATAAGGCCGGTATCCTGAAGAGAGACGAGAGGAACAGACTGGTATCCGCGCTTGAACGGCTTACTGTTTCGCTCAGGAGGGGTACGTTTCAGTTCCATCCGGAATGCGAGGATGTGCACACGGCCGTCGAGTATGCGCTCGGCAAAAAGGTGGGCACTCTTGCCCAGAAACTGCACACCGGCCGGAGCAGGAACGATCAGGTGGTGCTGGATATGCGGCTCTACAGCAAGGATGCCGCCTGTGCGCTCATCGGGGGTGTGTGTGGACTCCAGAGGAGTTTGATCGCTGTCGCGCAGAGGTATAACGACGTGATCATCCCCGGCTATACGCACCTGAGGAAGGCGCAGCCGGTTTTGTTTGCCCATTATTGCCTTGCCTACTGCGAGATGCTTGAGAGAGATAAGGCCCGCCTCAATGATGCCTTGAAGAGAATCGATGTACTGCCGATGGGTTCGGCCGCACTTGCCGGGACCTCGTTCGCCCTGGACAGCGCCTACACGGCGAGGCTGCTCGGTTTTGCACGGGTTAGCGCCAACAGCATCGATGCGGTCAGTGACAGGGATTTTATTATCGAGCTCCTGAGCGCACTGAGCATTACAGCGATGCACCTCTCACGGCTGAGCGAGGACCTGATTCTCTACAGCAGCGAGGAGTTTTCGCTCGTTTCGATCGACGAACGGTTTTGCACCGGTTCCAGTATTATGCCGCATAAAATCAATCCGGATACGCTGGAGCTCGTACGGGGTTCTGCACCGGAGGTATTCGGTTCTCTGATTACGGTGCTCGCGCTTATGAAGGGCCTCCCGCTTTCCTATAACAGGGATCTGCAGAATGACAAGAAGGCGCTGTTTTATTCGTGTGAATGCGTCCAGACCTCACTTGCACTATGCGCGAAGATCGTTGCGACGCTCACCGTCAATAAAAAGAGGGCCGGTGAGATGCTTGCGGACGAAAGACTTCTGGCAACCGATATTGCCGAGTATCTGACGAAAAAAGGGTGTCCCTTCAGGGAGGCGCACCGGGTTGTCGGGGCACTCTTCCGGGAACTTCGCACCAAGAGGCGCACTTCACTCGGATCGCTCAGTCTGAAAGAGCTCAGGAAATTCTCAAGATACTTTGAAAGGGATGTGTTTACCCTCCTTGATGTGAAGCGCTCTGTTTCCTGTAAGGAGACGGCATCCTCGACAAATCCCGTCAGGGTTAAACGGGCACTCACGCGGTGGAAAAAAGCATTATCATAAGGCGAGGTGTCTCATCGTTTCATCACGGCAGTACCTCTCATATCCTGTCAAGGAACTGCTCGATACGCTTGCCGGCGTTGATCCGGTTCCTGGGGGCGGCAGCGCGGCGGCGGTTGCCGGTGCGCTGGGGGCAAGCTGCATCTCCAAGGTGGCGACTATCGCCTTGTCCCGGAGAAAAAAAGGTCTGTCGGACGAGGAACGGATACAACAGGAGTCCCGCCTGAGCGCGTTTCTTGAGGAAGCGGAGGTCCTGCGCGACCGGATGGAAGGCCTGGTTGAGCGCGACGCCGCGTGCTTTCAGAGGGTGGTTGATTCATGGGGGGCGTCGCGGAGCGGCTCGACTGTCTCCCCGGCAGAAAAAACGGCCGCGCTCAAGGAGTGTGTCGAGACCTCGCTTGCCCTCTGTCAGATGTGCTGCGAGGGTCTTTTTGTGGCCCAGAGACTGTTGGATTGCCTTACCAGCACCTATCTGGAGAGCGATCTGGGCGTTGCCTGCGAGCTGATGCGGGGCGCCTTTAACGCCTCGGGAGCGCTCATCGATGCCAATCTCCGGTCTATCGGCGAGGAGGCCTATACGGAGGCCGTCCTCGAGAAGCTGCGGCGCTGGCGACCCAACGAAGAGGAAGCAACAGAATGATGGCGAGGTTACTTGAAGGCAAGGACATAGCGCTCGCGATGCAGGCGCGTCTGCGACGCAGGATTAAAAGACTTTCCCGCATGTATCCGAAAAAAACGATTACCCTGGCCGTTCTCTCCATCGGCAATAATGCCCGCTCTTCATCGTATGCACGTTCACAGAAGCGGCTTGCCGCCTCACTCGGCATCGCCTACGTCCCGTATGATTTTCCCGAACGCACACCGACCAAAAAGATAGAGCGGTGCATTGCGTCACTCAACCGGGACAGTCGGGTGACCGGTATTCTTATCAGCCGTCCGCTGCCGGCGCCTTTTTCTTTTAAAAGACTGATAGAGCGCTTGGATCCCACAAAGGACGCCGAGGGACTTCATCCGGAAAATATCGGAAGGCTGGCATACGGCACCGGTGCGGTTTATCCCTGCACGCCGCAGGCGGTGATGCGGCTTCTGGAGGAGTACCGGGTCGATCTGTACGGCAGGGATGTGGTCATCGTAGGACACAGCTACAGCGTGGGAAGGCCGCTGAGCCTCTTACTCCTTGAGAAGATGGCGACTACCACCGTTTGCCATATCGCGACGAGTGAACGCAGACGGCTGCGTTCTTTTGTGAAGGGTGCGGAAGTCCTGATCGTTGCCGCGGGGGTACCGAACCTGATTAAGGGCACCTGGATTAAAAAAGGGACGGTGGTGGTTGATGTCGGATTTAATGTAGTCAATGGAAAAGTGATTGGAGACGTGGAGTTCTCTTCTGCCAGACGCCAGGCGCGTCTGATCACACCGGTTCCCGGCGGCGTCGGGCCGATTACCGTTACCGTACTGATGAATAATGTCGTTGAATTATTCCGGCTCAAGGTTACGAAGCGATGAAGATTATCGATGTCCTCAATCGGCAGGCGCTGTCTTTTTCTCTCGAGTTTTATCCCCCCAAGACCGACAAGGGGCTTGAGTCGCTCTACAGTGCGATCGGCGAGCTCAAAGGTATCGGTCCTGCGTTTGCCTCGGTTACCTACGGGGCCGGTGGCGGAACCAGAGACCGTACCATCGATATCGCTACCGAGATAAAGAGGCGTTTTGGCATAGAGGTTATGGCGCATTTGACCTGTATCGGTGCCGACTGGCAGGATATCACGCGCATTCTCGATGAACTTGAAGGCCGCGACATCGAAAATATCCTTGCACTGAGGGGTGACCCGCCTGAGGGGATGACCACCTTTGTCGCCCCGCCGGACGGATTTAATCACGCCAATGAACTGGTGTATTTTATCAGACACTGTAACGATAATTTTTCCGTCGCCGTTGCGGGGTACCCGGAGGGCCATATCGCCGCGCCCGACCGGGAGACCGACTGGCGTTACCTGAAGCAGAAGGTAGATGCGGGCGCGGATTTTATTATTACCCAGCTTTTCTTCGATAATCAGGATTTCTTTGCCTTTGAGCGCCGGCTGCGCCAGCTCGGCGTCACCGTACCCATACTCCCCGGCATTATGCCGATTACAGAACTGAAGCGGGCATTGCGCATTATTGAGATGTCACAGGTGCACATTCCCGATGCACTCAGTCGGGCGCTTGAGGAACGGAAGGAGGACCCCGGTGCGGTGTACTCCTACGGCCTCCGGTATGCGACCGATCAGATAAAAGAACTGATTCAGCGCGGGGTAAAGGGCATCCATTTCTATACGCTCAACAGCCCCGATGCCACACGTGCCATCTATCACACCCTCAAGGCGGAAGGAGTTATTGCATGAACACCGAAGCACACAAGACCGTGCTCTACGACGAACACGTTGCCCTAGGTGCCCATATGGTGGAGTTTCACGGCAGTTTGATGCCGATGGAGTACGCCGGCATTATTGCCGAACATACCAAGGTAAGGAACGACTGCGGCATCTTTGATGTATCCCACATGGGTGAACTTGAGGTACGGGGAGAGGGCGCCTTTCGTTTTCTCCAGCACGCCATCACCAATGACCTGAGCAAATCGTATCCCGGCAAGGCACTCTACAGTCCTTTGTGTAATGAGCAGGGCGGGATTGTCGACGACATTATCGTATACTGTTTCAGCAGAGACCATTATCTGCTGGTAGTCAATAGTGCTAACCGCCAGAAGGATTTCGCGTGGCTTCAGGGCCAGGCTGCCTTGTTTGATGGGGTTGTCTGCAATGACATCTCCGACACCACGGCCCTGATCGCGGTGCAGGGGCCCCGGGCAGAGGGCATCCTCGGCTCGCTTCTCACCGGCGATATCTCATCAGTGCCTCGGTATACATTCAGGACAGTTTCATGCAGAGGCATCGAGGTCATGGCCGCACGCACCGGGTACACCGGCGAGGATGGGTTCGAGCTTTTTATTGCCGTCTCTGAGGCGGCCCTATTGTGGCGCGCACTCCTTGCCGGGGGGGCGAGTCCGTGCGGACTGGGCGCGCGCGATACCCTGAGGCTTGAGGCATGCTACCCACTTTACGGCAACGAACTGACCGACGAGACAACACCCCTTGAGGCGTGCCTTTCCTGGGCCGTCTCCCTTGAGAAGGGGGAGTTTGTCGGGGGCGAGGTACTCAGACGGCAGTCCCGGGAGGGGATGAGCAGGAAACTGGTCGGGTTTGAGGTAGTTGACCGCGGAATCGCCCGCTCAGGTTACCCGGTTTCGAACGGAGATGGTAAGGTAATCGGTGCGGTAACGAGCGGCACCTTCGGCCCGCATGTGAAGAAAAATATCGGCCTTGCGTATGTAGGGCGCCAGCACAGTGCCGTCGGCTCGCGCATTTTTATACAGATTCGTAATAGCGCTACCGCGGCACGGGTTGTCGCGCGCCCGTTTTACCGGACAGAGGCATTGTTATATAAAAAATAGAGCCTTTATTAGTTCACGGGTTCTGCGGGTTCGACGAGTTCGCGAGTTGCTTGACTTTTGAATGTCAAAATTAAAAAAAACGAAAAGAACCGGACTGTGACCCGGTTACCAGGACACAGGGTCACCAGTAATTATATCTTCAATTTGTTTTTTCTGGTGACTTGGTGTCATGGTGACCTGGTGACGTAAGAAAGGTAAGAGTCAGGCCTGGTCAAGGGAGGAACAAGTGAAAAAATATACCAAGACGCACGAATGGGTAGAGCCAGACGGTACCCGTGCGACTGTCGGCATCACGGATCATGCGCAGGGGGAACTCAGGGACATAGTCTTTATTGAATTACCAAAGAAGGGGGCCGGGGTATCGCAGGGCGCGGCCTGTGCCGTCGTCGAATCGGTCAAGGCTGCCTTCGATATCTACGCGCCTCTTTCAGGAAAGGTCATCGAGATAAACCCGAAGATCGAAGAAGACCCCTCGCTCGTCAACCAGGACCCGGAGGGTGCGGGGTGGTTTTTTAAGATTGAGATTGCCGATGCCGCGGAGCTTGACGGTCTTCTTGACGAGGTGACATATTACAAGCTCTTGCGTGGAGAAGCGCAGTAGAGCCTTTAGCTATCAGCCGTCAGCTTTCAGCAGCTGATAGCTGAGCGCTAAAAACTGACGGCTAAAAAAGTATGCACTACACCCCTCATACCGACAGCGATAGAGAAGAGATGCTCCGGCGGATAGGTGTCCGGGGAATCGAAGAGCTTCTGGTCGATATCCCCGCGTCTCTCAGGAATACGGAGTTTTCGCTTCCAGAGGGCATGAGCGAGCACGAACTTCTTAAGCATATGACCGTGCTTGCCTCGGCCAATAGGCCGCTCAGTGAGCTCACCTCTTTTCTTGGGGCCGGTGCGTATGAGCATCTCATCCCTGCGGCCGTGGAATATCTTCTGGCGCGGCCCGAGTTTTCTACCTGCTATACACCCTATCAGCCCGAGGCATCGCAGGGTACGTTGACAGCGCTCTTTGAGTACCAGACGATGATCTGCCGTCTTACCGGGATGCCAGTTGCTAATGCCTCGCTTTACGACGGGGCGAGCGCCTGTGCAGAGGCCGCGATACTGGCCCTCAGGGCACAGGGAAAAAACAGGGTGGCGCTTGCCCGCAGCCTAAACCCGTTCTATGCCCGGACCGTTGCCACATACCTTAAGGGACTGGGGACCGAGATCGTCGAGATTCCCTATACAGAGGGAGGGCAGGTCGATACCGGGTGTCTTGCGGATATCGCCGGCACAGTCTCCTGCGTTATCGTTCAGTCACCCAATTTTTTCGGCGTTATCGAGGATATGAAGGCGATCGGAGAGATCATCCATGATACAGACGCGCTTTTCGTTGCCTCGGTCAATCCGGTTTCTCTGGGAGTGCTCGCGCCGCCGGGCGAGTGCGGCGCGGATATCGCGGTGGGTGATGTCCAGGTCTTCGGAAATACTCTTTCCTTTGGCGGGCCGTATGCCGGATTTTTCGCCGTTGCCGCAGCACTCATGCGCAAAATCCCGGGCCGTGTATGCGGCATGACGCAGGACCGGGAGGGGAGGCGCGGTTTTGTCCTGACCCTGCAGACACGGGAACAGCATATCCGCAGGGAGAAGGCCACATCAAATATCTGTACAAATGAGGCGTTGTGCACCCTGGCGAGCTGCGTCTATCTGTCACTTTTGGGCAGGCAGGGGATAGAGGAGTTGGCGCGTCTCAATGTCCAGAAGGCGCACTATGCCTGCGAGGTCCTGAGCGCGATCGACGGTGTTACCCCTTACTTTAGCGGACCGTTTTTTAACGAGTTTGTCATTACGCTCGATAGTGCGATACCGCTTGATGCGCTTGAGGAGCGAATGCTCAAGCAGGGCATCCTTCCCGGTCTCAGGCTGGGGCGGTTTTTTAGCGATCTGGAGAGATGTCTTTTAGTGTGTGTTACCGAGGCGCGCACCAGGGAGGAGATCGACCGGTTTGCAGCGGCACTCAAACAAATTCTCAAAGAGAATTTGTGACACATGACACAGGACACAGGACACACGAAAATGCTTGTGACCTGTGACCGGTGACATGTGACTGAAAGAATAAACGTTATGTCCGAACCACTCATTTTTGAACTCAGTCGCGAAGGGAAGCGGGGATACACATTTCCTGAATGCGATGTGCCCGAGAGCCCGCTTGCATCTCTCATCGGCACCCGCCACCTGAGAAGGGAGCCGGCGGCCCTTCCTGAGCTTGCCGAGATAGACGTCATCCGTCACTTTACGCGGATATCCAGGCTCAATTTCTGTGTCGATACCCACTTTTACCCGCTGGGCTCCTGTACTATGAAGTACAATCCCAAGGTGAATGAGAAAATCGCCGCGCTCGTGGGTTTTTCCCAGTTACATCCGCTGCAGCCGCCTCAGACGGTGCAGGGTATGTTGCGACTGCTTTTTGAACTGGAACACCTGCTCTGCGAGATAACCGGGATGGATGCCTTTACGCTGCAGCCCGCGGCCGGGGCGCACGGCGAACTGGTCGGCATGATGATTGCCCGTGCCTACTTTGCCAGAGCGGGCGAACCCGGGCGAAACATTGTACTCATTCCTGACTCCGGCCACGGTACCAATCCGTCCTCGGCCGCGCTCTACGGCTTTGAGGTGCAGGGCCTCGCCTCAGACGCGTCGGGCAGGGTGGATGTAAAACAGCTCGGCGCCGCACTCACACCCCGGGTGGCCGCCTTGATGCTTACCAATCCGAATACCCTGGGCCTGTTTGAAAAGGATATCTCGAGTATCGCAGGGCTCCTGCACGACAACGGCTCTCTCTTTTACTGTGACGGCGCTAATCTCAATGCGCTTGTCGGTCTCGCAAAGCCCGGGGATATGGGCATTGATATCCTGCACACCAACATGCACAAGACCTTTTCGACACCGCACGGCGGGGGAGGACCGGGTGCTGGTCCGGTGGGCGTGAAAAAGAAGTTGGCCCCCTTTCTCCCGGTACCGCGGGTGCGGCGGGACGATGCCCGCGGCACGTATTTTTTTGACGGTGTCGGCGCCGGCGACAGTGTCGGCAGGGTGCATGCGTTTTACGGAAACGCCGGAGTCCTGCTCAAGGCTTATGCCTATATCCGTGCGCTCGGCGCCGAAGGACTCAGACAGGTTGCCCTGGATGCGGTATTGAACGCGAACTATCTCAAGGAGCTTGTGTCTGCCTGTTTTGATATTCCCTATAATAGCGGACCCTGCATGCATGAATTTGTTCTTTCGGCCGCCAGGCAGAAGGAGCATGGCGTATCGGCCTTGGATATTGCCAAGGCCCTGATAGACCGTGGATTTCACCCCCCTACCGTTTACTTCCCCCTTATTGTGAAGGAGGCATTGATGATCGAGCCGACCGAAACCGAGACCAAAGAGACGCTCGACACCTTTGCCCGGGTTCTGTGCGAGATTGCCCAGGCTGCCGAACACAGTCCCGGGACCCTTACCAATGTCACCCCCCATACTACCCCGGTTTCGCGACTCGATGAGGTGAGCGCGGCAAGAAAACCGGTGCTTACGTGGTGCGCTGAGTCAGGCAGGGAAGAGAAAGATAGCGCTTCCGGCCGGCAACGCCGCTGATAGACTTTTTACCCAAGCCCCATCCTCTACTTAACCCGGATTTAACCTACGAGGTTCAACCTCGTAGGTTAAGGAAGCTCAAAAAAAGGAGGATATGTTATGTCAATGGGGAAAAGAGTATGGATCACAGGCAATGTATATCACGTGTACAGCAAGAGTATTGCTGGTTTTAAGATTTTTAACAGCGAGGAAGATTTTACAAGGGTCATCGAAGGGTTGCAGTATTACCAAAGGGCGGGAATTCTTCCGAGTTTTTCTTACTACAAAGAAATGCCTGAACTAAGCGGAGTCCAACACGAGAAGTACTTTAACAGGCGCGCTAGACATAGGCTTGTAGATATTGTTGCCTACTGTATAATGCCAACTCACATCCATTTTATTTTAAAGCAGTTACAGCCATTCGGAGTAACACTTGTGATGAAAAAATTATTAAATAGTTACACAAAATACTTTAACATGCGGCACCGGCGAAAAGGGCCATTATGGGAAGGGCGGTTTAAGGCTGTTTTGGTGAAGACCGATGAGCAGTTGCTTCATCTCACGCGGTATATTCACCTTAATCCTGTTACTGCCGAGCTGGTGGACAATCCAGAGGATTGGGCCTTTTCTTCGTGCAGAGAGTATCTGGCATTAACACAAGAAAAAATGTGCAATTATGAGGGGTTGTTTACGATCGAGCCGGATTCATACCGTGAATTTTTACTCAATAGGATAGACTATCAAAAGGAATTGGCAAGCATTAAAAGCCTATTGCTTGATTAGTCATGTCACTAAGTCTCTAAGTCTTAACCTACGAAGTTCAACCTCGTAGGTTAAGGAAGTTGGTTAATAGTAGAGCTGATTAAAAAGTGGGAAAAATGATGGGTATTGATAACATCAATTGCGAGCAATAGCGATCAATATTAGTCTTTTTTTTGAAATATCCCGTATCTTGAAAAAGCTTAAATAAGATTGAATAACCCCATTGCAGGTGATTGCAATTTTATCATAACTTAAAATATGTCAATAAGTTACTTGACAAATTTTCCCTTATAAGGTACACTTTATTAAAGAGTGATAAAAGATTTTAATAAATTGATAAAAAATGACTAAAGATGCACCTAAAAACATGTTAGTGCGTTATGGGGGCAGGCAGGGAAGGTGGCATATGCGCCGGCGCTCAATACTGTCATATTAACCACCAGGGCCGTCCGAAAAGGCGGCCTTTTTTATTACGCCATGTTTTCATTCTTTTTTCACAACAAAACAAACCACAGTGCACAAAAACAACAAACACCTATTTTGTCTTACAACAATAATTCGAGGAGCGGAACAATGAACCGTTTTCCATTCAAAAAACCTATTGCCTTAATAGTGTGTATACTATTTATGCACTCTAACGTGGCCTGGGCAGCGCCAACCACCAACGGGCGGAGCATCTTTTCCAATAAACAGGTCAATGTCGATGCCATCCGCCAGCAAAAGCAGGATTTCTTTGATAAGAAGAAACAACTCCATCCGGAAAAGGGCGATAAAGAACAACAACAGCAGCAGGCCGCTCCCACCGCGACCGCCCACAATGGAGCACCGGCTCTGCCGGAGAAGGTCCAGCTTGCCGAACTGGCCGATCTTCACATCCCCGAAGATATCTGCCATATCTCTGACTACTATGACGCCACCAAAGACCCGAATGCCCCGGCGACGACCCATGACTGGAAAAAAGAAGGCCTCATCCTCCACATCCAGGACCTCCACACCCAGCCAGAGGCACAGTATAACTTAGCCAAGATCATAGACCACATACAGACACACTACGGC
>JAFGGP010000040.1 GCA_016930485.1 Candidatus Omnitrophota bacterium | reverse complement strand
TGTGCCTGTGTGAGACGGGCAATGTCCTGTTCCAGGAGTTTTGTCTTTTCCTGGGTGTCGCGCAGCTGATCCCTGGCAGAGGCTAAATCAGCCCTGAGCACCTCACGTTCCTTAGTCAATGCGGCTAACTCAGACCGGGCCTCGCCTGCCTGTTTCTCTAAGTCCCTGTACTCCTTTTTATGATCGGCGAGCTGCCCGCCCACCTCTTTCAGTTTTTCGGTAAGCCGGCCAATGCGCTCATCCTTCTCCTGCAGGGCCTTCTGGACATCCTCAATCTGCCTGTTATATTCTTTTGTAAGACCCTCTTTATCGCCGAGCATTTTTCTGAGGTCTGCGTTTTCCGACTGTACTATGCTCAACCGCTGATTGATCTGTGCTATATCATCCTGTAAGGCGGCGCGTTCCTGCGTCAGTGCCTCTATCTGCTGCCGGCCTTGTTCAACCTCTGTATGAAGCACTTTCTTCGCCTCTTCAGAAGTGGCAAACTGTTTGGCAATATCCTTCAATCGGTCGGTAAGCCGGTCGATCTCTTTGCTGCCTGCAGCAATCTCTTCATGTAAGCGGGCCTCGTTCGAGTGGGCCTGGGCGAGCTCCTTATTCAGCCGGTCTTCCTGTTTCTGGAAATCGCCCTGCGACTGCGTAAGGCGAGCGATGTCCTGCTCCAAGAGTTTCACTTTATCCTGTGCATCGCGCAGCTGGTCTCTGGCAGAGGTAAGATCGGCTTCGAGCCTTTCCCGGTCCTCCTTCCATGAGGCCGTCTGCGAATGCGCCTCCTCAAGGGCATCCTCAAGTCCCTGTTTTTCCTTGGTGTAGCCGGCCAGCTGCATGCCCACCTCTTTGAGTTTGTCGGTGAGCCGGCCGATGCGTTCCTCTTTCTCTTCAATCCGTATCTCCGCGTCCTTCACCTTTTCGCTGTACTCCTTCATCATGTCATCGGTACTGGTAAGTTTTTTCTGTAAATCGGTGTTTTCCGACTTGAGCGCACTCACCTGCTTTTTGAGCGCCTGAAGCTCCTCTTTTTTCTCTTCCAGCAACGCAGTATTTTCCTGAAGGGCCTTGTCAGCGGCATTCTGTTTCTTTTTGAATGAGCTCATCTGAGCGATAAGTTCTTTATTCACCTCCTTGACTTTATCGACGCGCTCGAGATATTCCTTATTCTTCGCGGCAAGCTTGGCAAACTCACCCGCAATATCCTTGTTCTTCTTCTCCAGCGTAGTAATCTTTTCCTGATACCCCTTGATCTCCGATTCCCTGTCGTCCCCCTCTTTAAGGTACTGTTTGTTCTTTTCAGAGAGCTCCGCCAACCCGGTAGCAAGCTCTTTGTTCTTCTTCTCCAGCGTGGCGGTTTTTTCCTGATACCCCTTGATCTCCGATTCCCTGTCGTCTTTTTTCTTTTTAAGGGCCGCCTTGGCCTCCTGGGCCTCTTTAATTAATTCCTGATTAATCTCCTTAATACTCTCGACACGCCCAAGGTATTCTTTGTTTTTCTCGGAAAGTTCGCCAAACTCAGCGGCAAGAGTATTATTCCGCTGTTCCAATTCGGCTATCCGTTCCGTATACCGCTGCGTCTCCGACCCGGCATCCTCCAACCGCTGTTCCGCCTGCTTTTTCGCCTCTACGGCGTCCGTGAGCTTCTGATTGAACTCCGCAATCTGGGCATCCCTGGCGGCAAGTTCTTTTTCCAGTGTGGTTTTCTTCTGGGCAAGATCCTTTGCGTAGGAATCCATCTCTTCATTGGCATTCTGGTACTCGGCAAGATGAGAATTCATCTCGGTAATCCGCTTTTCAAGTTGCTTTATATGTCCGTCCTGCTCGGCGATCACCCGCTGCAATTCCCCTTGTTGCCCCTGAAATTCAGAGGTAACACCCTGTGACTGCCCATAGGCCGCCTGTAACTGGGCAAGCGCTGCCTGCAGTTGAGCGCGTTCGCCGGCAAGGGCCGCAAGCTGTCTTTCGCGTTCCTCAAGATGCGCGCGTAAGGTAGCCTCGCGTGCGGTAAACTCCTGAACGCGCTTGTCGAAATCGCGGTAACCGGTCTGATACTGGGATGACGTCTCTTTGAGGCGGGTTAGTTCGTTTCGATATGTCTCGTTTGCCCTGCCAAGCTCCGTGATCTGGCCGGCCAGCTGCTGAATGCGGGCATCCCTCTCTCTCAGTGCCTGCTGCCATGCCTCCTGCGTCTTGGCAAATTCCTGCAGATGTTGGTCGCGTGCCTGAATAGCGGCCCGGGCCTGCTCAAGCTCTGCCATGGCAGAGCGAAGCTGTGTCTCATCAGAGGGGCGCCTGGTCTTGAGGACAGCGTTTTCCTGGCTGTACTGGGCTAACTGCGTCTCCATCTGTCTGAGACGCGTCTTCTGGTCCTCATAGACCCTGGTCAGCTGCTGCACGCGTTCGGCGAGGGCGTTCTTTTCCTGGTTCAGTGATTCGGCACGCGAGGTCTCTTTTCGCAGACGCTGATTTGCCTGGTTTAAGTCATACTCGACGCGCCTCTGGGAATCAACGGCCTTGGAAAGCTCCTGCCTCAGCTCCTGTGCCTCCCGAGACGAGTCGCCCATACCCGAAGAAGACCGGCCTGTGAGAAATGTATCCTGCCGTTCCTGGAGCATCTTATACGCCTGCGCATACTGTTCCCGGTAGCCGGAAAGCTCATTGACCTGGTTTTTGAGCGTCTGCTGGTACGACTCAAGCTGCCGCACCGTGCTTCTCAGGCTCTCGTTTTCCGCCCGCAGCCTTCCGATTTCATCGTTCAGTGAATAATAATCGCGTTCGCGCACCTTCTGCTGAGAAGAATACCCCATGAGCTCCTGCTGCGCACGTTCATAGTCGCGCCGGGACCGCTCGGCCTTATCCTGTTCCTCTTGACACCGGTACCTCAAATCCTCGGCAGTTTCCTTTAACTGGGCAAGATAGCGATTGGCCTCCTGGAGTTGAGAAGTCAGTCTTGCCTTTTCCTGGTCTGCAAGACTCAGGCGTGTCTGGAGAATTTCCAGCTGATTGGATAGGCGCTGTTGCTCTGAGCCCTCTGTCTGAATTTTCCCAAGAAGCTGGTTATAGTCACGCAATGCAGCGTCTAATTCCCGACGCAGCCCTTGATTCGCCTCTTTTTCACTCTGTAACTGTGCCAGGAGCTCGGCGTGGGCCTGTTGAAACTCCACAAGCGACCGCTCCTTCCCGGAGGAGTCACTTGAGAGCCGGTCAACCGCCCTGTTCAATTCATCAATCTGCGACTGATAAATAGAGGCATTCTGTCTCTGGGCCTGTGCCTTCTGTTCTGTCTGGGCAAGCTGGTCGCTCAATTGGGCTATCTTTTGAGAAAGCGCCCTCTTGTCCCCTTCGGACCCGGCCAGGTCTCTTTCCATGGCGCTTTTACTATATCGAAGTTCATCGATCGTCTTATCTTTCTCTGCCAAAGCAAGCTTTACCTGATAGAGCTCGGACGAAATCCGGTCAAGCTCCTGCTGGGTACTGACAAGCAGGCGCTCTTTCTCCTGTATTGCCTGTGACAGACGTGCATTCTGCCTCTGATACTCCTCTGCATCCTGTGCCAGACTGTTCGCCTCTCTCCTCAGCGAAGAAAGATCCTGGTCGTACGATTGCGACATCGGGGAACCGGAATAGGTGGACGGACGGCCGGTCTGAGAACTCATCCTGAGACCCGAGGCAGATACCCTGGCAACCTTATCATAGGGTTTAATATCGCCGACATCGGTTCCGGGGACCGGATGGGCCTCGGATACCTTTTCCATGACCTTTGTTATCTCGCACTCCCCCACCTTTTTGTCTTTACGGTAGATCTCGATAACATCGCCCTGCTTTGTCTCGCCCTGACCAAGGTCGGTAAATATAAAATTATACTGGGTATTGACCACCAGGACCTCGCCGTCATAGACCCGCTGGCACATGCCGGGTGGAGAGAATATAAAAAACCCTCCTATAATAGGAATAAGGAGGGTTATCTTTCGCATCGTTTGTGTAAACATCAGAGGTTTTGGTAATTTCATACAGTAATTAAGGTAACGGAATATCTACGATGCCTCGCCTGCTTCATATAACAATGGGGAGAATATATGCCGGCCAAAACTATTTTTGGCTCCCTTGTATAATACCGTGTCTCTGGACGTAAGTCAATATATTCCCTCTTTACTGGGATAAAAGAGCGGGATCAGGACGCCGCCGCTCCCTCTAAAAGGGTGCTGATAATTTCCTCGGTATTGTCCGGCAGCGCAAATCCTCTGTATTGAATGACCCCGTCGCCATCAAGAATAAGATAGTTGGGGATGCCGCGCACATTGTACGCCTCGGCAACGGCCCCGTCGCTGTCTAAAAGCATGGGATAGGTTATTGCGTGTGCATTGACAAATGAGGTGACCTTGGGGATCGATTCCCGGATATTAATTCCCAAGACAACAAGACCCTTTTCCTGATATGCCGCGTACATCCTCTGAAGAGAGGGAATGCCCTTTACGCAGTACGGGCACCAGGTTGCCCAAAAATCCAAAATCACCACCTTGCCGCGTAAATCAGATAAGGTAACTTCCTCCCCCCCTGACGTCCTCAGGGTGAAATCAGCCGCCTCAGTTCCCCTGTCCGCCTGCAGGTTTTGGGCATCGGCCCCTTTAAAGAACAGGATGCCTACCATAACGATTGCCACGGCAAAAAAGGTAACAATTAAAAATCGCTTCATATCAGTAACCTCCCGGATTGAATGAAAAAATACTCGGCGATAGCAATCATCGCCCACCCAAACCCCTTCTTGATGCGCCCCATCCACTGTCCCGAGCGGGGAAGATTCGTCAGAACCCCGATAAAGGTGCCCACAATGATAAGCATGATTCCCATACCGTAAGCAAAGGTAAACAGAAGCGTCATCCCATAGAGTACATTCTGATGCGTACCGACAAATATCAACAGTGCCCCGAGCACAGGAGCCGTGCACGGTCCTATAATAAACCCCGATGCCACACCCATAAGAAAGGTGGTGAGCATGTCTCCCTTCTTCCCACTACCATCAAACCGAAATACCCTATGAGGAAGCGGCAGCACAAAAACATCGAGCATTGATAATCCGAATAAAAGAAGCATGTTGCCGACAATAAAAAAGGTAAGGGGATGGGTACTTATCTGGCCAAACAGAGAGCCGGTCAGCGCTGCAAAGGCACCCAACGACGCATAGGTAAGGGACATACCAAAAACATACATGACCGAAAGTGAGAAGCCTTTAAGGCGCGACCCCTGGCTCTTGCCCCCGATAAAAGCAACCGTAACCGGTAGAATCGGATAGACACACGGGGTAAAGCTCATGGCTACCCCGGCAAGAAAAACACTCACATAACTGAGTAGTGAAAAATGAGCAAATGTCTCTGGATTCATATCTCTAATTGTTTTAAGTTATTATAACAAAAGTAAAAAAATAAAGCCACTTTTTTACTGATAGGACCATTGAGAGAGATACGCAAACCCTTCCCTCGCTCGTCTCACTCAGCCCTCCTCTTCTTCTGCGGTAACCCGAAGCACCTCTTCAAAAGTGGTCATGCCGCTCAGAAATTTCTGGATTGCGTTTTCTCTGAGCGTCCTAAAACCGCCTGAGCGCGCGTATTCCTTTATTTCATCCGAGGAGGCGTTGCTGAGAATCATATCCCGCATAGTATCGTCAGGAACGAGTACCTCCAGCGTACCCATTCTCCCCCGATAGCCGGTATAGTTGCACTGCGTGCACCCCATCCCTTTAAAAAATGTCCCGCGCGCAATCTCCTCTTTCGAAAGGCCTTCCTCCAACAAAATCTCCTCATCAATATCTGCCGCAACCCTGCAATTGGGGCAAATCCGTCTCATCAGACGCTGTGCCGCAACCAGTACCAGTGAAGATGCGATAAGGTAAGACTCGATTCCCATGTCCCTCAATCGCGTAATGGCGCTCGGCGCATCGTTGGTATGGAGTGTGCTCAACAAAAGATGTCCGGTCAGAGCCGCCTTGACCGCGATGTCGGCCGTTTCATAATCCCTGATTTCGCCCACCAGTATAATATCAGGGCTCTGTCTGAGAATGGACTTCAGCCCCGCCGCAAAGGTAAGGCCGATATCAGGATGTACCTGAATCTGGGAAATGCCCTCAAGTTCGTACTCAACAGGGTCCTCCACGGTGATAATATTCCGGTCCGGGGTGTTGAGCTGGTTTAAGATAGAATACAACGTGGTCGATTTACCGCTCCCCGTCGGCCCGGTCACCAGAAGCATGCCGAACGGCTTTTTTATAGCCTCCTTGAACTGCACGCATGGCTCATCAAGAAAACCGAGCTGGTCAAGGCCAATTTTTAGATTAGTAACATCGAGCGCCCGCAAAACAATCTTGCCGCCAAAGGTGATGGGGAATACCGACACCCTGAAATCAACCTCTCCGTCCCTGAATTTAACACCGAACCGTCCGTCCTGCGGGAATCTGCTTTCAGTAATATCGACACCCGCCATGATTTTGACGCGGGCCAGTATGGCACTCTGATTCTCCTTCGGCAACGTCATGGCCTCTTTCAGCCGTCCGTCAATCCGATATCTCACCTTGAGTTTATTTTCACAGGGTTCGATATGGATATCGCTTGCCCGGCGGCTTAAGGCCTCGATCAAAATAAGATTGACGATTTTGACGATGGGTGGCGTCTGACTCTCCCTGATCGCCTCTTCTATATTCTCTTCATCAAAGACGCCGGCATGCGCCACCTCGAGTTCCGCGTTTTCATCCAAAAGCAGTATCTCATCATCTTGCGGGCCCTGTTCCTTCTCTGTAAGATCGCTATCGGGGTGGTAGAGTCGTTCGATGGACATCAGGATATTTTTTTCCGTCGCGATAACAATGTCTATACTGTGCAACATACTCTGCAGATTATCGATAGCAATGATATCGCACGGGTCTGCCATAGCAACGGTTACCGTCTGTCCGATGTGGGAAAGAGGCACCACCAGCCACTGCTTACAAAATGCCTCGCTGAGAAGTCCGCTCAGCTGGGGATCAACCCTGTAGCGCGACAGATCCAAAGGCGGGATATGCAGTTCCTGGCTCAGGAAAATCATAAAATCCCTTTCCGAAACAATCCCTTCCCGCACAAGAATCTTGCCGAGTCCTATGTTTTTCTTCGTGTATTTCGCAAGCATACTATCGAGTTCTGCCCTGGCAACAAAACCGTGCTCGATAAGCTTGTCAATAATGCGTTCTCGCAATGGCTTCATATATCTCTCTCTACTATTGCTGCTCATCAGGCGCTGTCAGACGCAGTGCCTCCTCGAGCGAGGTAACACCGTTTATCACATGTCTGATGGCCGCCTCCCGCAACGTCATCATGCCCTCTTTTCGCGCTATCCTCTTAATCTCGAGCTCCTGGGGCTTCCTGCTAATGACCTCGCGGATAGAGGGTGTCAAAACCAGAATCTCGGCGATGCCGATACGCCCAAAGTAACCGCTATGAAAACAGCGCGAACATCCCTTCGGATGAAAAAAGTTCAGCTCCTCCGTGCGTTCACCGGTAGCAACCTTAAACTTCTCAAGAATAGCGCCCCGCGGCGTATAAGGCGTTTTGCAGTGCGGGCATAGCTCCCGCAGAAGCCGCTGTGCGACAATAGCCGTCACGGTTGCGTTGATCAGAAAGGTGTCAACCCCCATATTAATCAGGCGGGTAATAGACCCTGGCGCCGTAGTCGTGTGAAGTGTGCTTAAAACGAGGTGTCCGGTCAATGCCGCCTTGATTGCGATATCCACGGTCTCGAAATCCCTGATCTCACCCACCATAATAATCTCGGGATCCTGACGCAAAATAGACCGTAACGCCCGCGCATAGGTATATCCGATATCCGTATTGATCGACGATTGATTGACGCCCTCCAGCTGATACTCAACGGGTTCCTCAACGGTAACTACATTAATCTCCGGTGAATTGACAATTTTAAGGAGCGAGTAGAGGGTTGTCGTCTTTCCGCTTCCGGTAGGACCGCAGACCAGTATCATGCCGTGAGGCCGATCGACGCAGTCTTTTAGAACAGCAATGTTATGTTCGCCGAACCCCAACTTCTCAATGTCAAGGGTTGCGACGGTTTTGTCAAGAAGGCGGATAGCCATATTTTCGCCTTTGATCGACGGCAAGACCGAAACCCTGCAGTCAACCTCTCTCTCCAAAAAACGGGCCTTGAAACGTCCCTCCTGCGGCAGCCTCCGTTCGGCAATATCCAACTCGCTCATTACCTTAAAACGCGAGACAAGCGCGTCGTGAATAGTCCGCGCAAGGGTTCTGTGTTCGTACAGAATACCGTCGATCCGGTAGCGGATTCTCGTCTCGCGGTCGAGAGGCTCTATCAGCACATCCGAGGCCCGCTGGAGAATAGCGTTCTCCAAAATTTTTGCAGCCAGTTTGACAATCGGCTCCTGGGTAATGTCCTTAAACAGGATTTCGGTGTCCGGTGCCTCGGCCATGGCAATAAGCTCGAGTTCGGATTCCCGGATATTCTCGACAATCTTTTCGATGGCCTCGTTGGCCGGAAGCGTATAGAGCTGATCGATTGCAGTATTGATGTCTGCCTGCGTGGCAATGACCGGGGTGGGACGCATCTTTGTCATCGCCGCAATATCATCAAGGGCAAAGATATTCAACGGGTCACTCATTGCAACGGTTAATGACCCGCCCATCTTTGCGATCGGAACCACCTGATATTTTCTGACAATTTCTTCGGGGAGAATATTCGCAATGGCAGGGTCTATCTTTAGCTTCGAAAGATCAATAAGAGGGGTATTGAGTTCCTCAGCGATCACGGCCATAAGTTCTTTTTCGGTAAGAATCGTCGACCGGCAAAATGCCTCTTTGAAGCTGCAGTTAAAGCGCCTCTGATGCTGCAGCACCTCTTCCATCTGCTCGGGGGTAACGATCCCTCTTTCGAGCAGTATCTCCTGTAGGCGTTCGTTAAACGAGGGCATAAGTCACGGGAGAGTTATGTCTGATAGTACTTGTTGATTGCTTCGTTAATATGAGACGATGTGCTTACAAAAATATGTACGACACAACCGGTCAGCTTTTCTATGCTCTCCAACGTTTTGTAATCAAGGGGGTTGGAGATGGCTATGGTAAGGTTATTTCCTATCTTATCGATCGGGATAAAGCAATATTTCTGTGCCGTCTCTCTGGGGACAACCGAGAGCACTGCAGGATCTATTTCGTAATTAGTAAGGGGGAGGTAGGGAAGCCCGTACTGCATGGTAAGCGCCTGTGCAATGGCCTCCTCATTGGCAAAGCCAAGCCGTATCAAAATCTCTCCGATGAGCCCCCCCTCCCGTTTTTGCACCACGAGGGCCTCTTCGAGCTGATCGGGCGTAATAATCTCCTTCGCGATCAAAAGCTCGCCTAAAGGTTTGCTCAACATCCGGTCATACTTTTTCATGGCGTCTCTCCTTAGATCGAGCCCGCTCACGGCAACGTCTCGCCATATATAATGGAGCGGACAATGTCTGGCTTGTTTCGCTAGGATACATCCATACGCAATGTCATTACTATATTAAATAAAAAAACTTACGGAATAATTATAACGTAACACCTTCTCCTTGTCAAATCGTCCCCGTCACATCCCCTCACCGCCCTTTTATCTTCCATCCGTTATACTGTTTTCCGGAAGCTCGATACCAGCCCCAGACAAACCATATTAACGAGTAAATGCGACCCTCCATAGCTCATCAGAGGAAGCGGCAATCCGACAACAGGCATAATACCCATGCTCATCCCGAGATTAATGAAGCTCTGAACCAAAAAAAGCAAAAAGACACCGGCGCCCACCATGCGGGCCTCCCTGTCTCTCTTTGCAAGGGTAGTTACCAGAATGCGGCTCGTTAATAGAAAAAAGAGTGTCATAGTCACAAGACTTCCTAAAAAACCGAACTCTTCGCCGATCACCGAAAAGATAAAATCGCTGTGCCGCTCCGGGAGAAAATTAAGTATATTCTGCGTTCCGCTTAACCAGCCCTTCCCGAAAAGGCCGCCCGAACCAATGGCAATCTTGGATTGAATCATCGTGTACCCGGCCCCCAGCGGGTCGGCATTGGGGTCAAAAAAAGCAAGGAGGCGCGAGCGCTGATACTCCTTGAGATTGAACCACATAACTGGTGCAGCGGCAAGCCCCAGCAGGGCACACCCGCTGAGAAATCTGAGATTAACCCCCCATACGTAGAAAATGCCCAAAAAAAGCGGGAGAAAGATAAGTGAGGTGCCCAAATCAGGTTCAACAAGAATCAGCGCCATGGGAAGCAGGGTAAGACATACCACAAAACCGATATCCAGCGCCGTTAATTCCCTCGGCTCAAAATGAGAGAACACCCGCGCCAGGGCCAGCAGATAACAGAGCTTCATAAGCTCTGAGGGCTGAAAACTGAGCGGACCGACATAGAGCCACCGCTGGGCGCCAAATTTCCGTGATCCTGTCACGAGCACAATAAGCAGCAGCAGAATACCCAAGGCATACAAAAAATAGGCTGCGTTGATGTACCTTCGGTAGCCTATCTTATGGGACAGCATAAAAAGAAAAATGCCTGTCAGCACCCAGATACACTGCCTGAGCGGCAACTCGGGCAATCTGCCAAACGATGCACTGTAGAGAGCGGCTAACCCGATGCCCACAATGCAAAGCATCAGTACCAGTAAAGGCCAGTCAATCTCCTTGATATCCTGTAAACGTAGAACGGATTTCATGTGTGGCATCAGAGCAGGCCCTGTTCCTTGGCATATAACACTAACTGCCTGGCAATAAGGGCCGGCGTATCGCCGCCGCTGCCTCCGTATTCGATCAATATGACAAAGGCGATGCGTGGCTTCTCGGCAGGGGCAAATCCGGTAAACCAGGCATGTGTCTTGGCCGGCATAGCGGTCTGCGCAGTACCTGTTTTTGCCGCTATCGCCACCTCTTTCGTAGATGCCGTGTGTCCTGTCCCGCGCGCCTCCCGAATAACCCCGGTCATCGCATCCCGGATAATCCTTAGCGTCCCCTGAGAAACATCGGTATCGGTTGCTGCAACACGCGCTACCCCAAGGCCCCCTATCTGTTCGACCAGATACGGCCTGAGCAGCCTACCTCCGTTCGCGATAGCCGCAGTCATCCGGGCTACCTGTAAAGGGGTAACTATAATGTACCCCTGGCCAATCGCCATATTGGCGGTATCGCCATCGTACCAGCCGGCATGCATGTGTTGCCGCTTCCAGAGCTTGTTGGGGACAAGACCGTCATATTCATGTCCCAACTCAATGCCTGTCGCAGAGCCGAACCCAAAAAGGCGGGCATACTTCTCGAGCAGTACCGGCCCCACCTTGAGGCCAGCCTGAATAAAATATACGTTGCATGACCCGATAAGGGCCTCGGTTACGTTCACAAATCCGTGCCCCTCACGCCTCCAGCAGCGAATCCGCGCATCCCCCACATATACATATCCCTGACATTCATAAAGCTGATTTTTCTGAACGCCCCCCTTTTCAAGTGCAGCACAGGCAACCACTAATTTAAATATCGAACCGGGCGGATATCTGCCGCTGAGCGCCCTGTTTAAAAACGGCGCCACAGACGACCGTTGTAACGTACGTATCGCCCCTTCGTCCCGTCTGACGAATACATTAGGGTCAAAACCGGGTGTACTCTCCATGGCAAGCACCGCGCCCGTTTGCGCGTCAAGCACAACAACCGCTCCTGTATATCCCTGGAGGAGGCCGCGGATATATGCCTGCAAGGCACTGTCAACGGTTAACCTCACATCCTTTCCGGCGCGGGGAAGCCTGCTCCCCAGAACCCGCACCTGCCGGCCCCGGTTATCGGCCTCTATCTGCTTGCCTCCGGCAACGCCCCGCATATAACTGTCATACTGTTCCTCTATCCCCTGCCTCCCTACCACATCTTTCATCCGATAGCCGTACTCCTTCAGCCGGTCAAGCTCTGCAGCGGTTATCTCGCCGACATAACCCACCATGTGAGCACCAACCGTTCCCAGCGGATATTCGCGTACAAAAGAAGGCCTGATGGCAATTCCCGGCATTTCAGAAAGCACCTCCTCAAGATACAGCGCCTTTTCTTTTTTGATGTCATCCATGAGCACGGCGGGAGCAAAAGGGACGTAATAATTCTTGGTGTAGCGCCGCTTTAATTCATCGGGCTCTATGTCAACATACGGGGACAACCTCGCAAATACCGCATCTGCGTCAGGCAGCTCCTGAGGCAGTGCGACGACGCTAAAGGCAACCCTGTTGCCGGCAAGGACGACCCCGTTTCTGTCGAGAATGGTGCCGCGGGGGGCCGGTAGAGGAATAATGCGAATCCGATTTGCCGAACTGAGGTCTTTATAATATGCGCTGCGCACAACCTGAAGATAAAAGGCCGTTAGCAGCAGCACTAAAAGACAGCACTGCGAGAGTACGGCAAAATGTCTTAATCGCTCTTCCATGGCTTCCTCTTAGCCGACAAAATGGTATCGTCTCTTTCGTATCAGAATAAGATTAAAAAGGGCAAAAAGAAAGGGGGCCGTAATAAGGGTCGCCATCAGCTCCGGCAATGCCCTCTCCTGTAATACCGTCGCCGCGGAAGACCATCTCATCTGGTACAGAAAAAAAGCAAGACAGGACACGTGAAACCACTTTATACCCAATCCAAGAAATGCAAACAGAAACTGGGTCGCACCCGCCTCACGCAGCACACCTTTACTGACAGAACCCAGTATAAAACCGATTAATCCATATGCAAGACTGTAACCCAACGAGGGTAAAAATGAAAAACTTCCCTGAATAAAACCGAGGATAACGCCGAGGAGTGTCGCCGCGCGAACCCCCGTATAACTAGAACAGTAACAGAGAAAAAGAAGCAACAGGTCGGGATGTAAAAAAGGGCTTGCCGACGAAGAAAAAAAAGAAAATTGAACAACAACCAGGGAAAAAACTATCAGCACCAGTCTCACAGGGTAGAAACGAGACAAATAACCTCCTCCAGCGTATTCAGTTTCGCCTTCGGTTCAATCACCGCATACTTAAACAGCCCTCCTTCAGACTCCTGTATTGCTATCACGTGTCCGATAATAAGTCCCTTGGGATACATCTCGCTCATTCCGCTTGTCAGCACCAGATCGCCCTCCTCGATGGTAGCCTCCTGCGCAAGGTAATTCATAAGACACCGTCTGCCTCCCGTCCCCTGAACTAATCCCAGCTCCCGTGTCCGCTGGATGACAGCGCTCACCTTGATATTCGGATTTGTAATAAGCAGGGCCTTTGCCAGCGATGCGCTCGCCTCCACTACCCTGCCGGCCAATGCCCCGTTGGCTAAAATCAGCGTGTTTTCGTATACACCGTCCGAACTCCCCTTGTCCAAGATAACAAGATCGAAAAAATCGCCGCTCGAGCGCCCGATAACCCTTGCTACTACTGTCCCGGATGTATGTGTATCGCGAAACTCGAGGAGTGTCCTGAGCCGCTCGTTCTCGGCCGCGCATTCTTCGAGCTCGACCACCCTCTGTTCCAGAAAGTCGTTCTGTCGATGCAAGTCCTTGTTTTCCCGGATAATATCAGGGAGGGTAAAAAAATGTTTGATGCGCAGGCAAAGATCGCTGCTTATGGTAAAAGGTCTCTCGAGCAGCGAGGCCAGCTGCAGCCTGACAGTCTTAAAAAAGGGGTTCTGGGCGGCAAAACGTAAGAAAAAAAAGCAGGCGATAACGAGGAAAAGATATGCAAAAAACCATCGTAGTTTACTCACAGCATTATAAAGCTTTCAGCCTTCAGCTGTTGTTTGCGACAGGCAGAAATCCGCCTTTAGTGGAAAAGCCGATTACTAAAAGCTGTCTTGGTTAATTGTTTTTATTTGTAGCTCGCGTTTAAACGTGATCTGCAGCTGAGAGCTGACGGCTGACAGCTGATAGCTCAGGTCTCAAGTTTGGTTTGGATGGTTACTTTTTTCAGATACCGCAGTTCGGATAAGACTTTTCCCGTCCCTAATGCCACGGCCGTCAGGGGGTCGTCCGCAATATGAACCGGCAGACCGGTCTCTTCTGAAACAAGCCGGTCAACCCCCTTCAGAAGACTGCCTCCGCCTGCGAGAATGATGCCCCGTTCGATTAAATCGGCCGATAACTCGGGGGGCGTCCTCTCGAGCGTCAGGCGAACCGTCTCCAGGATCGCCGCGATCGGTTCGGTCAGGGCCTCCCGTATCTCCTCTGAGGAGATGGTAATCATCTTGGGAAGACCGGCTACAAGGTCTCTCCCCCTGACCTCCATCGTCAGTTCCTCTTCCAAAGGATACGCGCTGCCGATTTTGATCTTTATCTCTTCGGCGGTGCGCTCTCCGATCATCAGGTTATACGTCTTTTTCAAATGCTGAATAATCGCCTCGTCCATCTCGTCGCCGCCGACGCGGATGCTCTTCGCAAATACAATCCCTGCCAGTGAAATAACGGCGATCTCCGTGGTTCCTCCGCCGATATCGATAATCATATTGCCTGCCGGCTCATGAATCGGCAGCCCTACACCGATCGCAGCGGCGATAGGTTCCTCGACAAGGAATACCTCCCGGGCACCGGCATGCAACGCGGAGTCCTTTACCGCGCGCTTTTCAACCTCGGTAATCCCCGAAGGGACGGCAATAACCATCCGCGGCCGGACAAAGACACGTCTGTTGTGCACCTTCTTGATGAAATACCGCAGCATAGCCTCGGTAATCTCAAAATCGGCTATGACACCGTCCTTCATCGGCCTGATCGCCACAATACTCCCCGGTGTACGCCCCAGCATGCGTTTTGCTTCTTCCCCGACCGCAAGCACATTAGACGTTCCCTTCTCGATAGCAACCACCGAAGGTTCGCACAGGACAATGCCCTCTCCCTTTACATAGACCAGCGTCGTGGCAGTGCCAAGGTCTATCCCCATATCGTTGGAAAACAGGCCTACAATATAGTTAAACCCCTGGACCAGTAGTTCCCATGCCCTTTTCATTATTCCTCCTTAATATGAAAAAAGATATAGAGCCCGTGTGTCTGTTTCTTGAGGAAGTGCGCGAAGAAAAAACACAACCTGCTTTAGTGTAAGGCATTGTAACAAAGCACCCTATGGGTGTCAAAGAAAATATTCGAGATACGAAAACCAGTGTATTATCAGGTGAGTTTAAGTAAAATTATAAGCTATTGAATCCGTAATGTAAACAGATTTTCTTCTATAGTAAAATATACACGTGGATACGGAAGGAAAGGCTATTTTAAAGGGATAAGAAACGTAAAAATGCTTCCTCTCCCCCACTCGCTCTCGGCCCAAATATGGCCGCCGTGCAGTTCGATCAACTCCCTGCAGAGTGCAAGCCCCAGACCCATGCCCGCGCTTCGGGAGGCAGTAGCGGTTCTTACCTGTGTAAATTCCTTGAAGATATTCTGGAGATCGGACGGGGGGATGCCTTCTCCCGCATCGGAAACCGCGACACTGATAAACTGGTCACTCCCCTTTTCGATGCGCTCGGCCTTAATAGAAACAGAGGTATTCTGTGCCGAAAAGTTAATGGCGTTCGAAACCAGATTGGTCAGTACCTGTCCGATGCGCTGGCTGTCGAAAAGACCTATAAGCGGTTCTTTGGGAAGATGGAGCTTAATGTCGATCTTCTTCTCCGATGCCCACTGCCCAAACGGTTCAACCGCCTCTTTTATCACATGGGCAATGTTGTGAGAGGCCTTCTCGAGTACAATATCTCCCGTCTTCAGGCGGGACATATCCACAAGCTGCGCAATCTGCTGGTGTAGTCTCTTTATGTTCTGGGCCGTTATATCAACGAGGCGCTGCTGCTCCTCATTTAATTCTCCCGCCGTCTGATTGGCCACGAGGGATACCGTGTCCTGTATAAGCTGCAGGGGACGCTCCAATCCATCGGAGATTTTATCGATAAAGTTCATCTTGAGTGCCTCCAGCTCCCGTTGTTTCTCCACATCCGTCAATACAAACAACATGCCCACGGTTCTCCCGTGCTGGTCCTGCACCATCGCCGTGCTCGACTGAATGGTCTTGCGGGTGGAGTCCTCCGGGGCGGACAGTTCAATATGATCCCCCATATCAAGATCTTCCCTGTCACGGTGGGATTTGCGTGCAAGCGCAACGAGGTGTTCATCTTTGATGCCGTCCAGGATATGCCGGCCGATCATCTCCTCCCGGGAGACCCCCAGAAGCTCCTCTGCGTATCGATTCATGAGCACCACCCGGTCTTCTTCATCAACGACAATAACGCCCTGGGCCAGTTTTGCAATCAGGGCATTCAGTGTTTCACGTTCGTGTTCAATCTGCGCCTTCTCCTGCATCAGGCGGGAGGTGGCAAGACGCAGCCGCTCATTTAAGAGCTGATCAAAATGCTCCGAACGCTTCATGAGATCTTCAAAGTCCTCTTTTGAGACCGCCATACGCCCGTCCTCGAGCTCCGAGGCATCTATCGGCCGTCCCGCCTTAAGCGCGCCGGTATCAACATGGGCGGCAATCCGCGCTATATCGTCGATTCGCTCCTCAGAAAAACTACCCGCGGAGGCGTCCTCGCCCTGACCTGCCCCCTGAGGCGCCGCCGTAAGATTTTTAAGATAGTGGTCTGCCTGCTGGAGCCGCTTCTCCAGCGAGCGCAGTTTTTCGAGTTCCTGCTCGGCCTGTTCTTTGTACTCGAGAAGTGAAACGAGCTCCGCCTCCTCCACGGAAATCTTCTTCTTCGGCCCTACCTGCACCTTTTCAATATCCTTGGAAAATTTCTTTACCTTTCCCTCATCCATCCCCATCGCAAGCAACCGGTCTGTTATCTGCGGTAAAAGACGGTTCTTTTCCTTGTCGCTCTCGATAATCTTCTGGAGATAAGTTTCCATCTTTGCCGCACTGCGTTTTTTACCCGAGGTATATTTTGCTATAATCGCGTTAATCTTTATGGCATCGGTACACCGGCTGACGGCGTCACCCAATGACTGAATCGAATCGCCGATATCCTTGGCCGAGCCCGTATGGAGCATCTCTTTCTGGATCTCCTTGCCGATCGACATCATCAGCTTCGATAAGTCCGCCTTCTCCTTTCCCCCTGATTTGCCGACATGTTCTACGAAGAGTTTTCCCAGTCGCTCGACGACAAGCTGAAGGTTCTGTATCTCCTTTCCGATCTGGATCATCAGAAGGGCAAAGCGCCGGGGGTCCTTTTTTACTTCTTTTACCATACGCTGTTCGTCCTCAGGACTGATATCCTGTATTTCGCCCTTGAAATACTCTGCCGCCAGCTGAAAGACAGGGACCTCCTGCTCTTTCTTCTTGCCGTCCTTCCCGGCGCTTGCATCGCCTACCGTCACCTTTTCACCCTCAGGCACACTGATAAGCTTCTCCCCCTCATTGATCTTTACTACCGCCTCTCCCTCAACAATCCTCTCATATCGTGCCTTCTCCAGTTTAATGTGCGGGGCCTCGGACTGTGTCAGGAGCGCGCGCACACCTCCCTGATCTTCGACCGCCTCAGGCTTCATACCCAAAATCCTGAAAAGTTTGGCCAACTCACGCACCTCGATGCCGCTTGAAAAAGACACGCTATCCATGCCCATCTTTTTTAAAATACTGATAAATTTTCTTACCGCCATATCCTTTTCATCCATCAGGGCGTTTTCAACAAACAGTTTACCCTCGGTCGTACCGATGGTAAACTCCTCGTACTCATCGGCAAGCGACCTGATCAGGGTAAATGAGTTCTGGAGCACCTTAAAAATCATCGGGTGGTCGGGGGGGTACATGAGCGCCTGCAGTATGGATATATTGATAGCTTTGATAAGCTCTAAACACCACTCGTTCGTAAGCTCTTCGGGTATCTTGACCTTGGTGAACTCGATATCCGGGGCCTGTTCATAGTCATCGTCGTCCAGATGCGCATGCCTGGTCTCTGCCTCCTTTTGCTGGGCAGGCTCTTCCTCCGTCCCATCCCCCGCCTCTTGGGGGGCTTTCTCTTCTTCACCCGAATCGCCGTCATCGAGCAAAAAAACGTCGTCCTCGCCGTCTCCGGCGCCCTCTCCTGATCCGGGATGACCCGCCTTCTTTTTTGAGACCTCGTCCTCAGAGTCTGGCAGTAAAAAATCGTCCGACATGGTATTCACCTCTCCTTGAGGTTATTCCAGTGTTTTATCGATAAGGTCTATCAGGTCCTCGTCCTGAAACGGTTTCTGCATATAGCCCGATATACCCTCCAGCGAAAAAAGATCCTTCATCCCCTCCTCCTCTTTTGCCGACAGCATCAAAACCGGCAACGCGGCAAACGCCTTCTCCTTGCGGATGTGTCTCAAGAGCGTATACCCATCCATCTCCGGCATCATGATATCCAGAATAACCAGATCCGGCCTGATCTCCTTGATGGACTCGATAGCCTTGGCGGCATTCCCTTCGGCAAAGACCTCATAGCCCTCCTCGGCGAGTAGCGAAGATATCTTCTCGCGTACCGTAGGGCTATCATCGATGATTAAAATGCGGGCGCTCATAACCCCTCCTTTGTTTCTTTTTTCCTCATCTTTTTATTTACAATGCATTCTGATAATGCACTTACATCCAGAAGAAACACGATATCACCTTGGGAATCAATCGCAACCGACTCGACATAGGGTATATTGTTCACAATATCGGCCTGTTGTTTGATGATGACTTCTTCCACGCCGAATATCTCCCCGGCAATCAGGCCAAAGTCACGGCTATCGCCCGACACCTCAATAACATACTCAATACCGCGGTACATAGCCTTGGCAGCGGAAAGGATCCCTCCCAGTATGCTGCTGAGCCTTTGTACATAGAGACGTCTTTCATTCGCCGTGATAAAAGAAAAATTGCCCTCCTGTGCTATGCCGGCTTTAGGAAGAAGGGTTGTGCCCTTTACCTGTGAAAGCGGCAATCCGAACACCATACCGCCATCCCCGATAAGCAATACCTTGCGTGAGGAAGTCTTTAACGGCAACGCCACCGTGATCTTCGTGCCCTGGCCCTGTTGCGTATGCACCGCAATGCGCCCACCCAACAGTTCGACGTTTTTCTTTACCACATCAAGGCCGATGCCCCTGCCGGCCACCTCATCGCTTTTCTCCTTCAGGCTGAAGGCCGGCTGGAATATATACTCAGCGATTTCCTGGTCAGATAACCGGGCGACCTCTTCGGGCGTCCTGCCGAGTTGCCGCACGATTTTTTTTCTTATCTGGTCTATATCGATCCCTTTCCCGTCATCCTTCACAGAGATATTAACCTCATATCCGGCCTGCTCAAGCGCTATGGCAATAATACCCTCCGGTGATTTCCCGTCTTTTATCCGTTCGTTTTTCTCTTCGATCCCGTGGGCAATCGCATTCTTCACCATATGCACCAGGATCTCTCTGATTAATCCAAGACTCTCTCTGTCAACGCACGGCCGTGCCCCTTCGATAATCAACTGCGCCCGTTTCCCCTCTCTCCTGCATAGATCCCGTACCAGCCTGGGGAAACCGGTCAATACGGTCATAGTAGGAACGAGTCGCAACTCCCGCGCCTTCAATGAGAGCCCCTCTGCAAGTGGGGTCAGTACATAGTCATGCTCCGAAAATCTCTGCAGTGTCTGGAAGAGTTCGCTTCTCAACTCCGCGATTTTGACCCGTGCAGTATGCACCTTTGCCTGTCTCATAGTAGCGTTCCACATCTGCTCGCCCCCTGAATCGGGGCCCTGTGCATCTATTTGGGGAAGCTCGCCCAGTTCCTTCTCCAGCCGGCACAATCCGTCATAACATTTGACGAGTTCATCTATGCGCTGCCTTCCGGTGCTGCACTCCAATGCAAGCTCTGAGGCAAGAAGGATAACCTCGTCTGCCTTTTCGTAGAAGAACGGTGCCGCCGCCTTGTGTTGCAGCAGCGGCGTATCCCCTTTGCCTTCGCTGGATGCCGGTTGCGTCTCTCCCTTTCCGCCGCCCCCTTCCAGCACGCGCGTTATCAGTGTCTCGATCGTATTAATGGTCCCTTTTACGTCGATCGCCTCCTCCTGGGAGTCCGCATGCTCAAGCAGCGACCGGATGGCATCAAGACCAAAAAAGATACTATCCAGCACCTCTCCCTCAAAAAGCACGCCCTGCTTACTTGTCAGAAGAATCGCGTCTTCCAGTATATGGGCAATGTGTCCGATGGGGTCCATCCCGACCAGGGCTGCGGTACCCTTCAGCGTATGCAGTTCCCGTGATATCTGCATGAGAGGTTCCTTTTCGCCGGGCGACTCCTCGAGCCTGACCAACGCCGTATTGACCCGTTCCAGACACCCGATGGCCTCTTCCCTGAATATCATAACCTGTCTGTTCGTATCGTTATCCATGATGAAGATATCCTTTAGTCCAGTTTAAACTCCTCAATAAATCTGCGGAGGTCGGCGGCAAGACTCTCCAGCTCCAGTGCCTGCTGCGAAAGCCTGTCCGACTCCCCTGCCAGTCCCTTGGCCATAGCGTCAATATCGGAAACGCCGCGGCGTAATCCCTCGGTCGAGTTAATCTGTTCATCGGTAAGACGTGTTATATCGCCCGCTGCGGAAACTGTCTCGTTAACCATCTTCGCAATCTCTTCAACCGATGACTTCGTATCGTCGGTCAGCCTCATCTCCTCTTCTATCTTCTTATTCTCCTCGTACGTAACGGCAACGGATCGCTCTATCTCCTGCATAATATCGGTAAGAATACTCTCGATTTCGCCGGCCGCCTCCTTTGTCTTTTCAGAGAGGCCCTTGACCTGTTCGGATATGACCCCAATATCCCCCTGCCGCGTCTCACTGTCCCTCGAGGCCTGAATAGAGGCGTTAATCGCCAGCATATCCGTTTTTACGGAAAGCTCTTTGATCATCGCCGTAATCTGATTGATCGACCTTGACTTTTCCTTAAGAAGCAGTACGGTCTGGCCGATTTCGTTAACCTGGTGCTTGATGCCCTGAAACGCCCGAATGTTCCGTTCAATAACCGAAAATGACTTCTGGGTCCTCAGAAGCGCATCCTGCGCCATCTTTTCGACACCGCGCGCACTCCTGGCTATCGTATGTGCCGCATTCACAAAATCTCTCAGCGTCATTGACACCTCAATCACCTTGGCAGATTGACTTTTTGCCGCAAGCGACTGAGAACGCGCCTTGTGCTTAAACTCCTCCCCAAAGGAGGAAACGGCAAATCCGATATCGCGTATCCCCCTCATCAGCTTGCAGAAGTTGCCTGTCATATCGTTAAACGAACTGGCAAGCTCACTGATTTCGTCGTTTCCCTTGACCTGAAACCGGTACTGCAGATCCCCTTTAAGCTCAGCAAGACGCCTGGTAAAATCGGTAAGCGTCCTGAGAGGCCCGTTGATGTGCCTGCTGATAAAAATTCCGCCGCCGATGCCGACAATAAGCATAATGGCCATTGTCGAAAGTCCTATGACAATAAGAGAGGTCACCTCGGTCCGGTACGGAATAAGCCACGATACCTGACTGCGAATAAGCAGCTTATCCAGAAGGCTGTCGAGTTCGACAATCTCCTGTGAGATATCGGCATAGACGGAGGCGACCGTCTGTCCCAGCCCGGCTCGCCTGCCTATCTCCTTCAGCAGGCGGTCCAGTCTCTTTTGTATAACCAGTACATCAATAAAGGCGTGGACATCCTCCGAGAGGCTCTGAAAAAGCGGCTGATTTTCATCCAGGAACAACAGAATGGCATTTGAGTGCTCCTGCACCCTGTTTGCAGCCCGCTTGAGTTCATAGGCCGTCATGCCGGTATCCTGTCCGTTTGGATCGGTTACGCAGTCCGTCAACTCATCAAGCAGCAACCGCTCCTGTTGAATCATGGTAAGGGTTTTAAAATAAAACAGCGTCTCCCGGGAAGCAACGCCAACCCGCTCGATACCCTTCATTGCGGTAAAACCCGCTACCGCAAAAGCGGGATAAAGCAGGAGCACCAGGATAAAAATTTTCCTCTGAATGCTATTGCGTATGATGTTCGTTTTCATCGGGTGTCCTTTCCGTCGATAGCAGCGTTTCGATAAATTTTCTCATCTGCAGGAGATATACCTTCTCGCCCCTCTCAACCGATTCATAGGTATATTCAATGGTATAGTCACCTATTTTTGTCCGCCCTCTCTTCTTTAGAAAAGCGACCTCGCGAAGGCCTAATGTCTTATCGATGACAATGCCGCAACGTACCTTTTTATACTCCGTCAGGAGAATCATGCGCGGCATGCCTCCGTTCTTCTCCACGTCCATAACCGGTATGATCTCGCCGTTAGCGTATAAAAGACCGGTAACCCCCTGATGTTCTCCGGGCAGGGAAACCGTGTAACGTTCCTCCATAACCGCGTGCACATAATCGGTCTGTACGGCCAGTACAGTGCCGTGGATGCTGAATATCAAAACCGGGTAGCGTTTTACAATATCTTTTGGTGCAATCATCATGATGCCTCTGACGTATCTTTTTTTGTTTCCGGAAAATACTTATTCATAAAATCCTCGAGCGATATATCCTTGGGAACGTCACTCTCATCGAGCATGTATACACCTTTTTTTATATTCGGTTTCTTGGTGATGCCCGGATACTCTTTTTCGATATCCAGGATCGTGGCCGACTGCCGTTTTACCATCTCAAGCAGCAGCCTGTTATCCATAATAATATCAAAATGGGCAAGCGCATTTTTGACGATCACCCTCAGGTCGTCGTTATTCCATGGCTTGGTCACAAAACGGTACACCTCACCCTCATTGATGGCCTTGATGGTGCTCTCCAGGTCGGCATAGCCTGTCAGCATGATTCTGATCGCGTCCGGGGCAATCTGCTTTGCCTCTTTCAGAAACTCGACACCGGTCATCTCGGGCATGCGGTAATCGCTGATGATCAGGTCCGCCCCGTGCTCCTTGAGCTTCTGGAGTGCCTCCTCGCCGCTCGTCGCACCGATTACCGTCAGTGTCTCGGTATGCAGCACCCGCTCAAGGGCCGAAAGGACGTGCGCCTCGTCATCGACAAGCAGTATCTTGTGTTTTCTCATAACTCAAACCTCCTTATTTCCCGCGTTCTTTACGTAGGTTTTGATTTTCCTTCTTGAGCATCTCCAAAAAAAACTGTTCCTTGTGTCGCTCCTCCTCGATCACCAGCGCCTCTTCGATAAAGGCAAGAAGCTCGGCGTTATCCCACGGCTTGGGAAGATATTTAAAAATGCCGCATTCGTTGACCGCCGTGATCAGTTCGGGCCAGTCAACAAACCCCGTCAGAATAATTCTGTGCACCTGCGGAAAATTTTTTCTGCACCATCTCAGTAGATCAATTCCCGAAAGACCCGGCATCTTCTGATCCGCAATAATAACTGATACCTCACACTGATTTAATAAGGCCATCGCCTCCTGGGCGCTGGTCGTTGTTAGTACCCTATACCCGCGCGTAACCAGTGCACGTTCAAGGGCCTTTAAAACATGCTCTTCATCATCGACGCACAAAATGGTGTTCATCTCATTGCCCTGCCCGCTGCGCGGCTCATCCTCCGGGTGCGGCCCCTTTGCGTGAGTGCGACATTTCTTTCGAGGAGCGGCCTTACCGCATCATAGATCCTTCCGGCAATCAGCCGGTAACCCGCCTCGTTCGGATGTATCGAATCGCTCTTATAGTCAGGGTTGCTCAAAATGCCCTCCAGTATATTTGGGATCAGCGCGGTGTGATACCGCCGGGATAACTCGGCATAGGAACGCCGATAGCCGGAACTGGAAAAAGGGAAATCGGACTCAACCCCCACCAAGAGCACCATCGCACCGTGTTCCTGAATCCGCTCAATGACCTGGGCCAGATTCCTAAATGTCTCTTCACTGGGTATGCGTTTCAACATATCGTTTCCGCCAAATTCAACAATAACCAAAAACGGATTTTTAGCCAGGACCTCTTTCTCAAGCCGTGTAATCGCGTTATAGGTCGTGTCCCCCCTCCTGCCGGCATTGATAATGGGGCTGCCGAGCAGCGAGGCCAAGACGGCCGGGTAACCTCTGTTTGCCGGCGCACCCACACCCTCGGTAATGCTGTCTCCGAAACAGATAATGCTCTCGCCCTGTGAATCGACATTGGCAATATCACCTGTTCCTGAACCGCATCCCGAGCCGACACCGACAAGCCCGATGGCAACAATAAAAGCCCGTGACATCCTGTAAAAGCGCGATCTCGAAATCATGTGTTCTCCTTCATTTTTTTAATTGCCTCCACTATGCGCCGTTCCAGCTCCTCGGTTGAGGACACATCATCCCCTCTGATCTCGAGCCTGCGCAGCACATTAATCATGGCGGCAATAATTTCTGTTCTGGCAAGTTTTGAACCGGTAGAAAACAGGGCGTCTTTTCCTATGCGGTCGAGAAAATCGACCTGCGCCCTGTTGAGAAGCGCCACAACCCGATGCGTCCCATTTTTCCCGTCATTACTTCTCTTGCGGTCTAGATCCTGTTCCATCCGTTTATCCCTCTGTGCCGGGGCCCCAGAATAAAAAAGCCGGCCATCACATAGATGGTCGGCGTCTGTTTTACTTCGGCAGCCCAGCCTTCCGCCTCTTTCCCTGTACCTCAAGCGGAACTGTGGCTTTGCGCCCCACTCTTACGAGATGGTTTGCCTTTATCGGTAATTCTGTTTATCTTCTTCTTATTTAAAAGTTTAGCACACAGTCTACACTAATGCAAATTGCACCCATGATAAAATGGCACTTTTACACTTTTTTACTAAAAAACAAGAAATCTGAATGTATATTTTTGATATAATTTGATTAATTTTGATATAATTTACTAATTTATGATTAAATAATTGCTTTTTCTATTTTGCCCAAATCCCCTTTTTTTCTTCCCTTGCCTCGCGCTCAAATTGATAGAAAAGACCGCTGTAACGGTCATTCGGCGGAATAATGAGTACCCGGGCAAGACCGGCCCTGACAAGTTCCCCGTTTACCAGAGTGCCGTCCTCAAGCCGCACATACGCGAGTATCCTTCCATATTTATCGAGCCGCTCCCTGTCGTATTCAAGTTGCACCCGCCTGCCTTCTACCAGCGCAACATTCGCGGCCTTTGCCGCTTCTCCATAGGGCTCGGGCGCATATTCCCAGACACCCCTGATCTTTTTTCTGATCTCGGGCGTATCGATCCCCAGATACCGCACGTGCTGGTTAGTCCCGAGAATAACCGTATCCCCATCGATCACCCGCACGACTACCGCCTCGTCCGGAAATGGCTCCAAAGACCTTCCGGCAGGCACAGGCCCCTGATGAGCCAGGCGGATAACAATACATACAAAGGCTACGCCGGTAAGGATCCATGGCGTAGCCTTTTTGAATGACGTCTTCTTTTTTCTTTTCTGTATCACCATGAGAGCTATCAGCTAGCGGCGATCGGCTTTTCCGCCAAAGGCGAAATCTTGCCACGCAGCGAAACCTCACCAAGCTACGTGGCGGGTGTGGCAGACAGCGGCTGAAGGCTGATAGCTTATCATTCACGTATCGCCCTCGACCCTTCGCCCCTTATCTACTGGAAAAAGTGATAAGTGCCTCAAGTCTTGCCTGCGCACTTCCTGAGTCGACGCTGTGTTCGGCAAGTTGCATCCCGCCAGCGAGATCGGCAGCCTTTCCGCAGGCAACCAATGCTGCCGCTGCATTAAGAATAAGGAGATGTCGTCTCGGTCCTGTTTCACGGCCTGACAGGATATCCCGTATAATGCGGGCGTTCTCTTCTTTTCCCGCTCCCTTCAAATCAGCAGGATCTGCGGCGGACAAACCAAGTGAGCCGGGTGTTACTTCGTATGTCGTGATACCCGCCCCTTCGGTCAACTGCGATATCCTGGTCGGTCCGCAGAGCGATACCTCATCCATACCGCCGCTCAGATCGGCATTAAACCCGTGGACCACAAGGGCCCGCCTGGCCCCCAACAATCGCAGTGCCCCGGCAATAATCTCGGTCAGTCCGGGATGATAAATCCCCATCAGTTGATACGAGGGATAAAAGGGGTTGCTTAACGGCCCCAGGATGTTAAAAATCGTGGGGTGCGGTATGGTCTTTCTGATGGGTTGAACAAAACGGGTAGCGCGGTGAACGAGCGGTGCAAAAATAAAACCGATCCCGACCTCCTGGATGCACCGGAAGACCTTGGGAAGCGGCATATCGATCCTCACACCAAAACACTCCAGCACATCCGCGCTCCCACAGCCAGAGGTGATTGACCGGTTTCCGTGTTTTGCCACCCTGACCCCTGCCCCGGCAAGGATAAAGGCCGATGCCGTCGAAACGTTAAATGTCTCGATAGTCAGCCCCTCTTGTGCCTTGCCACCGGTCCCGCAGGTATCTGCAAAATCGCTCATCCCGGTCTTTTTAATTTCAGCGATCGAATCGGCATACGCACGCATGGTAAAGGCAAAACTCGTAATTTCTTCAACCGTCTCCCCTTTTTTGTGGAGCGACACGAGCAGATCCCGCATCTCGCTCTCCCGGGCCTCTCCCGACATAAGAATCTTCATGGCGGATACCGCGTCATCAACCGACAGGTCGTCCCCGTCTGCAACCTTCTGAATATAACCGGCGAGCGAAAACCCCTTTAGTTCCCGCTGTAGCGCGTTTTGTAATAACGTCTGCGTCTCGTCGAAATTCCTACTCTTCACACTGCACCTCCGCGGTGCATGGTCTTCCTCGAACAGCAAATGCGAGAAGGGCCGTCCCGGCATCGGCGACATACCGGCGGACTACCGTCCTGAGAAACGCGGTTCCCTCTTCAGAAATACCCTCTTCGACATACGAGGTAGGGTTGAGACGACGGTCTCCGCGAACCAGCTCAAAGTGGAGATGGGATACCATGGTATCGTATGCCGCGTTGCCGGTCTTCCCGACCTCGCCGATAACGGCCCCCTGACGGACCCGCCTGCCTGTCGCAACATGCATCCGGGACAAATGCGCATAGATACTGACTAATCCGTTAGCATGCTGGATGCGTACGTGCTCTCCGTACTTTCCTTCGTCCATAGCCTTAATCACCCGGCCGCTCCATACCGCCCGCACCGGTGTCCCTACCGCGGCAGCAAGGTCGATCCCGCGATGCTTCCTTCCGCCGACACGGGGGGCGCCAAAGTACCCATCACCCATCTCATCAAACCGTATCGGCAGAGCGCCGGAAGACACCGTCCGATCAAAGGCAACCGGCGTCACAAAATGCACATAGTTTGTAAAACTCAGCTCGTACAAACCGAGACCAGCCAGGCAGGCTAATCCGATAAAGACGGCCGCGTTATGTCCGGAAGACCAGCGGCGCATTTACTGTTCCTTCCGTAATTTTTCAATGTCCTCCTCAGTCCCCACGACAACCAGCACGTCACCCTGCTGAATTCGGCTCCAGGAAGACGGGATATCGTGAATCTCATACTCTGTGGTCTCGTTCTCCCCGCCCCTGCCTGGTTTTGGCTTCTTTATGGCGATGACGTTCACCTTGTACTTTTTGCGCAGGTCAAGGTCTCCCAGTGTTTTCCCCAGAAAGTCCTCGTGTGCCTCGATCTCAACAAGGGCATGCCCTTCGGAAAGCTCGATATGTTCGAGAATCTGGGGAGAAAAGATGCTTTTGGCAACCCGGACACCCATATCCTCTTCCGGTATGACAATTTTTGTCACTCCGACCGTCTTCAAAATTTCTTTGTGCAGTTCGGTATTAGCACGCGCCACTATTTCCTTTACCCCCAGCTTCTTCAGAAGTGCAGAAGTAAGAATATTCGATTGTATATCTTCTCCGATTGCGACGATAGCGGCATCAATCGATTCTATCCCGCACGCCTTGAGCGCCTCTTCATCGGTAGAGTCGAGCTGCACTGCGTGCGTAACACCCTCCTTTGCCTTCTGCACAAGATTCGCATCCATATCAATCGCCAGGACCTCTGCGCCTAATTCCGAGAGCGTCTCTGCCACCTTAAAGCCAAATCGTCCCAATCCGATAACAGCAAATTGTCGCATAATAACCTCCGATCGTAACTTCTTTTTTCAGACCATAGACAATTGACCAGAGACTATAGACCATCCGCCTCTGGCGGATGAAAAAGGTCTTTGGTCTATGGTCTTCGGTCTATAGTCTCATATGTTATCCCAGCATCACCCGTTCTTCGGGATAACGGATCTTCGCCTCCCTGACATTCTTGGCAATAATAATACTGAGGACCAGAGGCCCGATTCTTCCGAAAAACATGGTCCCTGTAATGATAAGCCGTGACAGTGCGGACAGTTTCATGGTAATCCCGCAACTGAGTCCTACCGTGCCCAGGGCAGAGACCACCTCAAAAAGAACCTCTTCAAAGGCAAAGTCCTCTATCCAGTTTACCAGCAGACTGGAAAGAAACATAACCGACAGGACTATCATCGTAATAACCACGGCCCGGTCAATAAGGTCGCCGGGGATGGTTCTCTCTGCAATAACAATCTCCCGCCTCCCGCGCAGCCTTGCCCATAGCGCAAGAGCAAGAAGGGCGAATACCGTCACTTTAATACCTCCGGCAGTCGACCCCGGCGCGCCTCCGATAACCATCAGAAATATCAGTAGCTGCAGGGTGCTTTTCTGTAATGTGCTTATATCGACCGTTGCAAAACCTGCCGTACGGGGTGTTACCGATTGAAAAAAGGCGATAAGAATCCGTTCGGAGGGCGGATAAGGAGCGAGTGACGCCTGCCTTTCGAACAAAAGATATCCCAGCATCCCCCCTACGATGAGTATAACCGTAAACATCGCCACTAATTTGCTGTGGAGAGAAAACCGTTTTTTTCTCTCGGTTTTTTTGAAACAGTCATCCAAACGTCTGCCGGCGTCGACAAGCACAAAGTAGCCGATACCCCCGACGATAATCAATCCCGCAACGGTTAAGGTAACGGCATAGTTTCTCTGATAGGCAACGAGACTCGTTGAAAAAAGAGAAAAACCCGCATTACAAAATGCAGAGATAGAATGAAAGAAAGAGATATACCATCTGTGCAGGGATCCGCCGACCGTCAGAGGCCAGCTTATAAAAAGCATAATAGCCCCGATACACTCGATAATCACCGTTGTCAGCACAACAAATCTGACCGCCTGACGGGTAATACGCAACGATTCGAGATCCAGTGAATCCTTTACCACAATCTGCTGTGCGATACTCAACCGTCTCCCGAAGCTGATCAAAAAAAACGAGGACAGTGTCATAATACCCAGGCCGCCGATCTGAATGAGAAAAAGGATAACCAGCTGACCAAAAAGGGTGAAATCGCTGCCTGTGTCCTTGACAATTAAACCGGTAACGCAGGTAGCCGAGGTTGCGGTAAAGAGCGCGTCGACAAAAGAGATGCCCTCCTCCGCCTGCGTCGCACAGGGTAAAAGGAGCAATATTGTCCCGATGCCGATCGCGGTCAAGAAACTCACCGTAATGACCAGAACAGGATTGGCATACAGTCTCTGAGCAAAGGCGTAAAAACGTTTCCCTTCCTTAGAGACACCGGAAAAGTAAAGATGTACCTTCTTCAAGAAATGCATCGGAAAATCGCCTATAGAAATTCCTGTCCCGGCGTAGTCGATGAGACCTTGCCTGTCATCGGGTCGTACATATACCGATTTCTGAAGGGGTCGACCGGATAACCGTATTCGTCCTGAGCAATCGACGTCAAAAGTTCCGGATTGAATGAGGGCTCTGAGGAACCGAACATGCGCCCGGCAAACAGCTCGCGCAGATCGCGTGGATAGCCGTCATTAAAGACATACCACACCTTTACGCATTTACGCAGGGTACCCAGCTCTTGTTTCAGGGCAGATTCGCGCGTTGTTTTGAGGGTCGATTCGAGGTGCATGAGAATGAAACAGAAGAAGATTAACGCTATAAAAAAACAGATCGTAAATTCCAGTATGGTAAACCCCGTTTGAGACCGTCTCCGCATTCTGATGTGCATACATGTCGCGACGTCTACAGTATCACTTTCGTGTAAGGTAACATTTCTCTTTTTTTTTAACGGGGTCTTCTTAATAAACACTTGCATAATCTTTCGGTTAGTGCGCGTTAAAAATCGCCGAAACTGGAAATCACCTGTTCCAAAACCTCTTCTTCGACAAAGATAGGCGCGGATGCCCTCAGCGCCAAGGCAATGGAATCACTTGGGCGCGCATCCACCTCGACCGTCCCGTTATCCCCATTACGTAACACTAATGTCGCAAAGAACGTGTTATTTTCGAGTTTGGTAATAACAACCTTTTCTACGGTTGCCCCGAGATGCTGAATCGTAGCACAGAGAAGATCATGGGTCATTGGCCGCGGTGGTTCAAGGCCGCTGAGCTTCATCTTAATCGCCGTAACCTCCATGATGCCGATGACGATGGGCAAAAGCCGCGACCCGTCCTTTTCCTTCAGAACAATCACCTGCTCGCCCCGGCGCTCATCAATTCTGATTTTATTTAACTCCATCTGGACCAACGGCGCACCCCTTTTACACGAACGACATAAAAGGAAATCCTTGACGCCACAGACGCCAAGGAGATCGGGAGATAATTGTCTATTACCTTATCATTCTTTGATAGTTATGTCAATCTTTTCGGCACCGCTCTTTCTGCCTGCGCTCAAGAAAAATCAGTCACGCATCCTCTCAAGGTCTACCCCCAACTCCGTTACCTTATATCTCCTTAAGGCACGGCCCGTTGAACTGTTGTACAGATAGAGTATGCCTGTTGCCTCATCAAAAAAATAAAGCAGGCCGCCGCTTGCTGAAAACTGCACGTTACCCCTGGGGATTTCTCCGGGCCTCTGGAGCTGCTTCTCCTCAGCGGCACAGGCAATGGTTGCGGCGAGGAAAACTGCTATACCGATCAAGCCGGATAGCACCCATCTGGTCCGTATGGCATTGCTCATGTGTGGTATGTCCCGTGAAACTGCACCCTATCGACCATCCTCATTATGAAGAGATGCCTGTTGCATCCATAACCGTCGCTGTGACAAATATCAAGAGATTGCGGCGCTGGGACGACTCTGTTTCCTTCCTGAAAAGATTTCCTAAAAGCGGGATATTGCCCAGAAGGGGCACCTTGGTGACCGTCTGGGTATTTGTCTCGTCCATCAGACCGCCCAAGACCACCGTTTCTCCGCTATTCATGACCACCGTTGTCGATATGCTCTTTGTGGAAAATTCGGGAAGACTGATATCCCCGGAAAAGGACTTCAGCGCCGAAAAATCGCTCACCTCAGGAGATAGGGTCAGGGTAATCGTCTCCCTGTCGTTTCCTACATTGGGGATTACCCGCAGTACGATGCCGACGTTCTTAGTCACAAAATCCTTTGGCACGTTCGCAAACTCGGTTTCGCCGGCATCGTCAAAATCTCCGTCCCCGTTTTTATCAAACTGCACCAGCGTCACCTCGTATCTGGTCGGATAGATAAACTCGTCGACCACCTGAATGGTGGCTGTCTGATTGTTGAGGGTCGAAACCTTGGGCGCTGAAAGCGTCTTAGTGGTGGTTACCGTCTCTAGCGAATGGAGGTAAAATTCGAACTGCGGGTGCGTTAATACCCCCCGCAACGTCAGATTAAATCCCTCCGATGCATTATTAAAGGTGCTGTAATTGACACCGCTTCCCGGGTCAATCTGCGTTATGTTTCCAAGCGTTTCGCGCTGAGTAATCCCCCATCCTTCTCCGTCATCGCTCAGCTTAAGCTCAAGGCCCTTTTCTTCCGTCGGGGTCATCTTCACCTCCACAAAACGGGCCTCGATCAGGACCTGTATCGGAGTAATATCGAGGTTATACATAATATCCTCGATGATCTTCAGATTTTTGGGGGTATTCGATATAATCAGCGCACCGGTGCGTTCATCAAGTGCAATCTTGCTCTCTCCGGAAAAGGGGACCGCCTCTTCAAGAATATCTTTTATGGTCAATATCTTCGAGATGCCCCCGCCGCCGGTGCCGAGCTCTGCCGATCCCTCGGCGCTCGCCCCCCCGGAAAATTCGGTAAACATGCCGACACCCATATTAAGAAAATAGATGCGCGTCTCAACGGCCTCCTTTTCGATCTCCGCGGGGGTGGCTACCCATACCGCATTCTCTTCAACGCGGTAATCCAGTTCCTGACCATAGAGCAGGTACTTCAGCACATTCTCAAGCGGCATATCCTTGACCTTGATCGTGGCCTTGTACTTCTCCTTCATGACGCTGGCAGAGGGGATGATGTTAACACCGGTTACGTCCGAGAGATAATTGAGGATGCTGACGAGATCGACGTCCCGGAAATCCACCGCAACCGGTTGCTGCAGCCTTTTGCGTATTTCCGGGATCTGCACCAGGGGGGTCTTCGGCACCGCAATCTCCTCTTCGGAGCGGCAGGGATACGGAAGAATCAGGCAGGTAGCAATAAAAAAACAGATAAGGGCGCACTCCCCTGCAATCCTTCTGAATATTCCGGACAGAATACCTGCATTCCCGTGATTCATTACAGCACCGATCCTTTATCGCGAGCCGGTTGCGGTTGCCTATTCTGCTGATTATTGATAATGCGCGCCGTAACAAAAATAAGGAGATTGCGCCGCTCCACGTTGTCTATCTTTTTCTGAAATGCCTTTCCGATGAGAGGAAGTTTGCTTAGAATCGGCACCTTCGTTACCGCATTGGTATTTGTCTCCTTGATCAGGCCGCCCAATACCACCGTTTCATTGTTTTTAATAATGGCGCTCGTCGTAAGGCTGCGTGAGGTAAAGCGGGGAAGCGTTACCCCGCCGCCGAAGTTATCGTACTGGGAGAAATCGCTCACCTCCGGCACCAGCGACAGGGTGATGGTCTCCTGGTCCATGCCGACGGTCGGCGTTACCTTGAGAATAATCCCTTCCTTGCGGGTGACAAAATCCTGGGGCAGGTTCAGAAATTCTCCTTCACCCTGCTCTATCTGACCGTCCCCATCGTCGTCCTGCGGCACAAACGAAATTTCGTACCGCGTCGGGTAGATAAAATCATCGACGACCTGAATAGTGGCCGTTTGATTGTTTAACGTCGTAACCTTGGGGGCGGAAAGCGTGTGTGCCTTTGTCTCTTCCTCAAGCATATGGAGTACGAGCTCGAACTGCGGATGGGTCAACACGCCGCGAAAGGTCAGGTTGAACCCCTCGTCCCCCCTGGCAGAAAACGATGAAAAGTTGACCCCGCTATCCTGGTCCACCTGCACCTTGTTGCCATCGGGCACATTCCTCCTGGTTAGCCCCCAATCGCTATTGAGTTTCGCGTCAAACCCAAAGTGCTCAAGGTCGGACATATTGACCTCGATGAAGCGGGTCTCGATGAGAATCTGGATAGGTGTCGTGTCAAGATTGGTGAGGATATCTTCGACGATCTGAAGATTGGACGGGGTATTGGTTGCAATCAACGAGCCCGTCCTCTCGTCCAGCACCAGATTTGAACCCTTGGGAAAATCCACCGCCTCCTGCAGAAGATCCTTTATCGTCGTGACCTCGGGCAATGATTGCGAATCCCCAAGGCCGACAACTGCGGCACCCGCGGACTGGGACAACTTTGCCGTCGCGTGAATGCCTTTATTGAGCGAATACACCCTTGTTTCTATCTTTTCGTTTTTTATATCGTCGGGCGTCGCAACCCATATGGCATCCTCATCGATCCGGTAGGTGAGCCCCAAACTCTTCAGGAGATACCTGAGCGCGTCCTTAAACGGCATATTCTTTACCCGGATAGTCGCCTTATACTCCTCAAGCGCGATGGCGCTTGAAGGAACCACATTAATGCCGGTCACATCAGAGAGATAGTTGAGCACACTGATTAAATCGACATCCTTAAAATCGAGCGTCACCAGTTGATCAAGCTGTTTGCGTATCTTTGACGGCTGATGAGTAGCGCCCCTCTGTGAAGGCAATCGGTGGTAATCTACCGTCTTATCCGCACCCTTCTCGGGCGCCTCCCCTTCGTCGCCGTCGCCGATATACTCATCGGGAATCAGGTTTTTCTTTGTTACCTCAAGCAGCATCTTCTGATCGGTTACTTCGATCTCCTTTTCATACTCCTCCTGTTCCCGGTCTACCTTTGCAAGCCTGAGCATGTGGGCAAAATCGACGGCCTTCTGATTGTTCGGGTCCTCCTCAAGGAGGGCGTCGATAAAGGCCTGCGACTTGTCGTATTCTCCCTCGTCGTACAGAAACTTCGCATTGGCAAGTAACTGCTTGAGACGGTCTTCTCTCATACGTGATGTCTCTTTAATCTCTTCTTCCCGCTGCTTAATCCTTTCCCGTTTTCTCTGTTCGATTTCTTTCCGTTTTTGTATCTCGGCCTCTTCTTTTTCCTTCGCTATACGCTGTACCTCGGCAATCCGCTCTTTATCCTGATCTCTTAACACCTCCAGGGCCTTTTTCTCTGCGCGCCTTTTGGTGATCAACTGCTTCTGCATATCCCTCTCAAGCGTCTTTTTCGCCTTCTCAAGAAGACTCTGCGCCTCGGTCTCCGTTGGATCAATCTGGATGACCTTTTTAAACTCCTCTATTGCCCCGCCATAGTTCCCCTCATTTAGAAAAGCATGTCCCTTTTCATAGTGTAGCTGAATCTCCTTGTCTAACAAGGCCTTCCGTATCTCCGCTTTCTCCCTGGCAAGATACTCCGCCTCCTGCTTCGGCGCTGCCGCCGTCGTATACACCGGCCGCGCGCTGATGCCGACCTGCGAGGTCTCTGTTTCATCGAGCGGCTTCGTCTCTTCCCGGTGGTGCTCGGCGGCAAGTTGTTTTGCCCGGGCAATCCGTATATATTCGCGTGCTGCCGCCGAATCAGGAACAACTTCCAAGGCAGCCTCAAAGTGACCTATCGCCTCACCGTACTGACCCCCGTCAAAGGCATCCTGTCCTTTCTGTAACAGTTCGGCGTAAAGATCCATCTGTGCCCTGAGGGCCTTTTCCTCCGCCGCCCTCTTGATCCTTTCAGCCTCATCCTCTGGTGTCTCTGTCGCTACGGACGTCTGTATTGCTGCCGGTTGGTTGTATCCGACATCTAAAGAAAAGCCGCCTTCTCTCTCCTGGGTCGGCCGCCTTTCCGGTAAAGCCGCCACATCCGCCCCGGTCTCCTCAAGCGCCTTCTTTAGATATCGCGATGCCCCTCTGTGATCCGGCTCTACCTCGAGGATCTTTTGAAACATGGCAATAGCCGAAGGATAATCACCTTCCTTATACAGATATCGGCCCCTGTTATACAGAGAACGTATCTGTCGCGCATCAAGGGTACTCGGCTCAAACACCGCCTGTCTTTTCTCTTCCTGGCTGATCTTATGCTTTACATCGCTGGTGGGAATAGTTACACCCTGTTCGATAATGCGATCGAGCTGCTCAAGGTAAATTCTGGCAAGCCGGTGGCCGGGATATAATCCCAAGGCCTCGATCAAACGGTCCTGCGCCTCATTAAACCGCTGCTGTTCAAGAAGAATCTTTGCTTCCTGAAATAATGCCTCTGCCTCTGCCTTTGCTTCTTCAAAGGCCTCTTCCTCATAGCTGCTTCCGGCAAAGGCGGTAGAGGTGCACAATAGGGATATACCCGCACTGCCCACGATGCACCAAATGAGCATGGACATAACGCAGCAACCCCTCATCACGCGGCCCATATCATTCAATTCGCTTAATAGATATATCTTCCTCGCCATCCGTAATGATAACCTCCATATCGGTAATATCGGTAACGGTGTATTGATTAATCTCGTCTCCTACACCGACAAAAAATACCTCCCCCTCATCGGCCGATTCAAGTGCCACCACCTCACGCCCCTTCACCACGGAGATGCCGCGATAGATAAAAACGGTCTTCCGCGGAAGCAGTTCCACCTTTATTATCTCTTTCATTGCGGGCTTCTCGCCTTCGACGACGACCGGAAAAAAGGGGCCCTCCTGAATAAGGTGCGCGTAGTCGGTAAACGGCCGCACGCCCTGGGCAGCAGCCAGATCAAGCTCGGGGGCCTTGGGAAGCTGTGTGCGTTTCATCTGTTTTATCGTCTCCTGCTCTTTCATAAGCTGGGGCGAAATATCTCCGGCATCTTTAAACTCGTAGATTTTATACATAATCACCCCTATCAACAAAGGTACCAGAACCCAGAATATCAGTTTCTCTTTCATCGTCCGCTCTTATAGTTTTGTCTCGCTGGCTGCCTCGTTAAATAAAAATACCGACGCCGTCAGGTCTACCTCCAGTAATGTATCCAGCCGTTTTACCCGCAGGGTCCTGATATCAACCGCAGGCTGAGCCGTGTTCAGGGCGTAGAGAACGCGCAACAGCCCTCCGTGAGAAACCACCGCCCGCACCTCAACCGGAACCTCTTCAAAATTCTGCCCATCAACCGCCGGAAGCTCCAGCAATTGTATTTCGCTTATCTCTGTTGCCCCCTCGGAAATAAAAGACGTGACCACCTGTTCCACTAAAGTCAGCTGCTTTAACAGGCGGGGCACCTCACTAACCGGGGGCAACTCTGTCCCGAACCCCAGAGACTTCGGAATTTCGATCCCGGCCCCCTTTGCCTCTCTATCCAGTTTCTTTTCAAGGGCAAAAAGCGCCTCCCGGAAATACAGTCCGCTTTCGGAGCCGCGGGGAAGACTTTTGAAGCCGGGATCGAGAAACTTCCTCAGCTGGGCCCCGTACCCCTCAAAGGCCTCCTGTTCTGCCTCTATCTGCTGATACAGCTGGCGGGACGGCACTATATCACCCTCGAGCAGAAACCGCTTTACCATTTTTTTATCGGTCTCGATCGTATCGGTCATCCTCTGCCCCTGCACATGCGACAGCACCGGCTGCGCTATGACAAAATAGCACCCGGCGCAAAATAATACGATGCTGCTTATGACCTTTGCCATATGGCATTACCCCTGCTTATCCCAGAACTGTTTTCCCTTGACCCCCATGGTAATAGTAAACTCGACTACCTCGGCATCGTCTACCCGCACAACCGACGAAGAAACAGGTTTTACATCCTCAAAATACCTCGATAGCTTTAGGGCGCTGACTAATTTATTGATCTGTTCGTATGAAGGGCCGTTTCCCTTGATGGTGAGCTCGGCAACCAGCTGCCCGGAGGCCTCTTTGGTGCCGTCCAGTTCGGTAATCCAGACATCGCCTGGGAGCGATTCCTTAAGTCCGTTCAGGATATCGAGCCATATACCGCGATTGATGGCGATAGAGTAGAGGGTATTTACCTTCTCCTTTGTCAGATTGCGTTGCTCGGTAAGACGGATAATCTTCGGGCGATAGGAGCGCGCTTCGGAAAGCATCCCCTCTAAATCGGCGAGGAGTTCCCTTTTTACCTGTATATCCCCTCCCAGCGGAAAGGCCGCACTTGCCACAATAGCAAAACCACAACAGTATGCAAGGGTAGTATAAAGCCTTTTTTCAAAGCTCTGTCTCCGGCTGCTCAGCGAATCCTTATAGAGATTAATGGCACTTTCGTCCGGGCCCAGTCGAGACAGCGCCAGCCCCAGGCAGGCGGCGAATGTCGAAAGCTCGGGAAGGGCCTTGCGTGCTACAACGCTTTCGGCTTCTTTAGAAAGGGGCGCTACCGCAAAGGGGTTAAAGAGTGCGGCCTCCTTTCCGAAAACCTCTTTGAATAACGCCGAGATCTCCGGACTTGCGCCGGCGGGCCCTGCCAGATCAACGTATTGAATATGCTCCTTCAGCACCTGCGCAATACCCGATGATTGTTCCGGAAAGCGTTCCATAAAATAAAATTCACAGGCCCTTTTCACCTCACCAATCCAGCTGCGTAACTTCGCATCCTGGACCGAAGATAGGTCTTCCGGTAGGCCGAACGGTAGACTGCGCACCCACACGTCCTTCCCTCTCCCCAGCACAATATCGGTATAATTCAGGCCCACTTCGACAAACAGTCTATGTGTATCGGCCGCCCGTTTTCCGGAAAATTGCAGACAGGTATACGCCGCTAGCGGACGTGTGCTTACCCGGCTTACCGAAACCCCGGCAGTCTCTATCAGACGCCTTTTCTGTTCGATCAGGTCTTTTTTAACGGCGACAAGGACAAGTTCGACCTCCTGGGGAATTCGCGACCCCTTTACCGCATCGTTAAAATCCTTGGTTAAAAAATAGTCCCACGCCACCTCCTCCAGATTAAACGGGATGGTCTGGATCGCCTCATGCCTCACCATCTCTTCGAGGCGCCTCCTCTCACTCACGAGGATCTTGCTGGTTCGCACAAATGCCGAAGAACCCGGCATGGCGAAATTGACCCTCCTATTCTTAATCGAGAGCTCCTTGAGGAGGGTATTGATGCCGCTATGCAAGATATCATCGCCGCTCACCCCTACCTTCTGGACAAGTTTCAATGCGCCCACCCGCGATATAGTGATATCTTTTTTGTCCTGGGTGCACTCAACTATCCGTATGCTGTCACCCGCAATATCCAGTCCTATGCTTTTTATCATGTATGCAACCTGAGTCCTGTCTTCCTGTTATAAATTCCGTTCGAGTCTTTCCAAGCATGCCCTTACTCAGTCGACGGAAGGCCTCCGGTCCTGTTACGCAGTCGTCCTACCGAGAATCCTGCGTAACTCCGCCACCTGCCTCTGAGTATACTCCCGCCATCCGTTTATCGAGTTTCTCTTGGGACGCGGGAACACCCCCCGTTTTTCATAACGAATCAGGGTCTGCTTGGAAATCCCCAATACCGATGCGGCTTCCTGAGCACTGTAATACTTAATTTTCTGCCCTACCAACTCGCCTCTCCTCCTCCTTAATGACGACAAAAGTTACGTCGCAGCGCGCCGTAACTTATGCCCCTCGTACCTATGATACTACTTGATAGTATTTGATATACCTATATACTATTTGTTATATTTTGTCAATAATTTTTTGTTTAAGCGCAAACGTACAAGAATTATAACTATCACATTATCAGCATGTTATAAAAATCAATTAAACCCCGTTAGATCGGGCCTTAAAAACCGGGGCTTTCTTTTTTGCTGCAATGCAACATTGTATGTATCCCCTCGCTCTGAAAGCGGGGTTTTTTAAGTCTAACGGGGTAAAATGGGAGAAAAAGAGGCTGTTTGGCAAAAAACAGAAAAGCGTGAAGTGTACAAAGGATGGTTATTGTTTGTAGGTCCCGGGGTATGTTTTTTAAAGCTGATGGCTGAAAGCTGAAGGCTAAGAGCTCTCTATTACTCTATCTTCCAGATCTTAATCTCCCCTTCCTGAGGGGCAACTTCTGGCGCCTGAGTCCCAACTACCCAGGTTCGTGAGGCCGGCACCGGGTCAATCTCATCCGGATCGATAATCGTGTTGCCGTTAACGTCAACGGCGGCCCGGACACGAAAATAATGATTCCCCTCTTCAAGGCTATCTTTCGTTGCATCCTGGACGCCCTGCCAGTCAGACCAGGCCTCATCGTCGAATGACCAGGAAAACAGGCACCCTTCCTTCGATGCCGCAAAGGTAAAGTGTGCCGTACCGGTACTGACAGAGCCGGACGGACCTGAGGTAATATAGGTATCCGGTGCCTTAATAACTAACAGAATCGCATCGAAAACAGATTCGGATTCGTTGCCGGCGCTATCCCGAAATTTGATCCATACCTTCTTGACGCCGCTTGTCGGCTCGAGCATCCAATCATCCTTGTAGGGCGCCAACGCCTCCCACCTCTCGGTATCAAAGATACCGTCGTTGGAAATGCTCATCGCGGTGACTGCGGAGGTAAAGTCATCCGCCCGAATCGTAAGTCTGACATATACCGAGGTGGTCATTTCGTCGCCATCATTAATAACTACCGAGCCGGCAGGGCCTTCGGTGTCCACAATAAATCCCCATATAAAGGGAATAATCTCGTTACCGACATAATCCCGGATGCTGAACGAAACGGCATTTTCTCCCTCGCGAAGCGGCGTTGTCGGCACAAAGGAAAATTCGTGGGCATCCTGATTATACTCAAACTCAACGCTGGAACCATTAATCTTCAATGTCGCGGTTTCTCCGTCTTCGCCGCTGTTCACATCATACACCCTCACAAAAATTCTCGGTTTGTCGTTATCGATGATTCTGCCCTCTGCCGGACCAAAGGCGACTACCGACGGCGGTACCGTATCGACCCAGAGAGAAAATGCGGCGGGACTACCCCAGTTGCCGGCCGTATTGCTTGCGGCTACGTAAAAGGTATGTCTGCCATCCAGCAGGGCATCTTCATCCAGTTGTATGGAGGTGGCCGTTATATCCACGATGTCATCGGGGAGCTCGTCAATAGCGTAGCTGTATCCGGCAACCCCCTTCCCCTCTGAAGGAGGTTCCCACCAAAAATACGGGTCATTGTCGGTTTGCCACCTCTCCGGCATAATCGAAGGGCCGGTAGCCCACTGTCTGGCATCGAGGACGGCAATATCAAAAACCTCGCCGCTGACCCGGAATCCGTTATTGGCGGCAACCCACCCCGATAGGTCGTATCCATCGTGCGTCCTGACGCGCCACCTGTATACGGTAGCCGGTTCATTCTTTGACAAAATAGGCGTCGTATAGGAAAATCCGCCTGACGATATAAATCCGCTGTCATAGGCAATGGTCTGAAAATTGTCTTTGGAAATCTGGATCTGAAACATCCGCTGCGGGTCGCTCTCCGCATCAAAATAAGACCATCGCAAGGTCGGGGTCTCATCCTGAATCGGAAGCCCCTGATTGGGGCTGATAATAGTTGTGGTGGGACTGATATTCCTGGTTGCCATCGGTCCGATATTCAGTTTATAGCCCTGACTCGCTGCGGATCCGATAACCGGACTCCCTACCGCACCGGCACCTGCGTATTCATCTGATTCACTCTCATCAGAGGCTGAGGCAAAATGCGTTTGTTTCACGTCATCTGCCCGGCAAGGAACGGAAAGAGAAAAGAGTGTGCAGCCTATCCACAAGGCCAGTGCGATACCGCTTTTCATAAAAAAGGGCGATTTTTTCATTTTTCGTATCTTATTTTATTGCAACAAATTACAATTATTCAGCTGTTAACCTTTGGCTGTTCTGTATGCGGATTACCTTTCGATAATGGTTTCGATCCGTTTCTCTGCCTGAATCTTATCCCTTTTGACAATCTGGCCGATAACCGTAATACCATAGGTGTCCGAACGCACGGTGACATAATTGGAAAATGCCCCGAATAATCCCAACATCTGACGTTCTTTATCCGCTTCATCCTCATACTCTAGCGGCCGCAGGACATCCCCGACCAGAAGATCGCCGATCCCCCTTCGCTTATTTTCTTTGTTGCCGTACGGCCTGTTTTGCATTATTCTCGCCGCATACCCGGAGTCAATACCGGGCAATGCCTCAAGGACCGCCTGAGAGGCGGTATTAATATTGATCGCCCCGGACTTCTCCGAAGAAGGGTCGAGTCTCAGGTAATCAAAATGGGCCACGCCCTTAGGGGATGTATTTTTAAGTCGCACCTCAAGCGTCGAATCAGGCGAGGCGCCTTCACTGCCCGTTCCTATCTCTACCCTTCCGAAATATATCTTATTGCCGACACCATAGGTCAACGCCGGCGTCCAGGGACTCCAGCCTCCGCCGGTGCGCCTCACCGAGATGCTGACCGACTCGCCCTGTCTGCCAAAAATGCTTAATGAATAGACGCCGTTCGTCACACCGTCCTCACCGGTCCACCTCCAGTACCCCACGTCATCGAGAGCGCCGCTCTCAAACCAGGCAGTGGCTGGTTCCGGACGATCAACGGCAACCCATCCGTTGCCGCGTCCTTCATTATCGGATGGCTTTGCGCATTCGCTCTCGAGGCGGATTCCTTCTGTGGTGAATGCATCAATACATTTCATCACCTCTTCGAGTGCAAGAGCCCTCCAAAATTCATCAGACCGGCGTACAGACAGTAAGGTGCCCAGATCAAACAGAGGATAATTGCGAAAGAGAATTTCATCGGATGAGTGAATAATAGTCATCCACTGGTCATCCTTCCACAACCTCTCCTTCATGCCGGTATTATTATTCTCTTCTCCGGGAGTCCCCTTGCTCAAGGAGAGGCTGTTATACCATATCTCGTCGGCCCCGTCACCGTCGGTATCGCCGTTATAGGAGGGGTCGCCCTTCTCAGAGGCGATATACGGGGTCGTATTTGAATACTCGGCCGCGTCCACCAAATTTTCACTGCTGTCCCGCAGAGTAATCATATTATAGCCAGACAGCGGGACATCGCGCAACAGATCATCGTCCGGGGTTACGGCCCGGGTAAAATCAAGCCCCACCACGTTCTTGTCCCGCGCCCCCCATATGGTATCAAAGGAAATGCCGTTGCCGGAAAGGCCCGTCGTCTTGTCGTCCGCATCCATCGCAAGGACGATGAAACCGTTCGGTTCGATGGCGGTGCCCAGCGGGATACGCGCCGGCCATCCGCTGTATCCGGTTCCTTCGACAATCCAGCCACCGATATCCACCTCACGTTCGGTAAGATTGACCAGCTCGATATACTCGCCGTCAGGCTGCTGGGAAAGTTCGATGCGCGAAAAGTAACAGCTTACCCCCTCGGGTTCGTTATTCTGGATCGATATGCGAAGCCGCCCGCCGTATACCGAGACGGCGCTCTTCGCCGAAAACCTGCCCCCGTCTGTCATGTGCCCCTGTGTTACCCCCTCTACCCTCACATCACCTACCGCCTGACCGCTCTGGCCGTACACATAGAGATAGTATTTGCCGTCGGGAATACCGGTCCATTCCCATGTGCCCTCGCCCTTTGCCCCGCTTCCGGCTGTATTATTGACAAAACCGCCTCCCGAGGCAGTCCAGTACCCGCCCGGCTGCATATGTTCGGTTGACTTATTCAAAACCGGCTTCACCATAATCTCATTAATACGCACCCCCTCGATCCCGTACACCAGACGCGGTCTAATAGTGCCGCCCCCTCGTACCGGAATAAGTTCGACCCCGGAAAAATAAGTGGTCGTCTCTGCCCCGAAATTGTTCTGGACCTCAACCTGTAAGATTGTATCCTCGGCAACCGTTACCTTCTCCCTGGCAAAAAGCCCGAAGAGATCATCATGTTCCATATCCGGATGCACGACCCCGTTAATAGTCACATCGCCTACCTTAGAGTTTTCTCCATACCCGTAGACCTTGACGTAATAATCACCGGGGGGGACCCCCTGCCATTGCCAGACACCCGGCAATCCGCCCGGTCTAAGGCAGCGGTAATGCCCTCCCACAAATTCCCAGCTGCCAAGATCGTAGGTAAAACAGGCCTTGACCGAACAGCCCCTCGTCGCCTTTACCACAGAGCTCTTTACAAAATCATCATCAATAAAATCGGCAATGTTGACGGCGATCTGCCACGGATTGTCAAACCCCGTTGATTTTAAAATTTCAACGAGCTCCTCTGCCGAGACATTGTTGATATTAATCCTCGGGAGACCCCACATATCAAGGTTGTCGCTCTGTGAATAAACGGTTAAGAAAGGGCGCACCCTAGCCCAGAGGTCATCGCTTATTCGTGCAGCGGTTTTATATCTCTCCAGCACGCTAAAGGCCGCGTCATCGCCGCGCGGATGAGCCGGAAGAAATTCATTGTCTTCATCAATGCCCTCGCCTGCCTCGTCTATATGGCCGTCGCCATCATTATCGATACCGTCATTGGTCAACAGGACATTATCAAAGTCGTCGTCCCGCCTGGCGACGCCGGGTTTTTTATCGGGGCCGTACCGGTATGCAAAAAGCGCGTCGGTCGCCTGCGACATCTGAGCACCCCCGCTTGAGCATGCGGTAAAGATACTGGCAATGCCGTCCCTGACAATATCGGAGCGCGGCATATTCAAATTAAGCTTACCCGCCTCATCGCTCACCAGCACGGCATACCTGCCGGAAAAGGTGCCTCCTTCCACCGGAATCCATCTGCTTTCCGGGGTGCCGTCTCCGTCTACGTCGACATCGCTTCCTGTAAAGAGCTCGTGCCAGCTCTCGTTATATCCGTCGTAACCCAGCCCGATCGTTTCCGAGGCGCTTACCCACCGGTCGCGGTCCAGAAAACTGTCTTCTTCAAGCAGCCGGCGCGCATGCACCACGCCCATCTCGGCAATATACCGTGCTTTTATGGTATTGAGAAAATTTGAGGCGGCGTGCTCCTCAAGCCGCATAGTAAATAAAAAACTTATGGCGATAATGCTTGCCACCGCAAGAACGCTCAGGACGATAATAAGGGCAATACCTTTTTTTGAATTCATAAAAATTCATAGAATCCCAAAATCCAAATGTCAAAATCCAAATGAAATCCAAATCATCAAATACTCTAAAAAAATTCTGTCATCCTTAGGCGAAGATCCGGGGATCCATCTATTTTTCTGGATTTCCGTCCCGTATCGGGGTACGGGACAGGCCCCGTGGGAATGACAGATTCTTTTTGTCATTTGGAATTAGGTGATTCATTTGAAATTTGGAATTCGTCATTTGTTATTACGCGGTTAGTTTACCGCTTCTATCTTGATAATAATCTCAAAACGTTCTTTCTGTAACACAATGTCCATCTTCACCGCCTGCGGCAATCGTTTCGTGACAGCGCTGTTCCAGCTCACCTGCCATTGGCCGTCGGCCAGATAGGCAAATTGAACCTCATCTATCTCATCGCTTAAATCCTCGTTATAGTCGCACGTCTCGGGATCCCCGTCTATCGTCTCAGCGGCCCTCCGGTTAAAGCGACCCTCCTCCAGCCGGTAGGACACCTCAATAAGCTCTCTGCTGTCCCCCATCGGGGTAACAAACAACATAGAATCGGTCGTCCCGGAGAATAACGGGGCATCGGCCACCGGCCCCAGTCCCTTGGCGGTCGCCGCCTGAGACACATCGCGGATGACGATATCACATACGGAACGGACCGTCTGATAGACGTGCGCCCGGGCCTCTCCGTGTCTCCACGAATTTGTCGCGCCCTTAAAAATCATAAAGGTTGAGGTGATGATGACCGCGATAATCGACAGGGCGATCAATGCTTCTAGGACGGTAAAACCATTCTTCTTCCTTGTAAGGTCGCCAGGACACCAGGTCACCAGGACACCAGTTTTTTCTGGTGACTTTGTGACATTGTGTCTTGGTGACTCTATAGTGTTTATCATGATATTATTCAAGCATGTACGTCACAAATGTCTCGCTGCGCAGGCGCCTGCGCTCTGTCCAGTGCATCGTCAGGCTTATCTTATACGGTGTGTGCAGATGGGGCTCGTTCAGCGTAGAACCCTCAAGCGTTACCTCCTCCTTAGAAAATGCGCAGGTAAACCTGCCCTCCTGGACTGATTGAGGAATGTGATCGACACCCATGAGTTTTGCCTCGTCGAGCAGCTTCTGGGCAAGGAGGGCCGCATCACTTTTTATCCCCGACATATTACTCGCCTGGAGGCCGACAGGAAATACCTGCATCAGGCCAACGACGCCGATGACCAGGATGCCCAGGGCGATAACAATTTCTATGAGGGTGAAACCTTTTTCTTTTTTCATTGTCAAGTTACCAGGTCACCATGACACCAGTCACCAGTTTTTAAATCAAAGTACAAAAATTTTTCCTTCTATCTTGCCATTTCTGTCATTCCGGACTTGATCCGGAATCTATCTCTTTATTTTTCCCTGGATTCCCGCTTTCGCGAGGTCTCGCCTATAGGTGAACGAGGTCTCACCAGAAGTGGCGGGCTTGACCCGGGGATCCATTTTTTTCTGGATCTCGCATCGGGGTGCGCAATGACATACAGCAGTTGTTTTGGGTTTTGAATGTGGGGCATTTGAGTTTATTTAGAGTTTCGGGTTTTGTGTTTAGAGTTTTTGTCACCTGTGTCATGTGTCCTGTGTCATGTGACATGGACTATGCAATAAGCCGTGCCATGGAAAAGAGAGGCAGAAACATCGCTATGACGATAAAACCGACAACCAGGCCCAGAAAAACAATAAGAAGCGGCTCAAGGAGCGCGGTAAGGCCGCTGACCATAACATCGACCTCCTCTTCATAGCTTGCGGCAATCTCAACCAGCATCTTGTTGAGCTGTCCTGTCTCCTCGCCAATAGCAACCATCTTGACCACCATAGGATCAAAGGCCTTGCACCGCGAAAGGGGCCCTGAGACACTCTCGCCCTCCTTGATGCTCTCCCGCACCTCGCCGATACCCCGTTTCACAATCTCGTTACCCGCAATCTCCTTCACGGTATCCAGTGCGTTCAAAATCGAGACACCGCTCGTCAGGAGCGTGCCGAGGGTGCGGGCAAAAATCGCGATAGCGGCCTTCCGGATCAGCTCGCCGAAGACAGGAAGATGCAGTCTGATGTTATCCACACAATAATCCCATCTGCTTTTGCCGAGAAGCCTCGCCGTCAGCTTCACCAGACCAATCACCGCCGCAATCGCGGCCACAACCCAGTACCACCGGTAACGAAAGAGATCGCTGATCCCGATCAAAATCATCGTCGGCAGCGGCAGCGCCCCTCCCAGATCCTCGAACATCTTGGTAAACGTAGGGACAACAAAAATCATCAGCACCACCAGGATGAGAATTGCTACGCCAAGCACAAAAATAGGGTACATCAGGGCGCTCTTAATGCGGGTGCGGAGCCGCTCCTGTTTCTCCAGAAAATCGGCAAGACGCTTAAGAATCTCCTCAAGCATACCGCCCTGTTCTCCTGCCCGCACCATATTTACGTATAACGGCGGGAAGACAGTCCGGTAGTGAGACAACGCCTCTGAAAATGCGGTGCCGCTCTTTACCTCTTCGGCAATCGTGCCGACGCACTCCTTTAAATAGCCCTTATCCAGTTGTTCATGCAGTGTATCGAGGGACCTGACCAGAGGAAGGCCTGCCCGCACCAGGGTAGCCGCCTGGCGGGTAAATTGCACCAATTCCTTGAAATTGGCCCTTTTCCTTTTCAGGAATTCGGGGACTTTAATCTCTGCCTGGAGGAAACTTTTGTTCAAGTTAACTCGCTTCGCTCTTAGTGTGCGCTGAATCGCGCAGAAACTGACGCGGAACAACGCAGAATCTTCATTGTATAATTGTCCTATTGTAACACATTGTCTTACAGGATATAAAAATAAAAATACGCGGAAGCATCAGAGATAAATTCTCATTTCCTTCCGCGTATATTCTGCGTATCAAGCCAGTTCCTTAACGTCTGTGCGTTCCGCGTATATAGTTTACTGCTGCGGCTCCTCTTGTGCGGGAGGCGGGGCTACCTCGGCGATCACCATCGACTGACGGTCCAGATTGTACATCTTGTTGGGATCGAGATTGAATTTATACTTCAGATAAATCTGGGCGTCGATCTGATCCAGATTATTGCGTTCCATAGCGATATAGTTCGCCAGGACTGCTATACGGGAATTGACCGCCATCTTTGCCGCATAGAGCCGCTCAAATTCCTGCATCTCGGTGGCATCGGCAAACTGGTATACTATATCACCGGGGGTCACCTGAGGTGGTGCGACCGGTTGTGGGACTTCTGCCGGCTCTTCTGCCGGGGCCGCAGGCTGTTTTTCCTGTGCAAGGCCGCAACCGTAAAAACCGCCCACAATCACCCCCAACATCAGAAATCCAACGACAACACCCAACAAAAACTTAGATTGAAACATATATGCACCTCCTCCTTGCTGAGTAAAAAAATTTTCCCGCATTGAAATGTGGGCTATTTTTTTATCATTCCGCGTCAGATGCGGGATACATTCGAACAATGAGTTATGTCTTCGTAATTTCATAACTCATGTCCTCATTTATTCTAACCCACCTTTCAGCTTTGTCAAGAGTTATATCAACTGCGTTCACGAACGAACATTGTTAAGCACCCTACTGCCCTGCCTCTCCTTCTTCCCTGGCCGCCGCCTCCCGGGCCGCCTCATCCGCAAGCCGTTCGCGTATACTCTGTATCCGCTTTTCCATATCCTCCTTCCGCCAGGTATCAGCGGTCCGATTTATAATCTCCTCGTATTGCCTGATCGCCTCACCGGGCCGGTTCTGCCTGAGATATACATCGGCGATACGTTCAAAGAAATAGAGATTTTCCGGATCTAACGCGCGCGCCTTTTCATACACCTCAAGCGCCCTGTCATACTCCCCGGCTGCGAGATACGCATCGGCAAGCCGGCTATAGAGGTCAGAGCTCTCCCCCTCTGCATCGATCAGACCCTGGATGAGCGCTATCGCCCGGTCAAAATCCCGGGTATCCTGATAGAGGTCTACCAGTTGCCGCACAAATTCTCTCTCCGCGGGAATAAGTCGGACCGCCTTCTCAAAGACCCCTATCGCCTTCCCGCGCTCCCCTTCATTGACGTACACCTGGCCGACGACCCAGTAATAAAAGGCATCCCCGGTATTCTGTTCGATCGGCTGCATGAAATCTGCAAGCATCTCCTCGGGTGTCCCGGACCGGGCGATACTATTCGCGGCCTCGCAGGCGATATCCCGTTTCTCCCAGGCATCTTGGCTCTTCGCGTTGGCCTCGCGCAGGCTTGCCAGTCCTGAGCGCGGGTCACCGAGCTCTATCTGATACCGGGCCAGGAGCCTGAGAAACCAGCTGTTTGCCGGCTCAAGCGCCAGGGCCGCCTCCATCTCTTTGACGGCATTCTCAAAGTCATCTTTCTCGGCAAGGTTCTCGGCCAGTTGCCTCCTGAAATCAGGGTTATCGGGATTGGCCTCCAGGGCCTTTTCCCATAACGCTTCTACCTTATCGGTCTGATCAAGAGATTCGTAGATAGCGGCAAGGCGCTGATAATAATAGATATTCCCGGGATGGAGTTCTACCAATCGCCCCGCATATCGAAGGCTCCGTTCAGCATCGCCAATCTCTCGGGCAAGGTCGCTGAGCACGTTCAACAGACCCTCATCAGCGGGAGAAAACCGCAGGGCCTTTTCATACGCCGCCATCGCCAGCTCGGGTTTCTCCCTGCGCTGATACGCCTCGGCGATCATGCGGTAGATATTGGTCACAATAAGGGGCTCCTCCCTCGCAAGCATCTCCAGTTCGCCGGCAAGTTCCTCATAATCCACATCAACCGAAGGGGCCGCCTTTTCCTCTGCAGAAACCGGCAATACACATGAGATTATCGTGAGGCATACGGCGCAGAGAGCCGCGCCTAATTTCTTTGACATATATCTTCCTTTGAACAGGCCCGACCTTTGGCCTTTCTAAGTCACCAGGTCACCAATAATAAATTTCCAATTCCAAATGAATCATCTAATGCCAAATTGAGACCGTTGAAAAAGTATCTCGTGCTGTCATTAGGGAGGAAGCAAAGCGACCGAAGTAATCTC
>JAFGGP010000039.1 GCA_016930485.1 Candidatus Omnitrophota bacterium | reverse complement strand
TGAACATAGCCAAAGGGTTCTCGACAGGCTCGAACCGTAACAATCGTTTTCAATTTTATTCACTATACGCTAGCCGCTAATCGCTATACGCTAAAGGAGAACCAGAAGAACCCAATAAAAAAGCTATGAAGACAGAACTTTCACTGAGGATAGCCGGCGAGGCCGGCCAGGGCATGCAGACTATAGGAACGGCGCTCTGCAAAATCTTTACAAAGGCCGGATTCTTTATCTTTGCCAATCAGGATTATATGTCGCGGATCAGAGGAGGGAACAATTTTTTTCTCCTGCGCGTCAGCACCGCACCGGTTTATACACTCAGGCAAAAAAGCGACATTATTGTTGCTTTGGATAAAGAGAGCGTCGCGCTCCACAGGGAAGGCTTGAATCCGGGCGGCATCATCGTCCTTGATGAGAAAAAGTTTAACGTGGCTGCCGGAGACAACAGATACCTTAATGTGCCTTTTTACGGAATAGCGCGGGAGATCGGCGGAAACGAGATTTACAGCAACTCCGTTACCTGCGGTTTTCTGGCCGGCGTAACGGGTATTTCGTGTGCTCTGGTGAAGGAAATTCTGAAGGCGACGTTCTCTAAAAAGAGTGAAGAGGTTATCAGGAAGAATCTCGAGGCCGTAGAGGCAGGATGTGATTTCGCCAGGAAACATTTTACCGGAGATGCCTTCAGGCTTGCAAAGGGAAAGACAACAGAGCATATTCTGATAAACGGTAATGAGGCGATCGCCCTGGGGGCCATCAGGGCGGGGTGCACCTTTTATTCCGCTTATCCCATGACGCCGGCGACCAGCATTATGACTACCATGGCTCATTTTGCCGACCGGTTCGGCATTCTTGTCGAGCAGGCCGAAGACGAGATTGCCGCCATCAATATGGCCATCGGCGCCTCCTTCGCCGGAGCGCGTGCTATGACGGCGACTTCGGGCGGCGGCTTTGCCCTGATGACCGAGGGCATGAGTCTTGCGGCTATTACCGAGACACCCGTTGTGGTTGTTGACTCGCAGCGACCCGGTCCGGCAACGGGACTGCCTACCAGGACCGAACAGGCAGATCTTGACTTTCTCCTGCATGGCGGACACGGGGAGTGGGCCAAGGTGCTTTTTTCTCCGGGGACGGCAGAGCAGGCTTTTTTTCTGACCATCAGGGCGTTTGAATTGGCCGAGAAGTATCAAGTCCCGGTTCTTATCATGACAGACCAGTATCTCGCGGACACCATCAGAAACATCGCGCCTTTTGATACGGACAGAGTAGCTGTCAGGCGGCACATCATATCCAAAGAGGACTCGGCGGGCATAACAGACTATAAACGGTACCGGCTTACGGATTCCGGCATATCGCCGCGTGCGATACCGTCGTGGATTAACGACGTCATATACGCCGACAGCGACGAACACACCGAAGAGGGGCACATTACCGAGAGTGCCGCGGTAAGAAAGACTATGGTGAATAAGCGGTTCCTCAGGCGCATGGAGCTTCTTGCGAATGAGACAGAGGAACCGACGACGCATAACCTGAAGGGTGCCGATATCATTCTCGTTGGTTACGGCTCTACCTACGGTACGCTGAAAGAAGTAAGCGAGATTTTCGATGAGAAAAGGATAGGCATGGTGCACTTTTCTCAGGTGTGGCCGTTTCCGGTGGCTGCTACGCGGAAACTCCTCGAGGGTGCCAGTTGCGTTATGACGGTAGAGAATAATGCGGGAGCCCAGCTCGCACGGCTCATCCGGCGCGAGACCGGCATGACTATCGGCCGGTCGATTCTGCGGTATGACGGCAGACCGTTTAATCTGGATTATCTGACGGAACGTATTAAAAAATTCTACAAGCCTTCAGCTATCAGCTCTCAGCTTTCAACTGCTGAAGGCTGATGGCCGAAAGCTAAAAAAGTGACGGTAGATATGGGTGATATAGCACATTTCAAAAGCACCGATGAAATAGCGTGGTGTCCAGGCTGCGGCAATTTCGGCATTCTGCTTGCCCTGAAAAAAGCTTTGGTTGTACTCAACAAGGAGCCGAAGGATGTTCTCCTCTGTTCAGGGATTGGACAGGCAGCAAAGACGCCGCACTACATCAAGTGCAACTGTTTTAACGGATTGCACGGCAGGTCCATCCCGGTCGCGGCGGCAGCAAAGATGGCCAATCATAAACTCACGGTTATCGTGACAACCGGAGACGGGGACTGTTACGGTGAGGGCGGCAATCACCTGATTCATAATATCCGCCGGAACGTCGACATAACCGTTATCGTGCACAACAATCAGATTTACGGGCTTACCAAAGGGCAGGCGTCACCGATGACGGACCGGGGGTTTACTACTAAGGTGCAGACACACGGGGTCATGCTGGAGCCGTTCCATTCGCTGGCGGTTGCCATTATCCTCGGGGCAAAGTTCGTTGCCAGGGGATTTTCAAACTCCCAGGATGAACTGACCGATTTGATCGTCCAGGGTGTTAATCACAGGGGTTTTTCCTTGATCGAGGTGCTCCAGCCCTGCGTTTCGTTTAACAAAAAAAATACCGCGCAGTGGTATGCCGAACGCATCTATCGCCTCGCTGATGAAGCATCGTATGACCCGGCAAACAGGCTACAGGCTGTCGAAAAGGCGCTTGAGTGGGGGGAACGGATTCCCCTTGGCGTTTTCTTTAGAGGGGAGGGAAAAACCTACAACGAACTGACAGGACTGACCGAAAGGCCGCCGCTTTGTGAAACGGCGATTGAACATATCGACATCGCTGCTGCGCTCGCCGAATTCGCAGCATAGTTAAGAAAAAGACACAAGTCACATGTGACAAAACTCTAAACACTAAACCCGAAACTCTAAATAAACTCAAATGCCCCAAACTCAAAACGCAAAACAAAAGAGAAATAAATTAGTTTGCAGAATTTGGATTTTGGATTTGTTTAGGATTTAGGGTTTAGAGTTTAGGGTTTGATAACCGTCGGTGATTAGTAAATATTACTAGACGCTATCTGCTAAACGCTAGAAGTTGAACTCGAGTAACTCGTTAACCCGCAGAACCCGAAGAACTATACACCATGCAGCTTATCACACTCTTTTTTTCAAACCCGATATTATTCTTTGCGCTGGTTATCCCGCTGCTTTATTCTATCATTGCCCATGAGGTGGCGCACGGCGTTGTCGCGCTTTTTTTTGGCGATGATACGGCCAGGCGATACGGCAGATTGACCCTGAATCCCCTATCTCATCTTGATCCGATGGGGACCCTTATGCTGTTTTTGGTGGGGTTCGGGTGGGCAAGGCCGGTCCCGGTGGATTTCGGCCGTTTACGGGGAGGTCGTGTCGGATTTATCTGCGTTGCCCTGGCGGGCATTGTTACCAATATCCTTCTCGCTACCGTTTCCGTTATGCTGCTGCAGATGCCGGGCATCGGGGACAACCCCTTTTTAACACTTGTATTGTCGGTGTTTATCCGGATCAATATCATCCTCGGTGCCTTTAATCTTATTCCCGTGCCGCCGCTTGACGGGTCAAAGGTTCTTCTGGGAATTCTTCCGCCGGAGGGACAACGGTCGTTGATAAAACTTGAGCCCTACGGGTTCTTTATCATCGTACTGCTGCTTTTTAGCGGGCTTCTTGAGCCGGTCATCAACCTTATCCAGAATCTGATTTTAATCCTCATCTTTTTCCTCCTCCATTTTGCAAGGTGAAAACCTCCTTTGTTCGGTGTATAATATATCAGAATCTCCCCCGGGACCTGACGAAAAGGGGGTATTTCCTATGGATGAGAAAAAACGGATTCTCATAGCGGATGACGACGAACATATCGTAAAGCTTCTTGCCCGCCGGCTAAAGGAGGAGAACTACGATGTGATAGCCGCCTATGATGCGGTCAATGCCGTGGCAAAGGCGCGTTCGGAGAAGCCGGATCTGATTCTCCTTGACCTTAAGATGCCTGCAGGCGGCGGCCTCAATGTCTTTGAAAGCCTCAAGCTGCTTAGCAATACCGTTTTTACCCCAGTCATTTTTATGACCGGTTTTCCCAATCCCGAACTTCAGGAGAAGATTAAAGAAATGGGGGCGACTGATTTTATCGTCAAGCCCTTCGGCGGCAAGGAGTTATTCACCAAGGTCAAGAAGGCGCTGGGCGAGCCGGTTAAGCATACCAGGCAGGAGGGCGCCGGAGACGGGTCGGGCGATTCGGAGACCTCATTTGCATGAATCTGCGGGCCGTTTTTCTACTATTGCCTTTTCGGTCCCAGGCGGCGCAGTTCTGTTTTGACAATCTTTGCTGACTATGTTATTTTAGATGGGAGCGTAAGTTAGGACATTTTTACCTGCAGCAACCGGAAAGGACCGAGGGAAGTGGTATGTTCACAGTAATCTTTTTGATTCTGTCGGTAGTGTCACTTCTGGCCACCCTGCTTTTTATGCTTTCGAATAGCGAGATGGACAAGCTGAATAACACGCTCAATAAGTCTTTCGGCGCAGAGATGACCGAAAAGATCGGCGAGGTCTTTAACCGAAGGTATGATATCGATAAAGAAGTCTGGAAGTACAGGCGCGGTGTGGCGATCTGTTTTTTTCTTATCTGCGTCTTTCTTTTTGTCACGGCGCTCTATTTTGTCTAATACGACCCTCACGCTTTAACATTACCTCCCTAAACATAGTTGCATAAGACCCAAAATGCGCAGAGGGAGTTTTGCCGGTTTTATGGCCATTAAATCCTATCCTATAGGCATTCATCCTGACGAACACAAGAGCTTTTCGATGAAAGAAGGGCTTCTTGAACTCCCCTGCCCCGAAAGGGTGATTGTGCCGTTGAGTCAGCATATCGGCAGGCCGGCTGTGCCGGTGGTTCAGACCGGCGAGACGGTCAAAGTAGGTACACTGCTTGCTTCGGCAGCGGACGGCGTCTCAGCGGCGGTGCACTCCTCACTCTCGGGAAAAATCACAAAGATAGGCAGTTTTTCGCATCCTGTCCTGGGGGCCGCGCCGGCCGTCGAGATTACCGCCGACGGTACGGATCAGCAAGAGTCTTTAATAACGAGAGATGCGATGACTCTTTCCCGTGATGAGCTACTAGCCATAATCAGGGATGCCGGTATCGTCGGGTTGGGTGGGGCCGGATTTCCCACGCAGATTAAATTGCAACCTCCCCGGGAAAATACCATCGATGCCTTTATTTTAAACGCGGTGGAATGTGAACCATACCTCACCTGCGACCACACCCTGATGAAGAACCACGCAAAACAGCTGGTTGTTGCTACCGAACTCATTATGAAAATTCTGGGCGCGAAAAGGGGATATATCGCCGTCGAGGCAAACAAGATGGATGCGGTGGGGTTGTTCAAGGAGCACCTGATAGGCCGCAGGGTGCAGAGGCTCTATGCCGACCAGTCGAGGCTTTCAATCGAGATCTTAAAGGTGCAGTATCCGCACGGGGCAGAAAAACAGCTTATCAAGACTGTTTTTGGCCGTGAGGTCGGCCCCGGGAAACTGCCGAAAGATGTGGGTTGTATCGTTGACAATGTAGGGACCGCCTTTGCCGTCTACGAGGCAGCAACGGCCGGGAAACCCCTCTATGAGCGGATTATTACGGTGAGCGGCTCGGGAGTCGCCAGGCCGTGCAACGTAAAGGCGCGGATCGGCACCCTGTTTTCCCACGTGGTCGACTGCTGCGGCGGCATGCAGGGGGACGTAAAAAAAATTATTATGGGTGGCCCGCTCATGGGGATTACCCAACCAGGCCTCGATGTGCCGGTTATTAAGGGGACAACCGGCATCCTTCTTTTTACCGAAAAGGAGACCCGCTTCTTTGAGAGGAGACCATGTATACGCTGCGGCCGGTGTCTTGATGTGTGTCCGATGTTTCTTTCGCCCACCGATATCGCCCGTTTCTCCGAGGCAAATGATATGGAAAGGCTTAGGTCCTACTATCCCGAGGACTGCATCGAGTGCGGTAATTGTTCTTATATCTGCCCGTCGCGGATCCCGCTGGTACAGTTGATCCGGCTCGGCAAACAAAAAGTATGCAAACAAGCGGACATGGCAAAGAATGACTGACACAACCGATTCAAAACATACCGGATTTAGCCTGGGCAGTTCCCCGCACATTTTTTCTCATACCGATATGAAGGAAACGATGCGGGGGACGGCCATCGCTTTTTTACCGGTTATAGGCGCCAGCATCTACTTTTTTAGATTACACGCGGCTGTATTAATTACTACCTGTATTATTACCTGTATATTTACCGAGGCGCTCTGTCAGCTTGCGCGCCGCAGGCCGGTTACGGTGGACGACTGGAGCGCGGTGGTGACCGGGTGTTCACTGGCGCTGATTCTGCCGCCGACGCTTCCCCTGAGTGCCGCGATTATCGGTTCGGTCTTTGCGATTGTGGTGGGTAAGCAGATATTTGGCGGGCTCGGACATAATATCTTCAATCCGTCGCTTCTTGCGCGCGCATTCTTAATGGCAAATTATCCGAGATGGCTTACCACCTGGGTAGAGCCCCTCAAGCCGGATGCGGTCAGCTCGGCGACGCCGCTGGCCCTGGCAAAGTTTCAGCACGAATTTGCCGCGCTCAAAGATCTTTTCTTCGGGAATGTATCGGGTTCTCTGGGTGAGACGTCGGCATTCTGCGTACTTCTAGGAGGTATCTATCTCTTTTATAAAAAATACGGTGACTGGCGCATACCCGGTTCTATCCTGAGTACTGTATTTGTCTACAGCGGCATCCTCTGGGTGATTAACCCTGCTTGTCCGTCACCGATCTTTCATCTTCTGGCGGGCGGGCTGATGTACGGGGCGGTATTCCAGGCATCGGACCCGGTGACCTCGCCGGTATCAGCAAAGGGGAAGATTATATTCGGTATCGGCATCGGCCTCATTCTGGTGACAATCAGAATCTGGGGAGGATTGACCGAGGGCGTTATGTATGCCATTCTCTTTATGAACGCCCTGACGCCGCTTATTGACAGGATAACGATTCCGCGGCGGTTTGGGGCCCGACAAAGTCCCACGTGACTTTGTGTCACATGACGCAAGACACATGACACAGGTAAAAATGCTTGTGACCTGTGACAGGTGACATGTGACTGGTAAAAAGAAAAAATGTTATGAAAAAAACCCTGCATATGGTTGCGGTTTTAATGGTGCTCGGCTTTATCTCAGGCTTTAGCCTGGTCAGGATGGAGGAGTATGCCGCGCCCAGGATTGAGGCGCACAGGCGGGAGGCTGTCGAGGCGTCTATTTATGCCATTTTCCCGAAGGGCAAGAGTTACAAGGTCCTTGAACTGGGAGGCCGCGAGATCTTTGAGGTATTCGGGAGTAGCCGTTCACCGATCGGCTACGCCTTTACAGGAAAAGGGAAGGGGTATCAGGATGATATCGTGGTTATGATAGGACTGTATCCGGCACTGACCCGATTGGCCGGTATCGAGATTCTGCGGTCGGTGGAGACGCCCGGTCTGGGCGGCGAGATCGTCAAACCATTTTTCAAGAATCAGTTTCAGAATCTCAGCGCATCAGAGCCGATCCGTTATATAGTGGGCAGGGCCCCCGCGTCTGACAGCGAGATTCAGGCAATTACCGGTGCGACGGTTACCTCGCGCAGCCTGGTACGCATCTTAAACGGAGAGATAGAGGCGGTTGCGAAACTGTTACGGCAGAAGTAGTTCGCGGGTTCATTATAGCGACTAGCGTGTAGCGATTAGCGGTTAGATTTTTCTTTTTCTATACGCTAGACGCTATCCGCTACACGCTAGAAAGCGAACCCGAGCAACACGAAGAACCTATACAATTAAAACTATGATCAAACAACTATATCAGGACTGGATTAAAGGAATCTGGAGGAACAATCCGGTATTCGTGCAACTTCTGGGTATGTGTCCGACGCTTGCGGTGACAACCTCTCTGATTAACGGGATTGCCATGGGGTGTGCCACCTGTTTTGTACTGGTTGCCTCAAGCCTGATGGTTTCGGTAATCAGAAGGCTGATTCCCGGCGAGGTGCGCATCGCGGGTTTTACGATTATCATCGCTACCTTTGTGACAGTTGCCGAACTTTTTCTGGCGGCCAATTTCCCCCTCCTTTCAAAGACACTGGGTCCGTACGTCCCGTTAATTATCGTCAATTGCATTATTCTCGGAAGGGCAGAGGCATTTGCGTCAAAGCATTCTCCCATCAGGGCCCTGGCCGACAGCTTCGGTATGGGGGTCGGCTTTACCCTGTCGCTGGTGCTTCTGGGGTCTATCCGGGAGCTTTTTGCAACCGGCGGGATTATAGGTACACGCATTCTCCCGGCCTCTTTCGAAAACTGGGTTGTTATGATTATGCCGGCAGGTGCGTTTTTAACACTGGGCTTTCTAATAGGGTTATTTAATATGATAGAGAGCAAACTAAAAAGTCACAAAGTCACCATGTCACAAGGTCACATGACACAGGTGAAAAATAGTTAGCGAGTTCGCGGGTTCTTTTTTTGAACTCGAGTAACCCGAGTAACTCGTTAACCCGAAGAACCATTTTCGAACCCGAATAACCGGAAGAACCAATACAATGACCCACATCATCCTTATTTTCATAGCAGCGGCGGTTACCAACAACTTTGTACTGGCGTATTTTCTGGGTGTATGTCCGTTTCTGGGCGTATCAAAGCGCATTGAGTCTGCATTTGGCATGGGACTCGCAACCACCTTTGTCATGTGCGTGGCGGCGATACTGACATGGCTTATTTACCATTTTCTGCTTATTCCGTTTAACCTGCTTTTCTTAAGGAACGTGACCTTTATTCTGGTGATCGCATCGGCGGTACAGGTGGTGGAGATGTTTCTCAAAAAATTTAATCCGGTTCTCTACCGGGCGCTGGGCATCTACCTGCCGCTTATTACCACCAACTGCGCTATTCTTGGGCTTGCACTTTTTATGGTGATGCGCCAGTACAATTTCTTTGAATCCGTTGCCTTTGCGGTAGGTGGGGGAGTCGGATTTACCTTTGCCCTTACCGTGATGGCGGGCATTCGTGAAGAGCTTGAGATGGCCGATGTCCCGGCGTCGCTTAAAGGGGCCGGCATTACGCTGATTACGGCGGGACTGCTTGCACTGATTTTTATGGGCTTTGCGGGGATTATAGCAACATGATTCAGTTGCGAGTTCACCAGTTCTTCGAGTTCGCGAGTTCGCCAGTTCGCGGAGTTTTTTGAACTCGAGTAACCCGTGCAACTCGTTAACCCGAAGAACCCGTTGAACCCGAGTAACCTGAAGAACTATACAGCATGACTAACTTTTCTTTCTTTTCTGCGATAACAATGGCCTCGCTCGGCGGGATTTTTGCGCTGGTATTGGCGATTGTCTACCAGTGGCTTAAGCTTGAGCAGGATCCGCGCATCAAAGAGCTGGAAGAGGCGCTGCCGGGTTTAAACTGCGGTGCGTGCGGATTCGCAAGCTGCCTTATATATGCCGAGGCGGTCCTCAGGGGAGAGACCTCTCCGAACGGCTGCCGGCCCGGCGGGGAAGAAGCGACGCAGAGGCTTTCTGCAATCCTCGGCGTTAATGCACCGGGATACACAAAGCGGATCGCCGTTGTCCATTGCGGCGCAAACGCGTCGGTGCGGAAGAAGCGGGGTGAGTATACCGGCATCCCCACGTGTGAAGGCGCCCAGATGGTCAGGGGTGATATTCTGTGTGCCTATGGCTGCCTCGGGTACGGCGACTGTTTCCGGGCTTGCCCCTTCGACGCGATTGTCATGAAGGACGGACTGCCTGTTGTTATCCCTTCAAAATGCACCGCCTGCGGCGCATGCGTCAAGGCATGCCCGCGAAACTTGATTACCATCGAAGCGTTTGATGCGGTAGACGGTTTGACGGCGGTTCTGTGCGGTTCGCATGCACCCGGAAAGGAGACAAAGGAGATTTGTCCGGTCGGGTGTATCGGATGCGGTATCTGTGCAAAATTGACCCAGAATACGGTATTTTCTATTATTGATAATTTGGCAAAAGTAGATTATAATCAGGCTACAAACCAGACCAACTGGGAACTCCCTCGCGTGAAGTGTCCTACCGGGTGCATTGTGCAGATCACAGAAAAAGACGGTACGGTGAGGTACCACAGGAAAAATGCCAAGGAGGTGCTGTATGGTTGAGAAACTCGTTGAGATTACGGATGCGAACTTTGAGGCGGAGATCACCAGATCAGACACGCCCTGCGTGCTCGACTTCTGGGCCGAGTGGTGCGGTCCTTGCCAGATGCTGACCCCGGTTATGCATGAGATAGCCGGCATATATCAGGATAAAATAAAGGTGGGGAAGGTTAATGTTGACCGGAGCCCACGTCTTGCCTCCCGTTTCGGGATCATGAGCATTCCATCCTTACTCTTTATGAAAGACGGCGAGGTGATAGAGAAATCGGTCGGCGTCGTCTCCAAAAAAGAGATCGAAAAGCGGATTTCCAATCTTTTAGAGCAATGATCAGAATAGCTGTTTTCTGTTCCGGTTCAGGGACCAATCTCCAGGCACTGTTGGATGCCTGCGCCGCCGGCACCATCGATGGGACGGTCGCCCTTGTTGTGAGCGACCGTAAGGACGCCTATGCGCTCGCACGGGCCGAAGCGGCGGGCGTAGAGACCCTGTATATCGACCCGCGCGGTTTTGCCGGTAAGGAGGCCTACGAAGAAAAAGTGATCGCGGCTCTCGATGGGCACAGGATAGATCTGATATGTCTTGCCGGATACATGCGCGTCTTAAGCCCGTTTTTTATAAGGCGCTATAAGCACAAAATCCTCAATATCCATCCCGCACTTCTTCCTGCCTTTAAAGGTGGTCATGCCATTGCCGATGCCCTGGCCTTCGGTGCCAAGGTAACCGGTGTGACGGTACACTTCGCTACCGAGGAGCTGGACAACGGACCTATTATCCTTCAGGAGGCCGTTATTATTAAGGAAGGAGATACCCCCGAAACACTCCTTGAAAGAGTACATGCCGTCGAACACCGGCTCTATCCTCAGGCGGTACAGCTTATTGCCCGGGGCCGCCTCAAGGTCGAGGGACGAAAAGTACATATAGCGTCCAGCGAATAGCGTTTAGCGAATAGTATCAAAATCAAATATCAAAAATCAAAGTGCAAAATGACAATGTAAAATTCAAAATGACCAAACCCCGTGTTACTCCGGGTTTGTCCTGGAATCCAGAAAATAATAGATTCCGCATTAGGTGTGAAGTGACAAAAGGCACTTTGAGTTTTTACTTGTGACTTGTCTGTGCCCGTATGGGTATGTCATGCCTGCCCCGTATGCTTGTCGTACGGGGTGTCCTATGGCCGATACATTTAGACTCTAGGATTTTACTATACGCTAGCCGCTAATCGCTACACGCTAAAAGAAGTTAACGGATTTGTTTCATTTCCTCTTTGGTGAGGATGCGGGTTTCATTCGTGGCGAAATTTGCGATCCGCACCTTTTCATAATCCTCAAATCCATACCGGCGCAGTATAAAAGCCAGTTCCTTAAGCGCGATATCCAGGACGTTCGGCTCTTTATGTTTTGAGGACCTGAGCGGGAGGGTTTCGGAGGGTTCTTTCTCGGCGATGTCAAGGTTCAGAATAAAGGTATTATTCTGGACGTACCACTTTCCGCTTTTATAGACAAATTTTTGGTTGAGTTTTTTTTCATTCTCAAATTTCAGTTTTATCCTACGCGTAAACTGCTCCGCAAGAAAGCGCGCCATGTCCAGATCACTGAGCCTGATGTGGTGTCCCTCGGCATCTCCCAGTGCGGCAGGGTTGATTTTAAGGTCTCTGAGCATCCGCCGCTGGTACTCTCCACGGGATATGTCAAGGAGCCTCACGCGCATGATATCATAAACGTGCCCGATCAGAGTAAACTCGGCGCCTAGTGTTTTGATATCGGAGGCGATCAATACGTAAAAATCGAGATCTTCGTCGGTACTGCTTAAGACGCGGTGTACACAGAGCGCCGCGTTTTCTATAGTATCCCCTGTTTTTTCATCGATCTGGCCATTGGCATCAACCAGCTGGTCGAGGGGAAGGTATACCCAGAGTGTCTTTCCGTATACCTTTGCCTTGACGGAGATGTCGTATTCTTTTTTGCACATATCACTAACAGACTGGGCAGCGGTACCGGCCGGATAGCTTACGCCGCAGCCGGAAAAACTTACAGCGCTGAGGGCGATCAGCGCTGTAACGCCAGCCAGCACCGGAAACAGGGTTTTCTTTTGCTTATTCATCAGAAAGTATATGGTGGGTTTACCCGCCGTGTATTGTGGAGGATTTACCCGCCAGTCTGCCGGGGCGGGCACACTATTCGGTGCGCAGGCTTTGTTTCATGCCTGCCTTGCCGTATTCCTTAAAGATTGCCTCTATCTCGTCGTACTCCAGTTCCTCTTTTTTGAGGAGCTCATTGATAAACCGGTCCAAGATTGCCTCTTCTCTTTTCAGGAGATCTTCAACTTCCTTGAGACAGGTAGTGAGAATCCTGTTGGTTTCTTCGTTGAGCTTTTGCCGTACATCTTCGGAGATGCGGTCAAATCTGTGGTAGCCGCCAAGAAGGATGCTTTGGTCACCGATGAATCCGTTTTCGCCCATGCCATAATTCCATACCATGGCAGAAGCAATTGCCATTGCGTGCCTGAAATCACTCGACACACCATTTGAAGTGACGCCAAACTTCAGTTTTTCAGCGACATACCCTGCAAGCGATACCTTAATGCCGGCAAGGAGTACGTCTTTATTTTGAGTATAGTACTCTTCCCGCGGCTGGTGATGCACCACACCCAGCGCCGAACGGCGCGAGATAATCGATGCCTTAAAGACGTCGTCGGTCGGGTGCAGGATATACAGCGCTATTAGGTGGCCGCTCTCGTGAGAGGCAACCATCTTTCTTTCATAGTGGGTCATCTTTTTCGGATGTTTGATGCCCATGTCAATTCGCTCGATTGCCTCGGAGATATCCTTGTGGGTTACCGTGTCGCTGTTGCGGCGCGTGGCAATCAGGGCCGCCTCTTTAATGATATTTTCGATGTCGGCCGGGCTTTTATATACGGCCTTTCTCGAAAGAAGACCGATATCAATGGCGGGGTCGTGCTTGACCTTGTTGAGATAGTAGGCAAAGACCTTTTCCCGGCCTACGAGGTCAGGGCGGTCGATGTAAATCTTTCTGTCGAATCTTCCGGGACGCATGAGTGCCGGGTCCAGGGTTTCTTCGGCCGCGTTGGTAGCCCCGATGACGATAATGTCAAAATCATTATCCTTGAGACCGTCCATCTCTACCAGGAGCTGGTTCTGGGTGGAGTTTGTCTCGCCGCCGCCCCCGAAAAAGCTGAACTGCCGCGCCCGGCCGATGGCATCCAACTCATCAATGAAGATGATGCAGGCGCCGTAACCATAGGCCAGGGTGCGCGCCTTTTTAAAAAGTTTTCTCACCCGGCTGGCGCCGACACCGACGAAGACCTCGGTAAATTCACTGGCCGCCATCGAAAGAAAAGGGATGTCGGCCTCGGTTGCGATTGCCTTGGCGAGAAACGTCTTGCCGCAGCCCGGGGGGCCCACCATCAGGATGCCCCTGATGATTTTTCCGCCAATCTGCAGCACCTTGGTGCGGTCCTTGATGAGCTGAACCACCTCCCATGCCTCCTGTTTCGCCTCGTCGATGCCGATGACATCGTCCCAGCGCACGTCAACGCGTGCGCCCTTGATGTTTTTCTTATCCATCTTGGCAAAACCGCCCCTCAGGAAGGTCAGGTACATGAATACGAATATCGATGCGTGAATACCGGCCATAAGCAGGCTGATGGGCATCTGCGCGATAGTGAGATTGCGGTAAAAACTCTCGAGACTCATCAGCCCCCAGATCGACAGGCCGATGAGGATAACAATAACCCCGATGATGGCTACCTTGAGCCAGTGCTGCATCATCCACATCTTGAATTTACGTTGTTTGAGTATCGTAGGCTGCTTTTTTCCTAACGTTGGAAACGAATCTTTTGGCGTTGTCATGATAGATCTTCCTCCTTTTCCCTGTGAGTGTAACACATTTTGTCCCCACCGTCAATTGTAATACAATTATCGGCCATTTGCACCTTAGGAAGTATATATCTCAATATACCACAAAAAGGCTTGACTTGGAGGGGGTTAGTTGATAGCATAGCTTTCAACGGAACTCACCCCGTATAGCATAATTCCAAATAACAAATTCCAAATCTCAAATGAATAATCTAATGTCAAATATCAAAACAAGAACCAAAAGAATTATTTAGTTTATTTGGATTTCATTTAGATTTTGTCATTCGAAATTTGGATTTCCGAAAGGGAGGTCTACTATGTCCGCAAAGATTAGACAGATTAAGGCCCGCGAGGTCCTTGATTCGCGCGGGAATCCTACCGTAGAGGTGGATGTTCTGCTTTCCGACGGCTCTCTGGGGCGGGCTATTGTCCCCAGCGGCGCCTCAACCGGCGAGCACGAGGCACTCGAGCTTCGTGACGGCGATAAAAAACGTTACCAGGGCAAGGGTGTCGAGAAGGCGGTTAGAAACGTTGAGAAAAGAATAGCCCCGAAACTATTACGGAAATCACCGTTTGAACAGACAAAGATCGACAAGCTCATGATAGACTTCGACGGCACCGACAACAAACGAAAACTCGGCGCCAATGCCATTCTCGGCGTCTCCATGGCGTGTGCCAAGGCGGCGGCCATCTCGCGTAAAAAACCGCTCTTTCAGTATCTGGGCGGGTCCAAGGCGCGCATTCTTCCGGTGCCACTCATGAATATCATAAACGGCGGCGCCCACGCGGATAACAACGTCGATTTCCAGGAATTTATGATTGCCCCGATCGGCGCCTCCAGTTTCAAGGAGGCAATCAGGATGGGTGCGGAGACATTCCACGCCCTGAAGAAACTCCTCAAGTCAAAAGGACTGGCGACTTCGGTAGGGGATGAGGGTGGGTTCGCACCGAATCTCAAGGCCAACGAACAAGCGGTCGAGTGCATCATCAGGGCCATCAAGGATGCCGGCTACAAGCCCGGGAAGCATATCTCCATTGCCCTTGATGTGGCATCGAGCGAGTTTTTTAAAGGCGGAACATACGTGCTTGCCTCAGAGAAAAAGAAAAAGACCGCCGCGCAGATGGTCGATCTCTACAAGCGGTGGATTGCCAAGTACCCGATCGTTTCCATCGAGGACGGCCACGCAGAAGATGATTGGGCCGGCTGGAAGGTCGCTACCGAAAAACTGGGCAAAAAGGTGCAGCTTGTGGGGGACGACCTCTTTGTGACAAACACCGTGCGTCTTGCGCGCGGCATCAAAGAGGGCATCGGCAATTCAATCCTGATAAAGCTGAATCAGATCGGCACCGTCACCGAGACACTGCACGCGATAAAGCTTGCCCACAAAAACAGGTACACTACCGTTATCTCGCACCGTTCGGGCGAAACAGAGGATACGACCATTGCGCATCTTGCGGTTGCGGTTAATTCGGGCCAGATAAAAACCGGTTCTGCCTCACGGTCTGACCGCATCGCGAAATACAACGAACTCCTGCGGATTGAGGAGCTCCTCGGCAAGAAGGCGATATACGGAGGAAAAAAGTGGCGAAAGGCCGCCTGGTAATCCGCCTGCTCAAAGGCGTCGGTCTAGTTGCGATTCTCGCGTTCCTTTTCGTTCCGGGATATATCAAGATCCAGGAGTTGAAGGAGCGCGACAGGAAGCTTTCCGACAGGGTGGACGAGCTCCGCAAAGAGAACGAGAAGCTCTCCGGCGAGCTTGAACGATTGCAGAACGACCCGGTCTATATCGAGTACATCGCCCGCAAAGAGATGGGGCTGGTCCGGGAAGGGGAAGTGATCTACAAGCTGATCCCCACAGAAGAAAAGAAATGACTCGGTTCGCGAGTTAGCGAGTTGAAAATGGTTAGCGAGTTAGCGGGTTCAACGGGTTCGCGGGTTTTTTGAACTCGAGTAACCCGTGCAACCCGAGCAACCCGAAGAACTCATTATCGTTACCCAGTTAGGAAGTTTATATATTTGACAGCGTTCGGCTTTTCGCTTATACTGTAAGGCACCCTCAAAAATAAGACGACGATGCGGGGTGGAGCAGTCAGGTAGCTCGTTGGGCTCATAACCCAAAGGTCAGTCGTTCAAATCGACTCCCCGCTACCAATATAAGAGAAGCCAGCATAACAACTTAGGAGTTATGCTGGCTTTTTGTTTTTGGGGGTAAAATGCCCTGTGCTAACACTGTGCTAACAAAAGTTCCTATCAACCCCTAATCTCACCCCTAAAAGGCAAGAATCCTATCCTTGACCCCTTTTAACAGGCAGGCGTATAATAAACTCTCCTTTATACTTACAAAATTGTAACCCTGACCCCACAAAGAGGCGGCGAGTGAGGAATTTTTTTCTTTATCCGTAACAGTTAGAAAATAGCAGGATAGGCAGCCAGACATAAAGCCTGGTTTTTTGTTAGAAAGGGGTACAAATAACTATGGCAAATAATCTCAATGCAACCAAAGAGCAGGAGCGTGCTGAACTGCACCGTGCCATCTGGCAGATTGCCAATGATCTACGCGGCAGCATTGACGGCTGGGACTTTAAACAATATGTTTTGGGGATGCTTTTTTATCGCTTCATCAGCGAAAATCTTACCAGCTATATCAATAAGGATGAACGACGTAGCGGCGATAAAGACTTTGACTACGTCAAGCTCTCAGACCAAGAGGCAGAGTTTGGCCGTGCCGATACGGTAAAGGAAAAAGGCTTCTATATTTTGCCGAGCGAGCTTTTTGTTAATGTAACCAAAAATGCACGGAATGATGCTAATCTTAATGAGACTCTTGCAGCTATATTTCGTGATATTGAAAACTCTGCAAAGGGCACAGAAAGTGAAGATGACATCAAAGGTTTATTTGATGATCTTGATGTGAATTCTAATAAACTGGGCAATACGGTTGAGAAAAGAAATCAAAAGCTCGTGAAGCTTTTGGAGGCAATCGGTGATCTGCGGCTGGGCAATTACTACGACCACACAATCGATGCCTTTGGCGACGCCTATGAGTTTTTGATGACCATGTACGCTTCCAACGCAGGAAAATCCGGAGGAGAATTCTTTACCCCACAGGAAGTGAGCGAACTTCTTGCTGAAATTGCTACGGTTGGCAAGAAGGAAGTGAATAAAGTCTATGATCCTGCATGCGGTTCCGGTTCGTTGCTTCTTAAGTTCGCTAAAGTTCTCGGCAAAGAAAACGTACGTCTTGGTTTTTTCGGACAAGAAATCAATCTCACCACCTATAATCTTTGTCGTATCAATATGTTTTTACACGATATCAACTACAATCACTTTGATATTGCCCATGGCGATACACTTACCGACCCAAAGCATTGGGATGATGAGCCATTTGACGCAATAGTGTCCAATCCACCATACTCTACCAAGTGGGAAGGGGACAGCAACACCATCCTCATTAATGACCCACGTTTCTCACCGGCGGGAGTTCTTGCACCCAAGAGCAAGGCTGATCTTGCGTTTACCATGCACATGCTTTCCTGGCTTTCCACCAGCGGTACGGCGGCAATTGTTGAATTTCCGGGAGTGCTCTATCGCGGTGGTGCGGAGCGGAAGATCCGCAAATATCTGGTAGATAACAACTACATCGATACCGTAATTCAGCTTCCGCCTGATCTCTTTTTCGGTGTTACTATTGCTACTTGCATAATTGTGCTCAAGAAGAGCAAAAAAGATAATAAAACGCTTTTCATAGAC
>JAFGGP010000038.1 GCA_016930485.1 Candidatus Omnitrophota bacterium | reverse complement strand
TTTGATTTTTGATTTTGCTATACGCTACCCGTTTGCCCTGAGTTTATCGAAGGGCTGCACGCTAGTCGCTATAATGAGCTCGCGAACTATGTGCCCGTCTCGTGTTTCCTGATTACGCAGACAAAGAACGCTTCCATCTCTGCGCTCGGGATAAACTTACTCGAAGGGGTATACGCTAAACCATGTTGTCATTTTCCGTACCTACCACAAGACATGAAGAGCTCCTCGAGATTACCCCTCAGATAGAAGACGTGGTATCCCAGGCACATATCACAGAAGGTCTGTGCCATATCTTCGTACCGCACACTACCTGCGGCCTTACCATCAACGAAAACGCGGATCCCACGGTCCGTCAGGATATCCTGAAGGGGCTCAGCATTATACCGGAGCATGGCTTTGCCCACGCAGAGGGCAACTCCCCGGCCCATATTAAGTCGTCGCTCCTCGGCCACTCACTGACTATTTTTGTGAAAAACAGCCGCCTTGCACTCGGTAGGTGGCAGGGGATATATCTGGCCGAGTTCGACGGCCCCCGGACGCGGAAGGTGTGGGTTTCGCTCCGGCAATAACCGCCTTTCAGGGGTACGGCCGCGCCTTTTCCCCAAGCATAAACCCCGTTAGAAAAAGTACACCGCAAACTGTTTCCCTTTGAAAAAGTTTCTTTCTAACGGGGTAAAATCTATTGACAAAATCAACGGGGAAGGGTATAGTTGTCTCGAACGGTCCGGGGGAGGAATCCCTGGACTGCAGGGCGCCAGGTGGGCACCCTGCATTTTGTATTAAATTGAGGACGCAGTTGTAAGACGGCGGCCTGAAGTAAGAAGGAGGGCAGTAGGTAATGCCAAAAGGAACAGTTAAGTGGTTCAGCAATCAGAAGGGTTATGGATTTATCGCCCGTGAAGGCGGTGCCGATGTATTCGTACATCACACGGCTATTCAGGGCGAAGGCTACAAGACGCTGGAAGAAGGACAAGAGGTAGAGTTCGAAGTACAGCAGGGCCCAAAGGGTGATCAGGCCGTCAATGTAGTAAAGCTATAACCGGAAAAATAACAGGCCCGGCAGCAAAGATGCCGGGCCTGTTTTTTTTGAAGAAACACGCCGTTCCTGCCCAGTCAAGGCAGGAATTTTTTTATGCCCATTTTTACCCCGTGAGATAGCAGCGTTTATCTCACGGGGTAAACTTCCCCCTGCTTTCATCCGATACCGTTGTAATCTCTACTATACCATCACCGGCCTTCGGAAAATAAAACATAACCCGCGGGTCGTGACCGGGCACGATCAAAAGAGGAGAGGCCGCTCCTTTGTGCATACTCTGAATGGCCGCCAGATTTGCCGCACGGTTATAGGCGGTCCCCACAGGGGTATGCCACTGGTTATTCTGATACAGATATGTTTCGTCATCGGCCAGGATAACCGGACCACTGAGCGTCTGCACGGTTACGTACTGCGAACCCGGCGTGTGTCCTCCGGCCAGGTCAAGGGCAATGCCGGGCAGCATGGTTGTGTGGCCCTGCACGATGTTAAGACGGCCTTCTCTCTCCGCCTGCATGATGGCATTGAGGTATCGCCGCAGCCTTGATTTCGTATCTTTTCTCTCCAGAAGAGACCGGGCATAGGCATACTCCTTTTGCTGTATCCATACGATGGCATTCGGATAGCGGTTCAGGGTACCGATGTGATCCCAGTGGACATGGGTGATGATGACATCATCAATCTCAGAGGGGGAGATGCCGAGCTCACCGAGACGTTCCACCGGGTTCAGGTGATATGTAAAGCCCCGTTCGCGAGCCAGCGCCGGATCGAAAAAACCCGTGTCGACAAGTATGTACATATCGCCTTTTTGAATCAGCCAGAACATCCAGGAAAACCAGACGCGCTCCTGTGGCGATGCCTTATACAGCACCTCATCTTTGGGATAAAAGGAAGAGCCGTACTCAAGCGCATAGACCCTGTAAAGAGGACTGTGCCGCGGCCCTCCTGCCGGCACAGAAGAGGGCGAGGCAGCGCCCGGATGACTCAAAAGCCAGGGAGAGATAAGCAGGGTGATTATTACCAGGATACCGGCCGCATTAACCGATTTTCGCATACGGTGCTTTTGCATTCCCAGAAAAAGCAGCCAGATGACGCCGTATATAGCGATGGCAGCCAGGAACGTTACCTGAAAACCCAGCGCGGCAGAGATGTTGAAAGCCAGCACCGCAGCCAGCGCCCCGGTGGCGGCGTTTATCGCGTAGAGGAGTGCCGTGAGAGACTCTGAAATCTGTTCTTTGCCCATCCTGAGCACGAAGGGGAAGGGTATCCCCAGCAGGAAACCGAGCGGCACCATCGAAAGCGTCACCACGGCGGTTTTCAGCGGCATGCCCAGGCGGATAAGAAACGGGAACAGAAGGGGGGCCGCATACTGATGAAGTAGTAACACAGCAAGAAGGACGAGGAGTGATCGATACGCCTTTTGCAGCGGAATCCGGCCGCTCCACAGACTTCCTATGCCCGATGAGACCAGCAGTGTCCCCAGCACGCTGGAAAAGGTTACAACAGGAGAGCCAAGGAAGATTTCATAACGCTGTATGAGTATGATTTCGATGAGCAGATATCCGAGACCGCTCAGCGCAACGGCCAGCAGATGAGGAAGGGTGGCGGTCATGCGCGAGCCGTTCCGGAGGAGAAGATAGAAAAGAACCGGCACGAGCAGCAACACCAGGAGCATACCGTGTGTATACGCCTTTTTCAGGATTGCCTGCGAAGGGTCTACATTGAACATAAAGGGGCGGTTATCGGTCAGAACGTGTATGTTGTGCGCATTGAGCAGGCGCGGATCGGCCGTTCCTTTGATGATGCTCGATATGGTAGTCGATGATTCTTCTCCCGGCCGGTAGAGGACCGTTGTCTTTGTGCTGATGGGCCCCAGGCGCAACCCCTTTTTTTTCTCCAGGGCCTCTTTGTTGTCCACCTCATGCACCCACTTCAGGACCCGCGCCAGTTCAGTATCGGTAAACCGGGTTTTTTTCATCACAATCTGATAGTAGTTATTGCGATGGGTCTTCCACTGAAAGACAAAAAAGTGCTGCTCAGGTTGAGCATTTCCCCGCTTCGACAGGACATGGCGCATTGTATAGAGCAGTTTCCAGACAGCGGGTTCGCGCCCGGGGTGCTTGACTACCTCTTCTACGGAGATGATGCCGTTGTCTGTGAGACGGTCGAGGTACGCGTGTAGTGCCTCGGCGGTAAACAGGTACTCAGGGCCCGGCGCCCGGCCTTCGGTTGCCCCCCGGGAGCAGTGGGTGTTGAGCAACGTAATTATGTCGTACCGCTTCCTGGTCTGCTCGATAAAGCTGCGCCCGTCCATGACAATGACGTTAATTCCTTCGTAGCTGTTATCGTTCAGGGGAACCAGTTCGTTCTGCTGGAGGGCTACCACGTCAGGATTGATTTCTATGCCGTCGATTTCCGTGGAAAGAAACCGCGCCGATTTTGTTATGCCGTCTCCGGCAAGCCCGATAATCAGGATGCGAGGATTGTCGAAAAGTGAATTGGGAATCCGCGGGTCAATCTGATGGTGCTGTTTCCCGAGGGGGCGTACCGTATCACTTGCCCTCCCGTTTTCGTATGCCTGAAGGGTCGTCGATAGAGGCCTCTGGCGGATAATATCATAGCGTCCGATAAACGATGACCGGGAAAAAAGCACCCGCGCCCTGCGGTGCTGTTGCCTTACCTTATAACGCACGACATTCATCCAGTCGTAGGTTGTGTTGAGAGCGCCGATACCTGAAAGAAAGACGGCCCCGGCGACAACGGGTACAAACAGCCATTTCTTTGATTTTCCGGGAGGGGAGGCGCCGATAAAGCAGCCCGCAACCAGGAAGGCAAGGCCGGCAAAAATAAACATGCTGCCCTCTTCCCTGAAGGCGGTGAGGGCGCTATTGACGAAGAGTGCCCCCAGTCCGGCGCCGAGTAAGGTAACGCAATAGGCCAGGTGCGAGTTCGTCCTGGTCAGGGCAATGGCAATGACCGTGCTTGCCAGGATAAAGGGAAGCATCAAGAGGAGGGAGGATAGCACAGGGTGGCGGGCAGAGGTAACTACCACACCGAAGGCAAGAAGGATGGCGCTTGGCAGTAGCAGAGAGCACCCGATCATTGTCCTGAGTGGCGCGGGGCGTGCGGCAAAAAAACCGATAATGCCCCCCCATGCCCCGCCGAGCAGCGCGATAGCGATGATGGAGCTGGCCGCAAGATAATGAGTGAATACTATCAGGAGTTGGAACAGTATGAGTTCAAGAGAAATGAGAATGAAGGAAACCCCGCCCAGTCCCGCCATTATCAGAATGCGACCCCTCCCCTGCGGGAATGGGATTGCGGGTGTCGCGGTTACCTGGGGCGTCCTCTCCGGACGCAGGATATGCGAGCCCATTCCCAAAAAGAGCAGTGTGCCGCTTCCAAGATATAAGAGGGTGCCGACGGGCATGCCCCACTGTCGTGCGGCAGGGGCTAGTAGGTAAATGCATTGAGCGATACCGATACAGAGCGTCCAGCCGATCAGGGATAGGATAGAAGAGCGGCGTCCGGAGGAGAGCCTGTTCATTAAAAACCAGCCGGCCGCGCCCAATAGCAGTACCGAGCCGGCTACTGCGCTGATACGTCCGTAGATATGTGAGAGGGTAAAACCGGTGAGTCGGGGATGGATGCAGCAGCGGGATACTTCGGCAAAGGAAAACAGAAGCATGCCCACCCCCCCGAGAAGCCATATCCACGTACTGCCTGTTCGCCGCTGTCTCTCGCGGTGAAAACTCAAAAGGGCGAGGACGCCGATACCAAAAAACTGGATACCGGCGAGCCACGAAGCCGCGAAAGGGACGTCGGGGAACCAGAGGCGTGACCGCCCGGGCCGCGCCCACCGAAACCCGGGCAACGGAAGCTGGAGGACGCAGAGCGCTATTTCGACGACGAAGAGAGAAATGCAGAGTCCGCGAAAAAAAAGAAAGGGTTTATTAATCGAACGGTCGGTTTTCATACACAGTTTTGCCGCGCGGCGCTTTTACAAACGGACAGACGGTTATTGCTGCGCTACGAGGGGTTGGCCGGGCAGGGGTATTTGCCATGCCGGATTTCTATAACGCATTTTTCTGAAATGAGATAGGACATAAAACAGTATCCCGGATATTCCAGAATGATTTTCCTCTCGTATTATTATAACACAACTCTATAGGAGATAGGAAAAAGAAGAGGCGGCAACCGGTATTATGCTGTATCTGCCCCGCTCCCGACAGGGCGGGTGCACTCCAGACGTTTTATATTACCCCTTGAGAAAAGACCCGCGGAAGACTATAATTTTTACTACACCACCTTCATAAAGAATACACAGGGGCTCATATGCACAAGGACGCGAGACGCGCCAAAGAGATTATCGGGATTCTCAAAAAGAGCTACCCTAAAAGCCGTACTGCCCTGGACTATACTGATTCCCTCCAGCTTCTCATCGCCACGATACTTGCCGCCCAGTGTACCGATGAACGGGTAAATAAGATTACCCCCGCACTGTTCGAAAAATATAAAAACGCGGCCGATTTTTCCAGGGCCCGGCAATCGGTCCTGGAGAAGGAAATCCATTCGGCGGGTTTTTACCGCAACAAGGCAAAAAACATTATCGCCGCGGCAAAGAGAATCGTAAAGGACTTTGACGGGCGCGTTCCCGGGACGATGGCAGAACTTATTACGCTGCCCGGCGTGGCACGCAAGACCGCTAATATTGTACTCTCCAGCTGTTTTCGCCGGGCGGAGGGGATAGCCGTTGATACCCACGTGAAGCGTCTTTCGGGAAGACTGGGTTTCAGCCGGGAACACAACCCGGAAAAAATAGAACGGGACCTTATGCGGATTATCCCGAAAGACGAATGGCTCGACATTAATTATATACTGGTCAATCACGGACGGACGATCTGTAACGCACGCAAACCGGCCTGCTCCGGCTGTGTCGTCAGGCACCTGTGTCCGTCCGCAAAGGTATTTTTTCCCTCATGAAAAAAGAAGCGCTACTTTACGAAAAGGGTGAGGCAAAAAAAGTCCGCTGCGGGCTCTGTGCCCACCGGTGCGTGATCGCCGACGGCTACCGCGGCCGGTGCGCTGTCAGACAGAACGCCGGCGGTGTGCTCTACAGCCTTGTCTACGGAAAGGCGATAGCCCTTCATGTTGACCCCATCGAAAAGAAGCCCCTCTACCACTTCTTTCCTGGCTCGGGCGCATTTTCTATTGCTACCGCCGGATGTAATTTTGCCTGCGACTTTTGCCAGAACTGGCAGATCTCGCAGTCGCCGCGAAAAAATGCCGGGGCGATACCGGGACACGACGTGCCGCCCGAGGCCGTTGTCCGGCAGGCCAAGGAGAGAGAGTGCCGGAGCATCTCATATACCTATACGGAGCCGACCGTTTTTTTTGAATATGCCTATGAGACCGCCCGGCTCGCCAGGGAGGCGGGTCTCTGTAATACGTTTGTCACCAACGGATTTATGAGTGCCGCGGCACTTGAGACGATACATCCGTATCTGGACGCGGCCAATGTCGATCTGAAGAGTTTCCGCGATGAGTTTTATCACACATTTTGCAAGGCGCGTCTTGAGCCGGTGCTCGATTCGATCAGGCTCATGAAGGACCTGGGGATATGGGTGGAGGTGACTACGCTGGTCATCCCAGGCCGGAACGACTCCGATGAAGAGCTGGCGGATATCGCGCGGTTTATCGCCTCGCTCGGGGAAGAGATTCCCTGGCACATCAGCAGGTATCACCCTGATTACCGGTATCATGACTCACCGGCTACCCCGCTTGAGACGCTCAGGCGCGCGCGGGCGATCGGGAACGAGGCAGGCCTGCGGTACGTCTATCTGGGCAACGTGCTCGAAGGAAATGCCACGCAGTGCCCTGCGTGCAAAAAGACGGTGATCGACAGGGCCTATTTTGATATTACCGTCTATGCCATTACAGAGGGACGATGCATCCACTGCGGTGCCGTGATTGACGGACGGTTTTAAAAAAGCCATCAGCTCTCAGCTATCAGCTTTCAGCAGCTGAAGGCTGACGGCTGATGGCTGAGAGCTTATATATGAAAACGACCGAAAGCCTGCCCTCTCTTTTTATCGAGCGGCTCAGGGCGATTATCCCGGCCGGTTTATGGGATAGCGTCCATGCCACGTTTTCCTGCCCACGGCCCGTCAGCTTTCGGGTCAATACCCTGAAGGCCGATACCGCCTCGGTGCGGCGCGCCCTGGAAAAAGAGAGGTTCGAACTCCGGGCGGTGCCGTGGTATCCGGATGCCTTCTTTCTCGAGGGAGGCGATAAGCGCGCGCTGCAGGAGACGACGCTCTACCGGGACGGCGTCCTGTATATCCAGAGTGTCTCAAGCATGTTTCCCCCGCTTCTTCTCGATCCCCGGGAGAACGAGAGGGTGCTGGATATCGCGGCTGCCCCGGGCAGTAAGACGACACAGATCGCCTGTCTTATGAAGGGGACCGGCGAGGTTGTTGCCAACGATAAAAGTCGCGGTCGGTTTTTTAAACTCAAGGCGAACGTGGCGCAGCAGGGCGTCCCTAATGTGACTCTCTCGTGCAGAGACGGCCGGCTTTTCGGAAAGGACTCGCCCGGTTCCTTTGATAAGGTGCTTGTCGATGCGCCGTGCAGCAGCGAGGGCCGTTTTCACGTTGATGAACCGGTTTCCTGGAGATACTGGAAGAAGGCAAAAATCAAGGAGATGGTCTGCCGGCAGAAGCCGCTTCTTTACTCCGGCATACACGCCTTGCGTCCGGACGGGCGCCTGGTGTACGCGACCTGCACCTTCGCACCGGAAGAGAACGAGGCGGTTGTTGACTGGGTCCTTAAAAAATGTGACGGCAGCATCACGGTCGAAGAGATCGCCGCGCCTTTTCCGAACCATATGCCGGGACTGACCTCCTGGCAGGGGAAGAAGTTTGATCTGCGCCTGACACAGGCACTGCGCGTTCTGCCGAGCGCAGAGATGGAAGCGTTCTTTGTCTGCGTAATCAGGAAACACGACACGGGCACAGGCAGAACACCGGTAAAAAATTCCAATCTCCAAATCACAAATTCCAAATGAATCCCAAAATCCAAATGACCAAAACAAAAGACCGTAACTCGTAACTAAAATACATAGTTCGCGAGTTAAAAATAGTTAGCGAGTTCATTATAGCGTCTAGCGGATAGCGTTTAGCGGTTAGTTTTTCTTTTCTATACG
>JAFGGP010000037.1 GCA_016930485.1 Candidatus Omnitrophota bacterium | reverse complement strand
TGGCGAAGCAATCTCTTTTTTTGAGATTACTTCGGTCGCTTTGCTTCCTCCCTAATGACAGCACGAGATACTTTTTCAACGGTCTCATATTTGGCATTTGGGATTAAAAACTAGCAACCTGGCATCTTGTTGTCCTGGCGATTTTACTATAGGGGGATAGAATGAAACATAAAGGTTTTACGCTGATCGAGCTTTTAGTGGTTATGGCGATTATCGCGGTTCTGGCAGGGCTTGTATCGTCTGCAGCTCAGGTGGCGCGCAAGCGGGGGACGATTACCAAGGCAAAGGCAGCCATAGCGGCCCTTGAGACCTCACTCAGCATGTACGAGGTGGATATCGGCGATTTTCCCGAGGGCGACATCGTCGATGTCGTAACGTCATTAAGTGATCCGACCGGTTCGGTTGAGTGGAACGGGCCGTATATGAAATTCACCAGAGACGAACTTTCCTCGGACGGGGAATATCTGGACCCATGGGGCAATCCGTACGTCTATACATATCCCGGAAAAGAGAACGTCTTTTCGTATGATCTGTATTCGCGGGGGCCGAACGGCAAGGGAGATGGTAATGACTCTGATGATATTACCAATTGGTAGCCGATCAGACACCAGACCGAAGGGCATCTCCCTGACAGAGATTATCGTCGTTTTGGCATTGGTGAGTCTTATGATTGGAATGAGCCTGCCTTTTTTTAGTCAGTTTTCAGGCTCTTCACAGCTCAGGGCCGCTTCACGCGATATCTCTGCGCTCTTTGGACAGGCCCGGCAGATGGCAATTACCGGCCGCAGCGAGTATGTGGTGTCGATAGACATTAATGAAGAGCCGCAAAAGGTCCGAATCGAGAATGCCTCAGGAACGCTTATGGCCAAGGAGTATGTCCTGCCCTCCGGTGTCTCGATTGAAAATCCGCACGACCCCCTCGATTCGTGCAGTTTCGAGGATAATCGGGTTGTCTTCCAGCCTATGGGAAGCGTAAAGGGCAAGGGTGGCTATATGTGGCTCAGTCGGCGCGGCGGCAAGGCGGTCCGGGTTGTCGTTATGAAGATGACCGGGCAGGTAAAAGTTGACCGTAATGAATAAATAAGGAGGTTGGCTGGTTTATAAGCCGTCTTTTTTTAAAGGCAAAAGAGCTGTAAATAAATACTTGACAAACAGTTAACAAGAAAATATAATAAGTCTAGCGTATGGTCGCCTATTGGCATTCTCCGAAGAAATTATCCCGCCAGCGATCCACTACTATGCAAACTGCCGTTTGAGATGATCCAACTGTTTGATATTACGTATGTTGTGAAGTATAGCCAAAGTTTGTGCCTAGCCCCCAAAATGTGCACAAAGACCTTTTGCCATAGAGATGTAATACGTGGTGCGCATATATGAATTGCGACCACATCTGGGGTTACAAGGTAGCATGAGAGTGAATAGCGCAGATTTCCACCCGGCATGAATAACCCATTACATAATTGAGTGACGCAAGGACCTATCAGTCGACCGGAACGATGAAAAGACTTTTTTTAATCGACGGCAACTCATTCTGTTATCGCGCATATTATGCAATACGCGAGCTCAGGACCCGGGAGGGGGTGCCGACGAATGCGATCTACGGGTTTTTTACCATGCTGAGAAAACTGCTCAATGACGAGGCACCGGACTACATCGGGTGTGCATTCGATCTAAAGGGACCGACGTTCCGACATAAGGCCTATGAGGATTACAAGAGTCATCGCAAGCCGATGCCCGATGAACTGGTGATGCAGCTGGATGCCATTAAGGAGTTGCTCGCGATACTGCGGATTCCCATTTTTGAAAAGGAGGGCTTTGAGGCCGATGATGTACTGGCGACGCTTGCAACGCGTTTTGCCTCAAGGACGCTCGAGGTATTTATCGTAACCGGTGATAAAGATATGCTACAGCTGGTCAACACAAAAATCAAGATTTACAACACCCATAAAGAAGGGTTGATTTACGACGAGGAAGCGGTTCGGGAACATTTCGGCGTAGAGCCGGCCCAGATTGTCGAGCTTATCGCACTGGCAGGCGATCCATCGGACAATATCCGCGGCGTTTCAGGGATAGGACAGACGACGGCGGCAAAGCTGATTGGGGAGTTTCGCAGTCTGGAGCATCTATACAGCAACCTGGATGCAGTACGCTCTGATTCGCTGCGCGAGAAGCTCAAGAAGAGCAGGGATGATGCCTGGTTAAGCAGGGAGCTTGCCACCTGCGACACGGGAGTAGATATCGCGGTAGACTTAGAGGCGATGCGCTGTCAGGAACCGTGTATGGAGGAGCTGGTGCCGTTTTTGAAACGATTCGAATTTCGCTCTCTCCTGAAAGAGTATATTTCGGAAGGGGCGGGCGGAAAGACGGCAGCATATACCGTATGCGCCAGCGAAAAAGAGCTGGAGGCACTGATCAAAACACTCAAAAAGAAGAAGGAGTTCGCATTTGATTTTGAGACGACCAGCGCCGACCCGATGCAGGCCGAACTGGTGGGGATCTCCTTCAGTTTCCAGGAAGGCCAGGCGCATTACGTCCCGGTCAAAGGACCCGGAGAACAGGATCCTTCCCATTACATCTTTGATGTCAGACGGGTGCTTGACTTTCTGAGAGACATTCTGGAAGACGAACAAATCCGGAAGATCGGCCAGAATATCAAATACGAGGAAGTGGTACTGAAGAATTACGGGATAAAACTCCGGGGAATTGCCTTTGACACCATGGTCGCCTCGTATCTCTTAAATCCCAACAAGGCCAATCACAATCTGGACGATATGGCGTTGGAGCATCTGGGCTATAAGAAGATATCGATCACCTCCCTTATCGGCAAAGGCAAACAGCAGACAACCATGGATGCGGTTGAGGTGGAGAGGGTCGCCGAGTATGCCTGCGAGGACAGCGACATGACGTTACGGCTGAAGCATGTCTTTGAGCCGCTGTTAAAGAAATACCGTCTCGACTCTCTCTTTGAGACGATCGAGATGCCCTTGGTGCCGGTTCTGTCGGCGATGGAACTGGAGGGGGTGGCGATCGATACCAGGGAACTAAAACGACTCTCGGGTAAGGTAGAGAAGGGTCTGGAGACACTGACTTTCCGGATCTACAGACAGGCCGGCGAGGAATTCAATATTAATTCACCGAAACAGCTGGGGGTTATACTGTTTGAAAAGCTGGGGTTGCCGGTTGTCAAGAGGACAAAAACGGGGTTTTCAACAGACATAGAGGTTCTCGAGGCCCTCGCGGATGCGCATCCGTTACCGCGCCTCATGCTGGAGTATCGCGAACTGGCAAAGATTAAAACAACGTACATCGACGGCTTTTTAAAGCTGATGAATCCGCGCACAAAGCGGATTCACACCTCTTTTAATCAGACCGTTACGGCAACGGGCAGGCTTTCGAGTAGCCAGCCCAATTTACAGAATATTCCTATCAGGACCGAACTGGGCAGAGAGATCAGACGATTATTTGTTCCCCGGGAGAAGGACTGGCTCATTCTTTCTGCCGACTATTCACAGATCGAGCTGCGGGTCCTTGCCCATCTCTCAGGAGACGCGGCTTTGATCAAGGCCTTCCAGGAGGGCAAGGACATCCACAGGCGAACCGCAAGCCTTATCTTCAATTGCCCCGAAAAAGAGGTGACGGCCCGCATGCGGGAGGAGGCAAAGACGGTCAATTTTGGTATTATCTACGGCATGAGTCCCTACGGGTTGTCAAGGGATTTAGGCATTGAGGTGGGGCGTGCCAAGCAGTTTATCAATGCCTATTTTAACCGGTATGCGGGTGTGCATACGTATATTGCCAGATGCGTCGAGGATGCGAAAAAGACAGGATTTATCTCGACGTTATTTCAGAGGCGGCGCTATATACCGGAACTCAAAAGCCCCGATCACGCTGTTCAGCAGTTCGGTGAGAGGGCCGCTATTAATACACCGATACAGGGGACCGCAAGCGACCTGATAAAAAAGGCCATGATTGCTATTTACCAGGCGCTTCGCGAGGAGCCTGTCTCATGCAGAATGGTACTCCAGGTGCACGACGAACTGGTTTTTGAGGTGCACAAAAAAGATGTTGCTGGGCTGGCGAGACTGGTAAAAGAAGAGATGGAAGGTGTTGAAAGGCTGCGGGTTCCTCTTTTGGTGAAGGTGCAGGCAGGGGCGAACTGGCTTGATGTGGAGCCGGTTGAGATCTAATCTGAGTTACGAGAAATTTCGCAATGACAAATGACAAATTCTCAGCCAGAGGCGGAGAATTAAGTGATTCATCCTTCGACAAGCTCAGGATGGTGAGCAAAGTCGAACCATTTGAAATGTGACATTTGAAATTCGGGATTCGAAAGGAGCAATGCATGAAAGTGGTTTTTGTGGCGAGCGAGCTAGTACCATTTGCAAAGACAGGCGGATTGGCCGATGTGGCCGGGGCATTGCCTCTGGCCTTAGAGAAGATCGGGGTAGATGTCGTAGCTTATCTGCCAAAGTACAAGTGTGTTACCGTAGACAGAGATGAGACCGTGCTCGGCAAGACGGTTTCCGTCCGTTTTATAAAGCACAAAAAATATTTTTATCGCGACGGACTCTATGGAACGGAGCGGGGAGACCACAAGGATAATCTGCAGCGATTTACCTACTTTTGTCAGGAGGTGCTGAAGGATCTCAAGGCGAGAAATGAACGCGTTGATATTATCCATTGCCATGACTGGCAGGCGGCCCTGATCCCTGTCTATCTGAAGACGCTCTATCGGAACGACCCTTTTTTCAAGGATGTAAAGACGGTCTTTACGGTCCACAATCTCGGGTATCAGGGGATTTTTCCGAAAAAACTCTTTAACCAAACGCACCTGCCGAAAGCACTTTTCAGTATCGACGGCCTTGAGTTCTACAACAACATCAATCTCTTGAAGGGGGGACTTCTTTTTTCCGATATTCTGACCACCGTCAGCCCAACCTACAGCGAGGAGATTAAGATGAGGGAGTTCGGTTACGGACTGGATGGCGTCCTGAGGGTCAGGTCCGACAGCCTGTTCGGTATCCTGAACGGCATTGACCAGGTCAGCTGGAATCCGGAAACCGACGAGACGATCGCCGCGCCCTTTAATCCGGGGGATATCGGGAAAAAATTGATCAACAAGCGGGATCTGCAGCGTGAATGCGGTCTCGACGAGAAAGATAGTGCCCCTCTGATCGGGGTTATTTCACGGCTTGCCGATCAAAAGGGGATAGATCTTGTGGCGAATGCCTTGACGGCGCTTATGGAGGAGCTCGGCATTCAGTTTGTGCTGCTGGGGACCGGGGAGGAAAAGTATCACAAGCTCTTTCAGGATTTAGCGGAACGGTATAGGGGAACAGGGTCGTTTAACATACGATTTGACAATGCACTTGCCAAAAAGATTTATGCAGGCAGCGACTTTTTCCTGATGCCGTCCAAGTATGAGCCATGTGGATTAGGGCAGATGATTTCTCTCAGATACGGGACCATACCGATCGTCCGCAAGACAGGGGGACTGGCCGATACAGTAACCGAATACAATCCGGAGACGGGTAGTGGCAACGGTTTTGTCTTCGAGGCCTATGACCCGCGGGCGTTGGTCTCTGCGGTAAGACGGGCGCTCAGCGTCTTTCAGATGCCCGCGAAGATGGACGAGCTGCGCAGGATAGCCATGAATGAGGATTTTTCGTGGGGCCGCTCGGCGGGTGAATACAAAAAAATATATACGGAAGTGTTGAGCGCTGTGACTGTATGAAGGTAATAGGCGTTACTGGAACAGTTGGTTCGGGCAAAAGCACCGTATGCGGTTTTTTTAAGGAGCTGGGCGCGCATGTGATAGACGCCGATGTCATAGGACACCACATCCTTGCCCCGCATACACCGACATGGAAAAAGATCATCGATGCCTTTGGCCGTCAGGTTACACAAGAGGACGGTTCTATAGACAGGCGGGTTCTTTCTGACATTGTGTTTTTTGACTCGAGCGCGCTTGAGACATTATGCGCCATTACCCATCCAGACATTATCAGAGAGATCGACGCAGAGATCGAAAGGATCTCCCGGGAAGACCCTGGTGGATGCATTGTCATCGACGCGCCGCTTTTAATTGAATCGGGATTGCATACCAGGATGGATGCGGTGGTGGTGGTCGAGGCCTCTTTTGAGGATCAGATTGCTCGGAAGCGGCACGAGACAGGCCTTTCCGAAAAAGACATTCGGGCGCGCCTGAAGGCGCAGCTTTCCATAGATGAAAAACGAAGGCATGCCGATTTTATTATTTCCAATACAGGTTCTTTCGATGAGACCAAAAAACAGGTGAAGGAGATATGGCAGAGAATGTTCCGTTCTCGCTAACGAGTCGCTTTTGCCTATAGTAAGGAGGGGGTATGGAAACCAAGGAAAAAGAGGGTAAGGCCGTTAAAAGTGAGGCGCAGGATCTTGACATAGCAAAACTCAAACAGATGAATATGCCGGGTCTTGTGAAGCTGGCGAAGGATTTTAAGGTCGAGGGCGCCTCGGGCCTGAAAAAGCAGGATTTAATCTTTAAGATACTGCAGGGTCAGGCGGAGAAAAACGGGCTTATGTTCGGTGAGGGGGTGCTCGAAATCTTACAGGACGGTTTCGGATTTCTGCGCTCCCCTAACTATAATTATCTGCCATGTCCCGACGATATTTATCTGTCGCCGTCACAGATTCGGCGATTCTGTCTGAGAACCGGCGATACGGTGAGCGGTCAGATCAGACCTCCGAAGGAGGGGGAGCGTTATTTTGCAATGCTGAAGGTAGAGGCGGTCAACTTTGAGGACCCCGAAAAACGGAAAGACCGGCCTTTGTTTGATAATCTGACGCCACTCTATCCCGAAGAACGCATTATTCTGGAGACGACGGCCAAAGAGGTCTCCATGAGGATCATGGACCTGTTAACCCCGATTGGCAAGGGGCAGCGCGGATTGATTGTAGCGCCCCCGTATAGCGGCAAGACAATTCTCTTGCAGAAAATCGCCAATAGTATTATCTCAAACTTTGCGGATATTGTAATGATCGTCCTCTTAATCGATGAACGTCCTGAAGAGGTGACCGATATGCAACGTTCGGTCAAGGCAGAGGTTATCAGCTCAACGTTCGACGAGCCTGCCGAGAGGCATGTACAGGTGGCCGAAATCGTGCTGGAGAAGGCAAAAAGACTTGTGGAACATGGCCGTGATGTGGTAATTTTATTGGACAGTATCACCCGTCTGGCAAGGGCCTATAACACAGTTGTTCCGCACAGCGGCAAGATTCTTACCGGTGGTGTCGACTCGAACGCCCTTCATAAACCAAAGCGTTTTTTCGGGGCGGCACGAAATGTGGAAGAAGGGGGCTCTCTGACCGTCATCGCCACTGCCTTAATAGATACCGGCAGCCGGATGGATGAGGTCATCTTCGAGGAGTTTAAGGGAACCGGCAATATGGAACTGCAGCTTGACAGGAACCTGTTTCAACGCCGGATTTATCCCGCTATTGATATCAAGCGGTCGAATACCCGGAAAGAGGAGCTTTTGATCAAGGCCGATGAACTCCAGAAGATATGGCTTTTGCGAAAGGTTCTGAACGAACTCAACAGCGTCGAGGCCATGGAGTTGTTAATAGAAAGAATCTCCAAGACCAAAACAAACGACGAGTTTCTGAACAGCATGAATCAGTAACACAGATGTACGCTGAATCTTACGCAGAAATACGCGGAAGTTTCAGCGTGTTTCCACATTTTATTCCGCGGAGTTCCGCGGTTTTTAAAAAGGAGGAACACGATGAAAGCAGACATCCATCCCAAGTATGAACAGACCACCATTACCTGTGCCTGTGGAGAGGTGATTCATATACGCTCGACCAGGCCGAATATCCGTGTCGAAATCTGTTCCAAGTGCCACCCGTTTTTTACGGGCAAGCAGAAACTGGTTGACAGTGCGGGCCGGGTAGAGAAGTTTATGAAGAAGTACGGGCAAAAAGGGACGCAGGCCACCGCTGCTCCCCGCGATTCCCAAGAAGGCTGATTGACACATTGCTTATGGTAGATGCCTTTGATCGTATTAAAAAGCGATATGAGGAGTTGAGTGTGCAGCTTTCGGATCCCGCGATTATTCAAGATCAGGCACGGTATCAGAGGCTCAGCAAGGAGTTTGCCTCTATCGCAAAGATACAGGATAAGATCGGCAAACTGGAAAAGGTGGAGAAAGAGCGGGCCGAACTTGAACATATGCTGCACGATCGTAAAACCGATGCCCAGCTCATCGAGCTCGCCACCGAGGAGTTGCCTCAGCTGAAAGATGCCTGCAGACGCTTGAGGGAGGAGATAGAGGATCTCCTGCTTGCCGAATCGGGTGATGCACCAAAGAGCGTTATCGTGGAGATAAGAGCAGGGACCGGTGGGCTTGAGGCAGGACTGTTTGCAGCGGATCTGTTTCGTATGTATGCACGATATGCCGCGGAGAGAGGTTATGCGCTGGAGACGCTCGATTCTCACGAAACGGAAAACGGAGGGTTTAAAGAGATTATCTTTTCTCTGGAGGGACCTCAGGCATACAACCGTTTTCGCTTTGAGAGCGGCGTACACAGGGTGCAGCGGGTGCCGCTCACCGAATCCTCGGGCAGAATTCATACCTCTGCCTGCACCGTAGCGGTGCTTCCCGAACCGAAAGAGGTGGACATCCAGATAGACCCCCGCGATTTGGAAATCGATGTGTACCGCTCTTCGGGGCCCGGGGGCCAAAGCGTGAATACGACCGATTCGGCGGTGCGCATTACGCATCTGCCGAGTGGCGTCGTTGTGACCTGTCAAGACGAACGTTCACAGCTGAAGAATAAGGCGAAGGCCCTGCGGATCCTGAGGGCGCGGCTATTCGAATTAAAGAAGGAACAGCAAGATCAGGAACGCTCGGCAAATCGAAAAAAGCAGGTAGGGACGGGTGATAGAAGCGAGAAGATCAGGACCTATAATTTTCAGGAGCGCCGGGTGACCGACCACCGGATTAATCTGACACTCTACGAATTAGATCAGATTTTGGACGGCGCCTTGGACAAGCTTTTTGACGCATTGATACAGCATGATAGACAGAACAGGCTGAAAGATTTAAAGTTATAACATAACCATAGTGTACAAATATGCAGCAGCACGACAGGCATCATAACTTACTGGAGAGGAGCTCGATAGGGGCGTTGGTGGCTCAGATCGCCCGTCAGTTTGAAGAAGGCGGCGTTCAGGACGCGCGGCGCGATGCAGAAATTCTGCTGATGGGGCTTTTAGGCTGCAAGAGGAGCGAGTTGTACTTAAAGGATTTTTCCGTTGAAGAGGATTTTCTGAAGACGGTCGGAAATCTATGTCAGAGACGATTGAAGAAATACCCGATCGCGCATCTCTTGGGCATAGCTGATTTTATGGGACTGGATTACGAAGTAAACCCGTCTGTTTTGATACCCCGTCCCGAGACCGAGGTCCTTGTTACCGAGACAATCAGGCTCATGCGTCGGAAGCATGGGGAACATGAGTCTATTTTGGTTGCCGATATAGGGACCGGTTGCGGTAATATCGCTGTTACCCTGGCCAAGACGTTTCCCGAATCGAAGGTCTACGCGACCGATATATCGAAGGAGGCCCTGGAGGTTGCCAAGCGCAATGCGCAGAGACACGGGGTTGCGCGGCGAATTCATTTTCTCTTAGGGGATATGTTTGCCGATCTGGACGGAAAGGTTGATTTTATCGTATCCAATCCGCCCTATATTCCTACCGATGATCTTGAGCACCTGCCTGTCGAGGTCAAGCGGGAGCCCCGGGCGAGTTTGAACGGCGGATTTGACGGGATGATGTTCCATAAACGGCTTATTCGGGACGGTGCAGGACATCTCGAAGACGGCGGTTATTTGCTGATGGAAGTCGGCATTCATCAGGCCCAGAAGGTGATAGAGACCATCGAAGCGAATCCGTCCTGGAGGTGGCATTATACGGTTTCCGACTATCACGATATCGAAAGGGTAGTGGTCTCCCAGATGCGGCTTTCTTCGCGCACCGAGGATACCGCAAAAAGCGGCGATTATGGACAAGTTGATTATTGAAGGGGGCAAGTTACTGGATGGGGCGATAACGGTAAGCGGCGCAAAGAACTCCAGCCTGCCAATTCTTGCGGCTACCCTGCTGACCGACTCACAGTGCATTGTTCACGGCGTCCCCGGCGTAATGGATATTCGGACTATGTTGAAGATCATCGGCGCCCTGGGGATCGCCTCCCAGTTTGAACGCGGTAGCATCGTGACGAATCCGGCATCGCAGGATACGTGTGTTGCCCCGTATGAGTTGGTGAGCACTATGAGGGCCTCTATATGCGTCCTTGGTCCGCTTCTGGCAAAACGGGGATTCGCCAAGGTGTCTCTGCCGGGCGGGTGCGTTATCGGGCCGCGGCCGATTAATCTCCACCTTAAAGGGCTGGCAATGATGGGGGCCGAGATCGAGATAGAGGGCGGGTATGTCATCGCCAGGGCAAAACAATTGAAGGGGCGCCATGTGTATCTGGGCGGACCGTTTGGTTCGTCTGTTTTGGCGACGGCAAACATTATGATGGCCGCAACCATGGCGAAGGGGACGACGGTTATCGAGAACGCGGCATGCGAACCCGAGGTAGTCGATCTCGCCAACTTTCTGAATAAGATGGGCGCAAAGATACGGGGCATCAAGACACATGTTATCGAGGTTGAAGGCGTCAAAGCACTGGCCGGGGCTGAGCACACTATCATTCCCGACAGGATAGAGACCGGGACGTATTTAATCGCGGGGATTTTAGCCGCCAAGGACCTGACACTCAAAAATATCGAGGTTAATCATATCCGCGCCATCCTGGATATTCTCAAAGAAGCCGGTGTTTCCGTAAAGATGCATAACGGCGAAATCAGTGTGCGGCGCGTCCGGCGCCTGCGCCCGTCCGACGTAACAACATTGCCATATCCGGGGTTTCCCACGGATATGCAGGCTCAGATGATGGCGCTTTTGTGCTGCGCAGACGGGATCAGCGTTATTACCGAACGGGTATACCCGGAACGGTTTATGCATGTAAGCGAGTTAAACCGAATGGGTGCCCAGATAAAACTCGAGGGGTCCAGTGCCATTATCCGGGGGAAAAAGAAACTGAGCGGTGCTCCGGTGATGGCAAGTGACCTGAGGGCAAGCGCCGCACTTGTATTGGGCGGCCTGGTTGCCGACGGCGCAACGGAGATATCACGTATTTATCATCTTGACCGGGGATATGAACGCCTCGATGAAAAACTTTCTGGCGTAGGGGCGCGCATACGGAGAGAAAAGGCGTAGCCCGCAGCGTCCCTTGATTGATAGATGCCTACGAGGAGCGATTTGTCCTACGGGAGAAAACAATACAAACTTTCTCACGGGGTACATTCGTCTCCACTGATTCGTTTTGAGAGGTGAAACGAATCAGTGGGGACTCATGCAAAGGAAAAACCAGGCATCCCTTGCCTAAACACCGGGACCATCTCTTCGATATTGTTCCCGGTAGGCTTGTCCTCTGAGAGGACTTCGGGATACATTCGCGTGCATCATTTACGTTCGCAAAAGCTCCGTAAATGATGCACTCATGTAAAGGAGGAGACATGTCAGTAGTCATTCGATTAAAGAGGTTGGGCACCAAGAGAATACCACATTCCCGTATCGTGGTTGCCGACCGCCGGTTCCCCAGGGACGGCAGGATTATTGAGGAGATAGGATATTACGATCCCTCCAAGAACCCGCCGCTGGTGAACGTGAAACAGGACCGGGCGGAGTATTGGCTGAGCGTTGGCGCACAACCGTCAGAGACGGTGGCGAGCATCTTTAAAAAACTCGCTATACGCAAACCGATTCAGGCATAATGACCCGGTATGATAATTGATGTGATCACGCTTTTTCCCGAGATGTTTTCAGGGGTTCTTTCAGAATCTATGCTCAAGAGGGCACAGGAGTCCGGCGCGCTCGAGATGCATCTGCATAATCTCCGGGACTACAGCCGTGATAAACACAAGAAGGTAGACGATAGACCCTTTGGCGGAGGCCCGGGGATGGTAATCAGGCCCGAGCCGGTCTTTGATGCCGTAGCGGCTATTAGGGGCGACGATACGGCCGTGCCGCTTATTTTTCTTTCTCCGCAGGGGGACAGATTGTGTCAGGGCGTCGCAGAAGGCCTGACGCGACACGAACGCATTATCCTGTTATGCGGACACTATGAGGGCATTGATGAACGGGTGCGCGCAGAACTGGTCACCATGGAGATTTCGATAGGGGATTATGTCCTTACTTGCGGCGAGATTCCCGCTATGGTCCTTATCGATACCGTTGCCCGATTGATACCGGGGGTTCTTGGCGATGCAGATTCTCTGTGCGAAGAATCTTTTCAAAACAGCCTTCTCGAATACCCCCAGTATACCCGACCCCGCGTATATAAAGGACTTGCGGTTCCGGATGTGTTGCTGAGCGGTGATCATGAAAGAATCGATCGGTGGAGAAAGGCCCAGGCAAGAAAGCGGACGAAAGAAAGACGCCCCGAACTGTTGGAGCCGAATGCATTATGAATCACTATATAGCAAAGACATGCTTTGCGATCGGCGCTTTTTTCATAGCTATCGGCATTCTTTTTTTGTTCAGAGATAAGCTGCCGTTTCTCGGACGTCTGCCCGGCGATGTGTGTATTCAGAAAAAAAACGTTACCCTCTACTTTCCGATCTCGACGTGCCTTATTATGAGTGCAGTGCTTTCTTTTGTGATCTGGCTTTTTTTCCGAAGATGAATCTCGCCCGCTTTACCCCGTTAGACCCGGAAAACACCACTTTTCAAGATAGGGGTGCATGCGCTCTCGAATTGAGACAAAAAAGAAAGCCCTGGCTGAGAGATCGGTGTCTAACAGGGTTTGCATTCATAGCCCTTTTTTTCTTATTCCTATACAGCCTTGGCATGTCCCCTCGCGCAATGGATGAGCCGCCAAGCACCCCCGATCGGCCACACTACATCCGGGTCGTCATCCTGGAGGGACAAGCGAATGTGAAGCTGTCGGTAAAAGGGGGATACCAGCTTCTCGCTCTCGATACCGATGAGATGCTGCTCGAGGGAAAGACTATCCGGAGGGCCGCATGTACTGCGATGCCACATGGTCTTATACTTGGCCGTCACACCTTTAGCCTTTCCGGTTTCCGCATTCATCCACTCGGCGCGTCCCCGGTTTATGTCAATAGTAAGGCGTATCGGGGAGACATGGATATTGTCCGTCAGGCCGATAAAACTATCACGGTTATTAACCGTGTCGATCTCGAGGAGTACCTCAAGGGGGTGCTGCGTGCCGAGGTTTCGCCGTGGTGGCCTCTGGAGGCCCTGAAGGCACAGGCAGTGACGGCACGGACCTTCGCTCTCTATCAACAAAGGCAGAATGGACATAAAGCCTATGATGTGACAGCGAATGTTGCCTCGCAGCTATACGGGGGTATGAGCATGGAGAGACGGCGCACCTCAAGGGCGGTGAACGAAACCAGGGGCATTGTTCTTATGGAAGGCGGTGTGATCTTCCCGGCCTTTTATCATGCATGCTGCGGAGGGCACACGGAAGATGCCTCCCGGCTCTGGAATATCACCGCTGGACCGCTTAAGGGGGTGAGCTGTCGGTTCTGTGGAAGGTCACCCTATAGTTTCTGGCATTACAAAACGACGCTTCAGGGGATTGTTCGGCGCCTTGAGGAGAGCGGCTACCCTGTTACCGGTTCTCGATCCATTCATACCGGGCCGGCAGACGACTCTGGCAGACTCCAGGAGTTGTATCTCGATACGGCACAGGACAAAACCGTTAGAATACCGGCAAAGAATTTTCGGGAGATAATGGGAGACCGGGGCATTAAAAGCACCCGGTTTCAGATTAAGGTCTCTGGGGATACTGTCTTTTTTGAGGGGCGGGGATGGGGTCACGGGGTCGGATTATGCCAGTGGGGTGCCTTCGGGATGGCCCAAGAAGGGCGTACCTATGAAGAGATACTCCAGCATTACTATGCCGGCGCCGAGCTGGTACGAATGGAAAACTGATATGACTCGAACGGTCGACATGTCACAGTTTGATTTTAAACTCCCTCAGGAACGTATCGCCCTGTTTCCTGCCGGCCAGAGGAGCGGTTCGCGTCTTTTGACTATGAATCGGGCAGACGGCCGTTTATCCCACACTATTTTTAGCGCCCTCGGCAGTTTTTTCAACGAGGGCGATGTGCTGGTCTTAAATAACACCAAGGTCATCCCGGCCCGACTCTTCGGCAGGAAGGCGGAAGGCGGGAAAAAAATAGAACTTTTTCTTTTGGAAGAGGAAGAGGGCGAGACCTATCGTGTGCTTGCGAGGCCGGCACGAAACCTTAACGCAGGCGACCGCATTGCCTTTGGCAACGGAAGGTTGATCGGTGAGGTTATATCCGCTACCGGAGAAAACGGTGAGGCGAATAAAAAACGTGTGCGGTTTTACGCCGAAGGTGACTGTTATCGGGCGATCAGGGAGTGCGGCTCCGTCCCACTTCCTCCGTATATCAAGCGGCCCGTTATCCCACTGGATAGAGAGCGGTATCAGACGGTGTATGCCGAGAAGGACGGGGCTGTTGCCGCGCCGACCGCAGGCTTGCATTTCACAACCCGTCTGCTGGACGAGATTGCCAAAGGAGGAGTGCGGATTGTCTATTTGACACTGCATGTTGGGTACGGCACCTTTAAACCTGTTACCGGACGCGAAATTGCCTCAGGAAGGCTCGAGGCCGAGCGCCTGGAGATTCCGGATGACACCGCGCAAGTTATCAACAGGGCGCGGCGGGATAAAAAGAGGATTATCGCCGTGGGGACCACAACGGTACGAGCCCTTGAGTCAGCGGCATACCGCGATCCGGATGGTGCTGGTTATCTGGTTAGCCCCTCCCAGGGCAGGACAGGGCTGTTTATTTATCCCCCCTACGAGTTTAAGGTAGTGGATGGCCTTGTCACGAATTTTCATCTGCCCCGGAGCAGTCTTTTTATGCTTGTGTGTGCATTTGCCGGAACCGAGGCAATGCAGCGGGCATATCAGGAGGCGATCACGAGGGGATATCGTTTTTACAGTTATGGGGATGCCATGTATATTGTGTAAGCCATCAGCTTTCAGCACTCAGCCCTCAGCGGCTGAAGGCTGAGGCTGAAGCGAAGGCTGAACATGTTCGAATTTACTATCATCAAAAAAGCCTCTGGGTCGTTAGCACGTACGGGAGTTCTTAAGACAGCGCATGGTACGGTTCACACACCCGCCTTCATGCCTGTTGCGACGATAGGGGCGGTAAAGACGGTGTCTTCCTGGGAGCTGGTCGACTGCTCAATAGAGATGCTCATCGCAAATGCCTACCATCTGTATCTGAGGCCCGGGGATCCGTACATTCGGGAGATGGGGGGATTGCATCGCTTTATGCACTGGGACAGGCCTATTGTTACCGATAGCGGCGGGTTTCAGATTTATAGCCTGTCTCCCTTGCGGAAGATTACCCGGGACGGTGTGTGCTTTACATCCCACATCGACGGCTCGACCCATTTTCTAACCCCTGAGGCGGTAGTGGATATCCAGTTCAATCTGGGCAGCGATATCATGATGATTCTCGACGAGTGTGTTGGTCATAATGCCTCAGAGAAGGAAGCGGCCAGGTCGGTGGAATTAACCGGTCTCTGGGCCCGGAGGGCACTGAGGCACTATAAGCAGCAAAAAGGGCATTTTTCCTCCCCGGGAGCCTTATTCGGCATTATTCAGGGCGGCATGTGTCTCCGGCTGAGGACAGAGGCCGTTAAGGAACTCCTCGAGCTTGATTTTGACGGGTATGCTATCGGCGGATTGAGCGTAGGGGAATCTGCCAAACTCAGGAATGACCTGACGCGGCACGTAACAGGTTTATTGCCACGGGAGAAATGCGTTCATCTGATGGGAGTGGGTAAACCACAGGATGTTCTTCATGCCGTCGATGCGGGGATAGATTTATTTGATTGTGTCCTTCCGACGAGAAACGGCAGAAACGGGCAGGCCTTTACCAATGAGGGCCCGCTTAATCTGCGGGCGGCATATTACAGGGATGATGTGAGACCTATCGAAGAGGGGTGTACGTGCCATGCCTGTTGCACCATGAGTCGGGCATACCTACGACACCTCTTGAAGATAGAAGAGGTGCTGGGTATCCGCATGCTGAGCCTGCATAATATCTGTTTCTATGCCCGTTTCTTTCAAAGGATACGCCACGCGCTTTCGACGGACACCTTTGGCGCATTTTGTGAAGATTTTTTTGCCCGATACAAAGAAAACGAGGCGCAAAAAGGGATTGTTTCTTCGTAACTTTTTCTTTAGTAGTATGTTATGCTAGCCGTAAGTAATTGCATGACAGGGTGAGTATTGTTTGACCTTTTTTTTTCTTTATGTTACTATATTAATCCATTAGCCCGCATAGCTCAATTGGCAGAGCAGGGGACTCTTAATCCCAAGGTCCAAGGTTCGACTCCTTGTGCGGGCACCATTTTACTGATAGACATAGCATTGTTGATGAGTGCGTCAGGGGATTGGACCACAAACCGGGGCAAGTGGCGGAACTGGCATACGCGATGGCCTTAGGAGCCATTTCCTTCCGAGGATTGGGGGTTCAAATCCCTCCTTGCCCACCACTGTAGTAAGAGAACTGTGAACATAAGCGGGTGTAGCTCAGTTGGTAGAGCCCCACGTTGCCAACGTGGTTGTCGTCGGTTCAAGTCCGATCACCCGCTCCATATTTCTTCTTTTCCTAAGCGTGAGTTTAGTGTATTGGCATCTGTCTTTTGCGAGAAAAAGGGAGGGGTCTATCTCTGGTATATTTCCCCCGCGCCTTCTCCCGACAATGCTCGCAACCGAGAGAGAAAGGAGTATGCTGCATGAAGATAGGGGACTTAATCACCGAACAGTCGATTAAAATAGGTCTTGGGTCAAAGAAAAAAAAGGATGTCTTGGAGGAGTTACTGGATATTCTTATTGATTCGGGGAAGGTGCCGGCCCAGCACAAGGAAACGCTGATCAAGGTGTTGCTTGAAAGGGAATCGCTGGGCTCTACGGGAATAGGCCAGGGCGTTGGCATTCCTCACGGCAAATGTAACTGCGTCGATCATCTGGTGGCGGCATTGGGCATCTCGCAGGAGGGGGTCGAGTTTGATTCTCTCGACGGGGAACCGGTCCACATATTTTTTATCCTTGTAGCCCCGGAAGATTCCACAGGACCTCACTTAAAGGCGCTCGCCCGTATTTCGCGTTTTTTAAAGGACAAGTTAATGCGTCAGGCGCTCAGGAACGCGAAGGACAAAAAGCAGATACTGCACTTAATCAGGGAAGAAGATATCAAGGCGAACTGAGGCACCTCTTATGCAAAAGATTACGCTTCTCCTGGGTATCCACTGTCATCAGCCCATCGGCAATTTTGGCTGGGTGATTGAAGAGGGATATCAAAAGGCCTATCTCCCATTTATCGAAACGCTGGCGCGCCACCCGAAGATAAAAATTGCCCTGCATTACTCGGGCAGTCTTTTGGAATGGATCGAGGAAAATCATCCGGAGTTTTTCGATAAGATTGCCACGTTGGTCAAGCGCGGACAGGTTGAGGTGATGACGGGGGGCTTTTATGAACCCATTCTTGCGATTATCCCCAAGAGGGACAGACTGGGACAGATCAGCCGGCTGTCCGATTATGTGAAGGGACATTTTTCGTTTACGCCGCGTGGTCTATGGCTGGCTGAACGGGTATGGGAACCGGCCTTGCCGGAGACGTTAAAAGAGGCGGGGGTGTCATATACCATAGTAGACGATTTCCATTTTGGCGAGAAAAGGGGCAAGGGCGGAGATGTGTATGATTATTACATAACCGAAGAGGACGGAAATACCGTTTTTATTTTTTCCTCATCAAGGACATTGCGATACACCATTCCGTTCAAAGAACCAGACATTACCCTTGAGTGCCTCAAGGATGCGGCAAGGGCGGGTGCCGGCTGCATTACCTTTGCCGATGACGGCGAGAAGTTCGGGCTGTGGCCAGGGACCCATCAGTGGGTATATCGCGATGGATGGCTTGAGAGATTTTTTACGGCCCTCGAACGCAACGACAGCTGGGTGACCACCACCACATTTAATGAGTATATCCAGACGACCCCGCCGAGGGGACTGGTGTACTTTCCGTGTGCCAGTTACGAGGAGATGATGGAGTGGTCGGGAGGGTATTTCAGGAATTTCCTTACGAAATATCCCGAGAGCAATCATATGCATAAACGGATGCTCCATATCAGTGAAAAGCTGCATGAGTTGTCGAACGGCAAGGAGAAAACGGACAAGGGGGCCGGTAAACGCGCAAAAGATCTAGCGGCAGCACGCCGGTTTTTATATCGCGGACAGGTGAACTGCCCTTACTGGCACGGGGTATTCGGGGGTCTCTATTTAAATCACCTGAGAAACGGCGTATTTACCAATTTAATCGAAGCCGAGAAGATAGTCGATGCCTACACCAAAGAGGGCCCTTGCAGCGTTGAATCGGTGGATTACGATAAAGACGGCAATAATGAAATCGTTCTTCAGAACGACACCATTAAACTTTTTGTCGATCCCCTGCAGGGAGGGGCCATCCAGGAGGTTGATTACTGGCCGACCTCAACGAATGTGACTAATACATTAACAAGACGATATGAAAAATATCATGATAAACTGTTTGAGCTCGCCGAGAAAAAAATGAGAGAGGGTGCAGGTCCCTCGCAGGAAACCAAGCAGGCAGACGGGATACCGAGTATTCATGAGATGCTCGGGACAAAGGATGTGGACCTCACCAAAAAACTCTTGTACGACTCATATCGAAGAAGCTGCCTGATAGACCATTTCTTTAAAACCACCAGCAGCCTTGACGACTTTAGCGGGGGCACCATCGATGGCATCGGAGATTTTATCGAGCGTCCGTACAGTTCGGAACTCATCAGGGGTGAGAAGGGCTGCGGCGTTCAGTGTGAACGGAAGGGGTTTTTAAGAAAAGAAGGTTTTCAGTATCCTGTGGGCCTGAAAAAATCGATATCGCTCAGTCCGAAGAAGCCGGTTATCTGCCTTGACTACGAGATATATAACGACGGTGAGAGGGAGTTTTCTTCCCGGTTCGGCGTCGAGTTCAATTTTTCGATTATGAACAGCGAGTTAAAACAAAAAGGGGCCCGTGAGGCATCGAACGAATGCAGCATACAGGATGACTGGAACAAGCTTGATCTGACCTTTGCCTTTGATAAAGGGGCCCAGTTGTGGCATTTCCCCATTGAGACGGTTTCCGAGTCGGAGGGGGGAATCGAGAAGATTGAACAGGGTTCTGCGCTACTTTTCTGGTGGGTCATCCGCATTCCGCCGGCAGGTACCTGGAAGATGCATGCCGAGTTGAGTGTTAAGGCATCGAAGAAAGAAGGGGCGTGAGACAGTGACGATGCAGGCAAAAAAGCAGATTATTATCAGTAATTCCCAGGGCCTTCATGCCCGCCCCGCGTCGATCTTTGTGCAGAAGGCCAATACGTTTTCCAGCAAGATTGTGGTTGAGAAGGATTCGCAGCGCGTCGACGGTAAGTCCATCATGGGGATTTTGATGCTTGAAGCAGGCAAAGGCAGCCGGATAATCCTTGAGGCCTACGGCGACGATGCCGAGGAAGCCCTCCAGGCGCTGGAGTTTATTCTGATGCATGAAACAGAGGAAGTGAATCGTGGAGAGAAAGGATAGAACCTCACGAAAACGGACCCGCAAGGTATTAAGCGGTATTCCCGCTGCCCCGGGGATTGCTATTGGTACGGCAGTCCTGCTTGACAGCGAGGATTTTGATATCCTCTACCGTAAGGTTACCAAAGAGGGCATCGCCCGCGAGATAGCCCGTTTCGAGGACGCCTTGATTAAAACGAGAAGCGAGATACTCGCTATTCAGGACAGGATTGCCCGGGAGATGGGCGCTGAACATGCCGAGATTTTTAACGCGCATCTTCTTGTACTCGAGGACAGAATGTTGATCGAAGAGGTGATCACCACCGTAGAACGGGAACAACTGTGCATTGAGTACGTTTTCCGCAAGGTCCTTGAAAAATATATCAGGGTATTTGCGAATATGAATGATGAATATCTCAAGGAGAGGACAGCGGATATCGAGGATGTCGGGAAACGCATCCTGAGTAATTTATTGGGAAAGGAAAAAAAGACGCTCAAGAAATTTAGCGAAAATTCGATCGTGGTGGCCTACGATTTATCACCGAGCGACACGGCCTCTATGCATACCAAGAATGTCATCTCCTTTGTAACGGATATCGGAGGCAGGACCTCACACACCGCCATTATAGCGAAGGCCCTGGAGATTGCCGCGGTCGTAGGTGCGGAGAGTGCGACGGCAAATATCTCGCACGGCGACACATTGATTGTCGACGGGGATATCGGCAAGGTCTACATTAACCCCTCTAAGCAGGCCATAGAGGATTATAAGAAGAAACTTCAAAAGAAACACCGATTCGAAAAAACACTCCTTAAACTGCGTGATTTGCCTGCGGAAACCCTCGATGGGCATGCGGTGGAGCTGTCGGCAAATATAGAGTTTCCTGAAGAAGTTCCGTCGCTCAAGGCACACGGCGCCAGGGGCATCGGTCTATATAGAACCGAATATTTCTATATGAACCGGAAGGATCTGCCTACCGAGGAGGAGCAGTTTCTGGCCTACAGGAAGGTTGCCGAGGAGATTAAGCCTTTCCCGATCATTATACGGACGCTGGATCTGGGGGGCGATAAATTTCTTTCCCAGCTGGAAATACCGAAGGAGATGAACCCGTTTTTAGGGTGGCGGGCGATCCGATTCTGTCTTGCCAGACCGGATATTTTTTCTATGCAGCTGAGGGCTATTTTGCGGGCAAGCGTATACGGCAACATCAAGATGATGTTTCCGATGATTTCCGGGGTGCATGAATTGCGGCAGGGAATGGCGATTTTGCGCAAGACAAAGGTGGAATTAAGAAAGAAAAAAGTTCCGTTTAATGAGGATATGGAAGTGGGGGTTATGATTGAGGTACCGTCCGCGGCGGTGACGTGTGATCTTCTGGCAAAGGAATGCAATTTTTTCTCTATCGGCACAAACGATCTGATTCAATACGCCCTTGCGGTCGACAGGGTCAATGAAAAGGTTGCCTATTTATACGAGCCGTTTCATCCAGGCGTGTTGCGGTTCATCCGGAATATCATAGAAGCGGCTCATAATGCGGGAATCTGGGTCGGGATGTGCGGGGAGATGGCCGGTGAGATTCTGTATACGTTAGTGCTTCTGGGTCTGGGATTAGACGAATTCAGCACCTCTCCCGTCAACGTGCCTTATGTCAAACACATCATCCGCTGCGTCTCATACGCAAAGGCAAAAGAGATAGCGGCCCACGCCCTTTCCTTATCAACGACACAAGAGGTAGAAAGTTACATTCATAGCGAGATGAAAAAGACAGGGCTCGACCTCCTCTAGTATTTTTCATGCGGGCGGAGCCCGGGAAAGCACGTTGAGGCACCTCGACCATCCACCACTTCACACTCAGGATTACGATATGGATAAAGAACGCATAGAAAAATATGATACATCACATATGCTTGCCCTGTTACTGGGGTTCAGGCAGCAGTGTGATAAGGCCGTTACTATAGCACAGTCATATAACGTGCAGCCTGTAGACAGGTCTTTTGAAAACATGATTTTTCTCGGCATGGGCGGTTCTGCTATGGGAGGGGAGCTACTGAAGAGTTATCTCCAACCATTCTTAGAGATCCCGGTCGCTGTTAACCGGGGTTATACTGTTCCGGAGTGGGTGTCGGACAAAACGATAGCCATAGCACTCAGTTTTTCGGGCAATACCGAGGAGACACTTTCGGCATATCGGGCGGCCTTGAAAAAGAAAGCTTTTCTGATAACGGTGAGTTCCGGAGGGAGGCTTCACGAGCTTTCAGAGAAGGACGGATGTTTGCATATGCAAATTCCCGCGGGCATGCCGCCGAGGTGCGCCCTTGGTTATTTGACGCTCATACCATTGAGAATTATCGAGAGGCTTGGGGTGATAGACAATCAAGATGCCCAGATCGCCGAGACACTCCATACCATTTCTCTTTTGCTCGAGGAGCTGTCGCCCGAGGTTAAAGCCCCCGAAAATCTGGCAAAGACAATCGCGGGGGTTTTACAGAAAAACTTTCCCGTTATCTATGCGTCGTCGGATGTCTTTTACGCCGTTGCCTATCGCTGGTGCTGTCAGATAGCCGAGAACGCCAAACAGCTTGCCTGGTGCCACTATTTTCCTGAGATGAACCATAACGAGATTGTCGGATGGGAACACCCAAAGGAACTGCTGCATTCTTGTAAAGTGGTCATGTTGAGAGACAGCATGGAATACGACCGCACCAAAAAAAGAATCGAGGTGGTCAAAGGCATCCTGAGTGACAACAAGGTCCGTCCGCTTGAGGTATTTTCTCGCGGCAAGGGGTTATTGTCGCGGCTCTTTTCGCTCATATACATAGGCGATTTTGTCAGTTTCTATCTTGCATTACTCAACGAGGTGGACCCGACTCCTATCAGCAAAATCGACCATCTAAAAAAATCGCTCGGCCCTTTTAGTTTATAACCTTCTTTAAAATAAGAGGTTACGATGAAAGCACTTGTGCTTACCGCCGGATATGCAGTGCGATTACGCCCCTTGACCCTTGACCGGCCAAAGGCACTATTGCCGATCGGTAAAAAAACTGTCCTTGATTTAATCATAGAGAAAATCGAGGCAGCCAGGGAGATCGACGAGATTGTTATTCTCAGCAACGAGAAATTTCTCTGTCAATTTGAACGATGGGCATCCGGTCGGGCGGCATCTAAACCGATCGTGATTCTCAGCGACGGCACCACCTCGGAAGAAGATAAACTGGGCGCTGTCGGCGATCTGGCGTTTTCCATCAGGGAGCATGCCATCAATGACGATCTCCTGGTTTTGGCCGGGGACAATATATTCGACTTTAATTTAAACGATTTTATTGCATATGCGGTCAGTGCATATCCGTATCCGGTAATTGCGCTGCACGATGTTGGTTCGAGGGAGGCGGCCAGGCGGTATGGTGTGGTCGGTATAGATGATCAGCACAGGGTGGTCTCCCTTGAAGAGAAACCCGCGCATCCGCGTTCGACACTGGTCTCCATGTGCCTCTACTTTTTCCCCAAAGATACGGTGCCCCTTGTTTTTGATTATCTGGCCGCGACCGACAATCCAGACCAGACAGGCGTCTATATTAAATGGCTTATTACACAGACACATGTTTTTGGTTTTTATTTTTCCGGAAGGTGGTATGATATCGGCAATCTCCAGACATATCAACAGGCAATAGACGATATCATAGGTGCTGGGCCAGCCGGGTAACAAACCGGTTATGCAATCCCGTTATCCCGCCTTTTCTTTTCCGATAAGGCTCGATGCGGCTCATAAGAAAGGAGTCTTTAATGAGAAAACGGTCGTACCTTTTTACCTCGGAGTCGGTCACCGAAGGGCATCCGGATAAAGTTGCCGACCAGATTTCTGATGCGGTCCTTGACGCGATTTATCGCGAGGATCCCAACGGAAGAGTTGCGTGTGAGACTTTGGTAACAACTGGCATGGCGATGGTCGCCGGCGAAATCACAACGTCCTGCTATGTCAACATCCCGAAGATTGTCCGGGCCACTATTCGCGACATCGGCTACACGCAGGCAAAATACGGATTTGACTACTTAACCTGCGGTGTAGTAACCGCTATTCAGGAACAGTCTCCCGACATCGCATTGGGCGTTGATACGGGGGGCGCCGGTGACCAGGGCATGATGTTTGGGTATGCCACCAGTGAGACGCCCGAACTGATGCCTTTGCCGATTTTATTAGCCCATAAACTGACACGGCGCCTTGCAGAGGTACGAAAAGAGAGGCTCGTCAGCTACCTGCGCCCCGACGGAAAAAGCCAGGTGACCGTTGAATATGTAAACGGCTTTCCTAAACGGGTCGATGCGGTGGTGATCAGCGCCCATCACGATTCTAAGGTAGATATGCGTCAGGTGCGCCAGGATATACAAGAACGCGTTATTAAAAAAATTGTGCCGAAGGAGCTGATGGACAAGAAAACCAAGATCTATATCAATCCAACCGGCCGTTTTGAAGTGGGGGGGCCGCAGGCGGATACCGGGGTCACCGGCAGAAAGATTATCGTGGATACGTACGGCGGAGTCGGCAGTCATGGCGGCGGTTGCTTTTCCGGAAAGGACCTGACAAAGGTTGACAGATCCGCGTCATACTGCGCGCGCTATGTGGCAAAAAATATCGTAGCGGCCGGTCTGGCGGTGAAATGCGAAATTCAGATCGCCTACGCCATCGGTGTGGCAGAGCCGGTGAGTCTTATGGTGAACACCTATGAAACCGCCAAGATTGCCGAGCCAAAACTTGTTAAGCTGGTGCGAGAGCATTTTGATCTGACTCCTAACGGCATTATTCGCGATCTTAAATTGCGCCGCCCTATCTATAAACAAACTGCGAGTTACGGGCATTTTGGAAGAGAGGGAGAGGGGTTTTCCTGGGAAGAGGTCGATAAAGCGCCTGTTTTGAGGAAGGCGGCTTCCTGTCTGTAGGGCACCGCAACCTGCATTATAACGGAGAGGAGTGCAGTGTGAAGAAGAGCGATATTAAAGATATACGTCTTGCACCTAAAGGAAAAAAACGGATCGAGTGGGCGGACAATCAGATGCCTGTATTAGAACTGATCCGGAAGCGATTTTCCCGGGAGAAACCATTACGGGGTGTGCGCATTGCCTGTTGCCTTCACGTCACTACAGAGACGGCCGTTTTGGCCATCGCCCTGACAAAAGGAGGAGCCGATGTCGTCCTCTGCGCCTCCAATCCACTGAGTACGCAGGATGATGTTGCGGCGTCTCTGGTCAGGGATTATGGTATTAAAACATTTGCGATCCGCGGCGAGAATCGAACGCAGTACTACCAGCACATCAATAATGTCCTGGATATACACCCTCATATTACCATGGATGACGGTGCGGATCTGGTTTCGACGCTTCATGGAAAACGAAAGAAGCAGGGTTCTACCGAGATCCTCGGCGGGACCGAAGAGACGACAACAGGTGTGATAAGACTGAAAAGCCTCGAGAAACAGAATCTCTTATATTTTCCGATTATTGCGGTAAATGATGCCCAGACGAAGCACTTTTTTGATAATCGCTTTGGCACCGGCCAGTCGACGATCGACGGCATTCTCCGTGCCACCAACATTCTCTTGGCCGGAAAAATATGTGTGATTGCGGGTTATGGGTGGTGTAGCCGCGGCATTGCCATGCGGGCCCGCGGAATGGGTGCGCGCGTTATTATCTGTGAGATTAACCCGGTGCGGGCCCTCGAGGCGCTCATGGATGGTTTTGAGGTCTGCTCGATGAATGAGGCCGCACGAATCGGGGATGTCTTTATAACTGCTACCGGATGTAACCTGGTTTTTCGTGCCGAGCACTTCAAAAAGATGAAAGACGGGGCGATTCTGGCCAATTCCGGGCACTTCAATGTCGAGATCGATATCGCGGCACTGCATAAGATGAGCAAGAAAAAAAGAGAGGTCAGAGAGAATGTCGAAGAATATACCCTGCCCGGAAGGCGCATTTATGTGCTTGGGGAGGGAAGATTGGTGAATCTGGCATGCGCGGAGGGGCATCCTGCCATAGTAATGGATATGAGTTTTGCCAACCAGGCCCTTTCGGCCGAGTATATCTACAGGAACCATCAGGCACTCGAGAAACGGGTATACGCCGTTCCGGAAAGACTCGACGGAAATATTGCCCTTCTCAAGCTGAGATCGATGGGTATTCGGATAGACCGTTTAATTCCCGCGCAGAAAGAGTACCTCGAAAGCTGGAATGTAGGGACGTAACGCGCCGGTAGTATCAGTGGGGATTTGCTGCCCGTTTCAGGAGAAACGCCCCGAACACCATAAAGGAAATGTTGGTGCTCCAGGCCGACGCGAGAGGGGGTAAGAGCCCGCCTTTCCCAAGGCCGGTTGTCACGGCAAGCATCCCGTAATACGACAGACCGATTATAATACTTTTACCGAACCCCATGACATTCCCGCCCCGTTCGGTTCGTACCCCCAGAGGAATTCCTACAAAGAGTATGGCGATACAACTCAAGGGGAATGCTGTTTTATAGTATAACTCCACAAGCAACCGCCGTGTGGTACCGTTGTTCTTTCCTCCCAGTTTCGCGATATACGCCTTTAACTCCCTGAAATTCATAAACTCTATCTGAGATATTCCGGTAATAAGTTCGTTCGGGGTCTCCCTAATCGGAATAATCGTTTCATCAAATACAAAAGGATTGCCCTTGAGCTGACCGTTTTTATCCAACGACATGATCATTCCATGATAAAATCTCCACTTTTTTTGAGCCCAACTTGCGGTAGAGGCAAATATCTTTGAGGTTACGGTATTGTTCTTGTCATGTTCAAGGATAGTAATGTCGGTCATAAGATTATGTTCGACATCAAATAATCCTATGTAAAAGAGTCGGTTTTCGCTACCGTAAAACGTAATGTTCTCAAGCAATTTCTGCTCCACTCTGTCTTCCTCTGCCTTAATCTGATTGTCTTCGATCATCGTGGCACGACCGAGTCGCTTGACGGCATAGGTGTTATCAACCAGAAAGATAGACAGACTCATAAGAAGAGAAATGAAAAAAATAGGAAGAATCATCCGGCGTACACTGATGCCGCATGCGGTAGCCGCCAGGAGTTCCTTATGTCTGTTAAAATTACCCAGCACATACAGACTGGCTAAAAGCAGGGCGATGGGTGTGATCTGCACGAATACATACGGGGCCATGGATCCATAATAGTCGAGAAGTATTGCAAATGGCACCTGATTTCTTAGAATTTCGTCAAGATGTGAAAAGAGATCGATAATGGCAAAAAGTGAAAAAAAGCCGCCGAGCGCCATGACAAAGACAGGCATAAATTCTTGCACTACGTATTTATCGATGAGTTTCATCCGCGCTTATCCGCCTCTGTTAATAGCGATTTGCGTGTTTAAACAGCGCTATACCCGCGATGAGTGCTATGATATTCGGAGTCCACATGCACAACGATGGGGCAAAGACACCTTTCAGCGACAACGCTTTCCCACCGGCAAGCAGAACGTAGTAACTGACAATAATGAGCAGCCCGATGCCGAACGCTATCGATTTCTCAGAGCGTTTTGTGAGTAACGCCAGGGAAAAGCCCAGGATAATGAAACAGAGCGAGGCAAAGGCAAGAGAAATTTTTCTATGCAGTTCGGTCTCGAGGGGCTTGGTGTCGATTCCTATTGCGTCGAGCGTTGTTTTTTCATGAAGTATTTCCTGTATATTCATATCCGACGGTTTTTTGTTGACGGATGCATCTTCAGCAAGCGCCTCAGAAAGATCTAACGCAATGGTGTATTTCTTGAAGTTTAATTTATAAAAACTCCCCGGTTTTCTCGGATTTGGTTCGTCGCTGGTCCCGTTAAAGAGCGTTAAGACAATCCCTTCGTTATGGGGCATAGGGACAACCGTTGCCTCTTCGGCTATAATGGTGCGGGTTGGCCCGTCTTTTTTTGGCTCATAGATGCGCACATTTTTTAATGCATGGCCGTTGATTTCATAAATGAAAAGAATGTAGTGCGAAAAATCCTTAACAAAGGTACCTGCCTCCAGATAGGCAAGCGGGGACTTCGCTGCTATATTTTTTATGATTTTTCGCGATTCAAAATGGGCCATGGGAAGCAGCCGATCATTAATCATTGTCCCTCCCAGACTGAGAATTACCCCGACTGCCAGTAACGGCACAAGCAGTTTTGCCAGGTTCATGCCGCTCGACCTGAGGGCAATAATTTCATTATCATTTGCCAGTCTTCCAAAGGTGAGCAGTATCGCGATGAGCGTACTCATCGGTACTGTGTAGGTCAAAAGATAAGGAATGAAGTATGCAAAAAGCCTGGCGATGTCAAGCGGTCCGATACCCTTATTGATAATCAAATCGGTTACCTTAATCAGATTGCCCATAAGCATGACAAAGGTAAGAACAAACAGGGTGAAAAACCACGGCCAGGCAAGCTCTGCAAGGATATACCGTCCGATAATTTTCATATTATATGCCCCTGCTCACGACAAAGGCGGATACTTTTTTTGCGCCACCGGCGATGAGTATCTTGGCGCACTCGTTAATAGTGGCGCCTGTGGTAAGGACGTCATCCACCAGTAGGATATGCCGCTGCGCTACGTTATGTCTGTTGTACAGTCTGAAGGAGGCCGTCACGTTACGGGTACGCTCGCTTTTTGTCAGCATGCTTTGACTTTCTGTGTAGCGGACTTTGCGCAGTACATCCCGACAATATATTTTGTTAAAATATTGTGCGAAGGGCCTGGCGATATATTCGGCCTGATTAAATGTCCGCGCATATTCTTTTTTTCGATGAAGGGGGACGGCGAGAACGACATCAACGTCTTTCATGGGGATGTGCATCTCAGCAAAGCGAATCATCAACTGCACCAGATCATGACTGAGCAGTCTTTTCTTGTGATATTTATACTGCCGGATGATCCGGGCCATCACTCCTTCGTATACAGTGCATGACCAGATCCGGTCAAAGGAATGCCCGCCCTTTTTGCACCGGCCACACAACTCTTTATATTTAATATTGTTAGGAATGGGGACGCCACATTTTTTGCAGAAGGGGGGATAAATAAGCTGGATGGCCTGCATGCAGCGCGGGCATATCTGATTCGGCATGCCGCTGGTCAATAATCGGTTGCAGGCGCCGCATCGGGGGGGATAGAGAAGATCCAGGAAAAAGAGAAGAGGAGAGACGTGATTCATTGGCGCAACTATATCATTTTTTAACGGATTAGTCAATTTTGTTGATCTGTCTCACCCCGGCCGGTTACCGGTAATGGATAAAGAGATATTCGTGTAATTTATCTTGAAGAAACGCCGACAGTGTGTTAAGATTAACTACCCGAGGATGTTATGATGAAACGACCGTTTCTGTATCCTATTGCACCTCTCCCCCTCTTGGCGCTTTTAATCTGCGCTGCTCTTGCATATAGCACTATCCCGCCTCTGGAGCCACTGGAGTGGTTTGCCTTTTCTCAGGAGGACGAACTGGAGGACTGGAGCGAAAAGGTATTGAACGGAAAGGTGGCTTACTGGATAGACTATATCGGCAATAACGGTTTTTTGCACTCCAGGAGTATAAAGGCGTGTTCCGCCATTTATAGAAAAGTGACTATTGATATAGATGAGCTGCCTATGGTGAGCTGGAAATGGAGTGTTGTACAGTTTCCTGACAAACCGGCACCGGAATTTGACGATTATCCCGCCCGACTTTATGTCTGCTTTCCCGGTATCAGTTTTTCTCGTTCAAAGTTTCTTGAGTACGTCTGGGATAGGAACCAGGAAAAAGAGAGCGTCTTAACGGGTGCCGCTGAAAATATAAAGATTATTGTTGTGCGTTCGGGTGACTGCGAAGAAGGATTATGGTGTATCGAGGAAAGGAATATTCACGATGATTATGTCATGGCATTCGGTGCAGAGCCTCCGAAACGGGTCCGGGCCATTGCCATTATGAGCGATGCCGATGGGACCGAAAGCTCCGCGGAGGCGCTTTTTGATGATATTAAAGTGGGGTATTACGTCTTCTCCCAAAATAAATAAGCTGTTATCTCGTTGATGACAGTAGATCAAGGAGGTTGTGTTATGAGAAAACGAAGGCAGTTTATTGTGAATAAAAAACTTCAGTTTCAGTACGTCTCATTTGCCATAGTTCCATTGATCGTGGGCGCCGCCTTTGTGTATTATCTCATCTATCTGATGACGATGAATCAGATGGCGATACCCGAGATTATCCTCTATTATCTTGTTCCGGCAATGCGGCGCACCAATGAAGTGCTGATGGTTATTGCCCCATTGGCGCTGATAGGGCTTTTTGTCGCAACGGTATTAGCCTCTCATAGACTTGCGGGTCCGTTGCACCGGCTGGACAGAGAACTTCATAGAGTTGCATCAGGTGATTATTCGGTTCGAATCACATTCAGAAAAGGCGATGAGCTGTCTTCGCTGGCCCATTCGTTGAACAGTGTTTTGGATGTGCTGGAGCAGAAATCAAAAGAGGCATGACACGCAGAATAGAGGGCCCCTCGTTGGAAAAAAGGCGAGAGGCTCAGCAAACCTCAATCACTGTTATGTCTCTATTGGGTTAAAGGAGGGGGCGTATGAAGAGAAGGGCGAGTTATGCGGTATTTGCGTGTCTGTGTCTTTTTATATCAGGCGCCGGTTGCACCTCAGGGATTAAGACCGATGAGGAGGTAAGCATCAGGGTGCCCTTTCGAGGGGAGGCCCATCTCAGGCTCGGAATGGACAAGGAAGAGGTCAGGATGGTGTGGGGAGAGCCTGACGAGGTGACTGTACTTGGTTATAATGAAATAGGCAGGATGAAAGAAGAATGGTTTTATTTTGGGCGGATTCCAGAAATCCCCGTAAATTACCAGTATTTCTCGAAGAATAAATATCTCTACTTTGACGGAAATAATCTGGTTTCGTTCGGTGAGGAACGAAAAAAGCTGGAGACGGATCAGGCAGTTGCCCTGCCGGGGCGGACGGATGCTGAATAGCCGCCACCTGTTACTTATCGCCCTCTGTCTTTTAGCGGCAGGCGGCTGCGAGGCTGCACATAAAAACCGGTCTGTCCCCGAGGGGATGGTTTGTTACGTGGTGAGCGAGACGCGCCGCCCCGGCTCCTGGGAGCTTTTTGATAGAGCCGACTCGTCGCATTATGTCCTCGAGGATAAGCCGCTTTTTGATCAGGACGCCATTGATAAGGCAACCTACTTTGTCGCCTCCCGCTCATTACCCGAGGTCCCGGCGCTCTTTCCTGTCGTGCTGCAGCTGCGTACCATATCCGATGAGGATTTTTATTCAACTATTATGAAATACAATGGGGAGAAGCTGCTCCTCGTCTATCAGGGCAAAGGCTATGGCGTTGCCCCTGTCGACAGAAACCTTTTGGTGGGGACCCCTCTTTTTTCTTTTCCTTCGTTGGAACTTCAGGCGGCCAAGGATCTCTTTCTTGCTGCGGGCATACCTTTCGAGGTCACAGAAGAGATGTATGACGATCTCTTCGACGAACTGCAAAAGGTGGAAAATATATTTAATGATGTACAGAAAGAGCTCAGCATACAGCTGGAAGGAGATAAACGATGAGTTTCACCATGAAAGTAACCGTTGTCGCCATTTTGCTTACCCTGTCACTCTTTTTTTTAATTCAATCGAGCGATGTGGTGACATTCAAAAAGGTGAAGCCGCAGACAACTATCGGCGAGGCCTATGAAAGTTCAAAGTTAGAGGTGCATTGGGAGCGGCTATGGCCGTACATCAGCGACAGGCTGACGGATATGAAACAAGGTTTTATTTCTCAGGTTAAACGATGTCAGTTAAAGATCAAGAAATTTTTGCAGGAACGCGCACATCTGCCTTCTGTGCCGCCCGGGACCGACCATGTTTTTTGCTGATATTCACTGGAAACACGACGTATCGCAATCTCTCCTGAAGGGATTTCTCAGCGCAGGGGCGATCAGCTGTATCGTCTATTTTGCGGACATTAACACCACCCCCATTATTGCCTCATCGTTAATTCTTAATGCCATCGCTGTTTTCTTTATGTCTCACAGTCCGATGGTAACGCACAGGAGTCTTTTTCTTGGGCATGCCTTTTCGTTTCTGTCGGGCTATCTCTTTGCATTTTTTCTTCCCGTGCATATTCTTGGATACGCGCTCTCAGTCGGTCTGGGTCTTTACGCGGCTGCCATCGGCTCCATCTTTCTTGCAGTTTTTTTGATGTCGCTCTTCCGGTGCCTTAATGTACCCGCAGCCGTTATCCCGTTCTCTCTGGTGTTGCGCGGGTGGAATATATCAGAGGTTGTTTTTGTCGCACTCGCGGTTACCATTCTTGCACTCCTGAAGTTTCTTTTACGTCCTGTAATCAGCGACATCGAATAGATACTCTATCTCTATGCATACTCAGATGTTACCGAAGAGAATAACCGAGACCATGCTGAAGACGTGCTTAGGTCACCGGAGGGGCGAGTCGGTACTTCTCGTGACCGACGAGATACTGTGTGGCGTGGCGACTCTCTTGTTTAATAATTGCCTCTCCCTGGGCATCGAAGCAACCCTTATCACCATGAGGTCCCGTACAATGCATGGTGAAGAGCCTCCCCGTCTTGTTGCACGCGCAATGAGGGACGCCGATATCGTGTTTCTTCTGACCTCCTGGTCTCTTTCTCACACAAAGGCACGGAATAGGGCATGCAAAAAATACGGGGTCCGCATCGCATCGTTACCGTCAGTAACCCTTGAGGTGTTGCGCCGGTCTATTCACATAGATTATGCGGCGCTTGACAAACATGCCCGGCGAATCGCTGCTCGGTTGAGACAGGCCTCCCGGATCCGCGTTACTGCCCCGGGCGGGACCGACCTTACCATGGAGATCGGCGGACGGCGTATCTGTATCGATAACGGACTCTATCTGGAGACCGGTGCCTTTGGCAATCTGCCCGCAGGCGAGGTGTGTCTGAGCCCCCGGGAGGGTACGACAAACGGCAGACTGGTGATTGACGGTAGCTTTGCCGGCCTTGGTAAGTTGCACAAACCTGTCACTATTACCGTCAAAGACGGGTATGCAACAGCCATTAGCTCCTCGAGGCTTGAAAGGCTTCTTCGGCCATTCGGCAGGAAAGGCCGCACTATTGCGGAACTCGGCATCGGCTTAAACCCGCGGGCCCGTATGACAGGGGTTGTTCTTGAGGATGAAAAGGCCCTGAAGACGGCCCATATCGCCTTGGGCAATAATGTGTCGTTTGGGGGGAAGGTAGCGGCTGGCTGTCACCTGGATGGGGTGTTCTTATCACCAAAGATTACGGTTGTGCTGCCGTCTGGAAGAGAAAAGGCGGTTCGGTTGCGATAACCAACGAGGCGGTTTATATGTATAAGACAACGGCATGGCTATACCGCTACTTTGGGCTTGAGAGACTGGGCACGGACGTCAGGACCGAGGTATCCGCCGGTATCACGACGTTTATGACCATGGCGTATATCGTTATCGTCAACCCGAAAATTTTGGAGGCTGCCGGTATACCGCTCGGGGCGGCGATGGTAGCAACTATTCTCTCGGCGTTTTTCGGGACATTGTGTATGGGCATCTATGCCAGGCGTCCCTTTGCTATCGCCCCGTATATGGGCGAGAACGCCTTTATTGCCTTTACCGTCGTAAAGATCCTGGGGTATAGCTGGCAGACGGCATTAGGGGCCGTTTTTATCGGCGGGCTGCTTTTTACCGTATTGACGCTGCTTAAGATCAGAGGCTGGCTCATCAATGCGATTCCCGTGTCCCTTAAGTACAGTTTTGCCGTCGGAATCGGCCTGTTTCTCACCTTTATCGGACTGAACCAGATCGGCATAGTGCGAGGTGGGGTTGGGGGTGTCCCGGTGCGGGTCGGTAACATGCATGATACCGGGGTTCTTATCGGCGTCTTCGGTTTTATGCTTATTTCCATTCTGATGATCCGCAAGATAAAAGGGGCGATTCTTCTCAGCATTATTACAACGACCCTGCTTTCTATCGTCTGCGGAATTACCGTATTTCCGGAGCGTTTGGTGGGGCTACCTCCTTCACTTGCGCCGACACTCTTCAAGCTGGATATTACGGGTGCCCTGAGCTGGGGATTTTTTTCGGTAATTCTGACCGTTTTTTTGATGGACTTTGTCGATACAATGGGTACCCTGATCGGGGTGTCGGCCAGGGCAGGTTTTCTCGACGGAGAAGGTAATCTTCCTGAGGTAGAAAAACCGATGCTGGTGGACGCGCTTTCGACCATGTTCGGCGCACTCCTGGGAACGACGACCGCAGGAACCTTTATCGAATCCGCCACCGGCATCGAGGAAGGGGGCAGGAGTGGGCTTACAGCGGTTGTTACAGCCATCCTGTTTCTGGGGACACTCTGTTTTGCCCCGTTTTTGACAATTGTGCCCCCCTGCGCTTACGGACCGGCCCTTGTCATGGTAGGTCTTTTGATGCTTAAACCGATTACGTTAATTCCGTTTGATGATTTTACTGAGCTGATTCCGGCATTTTGCGTCATCGTTCTCATGAGTTTCACTTATAATATCGGCATCGGCATTACTGCCGGTTTTATCGTTTATCCGCTTCTCAAGGTGGCGACCGGCAGATATCGGGAGATAACGCCTGGTCTATGGGTTTTGTTCACAACGTGCCTTCTTTTTTACATCCTATATCCATACGGATAGCCCCGGTTTATGGGACAGCTGTCACAGCCTCGTATGCCTGGAAATCGCCCGAAAAAGAAGCACGTACATCCTTTTCATATGAGAGAGGACACTATCTCACGGACTCAATAATTTGTTTGCTTCCGGGTATTTGCTTTGGTACAATGTGCGCAATTTGTACAGTATAAGAGAAAGGGGATATCGAGGGGTTTATATGGCACAAAAGAAGGTTGTCATTTTAGGGAGCGGGCCGAACAGAATAGGGCAAGGCATCGAATTTGACTACTGCTGCTGTCACGCCTCGTTTGCGCTCAGAGAAGAAGGCATCAAGAGCATCATGGTAAACTGCAATCCCGAGACGGTGAGCACCGATTATGACACATCGGATAAGCTTTATTTTGAACCACTTACTGTAGAAGATGTTCTTCATATTATAGATATCGAGAGGCCGATCGGGGTCATTGTGCAGTTTGGCGGGCAGACCCCTCTCAATATCTCGGTCCCTCTGGCTGCCTGCGGCGTTACTATTCTGGGGACATCGTCCGATTCGATCGACAAGGCCGAGGACAGAAAACGTTTCCAGGAGATACTCAAGAAGCTCGGATTGACGCAGCCGGAAAACGGCATTGCCACCTCTTTTGAAGAGGCGCGGCAGACGGCCGCAGAGATCGGTTATCCGGTGGTGGTACGACCGTCATACGTGCTTGGTGGAAGGGCGATGGAGATTGTCTATGACGAAAAAGATCTATCCCGGTTTATAGAAAAGGCCCTCGAGGCGGCTCCGGATAGAACTATATTAATCGATAAATTCCTGGAGGAGGCGGTCGAGGTCGATGTGGACGCCATCTCGGACGGTTCAACGACCGTCATCGGCGGTATTATGGAGCATATCGAAGAGGCCGGTATTCATTCGGGAGACAGTGCCATGGTACTCCCCCCGTATACACTGACCGAAGAGATTATCGAAGAGATAAAGCGCAATACCTATGCACTGGCAAAGGAGCTCGAGGTTAAAGGCCTTATTAATATTCAGTATGCAATTAAAAATGATACGGTCTATGTCCTTGAGGTGAATCCGCGGGCCAGCCGCACCATTCCTTTTGTCAGCAAGGTGATCGGCGTCTCTCTTGCGGATCTGGCGACCAAGGTTATGATTGGCAAGACACTCACATCTCTTGGGTTTACTAGGGAGCCGGAGATACGGCATGTTGCGGTAAAAGAGTCGGTCTTTCCCTTTGTGCGGTTTAAAAATGCGGATGCGGTACTCGGACCGGAGATGAAGTCCACGGGGGAGGTTATGGGGATTGATAAAACCTTTGGTCTTGCCTATGCCAAGAGTCAGCTTGCGGCAGGCCAGAAGCTGCCTACCAGGGGGAGGGTGCTCATAACGGTGCGCAATAAAGACAAAAGACAGATCATTTTTCTTGCGAAGAAACTGGCCGATCTGGGTTTCAGTCTGTGTGCTACGCGGGGCACCGCCCATGCCCTCAGGCAGAACGGTCTTGAGGTAAAAGAGGTAACTAAGCTTTACGAGGGAAGACCGCATATCGTTGATCTAATCAAAAACAGGGAAATTGATTTAATTATCAATACCCCTGCCGGTAAACAGACAAAACAGGATGAGGCCCTTATACGGAGTTCGGCCGTTCAGTTCGGCATCCCCCTTATTACGACGATCGCCGGTGCGATGGCATCGGTGCACGGGATAGAATCGATCCTGAAAAACGAACTTTCTGTGCGGTGCATTCAGGAGTACCACAGCTGAAGCGCACAGAAAATTTCCGCATGATTTGACCAGCGAGAAACGCTTCATGGCTGATCTTACGCCCATTCAAGAGATAGTCGCCCGGAAGCAGACCAAAAAGGCCTACATCTTTACCCACGACAACCCGGATCCCGATGCCCTGGCCAGCGCCTGCGCCTTTCAGCTGTTACTAAAGACCGGATTCGGTGTTTCCTCCCGGATAGTATACGGGGGGTTAATCCTGCGCGATGAAAATGTCGAGATGGTGCGGCTGTTGAAGATACGGCTCAGCCTGGTCGATCGGATCAAGATCAAAAAAAACGCCCTCTTTATACTTGTCGATACACAGCCGCACTCAGGAAATAATTCGTTCCCCGGTACTATATTCCCCGATATTGTTATTGACCACCACCCGGAATTCAAAAAATCAAAGGCTCACGTTGCCGATATCAGGGAAGACGTTGGCGCCTGTTCCACGATTATCTGCGACTATCTGAGCGCCCTTAACATCGATGTGCCCGCTGCGGTTGCGACCGCCTTATTTTACGGCATCAGCTCAGAGACGCAGCAGTTGGGCCGTGAGGTCTCACCCTTAGACAAAAAATATTATCTTGAATTATTCCCGAAAGTAAGCCAGCGGATTCTTTCGAAAATCGAGCACCCGAAAAGAAGCAGGGCATTTTTTACCTTTCTGGGACAGGCAATTGAAAATAGCCGGGTGCATAAAAATATCATTGTTTCACATATCGATCAGGTCCCGTACCCTGACTTAATAGCACAGTTCTGCGACTTCCTGCTTTCACTGGAAAAGGTGAGCTGGGCCTTTTGTTATGGCCTCTACCAGGATAGAATTATTTTTTCTATCCGGACACTTAACCGCAAGGCACACGCCGGGGTTCTTGCCGCGCGCATGGTGAAGCATATCGGAAAGGCGGGGGGGCATGGGATGATAGCGGGTGGCTGGATACGACTCCTGCAGAATGACGTCAGGGCCTCTGAAGAGGAACTCCTCAAACGATTTTTGCATGCATACGGCGTTCACGGCGATGTTTCTTTTACACCACTAAGCAGCGCTGCAACACCGGCCGATACTCAGGAACCAAAGGAGTAGGGAGTGATGAAGGTGTTTTTTTGGAGAAATTGTAAACCGGAAAAGATTAGTCTGTTTACATTAATATATATAGCAGGGCTATCTGTTTTTGCCTGCTCCTTTGCAGAAGAGAATGACGTCTCGCTCGAAAAGATTATCATACAATCTGACAAAAAATCCGCAGGGCCGCTAGAGACGTTCGTCTATGACAAAATGGACGCCCAGGCGCTATCCTCGTTACCGATATATAGCGTGCCTGAGACAATCGAGTATCTTCCGTTTATCGATGCGCGCCCCCGGGGTGCGCCCGGGGTGCAGTCGGATCTTTCTATCCGCGGATCGGGCTTTGATCAGGTACTCGTGATGATCAATGGGTGCCCGATAAGCGACCCCCAGACAGGGCACTACACCATGGATATTCCGATTACGCTTGAGGATATCGAACATATAAAAATGACGAGTCAGGCAGCGTCACACCTCTATGGCTCGGGGGCATTTGGCGGCGCTATCGATCTGGCAGTAGCGTCTCCTGAGAAAAAAAGCGTATCGATTTTGCATGTCGGCGGCGAACATCAACTGGAAAAGACCTCGTTCTCAGCATCGTATCCGGCAGAGAGAATAAAAACGCGCCTGAGTGTCGAGCACGGCTCTTCTTCGGGGTATCAGCAGGATACGGATTTTGATGTTACAACCGTCTCGGCTGTATGCGCTACCGACCATCTTACGGGCATTTTTGGTGTTTCTAAGAGACATTACGGGGCCGCTACCGCTTATTCCAATCTCTATCCCCACCAGGAGGACAATACCGATACGCGCTTTTTCTCTCTCCGGGGAGTACTGGAAAATGAAATACAACGGTTGACTTCCCGCTTTTTTCTTCGGAGACACTGGAGCAAGTTTCTTCTCGACCGGAGTAACCCCTCGGTTTTTACAAACTATACCACCAATTACTCGCTCGGCACCGGCGCGGTCTACGAACACCTCATAGGGCAACATGAAATAACATTCGGTTTTGATGCGGGTTCACAGTGGATAGACAGTGTCGGTCTCGGTGACCACCGGCGGAACTACGGGGCGCTGAGCGCGGGATGTACCATACGTCCGATAGAAAATCTTACCATAGACGCGCATATGCGCGGCGATTATTATGAAAAATACGCATGGCTTGCCTCACCGGGAATTTCGCTGCGTTCGGATATCTTGCGGATTGGAGAACTTATCCTGTCTTACCAGAAGGGTTTTCGCGTGCCCAGCTTTACCGATCTCTATTACCGCAGTCCGGCGAATCTCGGAGATGAACATCTTTCGCCCGAACGTTCCAGAGAGGTCGAGTTAAGGCTTGAGTCATTATGCGGCCACACAAAGATAAGCTCTTCGGTATTTCGGCGTTACGGCACCAGTCTTATTGACTGGGGCCGCAACGATACCTCGGATGCATGGCAGGCGGATAATCTCTCAGACGTCACCACCGATGGCGCAGATATTGTGGCAAGCTCTCTGGTACATAAGGAGTGGGGCTTTTTGTTGTGCAGCGAGCGCTCAATGGGCTATCAATACCTCTATACGGAAAAGAGGAGCGATTTTCTTTATTCAAAATATGTGCTGGATTATCTCAGACATGCCGCCTTTTTGAAGGCGGCGTTTATCCTGCCGGGCAATCTCCAGATAAGTTGTATCACCCGTTATGAAGAACGGATAGGAAAAGGGGGTGATTTTCTTACCGACCTACGTCTCTCAAGGAAGGTGGTTCACAGGAGATGGAACGCGGAGTATTTTTTGACCGTAACCAACGTTTTTGATACAGCCTATACAGGGGCGGGTGATGTGGTTATGCCCGGGCGGTGGTGTGAGGCAGGCCTTACGATTGAATTTTAAAAAAGGGGGGAGCCGATATTTTCGTTGAAAAGAAACCCGGGTTCCTTTATCCTATTATAATACTTGTAACGTACTATAATTGGAGCAACGACACGTCTTTTGCCTGAACACCGGGAAAAGGGCTTTGACTTTTTCCCCGGTAGGCTTGTCCTCTGTGAGGGCTTCGGGATACATTCGACCAAATTACTTACTTCATTGCATTCCGTAAGTAATGGTCTCATTTAAAGGAGGAAATTATGTTTTTAACTACAGGAAGTAGCGCGCGGGTGCACACCCGCATCGATTCTCTCGATTGTTTCTACAAGTTTCTCTTAAGTATTTCCTTTGCGGTTCTTACCGGTATGTGTGCTCAGATAAGGCTGCAGTTACCGTTTACCCCGGTACCGGTCACCGCGCAGACGGTTGCGGTGTTATTATCAGGGATTGTGCTCGGTCCGTTTTTCGGCGCCCTGAGCCAGGTTATGTATCTTATGTGGGGCGTTGTTGGCATGCCGTGGTTTTCAGGGATGCTCGGCGGATACCTTACTGTGTTGCAGCCCACGTTTGGATATATCCTTGGTTTTATTCCGGGGGCCTTTTTGGCCGGTGTTATTGCGCGGCAGCCGGCGGTGGTGAGAAGCTTTTTTATCAGGTGCGCCGGTTTCTACGGGACGACGTTTATTATATATACATTTGGATGCGCTCATTTGATGGCTCTTCTGGGCGGGAATTGGCGGCTTGCCGTCTCGCTGGGCGTCTACCCCTTTTTATTGGTAGATTTTTTTAAGGCGGCGTTTCTTGCGGCCGCTATGCCGCTTTTTTTGGCAGGCGAGTAGACTATGCGCGAATTCGACGCCCCGTCCACACTCTTGCGTGAACGAGCCTATGTTTCGGCAGAGAATCAGGCGTTTCAGAGTTCGCTGTCTCGCTCACTGTCGTTCAAACAGGCGCTTGCCGGTCTCACCGAGAGCGACGAGAATTTTTTTATTTTTGCATCGGCCCATCCTGCCGGCGAAAATACCCGAAGCTACATCTTCACCGATCCCTGCTTTATCGTAACGGCGTACTCTCAAGACGAAGTCGGTCCCGCCTTTTGTCTTATCGAGAAGGCACTGGAAGCGGGATATTATGCCGGCGGATATGTGTCGTATGAGGCGGCAAAGGGTTTTGACGCATGTTATACGGTGAAGAATTCTCAGTTTCCGCTTCTCTGGTTTGGGATCTTTAAAAAACCCTGCTCTGTTCTGGATGTCCCGCACGCCCACCTTGTGTTGCTGCACCATCTTGAAAGGTTAGGAGAGATTGGCTACGAGGTCAGGAATCTGCATCCCTCACTATCTTTTTCCCAGTACGCCCATGCAATAGAGCGCATCAAATCGTTTATCGAACAGGGTCTTACCTACCAGGTGAACTTTACATTCCAGTATCTCTTTTCGTTTGCGGGAAGCCCATTTTCCCTTTTTTCCGATCTGTTAAAAAAACAGCCCGTCTCATACGCCTCTTTTCTGAATATCCGGAACTACTCTATCGTATCTATTTCACCCGAACTGTTTTTTAAGAAATGCGGCGAGACGGTTATTGTAAAGCCGATGAAAGGAACGGCACAGCGAGGGCGCTTTATGCGTGAAGACGAGGACAGGAAAAGGGAGCTTGAGAGTTCTCCGAAAAACAGGGCCGAAAATCTCATGATTGTTGATCTGCTCAGAAACGATTTGGGGCGCGTGTGCAAGACCGGATCAATAAAGACAAAACGGTTGTTCGAAGTCGAACCGTATCATGATATATTTCAGATGACCTCGACCATAGAGGGACATCTGGACGACGCTGTTTCTTATACCCGGTTTTTGAAATCGCTCTTTCCCTCCGGTTCGGTGACCGGGGCGCCGAAAATAAAGACCATGCAGTTAATCGATAACCTGGAGCCTGCGCCGAGGGATGTCTATACGGGGGCGATAGGATTATTCTGCCCGGATGACAGCGCGCTTTTTAATGTGGCCATACGGACGGCCGTACTTGATAAAGAGCAGGGCATAGGCCGCATGGGCATCGGAAGCGGGATTGTCTATGACTCGGACGCCATCAATGAATATGAAGAGTGCCTGCTCAAGGCCCAGTTTTTAGTAAAGAAACCGGTCACCTTCCGACTCCTGGAAACTATGCTGTGGCACCCGAAAAACGGGTATTTTCTTCTCGAGCTCCACCTCGAGCGCCTCGGGGGGTCTGCGCGATATTTTGGTTTTCTCTACACAGAGGATCACATCAGGGGCGTTCTTGAAGGGGCGAGACGGTATTTTGTGCCATATCGGCATTATCGGATTCGCCTTACGCTCGATATGTATGGGGCGGTGCATATAGAGTACAGCCCGCTGCCAGAGCAAAAGGTGCTCGGCAAAAAAACAGTCATGCTATGGCCTGACCCGGTTGATTCAAACGACATTTTTCTATTCCACAAGACAACGCACCGTGCCGTCTATGATGCGGCGTTTGCCGGCGCGCGCACATCGGGTCACAGCGACGCCCTGTTCTTTAACGAAAAGAACGAAGTAACCGAAGGGGCCACAACAAACGTATTTGTCAAAAAGGACGACTTTCTTTTGACGCCACCGATCGAGTGTGGTTTGCTGAACGGCGTATACAGACGGCACATCCTGAAAAAGAATCCGGCAATGGTCAAAGAGGCGGTTATTACGAAGGAGGATCTCTTTAACGCCGACCGGGTGTATCTTTCCAATTCGGTCAGAGGGCTTTTCCCGGTTACCGTAGTAGTTTAGTCGAGAGGATGTTATGGATCTTATTCCAATTACCAAACTAAAAAAAGGGGAAAAGGCGTTCATCAAGGAAATCACGGGAGGCCCCGGCTTTGTCGCACGGCTTGAAAGACTGGGCCTGCGCATAGGTAAGGAGGTTCGAATTACGAATAAGGGCTTTCGCGGACCGGTTGTTATGAAGGTGGACAATACAGAGGTTGCCGTGGGAAGGGGTATGGCCGAGCGGATTCTGGTGCGACCCAGGATTTTTCGGGTGCTCTTAGCCGGAAATCCCAACGTAGGAAAAAGCGTTGTTTTTTCCCGCCTCACCTCCCTCGACGTTATTTCGTCCAATTATCCGGGGACCACCGTTGACTATTCGCAGGGCACTCTCTGGCTCGGGGATAAAAAGCTCGAGATATGCGATGTGCCGGGGGCGTATTCTCTTGAGCCCACCTGCAAGGCAGAGGATGTGGCCTGCCGTATGCTCAATGAGACAGATACCGATCTTATAGTGAATGTGATTGATGCGACGAATCTCGAGAGAAACCTATATCTTACCCTGCAGCTTCTTGAGTGCGCTGTCCCGATGGTGGTGGTATTGAATAAATGGGATTTGGCGAGGCAGAAAGGCATCAGCATTGATACCGGCCGCCTTGCCCGGCTTTTGAAGGTCCCGGTAATACCGCTGGTTGCCTTAACAGGGGAGGGCCTGCGGGAGGTGGTGGACGCTATTCAGGAGACGCTGCACAGACCCGAGAGACGGACGCAGATGCCCCCGCTGTCATACGAAGAAAAGTGGAAGGTGATAGGAGAAATCAGCAAGGATATGCAAAAGGTAGTTCATAAGCATCCTACGTTTCTCGATCGTCTCGCAGAGTTCTCAACGAGTCCTGTCACCGGAATGTTGCTTGCGTTGCTGGTGCTCAGCGCATCTTTTTATCTGATCCGCCTTATCGGTGAGGGACTGATTACCTTTGTTGCCGAGCCCCTCTACCAGAAGGTGTATTATCCCTCTCTCCTTTTTCTTCTTGAGATGTTGCCGTTTCCCGAACTCGCAAGGACTCTTCTTATCGGTACGAGCGGCACAGCCATGGATTCTTTCGGCATCTTGACGACCGGCATCTACATACCGTTCGTGGTCGTCTTTCCCTACATTATTTCATTTTACTTTATTCTAAGTTTCCTGGAGGATTTCGGCTATCTTCCGCGAATTTCTGTTTTAGCCGACCGAATATTTCACAAAATAGGGCTTCACGGTTTCGCTACCATATCTACCATTCTGGGGTTGGGGTGCAAGGTTCCTGCACTTCTGGCAACGCGCGTCCTTGAAAGCAGGCGTGAGAAAATCCTGGCGGTAGCATTACTTCTTATGATAGCCCCCTGTATGCCCCAGACCGCCATGATCTTTTCGTTACTCGGGAGATACGGAGTCCGGTATGTTCTTCTAGTATTTTTGATTCTGTTTATAACCGCGCTTTCAGCCGCTTTTTTCTTAAACAAAGTATTAAAAGGGATTGCCCCCGAGCTCATCGTCGAGATACCTCCGTATCAACTGCCGAGCCTTTCCATTCTTTGTAAAAAAGTGTGGATGAGAGTAAGGAGTTTTCTCTATGAGGCCGTCCCCTTTATCATCTTTGGCGTAGCGCTTGTCAATGTCCTGGATACCCTCGGTTTGCTTGAATGGATTGCCCGGATCTTTACCCCTGTGACAGTGAAGCTGTTCGGACTGCCGGGCGAGGTAACCTCCATCATGATTCTCGGTTTTCTGCGCAAGGATATATCAATAGCGCTATTGGCACCATTCGATCTTAGCCTGAAGCAACTTATCGTCTCCTGTGTTTTTATGGTACTGTATCTGCCGTGTATGGCCACGTCTTTTATGCTTTTTCGTGAATTGGGTTTGAAGGATGCCATTAAGGTAATCTGTCTGACATTGTGCACGGCCACTCTTGTCAGCTCATTCTTGTATTTTATGTTATAAGTCCGGCACGACGTACATGGATACGTTATGCCGGACGACATGCGGTTATTAATATATGCATCCGATCGTTTTCACCTTTCACGGCTTAACCATTTATACCTATGGGCTCTGTATGGCAGCAGGCCTTTTGATTGGCTTGTATGTTGCCTTACGCGAGTCCCCGCGACAGGGCATTCAATCCCGGGACGTCTCCGACATCTTTTTCTGGGGCATTCTTTCCGGATTGGTCGGGGCGCGCTTATTATATGTTATTGTGGAATGGGGCTATTTCCTGAGGCATCCGGCCCGCATCTTTTTTGCCCGCGAGGGATTCGTATTTTTCGGGGGGTTCATCAGCGCGTTTTGTGTGGTGAGCCTTTTTGTGAAGGGGCACCGGCTGCCTTTTTGGACCGTCGCCGACATCCTGGCGCCTTCTATTGCCGTTGCCCATGCGGTGGGACGGCTTGGGTGTTTTTTTTATGGATGCTGTTATGGTTGCCCCACAGACCGCTGGTATGGGATGATCTTTCCTTCCGAGTCACCGGTTATCTATGCAGGGCAGAAGGTGATACCGACCCAGCTGATCGAAAGCGCGGCGCTTTTTTGCATTTTTGGTATTTTACTTCTGAGAAGAACGCGGCGGCGTTTTTCGGGAGAGCTATTTGCTCTGTATCTGATGCTGTATGGGATAAGCCGCTTTCTGATAGAGTTTTTACGGGGTGACCCCCGCGGTGCCGTCTGGATTCTTTCTCATTCACACGTCTTTCCGATATCACAGGTACTTGCCTTCACAGCGGCACTCCTCGGTCTTTTTCTTTTTTTGTTCCTCTCTTCTAAGTCACCAGGTCACCTGTCTTAAACCCTAAATCCTAAACTCTAAACCCTAAATAAATCTAAAACCCAAATAATATAGTCAAATCCTTAATATCTAAATTGAGACCGTTGAAAAAGTATCTCGTGCTGTCATTAGGGAGGAAGCAAAGCGACCGAAGTAATCTCAAAAAGAGAGATTGCTTC
>JAFGGP010000036.1 GCA_016930485.1 Candidatus Omnitrophota bacterium | reverse complement strand
GACTCACATGCTGTATACTACGGGAGCAAGGAACCTCACAAGGAAGGTTCTGAATGTGCCAGCAAAGCTGGCACGTTCGGTTGCTTGACGAGTTGAGGCACGGGAACGTATAATGAAAGGAGGCATAGACAAGGCACCTCTATGAAATACTTCAAGAGCTATTTGCACGCCAGAATACTGCGTCTGATGAAGGCATTCGATTTTCAAAATCCTGTGCTTGAGGCAGGGTGCGGTACGGGTGAGACGCTCGAGCTGCTTTCACGGCAGTATGACATAAAGGGAGTCGATATTTCCCAAGAGGCGCTCGTGCAGTGCCGGGTAAAGGGCCTTAATGTGGAAGAGCGGGACCTTGCGACGATAGAAGAGACCTTTTGTTCGGTGCTCTGTATCGATGTTATAGAACATGTGAAGGACGACCGTGCCTTTATCGGGCATCTCTATCGGATTATGCGGCCGGGGGGCAACCTTTTTGTCCTGGTTCCTTCGGGAAAGATGATGAAGGACGATATCTTTTTCGGGCATTACCGCCGCTATTCAAAGGAGGCGATTGTCTCGCTTCTGGAGGAGGCCGGCTTTACGATCAGGCATACGGAGATGTTCGGGTTTCCGGTACTCTATTATTTGCGTCATGTTATGAATAGCATCAGCCGGCTCAAGATTGAGGCAGTCGATCCGCAGGAACGTACATTGAAGAGTTCGTTTGAGAACGCCTTTGATGGCAGTGTCTTTGCCAGGGCCCTGATGATTCCTGCGGTTGAGAGGGCGCTGTCAGGGATGCTTCAGATTCAGAACCTGTTCGCCGGGGGCAAAAAAGGGTTTGCAGTTATCGCCATCGCCCATAAAAAAGCCTAGACAGACCCGCTTAGAAAGAGCAGGAGATTCCGTGGAAAAGCAACCGTCTTCTACAAACTTTATCAGGGAGATTATCGATTACGATCTCTCGGTCCACAAAAACGAAGACAGGGTACACACCCGTTTTCCGCCCGAACCCAACGGATACCTTCATATCGGACACGCGAAGTCCATCTGCCTGAATTTCGGGATCGCCCGAGACTATCGCGGACTCTGCAACCTCCGCTTTGACGACACCAATCCTTCCAAAGAAGAAGTGGAGTATGTCGAGTCGATCAAGGAGGATGTCAGGTGGCTCGGCTTTGACTGGGAGGAAAGGGAGTTTTACGCCTCTGATTACTTTGGCAGGCTCTATGAATACGCACTTCAGCTGATCAGGCAGGGGAATGCCTACGTATGTGACCTGACTACCGATGAAATCAGGGAGTACCGGGGCACGTTGACCCGGCCGGGCACGAACAGCCCCTACCGCGACCGGTCGGTCGAGGAAAATCTGAAACTCTTCCGGTGCATGAAGGCGGGTGAGTTCGAGGACGGCTCGAGGGTCCTTCGCGCAAAGATCGATATGACCCACCCCAATATCACGATGCGTGACCCGGCCATTTACCGCATCAAGCACGCCTCCCATCACCGCACAGGGGATACGTGGTGCATCTATCCCATGTATGATTTTGCGCACTGTCTTTCCGATTCTATTGAGGGCATAACGCATTCTATCTGCACGCTCGAATTCGAAAATAACAGGCCTCTCTATGACTGGATACTCGATCAGCTCGGAGTGCACCACCCGCAGCAGATCGAGTTTGCCCGCCTCAATCTTTCGTACACGGTTCTGAGCAAGCGGAAGCTGCTCAAGCTGGTCCAGGAAGACCGGGTGCGGGGGTGGGACGACCCGCGGATGCCGACTATATCGGGGTTGCGCAGGCGGGGATACACACCCGAGTCAATACGTGCCTTCTGTGATACAGTCGGCGTTACCAAAATCAACAGTGTCATAGACCTGGTGGTCCTCGAAAATAGCCTTCGTGAAGATCTCAACAGACGTGCCCTCCGGAGAATGGCCGTCCTCAAACCGCTCAAGGTTATTATTACCAATTATCCCGAAGAGGGCGTTGAAGAACTTGACGCGGTCAACAATCCCGAGGATCCGGCTGCAGGTGTGCGCCGCGTTCCTTTCTCGAGGGAGCTCTATATCGAACGTGATGATTTTGAGGAGAACCCACCCAGGAAGTTCTTCCGCCTGGCACCGGGCCGTGAGGTGCGTCTCCGTTACGCCTACTTTATCACGTGCGTGGATGTGCGTAAGGATAAGAAGACCGGCGAAGTCACCGAACTTTACTGCACCTACGATTCCCGGACGCGCGGGGGAGACGCCCCGGACGGCCGAAGAGTAAAGGCGACACTGCACTGGGTTTCTGCCCGGCACGCGCTCAGTGCCGAAGTGCGGCTCTACGATAATCTTTTTTCCAAGCCCAACCCGGACGAGGCGGAAGAAGGCGAGGATTTTCTCTCAAACCTCAACCCGAATTCTCTCGCGATACTCGACGGTTGCTATGTCGAGCCGTCTCTTGGCTGGGCCCGGCCCGGCGAGCGCTACCAGTTTGAGAGGCAAGGGTACTTCTCGGTCGACCCGGATTCTTCTTCCGGAAAACTCGTGTTTAACCGGACAGTTTCCCTCAAGGACACATGGGCAAAGGTTCAGAAGACACTTACCTAGACGAAAAAAGACACCTGCCACAGGTCACATGTATATAGTTCGCGAGTTAGCGAGTTCTTCGGGTTTAGCGGGTTCAAAACGTCGTGTCATTCCGGACATACCTGCTGTACAGCATGGCGGACCATAATCGAACAAAACCAAATGCCACAAGAGAAATGCTACCACAAGACGCTTCGCCGGTCGCTTCTGGTTGAAATTCTTGGAGAAATATTCTACAAAGAGCTTGCCTCAAAAACCTCTTCTTTTAATGAACAAGTCCTCTACCAGGATCTCGCTCAGGGCGAGAGGCGGATGGCAGAATTAATCCGCGATGAGCTGGGGCGAACACGGGCAAGTGCGCGGATACCGGGCGGGAGATTTATTGCATGGGGCTCGAGACGCGTATTAAGAGGGCTGTCGCAGGGTCGGCTTAAAGAGATTTTAAAAAAGGCACTCCGTCAACAAATGTACCGGCGGAACTTTTCGCTCTACCATCAGATGAATCCCGAATTGTGGCGGTCGTTATTAGAGCATGAGGAAAAACAGCATATGCTGTTGGAATCAGTATGGAATAGTTAGTAACAGATCCTTCGACTGCGCCCCTGCGTAAACTTAGGGCTGCACTCAGGATTTAATTCGCCCCGCCGATTCGTTTTGAGAAGTGAAACGAATCAAAACGGCAGGGCTCATTAAAGGAGGGTGCGATGAAAGGCGAGAGATTTTTTAAATCCTATTTTGTCATGATCGGTATCTACGACGTACTTTTAGGGGCGGCCTTCGCGTTTTTCTATCGGCCTATCTACGGTATGCTGGATATGACACTGCCGAATCACCCGGGGTACCTCTATGTGCCGTCGTTATTTTTAATGTCGGCCGGTATCGCCGAATTTCTCATTGCCCGAAATCTGCTCAGAAATGTCGATCTGGTTATCGTGCGCATGCTCATGAAGCTGTCATTCGCCGGTGCCGTTATCTACTGCCGTTTTGTCTATGGGGTACCGACTATTTTTCTTGTGATTGCCGTGGTGAGCATTATCGGGGTAGTAAAAAATATATATTTTCTCAGCTGGGCAAAACGGGCAAACGCCGCTGCTAGTGCCTGAAGAAAGGACAGACAGATGAGAATCGGTTTTATTGCTATGAGCGGGGTGCGGGCCTACAATGAAGAACTTACGAAACTGGGGCTGACACTGCCGGGTTTTGTCGACAGAAATAAAATCATCGCCTCGCTTCCCAGTCTGGGGCTTTTGACGCTGGCAGGCATGACGCCGGATGGCCACGACATCGAGTATCTTGAGATATTTGACATCAAAGACCTGGAAAAACTCCCCGGGCCCTTCGATCTCGTTGCCGTATCTACCTACAGCGCCCAGATTTTTGAGGCCTACGAGTTGGCCGACCGATACCGGAAACAAGGCGTTACTACCGTGATCGGCGGACCTCATGTGACGTGTGTCCCCGAGGAGGCGCAGGAGCACTGTGACTGCGTGGTGATCGGGGAAGGCGAGGCGGTCTGGCCCCGCCTTCTGCGCGATTTTGAAAATAACGCACTGGAGCCTTTGTATACGTCATTTAACGAGAATTTTGATCTTGCCGACTCCCCGATACCGAGATTCGAACTGCTCGACCCGGATAAGTATAACCGATTAACCGTTCAGACAAGCAGGGGCTGTCCGCACCGGTGCGAATTTTGCGCCGCCTCGGTCCTTATTTCAAAAAAATACAAACAGAAACCCGCCGGGAAAGTCCTCGATGAGATACACGCCATTAAAAAAATATGGAAAAACCCTTTTATCGAGTTTGCCGATGATAATACCTTTATTAACAAGAAGTACTGGGCGGCGTTATTGCGGGAATTGCGGGATGAGGACATCCGGTGGTTTACCGAGACGGATGTCTCAATTGCCGATGAGCCGGAGCTTCTTTCATTGATGCGTGAAAGCGGTTGCCAGCAGGTCTTGATAGGATTCGAGAGCCCGAGCGAAGCGGGTCTTGACGGACTGGAGCTCTCCAGCAATTGGAAGCTAAAGCAGCATGACAGATATAAATCCGCGATAGATACGATACAGCGGCACGGCATTACCGTTAACGGGTGCTTCATTTTAGGGTTGGATGCGCACGACACCGGCGTCTTTGACGAGGTATGGAATTTTGTGCACACGAGCAATCTGTACGAGGCACAGATAACGGTTATGACCGCTTTCCCGGGGACGCCTCTGTATGAGCGGCTTACCCGAGAGGGCCGGATGATACGCAAAAACGACTGGGCGCGGTGCACGTTATTCGACGTTAATTTTCAACCTGCCCTGATGTCGGTGCGTGAACTTGAGAAGGGTTTTCGCGATCTGGCAGAAAAACTGTACAGCGCCGAATGTACCCAGGCCCGAAGAGCGCACTACAAAGCGCTACTGAGAGACCTGGTCAAGAAGCGCGAAGAAGGTATATAATCGGCGTCAATTCTACCGTAACAACCCTTTCAGCGTAAGAGGGTAGCGTATATAAACAAATCCTAAGTCTGCCAGTCACCGGTCACCTGTCACAGGTCACAAGTAAAGACTCAAAGTGCCGTTTGTCATTCCGGGCTTGACCCGGAGGTCTGCTTCTTTTTCTGGATTCCCGTTTGCACTCCGAATGACACAACGCTTTGAACCCGTGACTTAGTGACGTTGTGACTTTTCTACAGGAGAGGGCCTTGCAGTTACCCGCCCTTTGAGGTACAATAAACATCTACGCAAGCGACCTGTGCTGTTAACCTGCGCTCTATTTGCCTTAACCTGCTATAAGGACCGGAGTAAGAGACTATGAATCCCTATTCGTTTAAGGCGGTTATCTTCGATTTAGACGGTGTATTGACGCAAACGGCAAAGGTCCACGGTAAGGCATGGAAGACGGTTTTTGACGAATACCTGCGCCTGAGGGAGGGGCGCAACGGAGAACCGTTCCGCGAATTTACCCACGAAGCCGATTATCTTCCCTATGTCGACGGCAAACCCCGGTATGAAGGGGTAAAGAGCTTTTTAGCCTCGCGCGGCATCACCATACCGTTCGGCGATTCCTCCGATACATCCGATAGAGAGACGGTTTGCGGTATCGGCAATAAGAAGGACGAGATGTTCAGGTCTATCCTCAGAAAAGAAGGGGCCGAGGTCTTCACATCCACCATTGATTTTATTTACTCTCTTAGGGCGGCCGGCATCCGGACCGGCGTGGCATCCTCATCCAAAAACTGCAAGGCAATTCTTGAATCGGGCGGCATAGAAGATTTATTTGAGACGCGGGTCGACGGGGTGGTTTCTGTCGAGCTCAAACTCAGGGGCAAGCCGGAAGGGGATATTTTTGTCACCGCGGCGCGCAATCTCGGGGTATTACCGGCCGAATCGGTGGTAGTCGAGGATGCCACCTCAGGTGTGGCGGCAGGTCGGAACGGCGGATTTGGTCTGGTTCTGGGGGTGGCCCGTCATGACAATAGAGACGAATTATTTGAACACGGCGCCGATCTCGTTGTAAGTGATATGGCGGAGATCTCGATCGAGGGGGTAGAAGAGTGGTTTCGCCGCAGACCCCACCCGCTTTTTCAGAATTGGGAAGCAAGCAAAGAAACAACCAGGACCCCCGGGGGGAGTGCCGTCCGCGTCAACCCCTCTTTTTCTCATCCAGCAAAAGATATTTTTAATCCTGCCCGAAAGTCTGTATTTTTTCTGGATTATGACGGGACTCTGACTCCTATCGTCGAGCGCCCCGACCTTGCTGTTCTGTCGGATGAAATGAGGGATGTCTTAAGACGGCTTGCCGCACGGCACACCGTGGCAATCGTGAGCGGCCGGATGCGGGAGGATGTGGAAAAGATGGTTGCCCTCGACGGGCTCCTCTATGCGGGAAGCCACGGTTTTGATATCCTCGGGCCCGGCATCAGTTTGACCGAGCCGCGGGCCGAGGCGGCGATTCCGGTAATCAGCGAGATTATCGACGCAGTCTCGAAGGAGTTGGGGGCACTTCCCGGTGTGCTCATAGAGAAAAAGAAATTCAGCACCGCGGTCCATTACCGTCTGAGCGACCAGAAAGACCTGCCCCGCATCAAGGAGACCGTCGAGCGCATCACCGGTACCCATAAAGAACTCCGGATCATGAGCGGGAAAAAGGTGTACGAGATTTTACCCGATATCGACTGGGATAAGGGTAGGGCGCTCAGGTGGATTATGGAAGCGCTCGGGTTTGAATGGGGCAATACATCGGTTGTCTATATCGGTGATGACGTGACCGATGAATATGCCTTCAGGGCAGTGCGCACCAGAGGCACGGGCATTCTGGTGGCCGAGACAGAGAAGGAATCCGCCGCCGATTTTCAGCTTTTTTCAATAGACGAGGTAAAAGAACTTTTTGAAAGAATCATCGCATCTTCATAAAAGAGAAGAAGAAAAAGACCGCCAGTCTCTCTGGAAACTTACCTACGACACCTTCAGACCGGCGCAGGAGAGCCTGAGAGAGGCGCTTTGCACCCTCGGCAACGGCTACTTCGGTACGCGAGGGGCTGCCTGTGAATCGGCCGCATCCAGAATCCACTATCCCGGCACCTACATCGCCGGTATCTACAATAAGACCCCCACTCACATTGCCGGACGCACCGTCTATAACGATGATCTCGTCAACTGCCCTAACTGGCTCTTCCTGACATTCCGGCTCGGCGACGGAGACTGGTTTGATCCGGTAACGAGCCGCCTCATTAGCTATCGCCAGGAGCTTGACATGCGCAGGGGCATACTTATGCGCAGAATCCGCTTTTGTGACGAAAAAGGCAACCGGGCCGGCATGTTTGCACAGCGCATCGTTCACATGGAGGACCCTCACCGGGCGGCGATATCCTATACCATTGAATCGGAAAACTATGAAGGATGGATGACAATCCGGTCCGCCCTCGACGGAACAGTGCAGAATACGGGCGTGAGCCGCTATCGGGGGCTTAATACCTTTCATCTGGAGCCCCTTTCGTGCGGCACGTTCGGCAGGAACGGTATCTATCTTTCCATGAAGACGAGCGAATCGGGCGTAGAGATTGCCGAGGCGGCGCGGCTTAGCATTTTTTCGGATAAGGGGAACGTGCGGCCCGAAAAAATAGTTTCCGAGGAGGACGGAAAACGCATTTTTCAGGATTACCGGATATTCGTGAAGCCGCACCAGCGCTACACGATAGAAAAAATCGTTGCGATTTATACATCGCGGGATAAGGGGGTCAGGCGTCCGCGTACCGCGGCCATTAAGTCGGCAAAGAAGTCACCGCGCTTTGAAGAGCTCTTCAGGAGTCACCGCCGGGCGTGGTACTCATTGTGGAAACTGTTTGATATTCAGGTAACCGGCGACCCATTCTCCCAGCGTGCGCTGAGGCTGCACACGTTTCATCTCCTCGAGACGGCTTCACCGCACAACAGGAACATCGATGCCGGTCTTCCTGCCCGCGGGCTGCACGGCGAGGCCTACCGGGGTCACGTATTTTGGGACGAACTGTACGTGATGCCGTTTTTTATCACACGCTCACCCGAGATAGCAAAGGCCCTTCTTATGTACCGGTACCGGCGCCTGCCGCAGGCCCGGACGTACGCCCGGGAAAACGGGTATGCGGGCTCGATGTTCCCCTGGCAGAGCAGTATCTCAGGGACTGAAGAGACGCAGGTGGTGCATCTCAATCCTCTCTCGGGGAAATGGGGACCTGATAACAGCCGGATTCAGCGGCACGTCTCTTTTGCCATTGCCTACAACGTGTGGAAGTACTGGAGGGGAACCGGAGATACGGACTTTCTTAACCGTTACGGGGCAGAACTCTTTTTATCGGTTGCGCAGTTTGGCGCCAGCCTCGCCTCATACAACCCCAGGGACAAACACTATCATATTGACGGTGTCATGGGCCCGGATGAGTTTCATGAGAAACTGCCCGATGCCCAGCGCCCGGGCTTCAGGGACAACACCTATACTAATCTTCTTGTTGCCTGGACACTCCATACGGCACAGGAGATTATTCCGGAGTTGTCTATCTGGCAGCGGGTACGCATTTTGAACAAACTCGGCATTACCCAGAAGGAGCTGGATAGATGGGATGATATCGCGCGGCGGATGCACATTATTATCAATCCTGACGGCATTATCAGCCAGTTTAGCGGTTATCTCAAGTTGAAGGAGCTTGACTGGGGGGCCTATCGGAAAAAGTACGGCAATATCCAGCGGATGGACCGGATACTCAAGGCAGAGGGAAAATCGCCGGATCACTATAAGGTTGCCAAGCAGGCGGATGCCTTGATGATGTCATATCTTTTTTCTCTTTCCGAGATAGCGGAATTGTTTCGTCTGCTCGGGCTCGGCTGGGATAAGAAAATACTCAGGAAAAATTATGACTACTATATTGCCCGCACCTCGCACGGATCGACACTCAGCAAGGTGGTTCATTGTTACATCGCACACGTGCTGGGTAATAAGAAAGAGGCATGGGACTGGTTTAGCGAGGTCCTGAAGTCGGACATCTATGACACACAGGGAGGTACGACACCCGAGGGTATCCACGCAGGCGTTATGGGTGGGTCGATCGACATTGTTATGAGAGGATTTGCCGGAATCGGTATTACCGGCGGCAAGGTTACTATCTGCCCCCGACTTCCCGATCAGTGGAACTCTCTTAGGCTCGTGTTCCTCTATCAAGGAAGTCAGATTTCTTTATACATAACGAAGAAACACATCGAGATTTTTATTCACGGACCGAAAGATAAGCCTTTTGACACACCCTTAGAGATATGCGGGGTGAAAAGACAACTTCTTAAGGGAAGGAGATATACCGTGCCTCTTCCCCGTTGAGGGGTGATTCGCTCCCGCTGCTTTATTTTGAGAAATGAAACGAATCAAAACAGCAAGGTCTCATTTAAAGGAGTAACATATCATGGGACAGGAGAGAATATTAATCGTTGACGATGATCTTACTTTTTCGGAGATGCTTACCAGAAGACTTGAATCGCGGGATTATCTGGTTGACTGCGCGCACAGCGGAAATGCGGCGCTGGATATTCTTGAGATGCGCTGGATAGACCTGATTATTATGGGGCTCGTCCTGCAGGGCACGATAAACGGTTTCCGGCTGGTAGGGGAGATAAAGAACAAGCAGCGTTTTTCCCGGATACCCATTATCATACAGTCGAATAAGGCGGGAATGAAAAAAACCTTTGAGGCGATGGGGGTCGATGCGTTTTTTACAAAGCCGTATGCAATCGAGGAGTTGCTCGAGACCATCGATGCGCTTTTAAAGAAAAAATAGTTCGCGAGTTAGCGAGTTCTTCGGGTTCGCGAGTTCATTATAACGACTGGCGTATAGCGAATAGCGGTTAGAAGTTTTTGTTTTTACTATACGCTACACGCTAATCGCTTGCCCTGAGCAGAGTCGAAGGGCTAAACGCTAAAAGAGAGGAGCAAAACATGGCAGACAGAATCCAGTCACCGGCACGGCGTTTGACAGGAAAACTTAAGGCAACCAAAGCCCGGGATATTATGACAAAAAAAGTTATCACAACCAGATCGGACAAGACCCTCGCTGATATTACCCGTATCATAAGCAGGGAACGTATCAGCGGACTGCCGGTACTGAATAAGAAAAAGATGATAGAAGGGATAGTGACCACAAAGGATCTCTTTCTGGTAATGGATATGATTACATCGGGAAGTGTAATCGAAGATGACATGAGAGAGGCGGCGAACCCCAGTGTTAAATTCGCCATGTCATCGAATGTAGTAAACATCAAAAAAACCACCTCACTGGATGATATCATCGACATCATGAGCACCCACAATATCCACACGCTGCCGGTGGTTGAGAAGAAAAAAATAGTGGGTATAGTCGGCAAACGGGACGTGCTCAGGGCCTTTTATGAGGCAGTGGCCGACCTCGATACATAGATACATAGACTATAGCACCCGCTGAAAAAACAGCTCTTTTATCCACCAATACTGCATACCGCGGTGCAATCACACCTTTAACTTTTTCTATCCAATTCATTCTAAAAAAGTTAGAATTATATATATCTTTTCGTGAAAAAAATCACAAAAAGTTATTGAATTTATAGAAGTTTGTGCTAAAATTATTAATGAAATGTGAAATTTTTCACAAAATACTTGAGGGGGAGTTATGAAAAACCGTAACTGCATCATCAGGCTTTCACGTTATAAAACTGCTTTATACCGGTTGAAGGCACTGGGGTTTGTGAAGGTTTTTTCAGATAATCTTGCCGAGGCGATAGGGGTTATGCCGTCTCAGGTGAGGAAGGACTTTTCTCTTTTTGGCATCTCGGGCAAGAAAAGAGGGGGGTACCACATTGATGCCCTTATCGAACGATTGAACGAAATTCTGGGGAAGGACAAAGTGCATACTGTCATTATCGTAGGATGCGGGCATATCGGTAGCGCTCTTATGAAATACCGTAAATTCGAGGACGGGGGAATAAAAATAGCCGCTGGCTTTGATATCGATCCCGCAAAACACGCCCAGGATGCCGACATACCGGTTTTTCCGATAGACCGGGTAAAGCCGTTTATCAAGGAACACAATGTAGAGCTTGCCATCATCGCCGTTCCCGATATCGCGGCACAGCAGGTTGCCGATATGCTTATCTCAGCCGGCATAAAAGGCATTCTTAACTTCGCCCCTATCAGGCTTCGTTGTCCCGAGGGCTCCATAGCACACAACATCAATCTTGAATTGGAACTCGAAAACCTGATTTATTTTGTCAATGTACTGAAAAAAAAACGGGTTAATCCGGATGAAACCGAAAACGCTTAAGACAACGCTCCTTTTGTATTTTTTTGCGGTTATCGTATCTCTTGCCGCCTCGATTACCTTTTTAGGATGTTACGTGATACAAAAGGATATTATCGACCGGGCACAGGCACAGGTACGGAATAACCTGAAGGCCGCCCGGTCTTTTTACGACGACGAGATGCGCTCTCTTGAGAAGGCGTTTCGTCTGCTCTCGTTAAAGGATGCTGTGACGCCGTTTCAGAATATTGTCGGACTCGATTATATGTATAGCGTTTCTCCCGAAGGACGTAACAGTATTAAAAGCGGCATAGTACGGGCGGCTGCCCAGAAAGAGGCGATTGCCAGCGGGACCAGGATTATCGGCCGCGACGAACTCGTGTCCATGGGCAGCGGCCTCTACGAGAAAGCGGCACTGACACTCAAACTCACACCAAAGGCGCTCCCGACCGACAGGACAACCCTTGAAGAGGCCATGGCGATGGAGTGTGCGGTACCTTTATATAATGCGGACGGCTCTCTCGCAGAGATTCTATACGGAGGGCGGATTATAAACAGGGATTTCGCGCTGGTAGACAAGATACGCGACTCGGTATTCGAAAACAGGATGTACAACGGGCGCCCTCTCGGGACGGTGACGATCTTTCAGGGCGATGTCCGCGTCACGACCAATGTCCTTACCAGGGGAGGCGAGCGGGCCATTGGCACGCGGGTCTCTCAAAGGGTCTATGAGAATGTCATTGAAGAGGGGCATCCGTGGATTGACCGGGCATTTGTGGTCACCGACTGGTACTTGACTGCCTATGAGCCCATCAGGGATATCAACGGCAGTATTATCGGCATACTCTATGTCGGGACACTTGAAAAGCCTTTTTGGGATATGAAACGGAACATCCTTTTTGTCTTTCTCACCATTATCGGAGGGGCCGTTGTACTGGCAACACTGCTTGCCTTTGTTCTCGCCGGGACCATCGACCGACCGGTCACGGATATGCTCGAGGCAACCCGCAGGATTTCCGGTGGCGAGATGAATTACCGGATTACCAATAGGCCGACATTACAGGAACTGGACGAACTGAGCGAGTCGTTTAATGCCATGGTGCTCCGGCTGAATGAAAGGGAGATGAGCCTCAGGTTCTCCAATGAAAGACTCGAGCTCCTCAATAAAAATTATCTCGACCTTGTGGGATTCGTGACCCATGAGTTAAAAGGGATCCTTGCCTCCGCCATCTTAAGCGCCTATTCGGTCCGTGACGGATTTCTGGGTATGGTCAATTTTAAACAGCGTAAGGCCCTTGATTCGGTTACCCGCAATCTTGATTATCTTGAGACGACGGTAAGGAATTTTCTGGATCTGAGCCGCATCGAGAAAGGCGAAATCGAGCTGCACGAGCGAGAGATAATGCTGAGAGAGGACGTGTTTGAAATTGCGGTGCACTCTTTCATGAAGAGCGCGGAGGAAAAGGGCATGACCATCATAAATGATATGTCGTCGGGGGTTCTCATCAAAGGAGACGCCGATTTACTTACGATAGTCGCCAATAACATACTCGGCAATGCCGTCAAGTACGGGGCTGAAGGCGGTGCCATTCGGTTGAGTACAGCACTGCACAACGGAACCATAGAGGCGGCCGTTTACAACGACGGCCCGGTCATCGATGCCGAGGGCGCAGATAAACTCTTTCAGAAATTTTCGCGCCCCGGTGCATACAGCAAAAAACAGAAAGGTACCGGTCTCGGACTTTTCATAACAAAGGAAATCATAGAGAGACACCGCGGCAGCATACGGTATGAAGCCCGCGAGAAAGGAAGCGCTTTTATTATTACTTTTGAAAGGAGAAATCAGTAATGTCATTACCGCTTGAGATCATCAAGAAAAAGAGGGCCGAGGCAATCAACAGAATTATCGGGAGAGGGTTTCTTTCGACGAAACGCGTATATGTCGGCATGGCTACCTGCGAGATCGCTGCAGGTTCAAAAGAGGTTATGAATGCTTTTCGGGAGGCGATCCAGACGGGTCTTACCGATGTTTACTTAACCCAGAAGGGATGTGCCGGCAGGTGCAATCTGGAGCCGACCGTTGAGATAGTCGAAGAAGGCAAAATACCGATTAAATACGGACGGGTTACAAGAGAGAAGGTGCGCGAGATAGTCGAGCGCCATTTAAAAAAAGGCGAAGTTATCGAGGAATGGGTCATTAAATAAAAGGTGCATGGACAATGAATGCGATGAACACATTGCCAAAATACATAGTGACGTTATGCGACGGTCCGACCTGCATGCATCAGAGGTCAAAGACGCTTAAGGCGGTTATCGAAGAGGAGCTCAAAAAGCGGGGACTTTACGAGACAACGTCTCTTGTTCTTTCGGGCTGTCTCGGGATGTGCAACAAAAGCCCCATTGTCATAGTTAACCCCGGTTACACCATATATGGAGGGGTTTCTCCGGAAGACATTCCTGAAATTGTCGAAGAACATCTGGTGAAAGGTAAACCGGTTGCGAGACTGGCTATCGAGGAAGATTATCTCTATAATCGTTTTTACAGAGTCTTCGGAGACGTTGCCTTTTTCGGCCAGCAGATGAGGATTGCATTGCGTAACTGCGGCATCATGGATCCCGAGAGCCTCGACGACTATCTGTCACTACGCGGTTATGAGGCCCTTGCAAAGGTACTGACCGATATGTCACCCGCACAGGTCATCAGTGAGGTGAAAAAATCTGGTTTGCGCGGCAGGGGGGGAGCCGGTTTTCTCACCGGCCTTAAATGGGAGAATACGGCAAGACAGAAAAGCGACGAGAAATTCGTTATCTGTAACGCCGACGAAGGAGACCCCGGCGCCTTTATGGACCGCAGTACTATCGAGGGCGATCCGCATACGGTTATCGAGGGAATGATTATCGGGGGATATGCGATCGGGGCGCACAGGGGATTTGTCTATATACGCGCCGAGTATCCCCTGGCTATCAGGCGGCTGCGGAAGGCCATTGACGAGGCGAGGCGCGAGGGACTCCTCGGCACCACTATCCTCGATTCGGCATTTTCTTTTGATATAGAGATTAAACTCGGGGCCGGGGCCTTCGTGTGCGGCGAGGAGACCGCGCTCATTCATTCCATCGAGGGACGCCGGGGCATGCCCCGTCCCCGTCCGCCGTATCCCTCCCAGAAGGGGCTCTGGGGCAGACCGACCCTCATCAATAATGTTGAGACGTGGGCAAATATACCGGTCATTGTCCTTGACGGGGCCGACTGGTTTACGACGATCGGCACAGAAAAAAGCAAGGGGACGAAGGTATTTGCTCTTGCGGGGAATGTGCAGAATACCGGATTGGTTGAGGTGCCGATGGGGACGACGCTCAGGGAGATTATTTACGATATAGGAGGCGGCATTCCCGATAACAAAAAATTCAAGGCCGTCCAGACAGGCGGTCCTTCCGGAGGGTGCCTTCCCGAACAGTATCTTGACACGAGGGTCGATTATGAGTCTCTGCAGGCGGCCGGTTCTATTATGGGATCGGGCGGCATGATTGTTATGGATGAGGGGGTGTGCATGGTAAATATCGCCAAGTTTTTTCTGGAATTTACCCAGAACGAATCGTGCGGCAAGTGCACTCCCTGCCGCGAAGGCACGAAGCGGATGCTGGAAATCCTGCAGCGCATTACGAAGGGTGAGGGGATTGAAGGCGATATCGAGAAACTGGAACGTCTCGGCACCATGATCAGCAAGGCATCGCTGTGCGGCCTGGGCCAGTCGGCGCCGAATCCTGTCTTAAGCACCCTGAGGCACTTTCGAGCCGAATACGAGGAACACATTAAGAACAAGAGATGTCCTGCAGGTACCTGCGTCGATCTTCTGTCGTATACCATTACCGACGGCTGCGTCGGATGCGGTCTTTGCAGGAAGAAATGTCCCGTCGGGGCGATTTCGGGAGAACCGAAACAGCGGCACGTCATCGATCAGGCGGCATGCATTAACTGCGGACAGTGTTATGCCGCGTGCAAATTCAATGCGATTCAAAAATCCTAAAAGGCAAAGGCGATGAAACAGATGATCACCATATACGTAAACGACAAGGCATATCAGGTTGAATCGGGACAGACGATTATGCAGGCAACCGACGGCATAGGATTTCGCATCCCCCGTCTCTGCTATCATCCCAAGCTTTCGATAGAGGGCGCCTGCAGGGTATGTATCGTCGAAGTCGAAGGGGCGCGTAATTATATCGCTTCGTGTTCGTATCCCGTAAATGACGGAATGCGGATTTACACCAATACGGTCCCGCTCAGGAGGGCGCGGCGCGATATCGTCGAACTTATACTCGACAATCACCCGGACGACTGTCATACCTGCGAACGGGACGGCATCTGCGAGCTGCAGCGCCTCGCCTATTCGATGGGTATCAGGCGGCGGCATTTCGAAGGGGAGAAAAAAAACTACGAGAAGGATCTGTCTTCGATTTCGGTAATACGCGACCCCAATAAATGTATTCTGTGCGGCAGGTGCGTCAGGCTGTGTTCCGAGGTGCAGCACGTCAATGCGCTCGGCTATGCGAACCGCGGTTTCCAGACGGTCGTCATGTCTGCCTACGACAGGCCGTTCAGCGAAAGCGTTTGCACGAACTGCGGTCAGTGCATTAACGTGTGCCCAACGGCGGCCTTTGTGGAAAAAAACTATACTCAAGAGCTGTTTGACAAACTCAATGATTCCTCGGTGATTAAAATTGCCCAGGTCGCGCCGTCGGTCCGGGCGGCAATCGGCGAGGCGTTCGGTATCCCGCCGGGGCAGGCCTTTGAACGCGAGGTTGCCGCCGCACTCAAAAAGCTCGGCTTTACGTATGTCTTTGATACCCAGTTCGGGGCGGATCTCACGATTATGGAAGAGGCAAGTGAATTTCTCGAAAGGATCCAGGGTAATGGGGTATTGCCGATGGTTACCTCCTGTTCGAGCGCCTGGATGAAGTACGTCGAACAGTTTTACCCGGACCTTCTCCCGAACGTATCGACATGTAAATCACCGATGTCGATGCTTTCGGCCATGGCGAAGACCTACTTTGCGGAAAAAATTAAGATAGACCCGGCGAAGATATGCGTTGCGGCGATTATGTGCTGTACCGCCAAGAAATATGAAGCGGCGCGGCCGGAACTGATGGTAAACGGCCTGCCTGCTACGGATATAGTGGTGACCACCCGCGAAATCGCCTGGATGATCAGGTCGGCCGGTATCGATTTTTTACATATCGAGGGCGAGGATTTCGACGCGCCGCTCGGTCTTTCATCGGGGGCCGGGGCCATCTTCGGCGTAACCGGCGGCGTTATGGAGGCGGCCATCAGGACGGCATACGAGCTCTATACCGGTGAGACGCTTATTGACATCGAGGTAAATGCGATACGGGGTTTTCAGGGGATCAAAGAAGGCAAGGTTCTCATGGACGGCAAGGAGATACGCGTTGCGGTCGTGCACGGCCTGGGCCATGTCTATCAGATTCTTGATATGGTCAGGAACGAGCCGGGGCGGTTTCATTTTATCGAGATTATGGGGTGCCCCGGCGGGTGTATCGGTGGAGGCGGGCAGCCGTACGCCGGCTCGAACAGCGTGCCGCTCGATGAAGAGGTCCTTCAAAAGAGGGCACAGGCCCTGTACGGTCTTGACCGGGAGCGGACGTTCAGAAGAAGTCACGAGAACCCCCATGTCCAAAAACTGTACAAGGAGTTTCTGGGAAGGCCGCTGAGCAGTCTTTCTCATAAATTACTTCACACGCACTATACACCGAAAGAACCAAGGGGCATTATTACAAGAGAGCAGACGGCGTAGGGAAGCCTGTGCGCTACCCGAATACAAAGGAGCATGATATGGCAGTTGCCGGTGATCAAAACATACAGACATTACAGGAATATATGCGGGGACTTAAAAGTACGGGCGCGCCCTGTTCACACCTGATAGCGATCCTCCATAAGACCCAGGAACTCTACGGCTACCTTCCCCGCGAGGCGATGGATGAGATCGCGCTTACCATGGATATCCCGAGGGCGCACATCTGGGGCGTGGCAACGTTTTACCACTATTTCAATCTGACACGGCCGGGCAGGCACAGCATAGCACTCTGTATGGGCACCGCCTGTTTTGTGAAGGGCGCCGCGGACATTCTTGAGGCGATTAAAAATAAGCTGAATATCGATTTTGGCGAGACGACCGGTGACGGGCTTTTTACACTGCAGCAGGCGCGCTGCCTCGGGGCGTGCGGTCTTGCTCCTGTTATGATGATCAATGACAAAATTTACGGTTCACTGACACCTGAAAAGGCAGTAGCAATACTCGATGACTACGCCTCCCGCGAGAAAAAGGGCGTGTTACACACAGGGAATGTCTGATGAAGTATATCGATGAAGCAAGGATATGGGATCTACTCAAGACCGGCCGCAGGGCAGGCATTGAGGATATCGCCGGGATACTCAGGAAGAGCAGGGCGCTCGAGCGCCTTACTCTCTCCGAGGCTGCCGCACTGTTACGTGCCGAGGACCCCGAGTCCCTGAACCTTATTTTTGAGGCGGCCCGGTGCGTGAAAAACGCCGTTTACGGAAGCCGCGTCGTTCTCTTTACCCCGCTTTATATCAGCAACTTTTGCAGCAACGGATGTGTATACTGCGCGTTCCAGGCGAATAATACCGGCATAGAAAGAAGGCAACTGAGCGAAAAGGAGATACTGGAGGAGACACAATGGCTGCTTTCGCGCGGCCATAAACGCATCCTGATGGTTGCCGGAGAAAAGGCTCCGGCAGGCACCTCAACGATAGAGTACTATACGCAGTCTATCCGGGCCATTTATTCTGCAAAGGTCGGGGCGAATAACATACGCAGGGTCAATGTCAACGTGGCGCCGCTCAGCACGGCCGAGTTCAGGGAATTGAAGAGGGCGGGTATCGGTACCTACCAGCTCTTTCAGGAGACATACCACGATGCGACGTACCGGCAGGTCCACCCGTACGGGTCCAAGAGTGACCCTGACGAGAGACTCGATGCCATTGACAGGGCCTTCCTGGCAGGCATCGATGACGTGGGTATCGGCGCGCTCTACGGCCTTTATGATTACCGTTTCGAGACACTGGCATTACTGATGCATATCGGGCATCTCGAGAATAAGCACCGTGTCGGCCCGCATACCATCTCGGTTCCGCGCATCGAACCGGCAGGGGTCGCGTTTACGGAACAGGTGCCGCACCGCGTCTCTGACGGCGAGTTCAAAAAACTCGTTGCGGTCTTAAGACTGGCGGTCCCCTATACCGGCATCATTCTTTCGACGCGCGAGACACCGGCTATGCGCAATGAACTTTTTACGCTCGGTGTATCGCAGGTCAGCGCCGAGTCCTGCACATCACCCGGCGCCCATACCCCGGGCGGGAATAACGGAAACGCGGGCACGCAGTTTACGCTGAACGATCACAGGAGCCTTGATGAGGTAATCGACGCGCTGATGGCAAGAGACCTCATTCCCAGTTTCTGCACGGCCTGCTACCGCACGCACCGGACCGGGGAGGCCTTCATGAATCTGGCGCGTCCCGGGACGATACAGGGGAAATGCAGGTTGAATGCCCTGGTGACGCTAAGGGAATATCTGGATGATTTTGCCTCATCAGCCGTTAAGAAAAAGGGATACGAACTGATCAACCGCGTCAGGGAAACGCTGGATGAGGAAGATAAAAAAAGGCTCTCCGTGTTTTTTGAGGATATCGCGAAGGGGGCGCGGGATGAATACGTCTGATATAGTTGCAGCACTTACCAGGATATACGAGGAGGAAACTCCGTCTCAGGAGGATTTGATATCCCTGCTTTCGGTTTCGGATGATGCCGGTCTCAGGCTTATCTTTGAGACAGCAGACCGGGTACGAAGGCGGCACGTGGGGAATACCGTGCCGGTACGGGGCATAATCGAATTTTCGAACTATTGCCGGAATGCCTGCAGGTATTGCGGCCTTAATCGTGACAACCGCGCGCTCAGGCGCTACCGCCTGGACAGGGAGCTCATACTGGATGCGGTTGATGCGGTGGAAGGCGAAGGCGTCAATACCATTGTCCTGCAGAGCGGTGAGGATGGCGCCCTTGATCCGTCGTGGCTTGCGCGTCTTATCGGGGAGATTAAGGCACAGGCGGATGCGGCGGTGACACTTTCGGTGGGGGAGTGGCCCGGAGAGTATTACCGGTTATGGAGAGAGGCGGGTGCCGACCGGTTTTTACTGAAACACGAGACCGCGAATCCTTCTTTGTATGAGGAACTGCACGAGGGGGCGGCGTTCGGAGAGCGCACCGCGCATCTCCGCCTGCTTAAAGCGCTCGGCTATCAGGTCGGTGCCGGAAATATCGTGGGTCTTCCGGGCCAGACCGCAAAAGACCTTGCCGCGGATATCCTTTTTATGAAGGAGCTGTCGGTGGATATGGCGGGAATCGGGCCTTTTATACCGCATCCGCACACTGCCCTGGCCGGTGTCCCGGAGGGCTCGCTGGTAATGACTTTAAAAGTGGTAGCGCTTACGAGGATAGTGCTCAAGGATGTCCATCTGCCTGCGACAACCGCCCTGGGAAGCATACATCCTTTAGGGAGAGAGATGGCGCTGAGCGCGGGCGCAAATGTTATTATGGTAGATATTACCCCCGCCCCCTACGCGGCCCTTTACGAAATATATCCCGGCAGACGAGGGGCCGGCGAGGAAATATTCAGACGCCTTGCCGCTATCAGGCAGATTATTCATTCCTGCGGCAGGACGATAGCGAGCGGGAGAGGAGATGCGATCAGACTATGCAAAAAGCACCCAGAGGATTGAGACTTCATATAGCGATTTTCGGCAGGAGAAATGCGGGTAAGTCATCGGTACTGAATGCGCTGGCCCAGCAGAATGTCTCCATTGTCTCGGAGGTTGCCGGTACCACTACAGATCCGGTTGAAAAGTCCATGGAGCTTCTGCCGATAGGACCGGTACTTTTTATCGATACGGCAGGGATTGACGATGCCGGCTCTCTCGGCGCCCTCAGAGTCGCAAAGACATATAGCGTGTTTGAGCGGACGGACGTGGCCATTCTGGTGACCGAGGCACATACGTGGGGTGACTACGAGGAAGGCATTCTGGAAGAGCTGACAAAGAGGGGCATACCGTGCGTCGTGGTTTTTAACAAGACGGATATCTTCAGTACCAACGAAAAGGCGCGGGAGAGGCTTAAGGGAAAAGGCGTTCTCTATTGCGAGATATGCGCCCTTAAAGCAGGGTGGGATGTTACGGCCTTAATCAAAGGCAAAATCATCGAACTGCTTCCGGCCGAGTGGATAACACCCCCGCCTATACTAAACGACCTTGTCGGCCGTGACGGCATCGTTATCCTGGTTATCCCCATAGACAAGGAGGCGCCCAAGGGGAGGATTATTCTACCGCAGGTAAATACGCTGCGCGATCTCCTGGATAAAAATATATCCGTACTGGTTACCAATGAGAAAGATTTGGGGCGGATGCTTTCCGCGATGAAGACGCGGCCCTCGGCGGTTGTCACCGATTCCCAGGCTTTTGAAGAGGTATTCCGCGTCGTTCCCGACGATATTCCGGTGACCAGTTTTTCGATTCTCTTTGCGCGGCAGAAGGGAGATCTTGCAGAACTGGCCAGGGGCGCTGATGCCATTGATACGCTTAAACCGATGGACAGGGTACTCATTGCCGAGGCCTGCACCCATCATCCGATCGGCGATGATATCGGCCGGGTTAAGATACCCCGTTGGCTGGATGAGCATACCGGCGGCCCTCTTCAATATACCATATGCAGCGGGCACGATTATCCGGATCATATACAGGAATATAAATTGATTATTCAGTGTGGGTCGTGTGTTTTTAACAGGAGGGAATGTCTGAGCAGAATCTACAAGGCGAAGGCGCAAGGCGTACCCGTTACCAATTACGGGATTGCGATAGCCCATTTGTTCGGCGCGAAAGACAGGGCCCTGAGATTGTTTACCCCGTTAGACTCAGAGAGCCTCGCTTTTCAAAGCGCCGGATAATATGCTGTTGAATGGGAATAAAAAAAGGAGGCCCCGGCCGAGAGATCGGGGTCTAACGGAGGTTGCGCACGGCAGGACCATCACGGTCTCTGCCGCATAATGTGAGACAGTATCACGGAGTCAAACAAAAAGGAGGATGGGATGGGCGGGAAAATATTGATGATCGACGACGACCCCGATTTGATCGAGTCGGTAACGGCGGTTCTCGAGGCGAAAGGCTACGAAGTTGCCTCGGCCCAGGACGGGGAAAGGGGGGTGGCGAAGGCGAAGGAGTTTATGCCTGATCTAATCCTTCTTGATGTTATGATGACCAGAAAAACCGAGGGAATGGATGTCAGTCATCGGCTACACGACGACCAACGCTTAAGAGATATCCCCGTGATCGTTGTTACCGGGGTGCGTTCGCAGATGGGCGTGTCCTTCAAATTCGAGCCGGATGAGACGTGGTTTCCCGTAAAGGCCGTTTTGGAGAAACCGGTAAAACCGGACCGCCTGCTCGCGGTTATTGCGCAGCATATAAAAAGGCAATAATCCGTTTATTGTGCTGCGTATAGGGCGAATACGGCAAGGCAGGTTCAATCCCTCCGCAATAGAATTGTTGCGGAGGGATTTTATTTGAGATACAATATCACTCGCGTCTAATATAAAAAAATAATTTTATCACACGGGAGGTGGGTCGTGACGCGAAGGACATGGTTTATTTTTTTGTGCGCCGCACTTTTTGTGATGGCCGGCATCAGGGTGACATGTGCCCAGGAGGAGACGGGTACGGACGATTTGTTGAAAGAGCAGCAGGAAGAGAGTGGGGGGCGCTGGGCCGAGCAGCACAGAGAACGCATGGAGCACCGCGCCGAGCAGCATGAAGAAAACATGGAACACCTTGCCGAGCAGCATGAAGAGAATGCCGCATTCCGCCAGGAGCGCCAGGAGGAGAACGAGGCATTTCATGAAGAGCTCAAGGATTCCGATTTGAGCACTGAGGAGAAGAAGGCGGCGATAAAGGAGTTCCACGAGGAGCAGAGGGCAGAGGCGAAGGAATTTATAAAGGAGCAGCACGAGGAAAACGCCGCCTTTCGCGCCGAACAGCACCAGGAAAACATCCAGTACAGAGAGGAACAGCGTCTCGAAAAGAAAGAGCAGAAAAGTATGCAGCATCAGGAGAACATCCAGCACCGGAGTGGCAGGAGGCGCTAATGAAAATCGCAGGTAAGACGGTAACAGTCTTCAAGATGAAGAACCGGCAGGGTTACGCGGCGATCTGCACCAGTCATCTTACCGAAGGGCGCTCTAAACCACAGGCCCTCGCCAGGATGGAAAAGGCGCTTAAGAGAACGCAGAAGAAGAAAAAGAAAGCGCGATAAGGGGTCTCTGCGGGACATGGCACCGCGATGAAAAACATACTGCTGACAGCACTGCTCTGTGTGTGCATGGCACCACCAGTTTGTGCCGCGGCGCACACACGCGGTTTTAGTGACACACCTCCCGAGGTGCAGTATCTCAGGCCGCGGGATAACGCCGAAATTGACACAACCGGCGGTGGCCCCATCGTATTTAAATGGCGCCTTACGCCGATACCGTCTGGATGGCGCAGATACTATGAAATCAGGGTGTTTAAGGGCTTCACCGAGGAGGTTGTTGCAAAAGAGTTGCTCGACCGAAACGCCTCATCTTTCGAAATCGACTCTGCTACCTTTATGCGTGGGCAGCTGTACACCTGGCAGGTCAGACAGCGAGATCAGGGCGGTATGTGGAGCAGGCCCAGGCGCTGGAAATTTACTATCAAGGAGTAGCGTCTCACGACGACTATTAAGTTATGTTTAAACGCATTATAGAAGAATTAAAACATCACGCGCCGTTCACCTTTTTCGGCGCCCTGACCGGCATTATCCTGATGGCGGTATTCCGCACCATACCCCATGGAGTCGCCCACCGGCTTTTTTTCACATTTCATCCGCTGCACGTACTGCTGAGCGCGCTCACAACGGCGGCCATGTATCAACGTCATAAATGCGGCGCAAACCGGAAACAGTGCAATCTCTTTTTTCTTCTGATGATCGGTTATGTCGGGTCTATAGGTATCGCGACAGTGAGTGATTCGCTTATGCCCTATGCGGGTGAGGCGCTTCTGGACATGCCGCGCAGAGGCGTGCATATCGGGTTTATCGAGATGTGGTGGCTGGTAAATCCCATGGCGGTTGTGGGGATAGCGATTGCCTATTTCAAACCGACGACCAAGTTCCCGCATTACGGACACGTGCTGCTCAGTACGTGGGCGTCACTTTTTCATATCCTGATGGCGGCCGGCGGACAGATAAGCCTGATGGAGTACGGCGCGGTGTTCCTCTTTTTATTCCTCGCGGTCTGGCTCCCCTGCTGTATCAGCGACATTGTCTTTCCCCTGCTTTTTGTCGGCGAGGTACCGGAGAGTCACGATACAAAATCATCGAGACACATGTCACCTGTCACATGACATATGTGTATGTACTCTTCGAACGAGCAGAGGTGGGTCGAGAAGTAAAAAGGCCATCCTTGATACATATATTTCTTCAATTACACCCCACGTGGGTTAGTGTTTTGCCTTTCCCTGATTCGCTACCGCCTGCATCGCCTTCTTAATCGCCTCCTGGTCTCCCAGATAGTAGTGCGTGACAGGCCGCAGGTCTTTATCCAGTTCATAGACAAGCGGCACCCCGGTAGGGATATTGAGGCTCACAATTTCCTCATCAGAGATGTCATCCAGATACTTTACCAGCGCGCGCAGGCTGTTACCATGGGCGGCGATAAGCACTTTTTTTCCCGACTGTATCGTCGGTGCGATTGTCTCATGCCAGTATGGCAGAAAACGTGCCACCGTATCCTTGAGGCACTCGGTTACCGGCACATCCTTCGGGTCCAGATCGGCATACCTCGGGTCATTGCCCGGATAACGCTCGTCCGTCTTCTCGAGCGACGGCGGCGGGGTATCATAGCTCCGGCGCCATACCAGGACCTGGTCATCGCCGTACTTCGCGGCTGTCTCTGCCTTGTTGAGACTCTGAAGCGCGCCGTAGTGCCTTTCATTAAGGCGCCAGGAACGATACACCGGAATCCACATCAAGTCCATTTCGTCGAGCGCGATCCACAGAGTGCGGATTGCCCGTTTGAGGACGGAGGTGAAGGCAATATCAAAGGTGTAACCTTCTTCTCTGAGCACCCTGCCTGCTTCGTGGGCCTCGGCTATTCCTTTTTCCGATAGATCCACATCAGTCCATCCGGTGAAGATATTTTCCTTATTCCACACACTTTCGCCGTGTCTGAGGAGTACCACCTTTTTAGTATCGGCCATAATGCGCTCCTTTCATTTTTAAAGTCACCAAGACACCGGGTCACAAAGTCACCAGTTTTAAATCCCACATTTCAAGTGTCAAATCTATCAGTCACAAGTCACATGACACAGGTCACTTAATGACAAATGACCGATGTCCCTGCTAAAGAGCTGGCAGGCAAAATCCAAATGAATCTTCAAATTCCAAATCACAAACCGTAACTAGTAACTGGTAACTAGAATTAGTTCTTCGGGTTGCTCGGGTTACTCGAGTTCAACTTCTAGCGTTTAGCGGTTAGATTTTTCTTTTTCTATACGCTAGGCGCTAATCGCTACACGCTAAAGAAGAACTCGCTAACTCGCGAACCATATATTTGTGCCACGCGCCATTTATTATAAATTATCGATAGGTATCGGTTCAAGGTTATCCGCCGGACTAAAGCCGAAAATCCGTGAATAAAAATACAGTTCTGCCTCGAGACTGCGTTTGATATGTTCTGCCTTTCTAAATCCATGCTGTTCGCCCTCAAAGAGGATATAGGCAACAGGAATACCTTTTTTCAAGAGTGCCCGATAGATCAGCTCCGACTGATTCGGCGGGACTATTTTATCCTCGGCACCCTGCAAAATCAAGAGCGGACAGGAAATCCGGTCAACCGCGTATATCGGTGAGCGCTTATGATAAAGCTCTATCTCGTACGGATAAGGGCCGATTAGGCGGTCAAGATATCGTGATTCAAATTTATGCGTGTCTTTGACGAGGATTTCCAGATCGCTGATGCCATAGTAGCTTGCACCGGCGCGGAAGAGATCGGTAAAGGTGAGCGCGCAGAAAGTGGTATAACCTCCGGCACTCCCGCCTTTTATGGCGAGTCTTTCCGGGTCAGCCTTTTTATGTTCTACCAGGAAGCGTGCCGCGTTGACACAGTCGGCAACATCGACAACACCCCACTCTCCGTGGAGCCGTTCGCGGTAGGCGCGCCCGTAGCCGGTGCTCCCTCCGTAGTTGACGTCTACCACGGTAAAGCCGCGGCTGGTCCAGTATTGCACCTCAGGGGAGAGCGCTGTGGAGTTTGCCGCGGTCGGTCCGCCATGACTCTTGACGATTAGGGGTGGCAGCTCGCCGGCCGGTGCCTCGTAGTCGCGGTTCTTCGGGGCGTAGAAAAAGGCGTGTGCCGTAACATCGCCTTCGGTCGGGAACTCGATAGCCTCGGGTACGGAGATATATCCTTCATCAATTTCTATGGTCGAGGCACTGCGGATGACGCTACATCTTTTTGTCCCGCGTTCCAAGCCGATGAGCGCAGAGAATTTCCGAGGACCCCCGGCGATAAAAAAGGCACCCCGCGCGCCCGCCTTTACATTTGATATTTGTGTATAGGGAAGCTCGAGCACGGCGAGTTTTTTCCGCACTATGTCAAAGAGAGCGGTTTTCCAGATCCCTTTTTGTGTAAAGATACAGATTATTTCTCCGGCAGAGTAAAAGGCATAGGTTGACATGCCGAAGACCCACTGCGGTTTTCCGAATTCGGCCTCCATTTCGCACAGCACCTCGACCTTATTTTCGGCAAGACGGTAGAGATTCCACCAGCCGGTGCGGTCCGAGACAAAGTAGAGCCTCCCGTCAGGGGACCACTCGGGCTGAAAGAACGACTCTGTCTTAGGAGAATGGACCGCTGCCTTTTCGCCGACAGAACCGTCTTCGGCAATGGTGCCGGTCCAGAGTTCGGTCCGGTCCCAGGGCATATCGGGATGATTCCACGAAAGCCAGGCAAGCCGCCTTCCGTCGGGGCTAAGCCGCGGCGATGAGTAAAAGTCGTTTCCTGAGACGATGATTTCGCCGGGCCCGCCGGCATCGCAGTCAATACGCACCAGGTTAGTGGCGGCATCCCGGTAGGATTGGGAATGGTCTTCGCGGACGCAGATCAGGCTGTTTCTCTGGGGGTCGACCGTGAGGTCCGCGTAGCAGACCGGGGCCTGGGGGGTGAGGGGATGCGGGGACTTACCCGACGTCTGTTTCCAGATGCGCTGGTCGGAAAAATTGCAGAAATAGATAACTCCGTTATGTACGGCGAAGGAACCGCCACCATACTCATGTGCCCGCGTGCGGACGTTGAAATCAGGCGGTGTGATATCAACAGCCTTTCCGTTCTCCCCGCGCGTGACAATGACATACCTGCCGCCCTCGGACGGGCGCATTTCAAGCCAGAAAATTCTGCCGTTATCCAGAGCGAGACCGGTCAGCCCGACAGTCCCTTTTACAATCAGATTAGAGGTGATCGGGGATTTCCACGAGCCGTAGGGAGCGGTTTTTTTCATAGCATTAGTTCAGCGGGTTACTCGGGTTCGAAAATGGTTCTTCGGGTTAACGAGTTACTCGAGTTCAAGTTCTAGCGTTTAGCCCTTCGACTGCGCTCAGGGTAGGCGGATAGCGTCTAGCGTATAGTAAAAACAAAAACTTCTAGCCGCTAATCGCTACACGCTAAAGAAGAACTTGCTAACCATTTTTTTACCTGTGATTCGGTGACTTTCTTTAAGGTTTTTCGTAAATTTCCGAATTTTTATGAAAGGCGTTCCAGCCGAACCAGTACATGGTGACACCCGGCAGCAGCCTGCCCGCCGCATCGGTTATGTACGCGATATCCTCGGAAAGGGCGTATACCCTGATGGGAGAGTCTGCTACTGTATCCGCGATGGGCTGCGGCGTTCCTGCCAGAAGAGTGAGGGGATATGCCTTGGAGACCCCGTCTATGCTAATGCCGATAACAGGCGTCTTTAACGGGAGCCGCTTATCGACATCGGACAGAGGAAAAAAGACAATCGCGTTTTCGTGATAGACACTGTAGGGATCACGCCTGTAGTTTTTCAGGTACCCGGTTTTTTGCGACAAAACAAGGGTTTCGGGATGTAACTCTTTCCACATCTCCCAGGTAACCACCATTGCAGGGATACTCGCAAGGCGGCGCGAGACGTATCTTCCCGTGGCGGCGCCCTGCATTAGCTGAGGCCACAGGCTGTTTGAGGTGCGGTCGTACATAACGAGGTTATTGTTGTACAGCATACCGGACACGCCGAACTCCAGCATCTCCCCCTCGACCCTGCGCTCAAATACAAAGGCGCTTTTGGTAAGGGGGCACCACGTGACGGCAATCGGTTGTTCCGTTATGCCTTTCGGTGTTACCAAGCGCACGGTGTCGTTGACAATCTCATGCCAGTTCATAATCCGGATGGGATACGCTTTGGCGACGGTGCCCAGGCTGACGCCGATCACCAGTTCGTTTTTTTTAAGCTTTCCGTCGGCAGCCGATACAAAAGCTGGATTGGCAAGGGCGGGGATGTCATCCTTTCCCGGGCCTCCCAAGATGAACTCCTCGAGTCTCACCAGACTGTTTGATATGTCGAACTCATTAAGTGTCGCCTGTGCTATTGGGTGAAAGAGCAGCGAAACGGCGATGATGCCGCCGAAGAAAAAAGATGTCCGTATCAGCATGGCTTCAGACTCCTGTAGAGCGCCCTGATGTTTTTTCCTGCCTGCCCACGGAAGACCGCACTGCCGGCAATGAGGTATGTCGCACCCGCCTCTTTGACGCGCGCCGCGGTATGTATATTAATGCCTCCATCAACGCCTATTGGCACATCGAGACCCTCTTTATCGAGAAACGCTTTAAGGCGTCTTATTTTTTTCTCACTGCCCGGGATGAACGCCTGGCCGCTTGAGCCCGGTTCAACCGTCATTATCAGGATGATGTCGACGCAACCCGCTATACCGGCGATTCGTTTGAGGGGCGTTTTGGGGCGAAGGGCGACGCCGGCATCAAGTCCTAAGCGCTTGATCCGGCGGATAGTTTTTGCTGTGTTGCTGCAGGCCTCTTCATGCACGATGATACAGTTGACGCCGGCGGCGGCGAAATCCGTGAGATGGCGCTCAGGACGCTCGACCATGAGATGCGCCTGGAAGAAGAGCCTGCCTACTTTTCTGATAGAAGCGATGACCGGGGCACCGAATGTGATGTGCGCCGCAAAACGGCCGTCCATGATATCAAGGTGCAGCCGCCGGCAGCCGGCGCGTTCCACGCTGCGTAACTCCCGGCCTAATTGTGAAAAATCGGCCGACAGGAGAGAGGGGACAATTTCTACGCCTTGCATAACTGGGTCATTTTGTGTTCGAGCGACTGAAGGAGCGCTGTGAAGGATGTGTTAAAAGCGTCGACCCCGTCTTCTAAAAGCCGTTCGCACACATCGGTCACGTCGATACCGATGCTCTGGAACGCGTCGATGATTTTTTGGGCCTCATCGGCCTGAGCGGTCAGCGCCGGCTCGGTTGTTCCATGGTCCAAAAACGCCTCGTACGTTGACCGGGGCATAGTGTTAATGGTGTGCTTTCCGGTCAGTCCGGTTACATATTTCAGGTCACTGTAGGCAGCATTTTTCGTACTTGTCGAACCCCACAGCACGCGCTGAATGTTAACCCCTTGATTGATCAGGTCAAGGAATTCGTCGGAGGAGGTGATTTCATGAAACTTTCCGTATATCACCGTTGCGTTCGCAATCGCGGCCTTGCCCTTGAGATCACAGAGCGCCTCTTTCGCCAGGTCACTTGTTACCTCATGTATTTTCTCATCGAGGAGCTGGTCGCAGATGGTGTCGATCCTGCTTACAAAGACGCTGGCAACCGAACGGACAGTGCGGGGGTTATCCCCGTTTTTAATCAGTTTGTTTACTCCTGCCAGATAGGCAGCCATGGTATTGATGTACTGATCCATCGAAAAAATCAGGGTGGCATTCACGTTCATCTTCCGGCCGATCAGTATTTCAATTGCCTGGAATCCTTCGGGGGTTGCCGGAACTTTAAGCATCAGATTGGAGCGGTTTACGTTGTGATAGAGTCGTTCGCCCTCGGCAACCGTCTTTTTGACGTCAAAGGCAAGCCGCGGGTTTATTTCCAGACTGACATAACCGTCACGCCCTCCGGTTGTTTCGTATACCGGCAGGAACAGGTCAGCCGCGTCCCGGATATCTTTTACCGTAAGCTCATCGTAGATTTCAAAGGCCGATTTGCCGGCACTGCGCAGCTCTTGTATTTGTCTGTCATAGGCGGTGCTTGTGGTTATTGTTGTTTCGAAAATGGTCGGGTTGGAGGTCATGCCCGTCAAACCCTGCTCGATCATCAGGGCAAGTTCGCCCGTTTCGATCAGTGAACGACTGATATAGTCAAGCCAGATGCTTTGCCCCGCTGCGTGCAATTCCCGGATTTTTGTCTTTTGCGTCATGTGCCGCACTCCTGTTAGGGTTGTAATTGGTATAGATTATCTCACAAAAAGAGAGTTTTTGGCAATGGATTTATAACTTATAGCGTTTAGCGGATAGCGGAAAGCAGTTCGCGAATTCAAAAAACTTCGAAAGCTGAATCAGAACGGCATGGCACTCCTACGGAGGCCTGTCCCGTACCCCGATATGGGATGCAGATCAAGAAAAAGAATGGATTTTCTTGTTTTTCGGCAGACAGGAATTCTTGCATTTTGATTTTGAATATAAGGGAGGTGTAGGGTAACTACAGAAAAGGCAGCATTTTTTTGAGGGGCACTCATAAAAAGACGCTGCCTTTTTATGCGGTGATTTTCTCGAAGGCGAACTCGCGCCGGGCTGCCTGCGCGACGTTTGTCAGGTGATCGGCGATTTTTTCAAGGTTGTTGATAAAATCAACAAAGATCAGGGCGCTTGCCGGGGCGCATTTTCCCTCGCAGAGCCTCTGGGTGTGCTGCGCGAGGTACTGCTTCTGCAGCAGGTTTACCTCGCCTTCATAGTGCATGACCCTGTCTACCGCTATGTGGTCGTTGTACTCAAGCGCCCGCAGCGTCTCTTCGAACATATCTTCTATTCTGCCGTAGAGCGTCCTCATTTCAGCGAGCGCCTTATTCGAGAAGGTAATGCTCTCGGCATATTTCTTTTCGGTAAGCTCGGAGACATTGACCGCATGGTCGCTCATCCGCTCAAGATCATTGATCGAGTGCAGGAGAGGCGGCAGCTGGGCGCCGAGCTCCGGGGTGAGCTGCTGGGTTGCCAGCTTTGACAGATAAAAGGTAATGTCGTGCTGCAGGTGGTTGATGGCGTTCTCCTGGGTCTGCACGTGCGCGATGGAACGTTTATCCCCGGCAAAAAAACCGTCAACCGCTGTCTGTATGGTTTTTCTGACCGCCGCCGCCATCAGGGTTAGTTCTTTTTTGGCGCTGTCGATCGCGATCTCGGGGGTGGCAAGGAGTTTGTCCTGGAGATATTTGAAATCGGTCGAGACATAGATGTCTTTTCCCGGAATGATTTTTCTGACAAGGGCAACAACCGGTCCCATGATAACGAGGAATACAAAGGCGTTGAGTATATTGAAACACGAATGGGCGTTTGCTATATGGCGCGAGATGGTATCGGTGGTGATGGCGCCCGGCGTGATATAGTCGATAAATTTCGGATAGAGGCCGGTATATACCAGAACGGAAAAGTATATCACGCCTATGATATTAAAGAAGCTGTGAAAGGCGGCCATTCTCCGCGCCGAGATGGTCCCGCCGATACTGGCGAGCCACGCGGTTATAGTAGTCCCGATATTATCGCCCAGGACCAGATAGATTGCGGCGGTAAAATCAATCAGGCCGACACTGGCCATAGCCAGAACCATGCCGATTGCTGCGCTGCTTGACTGGATCAGCATGGTAAAGCATGTGCCAAGCACGACACACAGAAACGGGTTATCGCTCAGCCGGACAAAAAAGTCGAGCACCGCGGGCATATCCCTGAGCGGCTTCATCACGTCCGACATGGTCGAAAGCCCCAGAAAGATCATACCGAAGGAAAGGACGACTTGCCCCCAGAACTGCGTTTTTCGTTTTTTGGGAATAAGCATCATCGCCACGCCGATGCCGATTGCGGGCAACGAGTAATGTGAAATCTTGAAGGCAATGATCTGTGCGGTGATAGTAGTGCCGATATTGGCACCGATCACCACGCTTGCCGCCTGCATCAGGCTGACAATCCCGGCGTTTACCAGACCAACGAGCATGACGGTGGTAACGCTGCTGCTCTGGATAATGCAGGTTACAATTGTGCCGAGCGCGACACCACGGAATCTGTTTTGGGTAAGCGACCTCAACGTGCGGCGTAGCTTGGTCCCCGCGACTTTCTGCAGACCGTCGGAAAGATACTTCATGCCGAAGATAAACAGTCCTAGTCCGCCGATCACCCCGAAGAAAATATCTTTCATAAAGTCTCGTCCTTTGTAAAAGGGTTATGTCGTATTCAGAGATCGATTAGTTGTGTGTGGAACGTGTTATAAAAAAGAGAAAATAAGGTGTGAGGGGAAATACAGACCGCTTCCGCATAAAACCAGAAGTATACTATCACAGGGCACCGGTTTTGTCCAAGGCAAATTTTCAGAGGCAAAAAGGCGGTTGTGGTTTATCCGGAAGAAGAAATGCAACGCGGCTATTGTCCTTTTTTTTGCGCAGGCCCCAGACTCTTTTTTATATCTTCCCAGAGCCTTACCGAGGCATTGGCAAAATCATCGATTATCAGGGGCATTATTCTATCGGCGCCCTCCTCTTCTTTGGCAATCTCGTGGATGACGGTAAGAGGATCGATGAGGCGCTTCTGTATCTCAGATATTATCTTAAGACATATTTCACTCGATGATAAAGGGGGTTGTTTTTTACAGGACGCCTTCCCCATACAACACCTCTCTGGCTGTGCCGGTAAGGAAAAAGCACCGACCCGGCTCTGCCTCAATACGCATGTTTTCAGACATCGTATATAAAGATAGCAGGTTATCAATAAAAGGGTTATAAAAAACAGTGGGGGAGATTGTCTCCAAGAAAGACATAGTCCGGTTGCCCCCTCTCTTTCTTCGTTGACTTGGCAGATCGGGGAAGAAACCATGTGGCAATCTGCCGCAGGTTGAGCAGGCGCTTTTTGCTGCGCGCGCCGAGAAGCTGTTTCATAAAGATCCCTCCTTCAGACTTCCGGTGTATTCGAAGTGTAGCATAAAAATTGCTATTTGTCAATTTTAATAGAACAAAAAAAGCAATAAAATATCTTCATGGATTTTTATAAATCGTAACATATTGTTATTTATTAAATTGCAATATAAACGAAGTTTGCCCCCAGTGCCATTAAATTGACTTTATTATTTATTAAATTCTTTTAAAAAGGCAAATATATTGACAGGGGGATTTCTCTGTAGTATTATTTAAAATAGTGAGGCAACTGACATGACGCTTAATGAGAAAATAAAGCTTCTGGCAAAGAAGGAGAAGGGCTGGAAATTAAAAGACCTCCATCAGGCTATTCAGAGGGTATTTGGCGAAAAGGGGGTTACCTACTTTACACTATCCCGTACCGGGAAGAGGCCCTCTCAATACAGAGATCGGACACTACATCAGATCTGCTCGGTATTAGGTATTACCAAGGAAGAACTCTTTAAGGGGACCGATGAGGAGGGAGGTCCTATCGGGGAAGAGGGCCCTTTGTGCGCCGGTTCTGACTTTGGCAGACTCTGTTACAGCGACAATGCGTATCTGGAAATCCTTACCCCTCCCGGTGAAGACCCGAAGAGGATGCGTCTTATACTGGGGCCGGGCGGCAAGACAAAGTTGACCAAGGAACTTCCGGGAAGGAGAAAGAGACTCTACGTTCTGGAAGGGCATCTTGATGCCTATGTCGGGAACGCGCACTATCATCTTGAGAAAGACGCCAGTCTGACATTTGACAGTGAGCTTCCGTGTCAGTTTGCCAATGAAGGAGGTTCGTTTATGAGGTGTCTTATCGATGAGTGTCGAAAAGAAAATGGAGGGGCCCATGGTAAAACTTCTGGTGGTTGATGATGAACCGGCGGTGGTCAGCCTGCTCGAACGCTTTCTCACAGACAAAGGATACCGGGTTCTCACTGCCACAAGCGGCACAGGCGCCCTCGGGATATTCGATAAAGAGCGCCCGCGTATCGTCTTTCTTGATATCCGGATGCCGGGGATGGACGGACTGGAGGTTTTGCGCACTATGAAGCAACAGGACAGACGTATCAAGGTCATTATGATAACGGTTGTCGAGGATCAGGAAACGATTGATCTGGCCAGGGGGCTGGGCGCCGACGAATATATTGTCAAGCCGTTTGATCTGGAGTATCTGGAAAAAGTGGTGATTCATAAAGTATCCGAACTCGTCGATGAGGAAGAATAGAATATGGTTCGCGAGTTAGCGAGTTCTTCTTTAGCGTGTAGCGATTAGCGGCTAGCGTATAGAAAAAGAAAAATCTAACCGCTAAACGCTATCCGCTAAACGCTAGAAGTTGAACTCGAGTAACCCGTTGAACCCGAGCAACCCGAAGAACTAATTCCAGACTCCATAACAAAGAGAGGTGAACGATGGCACGAAAAATCCTGATTCTTGATGATGAGGAGGGTATTCGCGATTTCCTGGGGACATTCTTCAGAGATAAGGGATACACGGTCTATGCCGCGGAGGAAGGCAGTGTTGCCCTGGCTATTATCGAGAAGGAGAGCCCTCATCTCATGCTGCTTGACCTCAAGATGCCTTCTATGGGGGGCATGGATGTGTTCAGGCAGGCAAAGCGTCTGAAGAGGGATATACAGGTGATTATTATTACGGCGATGGATGACCGCAGGATGAGGAGATATGCGAGGAGACTCGGCGTGATCGAGTATATACTGAAACCCTTCAGCCTGAGCTATCTGAATGACCTCATCGAGGCAAAGGTCTGCTTTCCGGCGTAGTTATGAAAGACTATCCGCCGCCTCTGCCACGGCATTTTTAAAGGCCTGGATATCAAACGGCTTGCGGAAAAAATCGTACGCCCCCAGCCTCTCGGCCCCCACCTCAAAACTCATATCCGTCAGAATCGTGATGATGATGACCCGGATCGTTTCATCAAGCTGCCTTATTTTCTTGAGGACGTCCATGCCGCTCATATCGGGCATCTTGATGTCCAGTATCACGATACGGGGGGCCTGCGTTTTTATTATCTCCAGTCCCCGCGCGCCGCAATCTGCTTCCACAATCTCATACCGCCCCTCCTCTGTCAGTACCTGCGCGAGGAGCTGGCGCATGGCGCTTTCGTCTTCCACGATGAGCAGCTTTATCATAAAGGCCCCTCCCAAACCGGTAAATCGATGATAAAACAGACCCCCTTGCCCGGTATATTCTCGACCGAGATGGTGCCGTTATGAATTTTTTCGACAAAGTACTTGCACAGAAAAAGCCCCATCCCCAGACCTTTTCCCTTGGTGGTGTACTGGTATTCGAAGATTTTTTCCAGATGGTCATCCGGGATCCCGCCGCCGGTGTCGCTGAACCGTATCTGTATGTACTTTGACTGGTACGGATCCACCCCGGCCTCGATGGTGATTTTTCTCTTTTCCGAGTCAATCTTCTCCATGGCCTGATAGCTGTTGATGATAAGGTTGAGGAATGTCCCCTGCAGGTGAACCATGTTGCCCTTTATCGGCGGCAGGTCTTTGGGCCACCGGCGCTCGACTTCGGTGCCGCCGAGGTTTTCCCAGTAAGTCTGGAAGGTTGCCAGTTCGAAGCTTTTATCGATGATATCGTCCAGGCGCAGGGGCCCCATTTTTTCCTGCGCCTCTTTGGGGAGCTGATGAATGATCTGAATCACGTTGATGATGCGGCTTGCCTGGTCGTGAATAGTCTGGATGTCCTTGGCGAATGTCTCGAGCGGCTGACTCTTCTTGTGCTGGTCCTTTAATTTGAGGAGCAGGTTCTGTGTGTACATGTTGATGATGGCCACCGGCGTGCCCAGTTCGTGCTTGGTCGAGGTGCCGAGCCGGCCGAGCGTGGCCCACTTCTCTTCCTGTATCAGCTTTGCCTGCGCATCCTTGAGTTCGTCGTAGAGGTGGATATTTCTGACGGCGGCGGCTATATCCTCGGCAAAGCGGACGAGGGTATCCAGGTCTTCGGGCGTGTACATCTTGCCGTTTTTTTTGTCACCCAGTATCAGCAGCCCCAGGAGCTTTTGTTTAAACCGGAGCGCCACGGCCGCCTGCGCCTTAAGATTATTCAGGTCCTTGGCAAGGTACCGCATCCGTTTTTTCATCTCGCTGGTGATGCCGGCGAGCTTGAGCGACTGCTCTATGTCGCTCAGTGTAATGACATTCCGGTAACGGGTCCCGCCCTCTTTTTTTTCCTTGAGGAGCGGACAGGGCTGTGCAAAGCAGTGTACGATGGCGTCGTCATAGCCAAAACCCAGAAGCCCCCGGGGGATAGTGTTGGGCCAGCCTGCGTGAAGGACACACTTTTGCTTGGCCGGCCTGTCCAGAAACAGGTAACTCGCGGATATATCCTGTAGATTGCAGACGGTCTTGACTGCCCAGTCTGTCAGGGTATCCATTTCGGTTATCTCGATAGTGGTCTTTCCGGCCAGGGTGAGGAGTTCCTGGCGCGCAAATTCGTCGCGGTAAATACGGTGCTTGAATTTATCTTCGAGCATAGAAATAACATAAGGGGCAATACCGCACAGGACTGCAAACGTAGCCAGTGGAGCAAGTTTGGTGTGGATGAGTGAATACAGGACAAAAGGGATACCGCATGCTATGGAATACACGCTTAAGGCAATACCCATTTTCCCCGCTGCCAGGCGTATATCCATGAGATGATGTTTGATGATGGCATAAGCGACAAAAGCTACATATAAAGAAACGAAAATGTTAAGAAAAGGTGGAATGGAAATTCTATACCAACAAAAGTAATTCGTCGAGCCAGCCATATATCCAATGCCGGTACCTAGATACACATAGAGTATTTGATTTTTATAAATTCCTTTAGCATTCTTAACTGCCCGATGCAATAGATAAAAAGAGTAGATAACGATAACGCCGAAATGAGTTATGGCAAAATGAAATACGATACCGGGCCGGAGCCAATAAGGGAACATTAGGTATTGTTCTGGTTTATAACCGTAAAGGGAACTATAGACTGTTAAAGTAAACGCAATACTCAGTAGATAATTAATTGCGTAAAATTTTTTATCCCTCTTAATCATGAGTAAATTGTCGACGAAATGGATAAATAAAGAAGGCATATAAAAAACACCGATCATACAAGTTCTAAAGTAGAATTCGGCTAAGTTTTTATCAGACGTAAGGAGCCATATAAAATAGAAGAAAGACCAAAAGGCAACAGAAAATGAAAAGAATGAAAAGATTCTGTTGGTAGGAATTTTAGGATTTTTATACAAAACCATAAAAGCGATGCTAATGGCGGTAATAAAATTGACAAGACCTGAAAAGGCATAATAAGAGAGAGGAATGAAAATCATATTATTTAGATAGGAAGATCTATTTTTTTGTCAGTATAAAATAATAGATATGATTGAAATTATCAACTTCAATATTCAGGGAAGAAATATCTATTTTGCTATTCTTGAATAAATCGACCACTTCATTCATATTTCTTGGTACAAACTTCCAATCACAGAACCAATCTGGGGGAATAGGAGAAAAGGTTTGTTCTTTATTTTTATGAGTGATAATCAATACACCCTCTTCAGCTAAGAGTCGAAAAGATGCTTGCACAATTTTTTTGAACATCCTATCAGGTAGATAGTCCACTAAGCCAATACTATAAATCAAATCTTGCGATTTAAGTAACAGAGGAGATCGTCCATTTTTTATAAGCTCTATTAAATCCTTTTTAAGAAAATTAAATGTTACATTTGGTGGTGAATTTTTTAGAGCATTTTTAGAAAAATCTAAGGCCTCTTGATCCCAATCAATACAGGTAAAATAAATAGGTTTTCTATATTGCAAACTAGGCAAAAGTTCTGCAATTTCTCTACAAGATCCACAAGCTAAGTTTAATATCTTAATCGAGTCCAAATTTGCTGTTTCAATGAAATTTTTAAGCATATCTCCGAGTTTATCTTTACGATTTCTTACAGCAATAGCGTAAGGATTATTTAAAAAATATAAATCAAAATATTCCCCTATTTTTTTTGAAAATGGCTTGTTGTCATAAATAGCCTCGAGCATTCTATAATCCCCCGGATAACCTCTTGGTTTCTCATAGGCCCTTTTCATTATAGAGCTTCTATAAGCCCAACAACTTACTAAAAATCGAAAATCTTGTTTTATTTTTCTTATAATTTTTTTTTGGTTTAATTCTTTTTCCAGTCGGTCCCCTTTTAATATAATTTCGTTGTTTAAATAAGTAATGTATTTTTTTGCTTCTTCTTTAGAAATTTGGTTATTTTCCAAATCATTGGTTAATCGAATTAAATTATATAAATATTGTTTGAAGGCCTTAGCAAAAATGACGACCTTGCTTCTTATTTCTTTCTCATGTATGTCTTTAATTAACGATCTTAATTGTCTAAATATAAGACTTTTTCTTATAGCAGAAAGCGTTTTCTCATCAAGATCAATAAACTGAGCACCGTATAAAAAACTATCTTTTTTACTTTGTTGATATTGCTTCCACTTGAGATGAATAATTATCTCGAGTGCGCGAGAAGGCAGATGAATATTCGCGGTAAATCTGCGAAGAGGAAGACGTTGTTCCAAGCAGAAACAGGCACCCGTATCACTCATGCTGATAATATTTCCTGTTGCACCTTCGATTTGAATAGGAAAATTTGTGCCTATCCTAGGTGAAAACCTTTTCTCAACATCAATATCTTGTTTCATCAAGCTTCTCTCCTTTTCCTATTTCTATATCAAAAGCCAAATAATTCTGTTTTGTTAATAATCTTAATGAATGAAATTTTCGCCTTTTTAGCTGCTGCCCAAGTTTTTGCTTTGCCCAAGTTTTTGCTTGACCTGAATATGTTATTTGGGAGGAGTTATTTTTGCCCGATATCGAAATAATCACAGGAAATTTTGCCGCTATTCTGGGAAACGAGCGCTGTTCGATATAATATTGTGACATATCACGTGCATCCTGTTTTTCTATATTATTGTGTTACAATACTATACAATAAGTATGGCTATATATCAACTGTTTTCATCGGCGTGTTAGTTGCAACTCTCTATTTTAAAAGAAGATAAAACTTTTTTTGTCGGTGGCGTCTATAGCAACTTTTTCGTTTATTGATAGTTATGCGGCATTAGTTTACAATAAAAGTGCCGGAGAGGTCTATGTTAGCACTGCTTACTAAAAAATCCATCAAGACCCAGCTTATTATCTTTCTTGTTATTTTCATGTCCTGTCTTGCGCTTTCAGAGAGGGAGATCCGGACACTCTTTCCGTTTGCTATCACCGCCCTCTCTGCTGTCATCGCAGAGGCACTTCTTGTGGCCCTTCGGACCAAGAAATGGCGTATTACTGAAAGCGCCATCATTACGGGTCTCATTGTCGGCTTTGTCCTTTCTGACCGCCAGCCGTGGTGGATATATACAGCAGTTTCCCTTCTTGCGATCGGCTCAAAACACGCCATTCGGTATAAAGGCCGGCATATCTTTAACCCCGCCGCCTTCGGGATAGTGGCATCCATGCTTTTTCTGGACGCGAACACACAATGGAAGGGGACCTACCAGTGGTATATACTTTTACCGGCAGGCTTGTATTTTATCTATAGAATCCGTAAAATAGAGTTGCTATTTGCCTATGGGATAACAGCCCTCGGCATCTTTGGCGCGCAGGCCGTCGTGCGGGACATGTCGGTAGCGAATATCTTCTGGTACCTAAGCTACTTTTTTATTTTCATTATGCTGATTGAACCGAAGACCACGCCCTTTACCCGACCGGGCAAGGTGCTTTTCGGGATAGGCGTTGCGGTGCTTATCGTTATTTTTACCGAGGCCGACATTAGGATAGATGTCGAACTGAGTGCCCTGCTTTTAGTGAATATGTTTGTGCCGTTACTAAATAAGTGGAGGTGAAGCGTGAGAATCAGCGAAAAACTGCTCGTCGCCTTTGCTTTTGTTTTTCTTCTTATGATCGCGGTGTTCAGCCTGGCATTCTGGTCTGTCAGCCGCCTTGAGGCGCAACAGGACAAGATCCGCCGCGAGTTTGTGGTGGCCACACAAATAATGCATATAGACAGACTGGTCAATAAACAGCTGAGAGAGCTGCAGGCGCTGCTTACGCGCGGTGAGCCGGGACTGAGACAGTTCAAGAAATACAAGACCAAGATCCTTTTTTTGTTTGAGGACGGGGAGTACCTCATCAGACAGAATCCCGATTCTGCCGGTGAATACGCGGCCGCCTTCGATCTTCTCAAGCAGAGCTACAGCCGAATCCAGGGAAACGGGGAACGGGCATTTGCGCTATATGCCGGGGATGAAAAAGACAGCGCCTTCTCGCTCGTTGACGATATCCATACCAGGGAGTTTGACGGGGTATTTACGCGTGTCGTCGAAGGGCTGATCGGGAAAAACTGGAGACGCATTAATCAGGTGCAGCAGGAGGGCCGGGAGCTCGAGGTTTTTCTCAACCGGTTGTCATTGATAATTATGAGCCTGGGGGTCATCTTTCTGGTTTTGCTTCTTGCGATTATCAACCGCGTGATCGTCACCCCCCTTGCACAACTAAGAGAGGCTACGGTCAATCTGGGCCGGGGCGACCTGAGTTATCGGGTTAGCGTCGCCTCAAACGATGAAATAGGTCTTTTGGCTGCCTCCTTCAATACCATGACAGAGCAACTTCAGGAGAGCACCACCTCTATCGAAAATCTCAATAAAGAGATTACCGAACGGAAGCTCGCTGAGGAGGAACTGCGCCGGGCCTACCAGAAATTGAAGGAAACAGAGGCGCAGCTGATCCAGTCAGAGAAGATGGCGGCCCTCGGCCTGCTTGTCTCGGGACTCGCCCATGAGCTGAATAACCCCTCAGGTTATATGATGTCGAATCTGCAGACATTAAATGAGTATCAGCAGAAACTGTGCAGTGCCCTTGATGCACTCGCGGCCATGGTCGAGAATGCGGACTGCGTGGGGGGAGAGGCAACGAACGCGTTGCGGGAACGTCTCGGGCAGATCGAGAGGGAGCGCGGGCTTGACTATATCAAAAAGGATCTGCCCTCCCTTATCAGGGAGACTCTGAACGGCGCCGAAAGAATTAAAAAAATCGTGAGCGATGTGAGTACCTTCGGCGACCCCGAATGGGCAGAGCGGCAGCCCACGAATATCAACGAAGAGATCGACAGGGCGCTTACCCTGGTCTGGAATGAACTGAAATATACCTGCGAGGTGATAAAGGAATATTCCGAGCTTCCCTTAACCGAGGCAAGCCCGGGCCAGCTCGACCGGGTTTTTGTGAATATACTCTTAAACGCGGGCCAGGCGATAGAAGAAAAAGGAACTATTGTTATAAAGACCTATACCGATGCCTCCGCGATTTGCGTAGAAATAACCGACACCGGCAGAGGAATTACCGAGTCAGAGATAGGAAAGATTTTTGACCCCTTCTACAGTACCCGGGGGGTGGGCAAGGGCGTGGGGCTTGGCCTGTCGGCCGCCTACGGGATTGTCAAACAGCACGGAGGGACGATCGACGTAAAGAGCGCTCCGGGGAAGGGGACCACGTTTACCATCCGATTGCCGATCAAGGCGCGCCACGCATACTCGTAACTTATAATTCGCGAGTTACTCGGGTTAGCGGGTTCGCGAGTTCAAAAAGAATATGTCCGGGCTTGCCCGCAAGATATGGTAGCGGGTTTCGGGATGCACCCCATGAGAGAAAACAATACAGACTCTCTCACGGGATAAATTCGGCCGTACAATTTACACACACTTCGTTCTGTAAATTGTGGCCTCATTTACAGGAGGTAGCTTATGAGATATATGATCGCATTGTTGTGCGGGGTGAGCATAGTGCTCGCTGCCGGAATTGCCTGCGCGCATCCGCCGACAGATATCACCCTGACTTTTAATTCCGAGACAAAGATACTCGAGGTTGTCATTACCCACCCGGTGAGCAATCCTGCCTCGCATTATGTAGGGAAGGTGGATGTCTCGCTTAACGGTCGGGAGACTCTTACTCAGGAAATTAGCCGGCAGGATAACCCTACGACGCAGACGGTTGTTTACCGTATCCCCGATGCCAAAAGCGGCGACATCATTACCCTGGAGGCACATTGCAACCTGAGCGGTGCCCTGGCACGCGACATAAAGGTGGAGTAAGGCCACAGGCCGTTATATGACAGGAATAACGAAGGCCAAAGAGGAAGCGCTGCGTCAAAAAATGAAGGCCTTCCTCGTTCGTGAGGAGGATATCGAGGAGAAATTTATCCGCTCAGGAGGTAAGGGCGGACAAAATGTAAACAAGGTATCTACCTGCGTCTATCTCAAACACCGGCCGACCGGCCTCGAGGTCAAGTGTCAGCGTGAGCGTTCCCAGGCCTTGAATAGATTTTTGGCCCGCAGGCTCCTCGTCAATAAGATCGAGGCGATGATTCTAGGCAGGCGCTCGGAAGAACAGAGGCGAAGGGAAAAAATCAGACGCCAGAAGCGGAAGCGGTCGAAGCGGGCAAAAGAAAAGATGCTTGCCGATAAAAAGAAACAATCGGAAAAAAAGAGACTGCGCGCATCGGTGGGGGCTGACGAATAATTTATCAAGTCACAAGACACAGGACACATGACACAGGTATATAGTTCGCGAGTTAACGGGTTCTACGAGTTCGCCAGTTCGCGGGTTCTGCCCTTCGACTGAGTTTATCCCGAGTGCGGTCGAGGGACTCAGGGCAGGCGAGTTCGCGAGTTAAAAATGGTTAGCGAGTTAACGAGTCCTTCTTTAGCGTGTAGCGATTAGCGGCTAGCGTATAGAAAAAGAAAAATCTAACCGCTAAACGCTAGAAGTTGAACCCGCGAACCCGAAGAACCTAACAGGTAGGGGAACCCATTATATGTTCATCGCATATTTTTTCTACACATTCCGGGCGTATCTTTTTGAGATTATCCCGCCTCTTGCGGCCGGTTTTTTAATAAGCGGCATTATCAGCGAGTTTATCCCGACTGACTGGGTTGAGAGACATTTGGGGCAGAGGGGATTCAGGCCACTTCTCTACGCAACGGTACTCGGCGCTATTGCACCGGTGTGCTGTTGGGGGTCGCTGCCGATAGCGGTCAGCTTTTATAAGAAGGGGGCCTCGCTCGGCACGATATTCGCCTTTCTGGTGGCGACACCTGCTACCTCTATCAGTGCGATTTTTGTATCGTGGCGGTTCATGGGGTGGTGGTTTACCCTCTACATGTGTGCGGCGGTCATTGTGATGGGGCTGATCATGGGCCTCATAGGAAATCTGCTCGGGATAAAGCCGCGGATGGCGGCCGGTGCGGGCGAGCACTGCGAACACTGTGATGAACACCCGGCAGGGGCCGAGGAGAACTGTCCGTCGTGCCAGGCAAGGAAGACGGTCGCCGGAAGGCTCGCGTCGGTTGTGCGCTATGCCTTTGTTGTCATGCCCAAAGAGATCGGCCTTGAGGTGCTGACGGGTCTGGTACTGGCTGCTTTGATCAGCACTATCGGCCCGGTCGGGGCATGGATTAAGAGTTATCTGGCCCGGGGGTACGGCTATCTCTTTGCGCTTATCTTCGGGTTGATTGTCTATATGTGCTCGACGATGAGCGTGCCGCTCATCCACGCGTTTGTCGCCCAGGGCATGAATATCGGCGCAGGGCTGGGGCTTTTAATTCTGGGGCCTATCGCGAGCGTGGGCACTATCCTTGTGCTGCGTAAGGAGTTCGGGCTGAAGATACTGATTGTATTTCTTACGGCGGTGAGTACACTGGCATTATTATCAGGGTATATTTTTTCACTATTATAGAAAGCGCGTCTTCTGTCCCGGTCCACCTTTTTAAGAGGAGACATGCATGGCAACGGTTGCTATTGTGGTAAGTTCTAAAGGATTCCACTGGGAAGAGCTGGCCGTTGCCTTCCGCGAATTTGACGAGTCAGGCATCGATACCCGGTTTTTTACGCCGATCGGAGAACAGGCCCGGCCTGACCCCCTCAGTGTCCGGGTGACACGCATGTTATGCTATATAGGATGGGGTGTTTCCGAGGAGATGGCGCCTCACTCGCGGTTCGGCAGGGAACTGGAGACATGTTTAACAGGGACCCTGCCTGTATCCCGCCTTAATACCGACGAGGTCGATGCCATTTATATTCCCGGCGGACACGGCTGCCTGTTTGACGTCAATCACAATCCCGGTGTGCATGTAGTCATAAGAGAGCTGTACGCAAAGAACAAGATACTGTCTGCCGTGTGTCATGCAACCTCGACCTTTGCTTATGTAGAGGCAAACGGCGATTCAATCGTGAAGGGGAAACGGGTAACGGGTTTTCCCGAGCTGCTCGACCGGTTTCTTGTGCTGATAGGCGGAGTACATCCCGCATATCTACCGCTTCCTTTTTCGAACGAGCGGGTACTGCGCAAGGCCGGGGCACGCAATGAATGGTGGGACATCCTGCAGGCGATACTCGACCCTGCCTATATGTGTGTCGATTGGCCATTTATTACCGGCGTGGGTCCGAAGGCCGCCAGGAAGGTTGCGCGCACGGTGGTGAAGCATATAAAAGGGGGCAGTTATAGGAAGGTGCCGGATTTTTGACAGAAAAAACTTGGGATTTTGTCGAAAATAAGGTATACTGTCGCGCAACAACTGTAGCGTATATGTTTCATAACCGAAAAAGGCCCGAGAACAGGCCTGAGCAAAGGAGGGCGCTATGAACAAAAGGATAGCGGCAATAGGATTAGTGGCCGTGGTTCTGATGGTATGCGCGGCAGGGAATGTTGCTGCGTATGACAAAAAAGCGGGCGGCCACGGCGGAGGCATCGATGAGAAGATATTTGGTAAGGCGCATATGATTATGGCAAACGCCGAAGAGCTCAAGCTGACCGAAGAACAGATCAAGGGAATTAAAGAATGGAAGCTTGAGGCAAAAAAGCAGAATATCCGGCAGGACGCGGAGATCGAGGTATTTAAACTTGATATATATTCAAAGCTGTGGGACAATGAGATGGACCCAGCAACACTCTATGGTTTGATAGATCAACTGTACGGCCTGAAGGCGACCAAGGCCAAATCGATGATCGAGGCCTATGGTAAACTGATGAACATTCTGACCGACGAACAGAAGGCTGCGTTAAAGGGGCTGTGCAGAAAAAGTTTGTCGGACAAGTGCCCAAAGCGGTAAAATAAAAACCCCGGGTTTTACGGCCCGGAGGTGTTAACAACCGATAAAACAATGGGTGCGGTTTTCAGGCATCCATGACGAAGGAGGCAACATGATAAGGTATATGTTGCGCCCGGTGGCCCACTGTAAAGAGGGTTGCCGTACTAGGTCCTCGGCATGACGTTAAACTGCCCATAAGAGCAGGTTGCAAAAAGAAAGCCCCGTGCCCTAAAAAGGCGCGGGGCTTTTTATTGTTGAGCACCTCAGATAAAAGGCATATAATGACTGCCTGACTTAATCGATGTATATTTTCTGAGCTTCAACTTTCAGCTGCTGAAGGCTGATGGCTGACGGCTGAAAGCTAAAAAAGGAGGGGAGCCATGAAAGATCTTTTTCAGACTGCAGACTGGAAACAGGAAAAACACGTGCCGGTTATCGATGGCCCGGATACAGTCAAGAAAGGCGGGGTGATTCAGGTAACCGCTACCGTCGGTAAGGAGATAGCGCACCCGAACAAGACCGAGCATCATATCCGCTGGATCGAACTGTACTTTCAGCCGGACGGGGAGAAGTTCCCGTATCAAATCGGAAGGGCGGATTTTACGGCACACGGTGAGTCAACCCAGGGTCCGGACACCAGCACTGTCTATACACAGAGCCAGGTCGTCCTGAACTTTAAGACCGATAAACCCGGCACTATCCACGCCGCCAGCTACTGTAACATCCACGGCGTCTGGTCCAGTTCTAAAAAGATAGCGATTAGCGGGTAGCGGTTAGAAAAACAGTTCGCGAGTTCTTGATAGCGTCTAGCCCTTCGACTGCGCTCAGGGCAGGCGGATAGCCCCGAACCAGAGCATAGCTCAGTACGGGGTAAACGTTTAGCCCTCCGATATGGTTCGACGGTGCTCACCACCAGCACTCAGGGCAAGCGTTTAGACAAAAAGCAAAAATATTCTTCGAGCGAGCGTAGCGAGTCGAGAAGTTTGTGCTGAACATAGCCAAAGGGTTCTCGACAGGCTCGAACCGTAACAATCGTTTTCAATTTTATTCACTATACG
>JAFGGP010000035.1 GCA_016930485.1 Candidatus Omnitrophota bacterium | reverse complement strand
TTCTCACGGCACTTCGACATGGCCTCAGGCGGCAGTTACCAGGGTGCACCGCCGGCACTGATGGTCAATCCCGATCCGCCGACAGTCAATGTAGATGTGAATATCAAAGTCGAGTTTCCTCAAGCCGTCTATTTTATTCCGCATATCTCAATCAGGCGCTCGGACGGCACCGAACTCTATCTTGCGATGGGCGGCGCGGTCGGCACCCGTACGTTTACCTACGCGATGCCTGGAGCGATTAATTATTCCCAGATTACGATGATCGAGATCGAAGATCAGCAGGGAATGATTATCGCCTCCCGCGCATTCGCGCCAGCCGGCGAGGCGCAGGCAAACATCCAGGTTGACCCGTATCCGCCGCGGATGAATACCCCGCTTTATATAAAGGTACAGCTTAACAAGATAGTCTATTATCAGCCGAAGATCATCGTTAATTTTACAACGAGCGGCAGACAGTTTCTCACCGTCACCGGCCAGGTGCCCGGTTCGCATTTTGAGGGATTTTTAGACGGCCCGCGTTACTACGATCCCATTGAGGCAATAGAGGTGCGCAATGACCGGGATATGGTTATCGGCTCATTCCCTCTGGCAGGGGTCGACCAGCAGGGCGCAGGATACTACGCCGGAGGGACCATCGATATGATGCCGTACGGTGCACTGCCCGGTCAGTCTGTCCAGATTTCCATCGATGCACCCAAGCCGATGTCTACGGCGCCGAAGATCAATGTGCGCTTCAAAAACGGGACCATGAAACAGATGGTTACAAGCGGCGGTCCGTATCACTTTCAGACCTATATCGGGTCGCTTCCTGACTTTGTGGATACCGTGGAGGTTCTTGGTTCCAAGGGCGAGATACTTTTTTCGCGTTACTTTGAGGCAAATACCACAACGGGATACCAGGGGGCGCCGCCGGTCATTTCTGTCAACCCTGATCAGCCGGTTGCGGGACAGGATCTGAATATAGAGGTGAGATTTCCCGTACCGGTCTATTTCATGCCATCTATCAATATTGAAATGAGCGATCGGACCGAAATGTACCAGCAGATGAACGGAAACATGGGAGGCTCGGTATTTACCTATACCCTCTACGGCTCCCAGCACCCGAGCCCGGTGAATCTGATTGAGATCGAGGACCAGCAGGGCAAGATACTGGCATCGGAGGTTTTTGTGGCGGCGGGTGAGGCGGGGTGCAGGATATGGGTTGAACCAAATCCTCCACAGATGAGCATGCCTCTTACCGTCAACATGGAATTTGACTATGCTATTTCGTATAAGCCGAGGGTACTGGTCGAATTCGAGGATAATACAATCATACAGCTCACCGCCTCAGGTAGCGACAGGCAATACAAGGCAACGCTGGACGGCGGTCGGTTTAATAAACCGCTTGAATTAATCGACGTTGAAAATGATAAAGGAAATTTAGTCGGTACGCTGTCGTTTGAGGGTATGTATTTTGCGCCGTCGATGTACAGCGGATATCTGTATGTGAACCCTGATCCGCCCCAACGTGGGCGTGATCTGTACGTTGAATTTACCTCACAGAGTGCACTATCAAAGGCACCGAGGCTCGAGGTGGGGTATAGTGACGGATTCGAAGGATGTATCATGAACGGCCCTGTCAATCAAACGAGGTTTACCTATACCATACCCGGCCTCTCGCGTGTGGTAACACATCTGGAGGTGGCGGATGCCCAGACAGGGAACTATTTTGAAGGGACGTACCGCCAATACAGCGGCCTCAGGCCCGAGGATGTTGGCCAGGCCACTATCAGCATCAATCCCGATCCTGCGCGGGTCGGCGAGGACCTGATGATTACGGCGGATTTTCCGAATCCGGCCCCGTTCGAGATGATCATGGAGGTTGAGCTTAAGGGTGGCTCCATCTATCGTCTCTCTGCCGAAAGCGATGGCACTGACATGCACTTTCACACAACCCTTCCTGCCAATCTCTTTACGGCCTCATTGGTGGCGGTTACTGTCGAGGATATGATGGAGGGATATATATTTGCCGAAGAACTCTTTACCGAGACCGAGGCAGGCGCCACCACTATTATTACCGATCCGGCCATACCGCCGATCTACGGATCGATGAACGTGACGGTCCAGTTCGAAAATCCTGCCGGTTTCATCCCGCTGGTGGTCATCACCTATATTGATAATATAACTGAAGAGTTCTGGGCGCCGGGAGCGGTCTATCAGACGCAGTATACCGTTTCGGTCGGTTATGTGGCGAATTATATCGATATGATAGAGGTGATGGATGACACAAGGACGCCGCTTGCCCGGGTTTCGTACGATGCCTCTGACTATGGGGAAAATTTTTATATGCCCGAGGCGCAGGATCCGATTCGCGTTTCACCCTATCCTCCGAATGTCGATGAACCCCTGGATATCGAATTAATGCTGCCCATGCTGGTACCCGGGGCACCGAGGGTGGTTGTTGTCTACGACAACAATGATTCGGTTGATGTAGGAATGAGTCCTGACGGACAGTGGGCAGATTACTTTACCGGCCAGCTGTCTAATGTTGAGCGGCCGATCACCAAAATCCAACTTATCGATCCGAATAACAATGAGATAAAATATGAGATGTTCTTCGATGAATTTGATTTGGTTCCGCCGACCGGATTTAATGTAAGTACATCAAGCGGAAGCAGTTCCGCATATCTCTACTGGAATCAGATGAACGGGGTAAAGGGGTACCGGATTTACTTTGGTACGCAGACAGGACAGTATGACGGGGATATCTACGGAAGCGGCGGTCCTTCACCCATAGAGCTCCAGGGCGATTGGAATACGAACTGTGAACTCTCCGGTCTTGCCTCGGGTACGCAGTATTATTTCAGCGTTGTTTCGCTCGATTATTCAAATTACGAGAGCAGTTTCTCTGAAGAGAAATCAGTGATTATCGGGTCATCCGGCGATTCAGGCGGCGGGTCAGGTACAACGGGCGGCGTTCTAAACATTATGGAAAGTAATATGTATCTGGGCATGCATTCACCGGGAGAGCAGGCGCACATCCAGTTTCATATTAAAAATGAAGGCTACAGTCCCTTCGAGCGAGTCAGGGAAGATCAATGGATGCGGCTCAGCCGCGAGAATGACACGGCGAATCATATCGACAGGGGCTCGATAAGTTTTTCACAGACAATGCCGATGTATATAGCCAGCGGCAACGAAGTGATGCTTACAATGTACATCATGATCCCCGCCAGTCTGCCGGACGGGGAATATGGCGGATGGCTTACATTCGGCAATGATTACGACAATGACAACATGATCGACCCTGAAGAGCCTCAGGACTCGGTATGGGTCGGACTCCATGTGGGAACTCCGTCGGGAACCCTGTCGGTAAATCCCAATCCACCCACAGTACATACCACCTGCACCATTACTTTTACGTCTGATTACCAGATGAGCAGATTACCCAAGCTCAGGGTGGGTTATCTTGGTCAAGACCCCAGTTCAACCGTTACTATGTCAGGGGCTATACCGGGGACTTCTTTTACCTATAGCTTTTTCCCGCAGCAGCTCGTTATGTTTATGGAGGTAGTGGATTATGACCCGGCGACCAATACAGAGGATATCCTGGTGCAGGGGGAGTTTTCGATACCCCAGGTACAGAATGTCAGTGCCGTCAATACCGGTAACGGCGGTGAGATACAGGTAAGCTGGACCCCGGTAACCGGGGCATCGTACTACAGGATCTTCTGGGATAATTACCAGGGGCATTCGGGGGAATTGGGTGTCAGCGGCGGGAATTCGTCAATGCAGTACGTAACCGGCCTTTCTGACGGCACCCAGTACGGTTTTACCGTGGCAGTTGCCGGTGGCGAATGGGCAGAGGCGTTTATCGGTCCTCAGTCTGTCCCGACGGCCTATGCGACACCGAGCAACAATAACCAGATAAACGGATATTTTTCTGACTCAGCCGGTACGCTTCAGGCGAATTTTGCCGTAGGCCAGGAAATATATGTCACGATAGAGGACCCCGCGGCGAATATCAGCAGCACCACAAGAGATCAGATTAGCACCGTTAAGATCTCTTCACCGGATGAGGAGATGTGGCCGATATTGCTCGAGACCGGATATGATACCGGCATCTTTATCAATACGTCTCAACCGGTGGTCAGCGTCTCTGATTGGGGTTCAGACACAACCGATACCCTCAAGGTGCAGGTCGGGCAGGATATCAGCTTATACTATATGGATATCCAGCGTGACTATGTGCCGATTACCGAGGGGGCCGGCTGTTCATCCCCTGTGTTTTTCTCTGACGGTGCGGGTAACGAGCGGACACAGTTTGTGATCGGGGATAATGATATCTATGTGACGGTCGATGACCCGCAGATGAATACCAATCCAACCAGTCCGGATGTCTTTACCGCGTGGATCAATGTACAAAGCTCTCCATATGATACTCTTCAACTTACACTTGTCGAGACAGATGATTCGAGCGGTATCTTCAGGAATGAGAGCGGTGTTGAGACAACCTCTGACGCCGGCAGCAATTACAGCAATACGCTCTATGTGCAGCACGGCGATACCATCGAGGTAACCCACGAAGGCGACTCGCACCAGGCGACGGTGTATTCGAATGATTCCGGCGGCATTGAACTGAATGTCGTGAATACTGAAATCGACTTCGGCACCTATCTTGATAACGTGCAGACATCGCAGATCAACTTTGAGGTGCAGAATCTGACTACCAACTCGTCATTTTATCACGTTAACTGGTACATGATTTCACCCCTGGAATCGGCAGAGGGCAAGACTATCGACTCGAGCCATGTCTATGTATATAACATAAGCTCAATCAGTCCGGGCAGTTCGCATTGGTGCACTGTCTATGTTTTCATTCCCGACAATCAAGACTTTGGGACGTATACCGGCACGCTGCGGATCTATAACGACAGCGACGACTCCGGATTTGATTGGGGAGACCCACAGGATACGGTCGAGCTGAGGCTGACGGTATCCGCCGACGGCACCGAACTGGATATCCATCAAACGCAGGTCGAGACAGGCGGCTCTCCGGGGACGACAACTCCGTCGGCCAGCTTCACCATGGACAATGATTCAGGTGTCTTCTTTGGTAATCTCACCTGGTTCATCGAGGGTGATTTTCTGACGAGCGCAGGTGATCACATAGCTCAGGAGAAAGTAACTATCTCTCTCCCGAGCAACCTTTCTGCAGGCAGTAGTACGTCAGTGCCGGTTACCGTCACCATCGATAGCGGGCAATCCATCGGCACTTATAGTGGTACCATCAGGGTCTATGATAACGGCAACGGTGGGGGGTATGACGGAACCGAGCCATCGGACACCTTCCAGCTCAGTGTCGAAGTATTCGAGCAGGGCACCCAGCTCAATATCGACCAGAGTTCGCTCAATCTGGGCAGCCCCAATCCAGGTCAGAACTCGAATACCGTCTATTTCGATATCTACAATAATTCGGGGTCGATGTTCAGCATGCTGCATTATGTCGTCGAGGAAGAACCGAACGACGGTAGCGGCCACACCATCGAAGATTTTGATGTCATAGTGCAGGTACCAAGTTACATTGGCCCTGCGGGTAATGCAGAGGGCTCTGTCTATATCGAGGTAGATCCCACGCAGGCCTATGGCACATACACCGGCCGTATCAGGGTCTATAACGATAACGGTACTACCGGGTTCGAGCCGGCTAGCGATCCGTCGGATACTATAGAGATTGTGGTTGAGGTGAGTGAAGCACCTGCCCTGGATGTCACCGAGACAACCGTTGATATGGGGACTCATCCGAAGGGTGCGGCTACCGGTACGTATAATTTCACGGTTGAGAATGACGGCGGTACGATGTTTATGTATCTTAAGGGCGTTATGGACGCGTCATTTGATTCGGCCGGCACCCAGCTCAGCGATGTCAATGTAACTATTACACCGCCGGGCACGGTGAATCCCCACAGCTCCAATACCGGTACGATTGCCGTGAATATTCCCGGTGGCCAGGCAGATGGTATCTATAACGGTATAGTGCGGATCTTTGAGGATCCGGACGATGATAATATCGCGGATCCTGAAGAACATCAGGATACCTTTGCGGTTACCTTGGAGGTCAGTGGCGGCGTGCTTGTGATTAGCCAGAACGAACTTGTCTTTGGATCGCATGCCGCGGGCACTGATACCGGCAACCAATCATTTACCGTTGAGAATGACGGCGGCACGATGTTTATGTATCTCAAGGGATATCTCTCGGAGCCGCTCGAGGGACCGGGCAGTTATCAGATCAACACAGTGACTATTACGCCACCAGGCATGGTTAATCCGTATAGTCAGGATAACGGTACGATGAGTGTGCAGATTCCCGCCGGTGCCCCGGCCGGGACATATAATGGTATGCTACTGGTGTACGAGGATCCGGACGACGACGGTATGGCCGATCCGGAAGAGGCGCAGGATACCGTTCCTCTGACGTTGACGGTCACCGCTGGCGGCGGCATAACCGTTGATTTTACCAACGCAAGCGGCGGATCCGAGCCCACCTTTACAATCGGTGACAGTGATATCTATGTAACGGTAGAGGACCCGGGGGCCAATACTATGTCGGCCATGATCGAGGAGGTGACGGTAGTGATTACGTCACAGACAACCGGCGACACTGTCAATAATATCCTCCTCCAGGAGACCGACCTGGATACCGGTGTCTTCCGGAATGCCACCGGCATTATGTCTGAGACCGGTTCGGCGCTTGCCGATACCATCCTGCAGGCATCTGACAACGAAACGATCCAGGTATCCTATGATGGCGGCGCCTATACGGATACAGCGACTATGAAGGTCGCAGGAGGCAGCAGTATTTCCATCACCGAGACCTCTCTCGCGTTTGGCGAGCAGCAACGCAATTACGGAACTACCGGAACGCATTCGTTTACCGTAGTAAATGAGTCGCCCGGCGCTCTCAACGGTGTGTATGCGTTTCTCAGCGTCGATTTTGACGAAGACGCGGGGAGCGATGTTATGGGTGACACCTATATGACTATCACCATGCCGTCATCCATCGCGTTTAATAGCAGTGTCCAGTGCGAGGTCGCATTGACCTGGATAATCCCGACACAGTCACTGGGGACCTATACCGGCGAGATGACGGTATTTGTTGATAACCTTACCGTAAACGGGGCGCTTGACAGCGGTGAGCCGTTTGATACGATCCCGATGACTATCGAGATAATTGAGGCCGCAGGCGGCGGAACCACATCGAGTTGTACCTTTACTAACAGTACCGGCTCGGCACGTGATGTGTATACACTGGGTGTATCGTATGTCTACGTGACGGTTGAGGATGCCGATGAAAATGTCTCACCCGGAACTCAGGAAACAGTTGAGGTTACGGTACAGGATCTCCAGACCGGCGACAGCGAAACCCTAACCTTGCAGGAGACCGGGAATGACACGGGAATTTTCAGAAATAGCTCGGGGTTTGAGACTGCACTTCTGGAAACTCCGGTGACCGCGGACGACGGTATACTTGAGGCGCAGGACGATGACCAGCTCCAGGTGACCTATACCGATCATAACGACGGCTCAGACACGTCTCAGGATGCTGCGACTATCGAGGCCACCGAAGGCAGCAACGTCCCGACAAAGAGCGAGATAGCCTTTGTCGATGACTCGATGGGGAGTCCCGAGGTCAGCAGCTATATGGCTAATGACTACCTCTTTGTCAGGGTAATTGATTACGACGAAGACAAAACCACAAGCCCGGACTCGATTACTGTTACGGTTTCCGATGCCTCAAGCAGCGACTTCGAAACACTGACACTCTATGAGACAGGCAATGAAACCGGCGTTTTTGTCAATACCTCACCTGGTATGATTATTACACAGGCTACGGTACAGACGTACAACGGAACCCTGGAGGTGTACGGGGGGGATCTAATCGAGGCAGACTACGACGACCCGGATGACAGCGACAGCGCGCATGTAACGGCGACTATTGAACCGTTGCCGTCCGGCGGCGAGACAATAGCGCAGGTTGAATGTACCGATGCAACCGGCGGTGTCCAGAGCTCGTATACCATCGGCACCGACCAGCTTTTTATCACGGTACGCGACCTGGATGAAAACGAGACCGGCGGATTGAAGGACACGGTCACTGTCACTATTCATGACTTTAATACCGGCGACACGATTAGTGACGTGGTATTGACCGAGACAGGAGACGAAACAGGTGTTTTCAGGAACACCTCAGGCATTACTATCGAAACGGGAACAGCAATTACTACAGACAACATCCTACAGGCGGCCGACGGAGACCAAATACAGGTGTATTATGAGGATGGCGATTATCCGTCCGACAACATGACGGAGAGCGTGTATGTAACCGGCGGTTTTGCCCAAGGTGATCTGGTTATCCGGGAATCGGTTGTTGATGCAGGCGGTGTGAGCCCTGGCAACATCAGCACTCCCATACCGTTTGAGATAAGAAACACCGCCTCAATGAGCAGTTTTGATGACTTTAAGGTTATTAAATCAACCCTAACTAGCGGTGCTGACAGCATTTCTGAGAACTATGTGATCGTTAGCAATGTGCCGACATATCTTGGGCCGGGGGCAAGTCAGACGGCGGAGGTGACGGTAGAGGTGCCCTCTCTGCAGCCTTCCGGTACCTATAGCGGGTACATAACCGTATATTTTGACGTCAATGGTGACGGTTCGCTCAACGGCGGAGAACCGAACGATATGTTTGAGTGTATGGTGACGGTTGTCTCTACGGTGAACCAGCCGCCGACATTCAGGGGCGTTGAGACGGCAAGTGCCACCTCAAACAGCGGTGAGGTCAAGCTGACCTGGGAGGCTGCCTCGGATGATGCAACAGCACCGGCGAACATCCGGTACAATATCTTTTACGGTACCTCGATAGGAAGCCTGCAGCCTTACACGCAGGTGACGGGACAGACATTATATACGTTTACCAATCTCACCATCGGCACGACCTACTTTTTCATGGTTCGCGCAGAGGACGATCAGGGATATACCGAGAATAACGCAGAGGTTATTTCTGCCCGGCCCGGAGGGACGATTAGTCGCATTGTCGTCTCCATGGACTCAGAGGGGAAGGTGGGGCAGGCAGAACTGGTGAGACTCGAGGCGGTCGACGGCAACGGCGATCTAGTCGACTGGTATGACGGTTCTATCGCAATCCAGGTCACCGAACTCGACGGGGCAGTGCACAACAGTTACTTTCTGTCCAATAAAGACCGGGTAAGCGATGATGTCTACGCAATAGCGATGTACCGCGGGAGGGGGTACTTTACCATCGATGACCTCGAACCAGAGACCCTCAAAATCGAGGTGCTTGATATCAGCTATGAACCAAGCTCACCGGAGATTGTTTTTACGCCGGCTACCTCGGGAACTGTGCTAAGCGATTTTGTCCTTGAGGTTGAGCAGTATGTGGTTGTCTGGAGCGGGGGCGGAAGCGCGGTTCAGGTACCGGTTATCGTGAGTGCCATCGATGCATCGAGCCAGTTGATAAACGATTATGCCGGTACGATCGAGCTCCAGATTGTGAGCGGCGATGACAGCACGGTAACGTGGGGTGTGATTGACGGCGCAGGAACACTGAACGGCGACCAGTATACCTTTGACGCCGCTGATAACGGTGAGGTTGTTCTGGAGCTGCGGGATACCTATACCGGCGGACAGACCATTGGGATACAGGTTGCAGGTATCACCGATGCCGGCGTCTCCTCTGACACCAAGACGGTGCATACACGCAACGTGAGTAAGTATATACTCGAGTCGCGCGGAAGGAGGGATCTGGCCGAGAATGTGACGACCGGCGGGCGAATTAAATTCTTTGCCTATGCGGCGGATGCCGATGACAATATTCTCAGCGGGTACGACGGAACGGCTGAGGGCCAGATTATTTCTGAGACGGTCACCAGCGGCGGCAGTAATTATACCGCCAGATTCAGCCCGAGCACCATTACGTTTAATGACGGTGTTGCCGAGTTTTATGTGGAGGACTCTGAGTATGAGACGGTAGAGATAGAAATCGCCGATACGAATACCCCAAGCATTACAAGCGGAGCTATTATTGTTGTATTCCGCTCAACCGATACGACACCCCCCGAGATCTTAAAGGCGCGGGCAGAGTCCCCGTATCTGGTCAGGGTTTTCTTCAGCGAGACGGTCGATCAGGAGACCGTGTTCGATCTGAATAACTATTACATTGCGGGCAAAACGGTGCATACGGTATGCTGGTATGGCGACCAGATGACCATACACCTTGAAGAAGCGATGGTTGCCTCTGAGAATCCGCAGCTCGTCGTTCAGGGGAAGGGACCGACTGCCGGAGGCGATGAGACAGACCTTAAAGACGAGAACGGTAACTACTTTGGCAACGATCCGACGGTTGAGATCGAAGACGTCCCCGAGAGCGACTATCTCGGCGGACCGATTCAGGGAAGCGATTTCTTCGAGATACAAATGGACGGCTCACACGTGATTGTCTATCACAAGAACGCATGCGGCTATCTCTCGGGATCAAATGCCGTTAACAGAAAGACGGATGTACATAGCGCGTCGGTCGGCTATACCGGCGGGTTAAGCGGCCCGACATCAATCTCTCTGAATGACGGAGTCGGTGAGTTTGATGTGGACATTACCGGGAGCGGGACCATTACGGTTACCGCCGATGAAGACTCATCGGTAACCGGAAGTTACATCTGCCCGTGTGATTGATAAGCAGTTCGCGAGTTCGCGGGTTCTGCGAGTTCATCGAGCTAAAAAAGAAGATAAGCTGGGACGGCTTGTTACAAAAAAACAGGTCGTCCCCGCTTTATTTAAACGATAAGGTATACTATAATAACGTCATGGTAAAGAAATTTTTCATTCTCATTGCGCTATTATTTGTGATCATGGGAGTGCTTTTTACCGAGAAGGTGAAAAAAGAGCGCACCTTTGAGTATGCACGGTACAGCTTTACCGATGGCACTACGTACGATGCAATGACCGAGGCCACAAGACGCATCATCCGATCCGTACGCTCTATCCCTGACGCGGATGTCCCGGCCATCGGTCCTGACCGGCTCAAGGAACTAGTTGACACTGCAGTCAGACCGGTTACGATTATTGACGTTAGAAAATACAAATCCTTCCAGACGGAACATATCGAGGGTGCGATCTCAATCCCGATTGCCGAGATAGAGAAACGATACACAGAGATACCCTGGGAAGGCGAGGTAGCCGTAGTACTCTACTGTGGGTCCGAAAGCTGTCCGTTGAGTTTTGCTGCTACCAAGCGGCTGCTTGCCTTGGGTTTTACCAATGTTATGGACCTCGAGGGAGGGCTCGAGCTCTGGAAGGAAAAAGGGTATCCTGTGTTCAAAGAACGCAGCGCTTCCGCACCTCAATAATACGTCTTTTTTCACCACCATCCATCCCTATTCTTTATTTCACTTCTTATAGCAGAATATAAAAAATTATTGACTTATTGCACACCTTATGTTAGGTTAAATCTAACTTTATAATGATACCAAGGGGTTATTTAGAGGCCATTGGCTCCCATATGTCCTTATAGCCTACGGAGATGGGTAATAGGGCAGAAAAGGAGGGATGTACTCTTTCTATCTGATAACACTCACAGAGTTATGTGACTGCTATGCAGAATCTTAAGAATGATCAGCACTATACCCGCCTCAGCATATGCCGGCGTATAGTGTGTCTTATGGCGTTCATTTCGATGTTTTTCCTTTCTGTTTCTTGCATCCGGGCAGAGGAAGGGTCGCAGAAGCAGGACGGCCCAATTCTTACAGCTGCCCGGACCTCTTCCGAAGACCTCACCGATAAAGAAAAAAAGCGGATTGCCAAAAAGCACTACAAGGCCGGTCTCGCCTTTTATGAAAAGGCGCTTTATGTTCAGGCATCCCAGGAATTTGAGGCGGCCCTCGAATTCAATCCGCGGGAGGCAAAGTATTTTGAGGAACTTTCCAGAACCCGGTTGGCATTGCGTGAGTCTATCGGGATTCCCAAGGATTTCAGGAAGAACGAACTTAAGGGAAAGATTCTTGAGATACTCTCTGATACACGGGAGATTGTTCTCAGTATTGGTGTCAAGGAGCGGCTGCAGAAGGGGCAGTGGTGCAACGTCTATCGGCAGGGGACGCTCATCGCCGGTTTTGCTATTGCCAGTGACATCAAGGGTGCGCAGGCCCGCATTGTTCTTGATGAGAGGACGTTAACGAAGCTGACGGTGGACGACGACGTTGAAGTCGATTTTGCCTTCGGCCACTTTATCGAGGCGGTAAACGCCTTTGATGACAGGAACTATGAAGCGGCCGTCAAAAACTTCGGCATTGTCTGCGCGTATAGGCCTACTCACGACCCCTCATTTCGGAATATCGGTATTGCATCTGCCTTAGCCGGCAAATACGGCCAGAGCGCCCTGGCGCTTGAGGAGGCGGCACTCTTAAATCCATACAGTCTTTTTGTTCAGAAAGATCTGGCGCATGTCTATTCGGCGGTAGACCCGCCAGAGGCCCAGGCACTGATCGCGAAGGTTCTTGAGGCCCATTTCCAGGAAACGGAACTGCATTATCTCTCAGGACTGCTGTATTTTCTGGGAGAAGATATCGGAGATGCGCTGAGCGAGTACATGATAGTCTATAACCTCGAACCGGAATATGTGCCGAATCTGCTGGCCCTACAGGCAGGCTTTTTGAAAGAAGGAAATGTTGCGCGGGCACTCGAGTATGCCATTCTTGACCCCGGGGAAAAGGAAATACCGGATGCCACCCTTTTGTCCTATGCACTGTGCATGACCGCTGTCTGTCACCAGCGTTTAGGAAACAACGTAAAGGCCCAGCAGTATATCAATGAGGCCATAGCACTCTCTCCGGAATGCGCACAGTGGCGAGATCTGCTGGAGGGGGAGATGGAACGGCTGAATGCATATCTGAAGGATTGCGCAAGGTACGCCCTCCGGTATGCTGTTAGTGACTATTTCTCCCGGGCCAGACTTTCCGAATATGAGCAGAGCCCCGTCGTTATGCGTCATGCACGGGAGGTACTCCTCGCGCGCGAAAAATTCCAGCCGCCACCCCCAAAGCCGAAGATCGACCTTGGAAAACCGTGCGGCTTCTCGGGTGCACTGACCACCACATTTGAACACTACAACCGTGATCCATCGACCTCATATCCTATTTCAGGGACTCATGTTACAGAAAAGATTGAACTGGAACAGGAGATGTTGAAACGGGATGTGAGTCTCGAGATGCAGGGGTTCCGCAACAAGTGGGATGGCTATACCCTTGATTACTACAAGATTAATATCGAAGACGACGATGACGAGGTGGATATCGGGGAATTTTCTGTCTCACACTTTGCCGATCTCATCAAGCACGGAGAGATAAAATACGGCTTTCGCTACTGGTCTGAATACGCACGTTCGGCAAAGGAGCCCGAGGCGGACCGTTTTATCCATAGCATCGCCGCCTTTGAGGAGGGGGAGGCGGTTGCCCCGAATATCGGGCGGATGTTTGAAGAAGAGTTTGTGGACAGGCGACTTTTTAAAAAGACCGAACTGACCATGGTGGCCGGAAACTCGAAAGAATCCTTTAATGTCGGAGAGAAGAAGGAGGAGAATAACGATACCTACTGGTCGACCGGCCAGTTCCGGCGGGACGTCTACGCGGTGCGTATCATGAGCGAGCCGACCGATAACAGCGCACTGGGTATCAGCTATGTGAAGGTTAAGGACGACATCAGTTCAGCGACAACCAGCTCATCCACAGATCCGATAAATAACGATGCGGTTGGATTGGATCTGACCCTTGAGTTTTTTGATGAAAAGCTTGAGGCGACCTGGGAGGTCGGCTGGACCCAGTATGATCCTGATCAGCTGACCGAGGATGACCAGTACAGCGATGTCGGCAGTCTTTTTGATGCCGATTTTGAGGTAACCGATGAGATTGATTTGGGGTATACCCGTAAGCGCATCGGGAAAAATTACAAGCTGGACGGCGGCAGTCAGACACAGGATAAGGTGACCGATACCTTCACTTTTGGTTATGCGAGGAGTTCGGCAAAGCGGTGGACGCTTGATTCGTTTGATCTTAAGTTAGAGTGGGCAAAGACAAATCTCAACAAGGATCAATCGACCAGAAAACGCTACCGGACAATCAATCCCCAGATTGCCTTTACTATACTCAATGACGCGGAGTTGAGTTTTGATTATAAGGTCTATACCGAAGAGTGGACATCGCTGTCAACGTTGTATAAGACAAAGACGTTGCAGACCGATCTCGACTGGGAATGGGAAAGGACGAAGACCACCTTTAAGCCATCGTATACCTTTGAACGAAAGGACGATTCTGCGTTGAGTGCTACGGATGAAAAGAAAGAGGATGTTAGTTTTACCATCGAGAACGATTACTGGGACAAACTCTCTTTTGATTTCAGCGTGAGCAAGGAACATAAGACATACGTTGGTTCATCTACCCGGGCATACACCGAGAAGGAGTATTCATGTGATGTTGATTATGAGCTGACCGAACGATGGGACATCGGTTTTGAATACAGCTGGAAAGACCGGCTGAACACCACATCGGATAACTATCAGCTGGAGACGCTCAAACTGACGGCGTCATATGAATCGGCCAGCGGCAATAACTCGGTGGATTTAACCTATGAACACAAGAATAATCCGTACGAGCCGAATATCTCAAGTGCGTATAACCGGGACTATTTTGAGATTGAGTGGACGATGGATTTCTGAGTTATTTTTCCCGAAAACACAAAAGAGTTGATAATCCATGCGGTATTTTTTACAATAGGACAATAACCGAGAGGTATTGCCATGAGAGTCAAGTTGTGGGGGGTACGCGGTTCCGTTGCTGCCCCGGGACCCGAGACGGCGCGGTACGGCGGAAACACATCGTGTGTCGAGGTTGAGACGGGCGGTCAATTATTTATTATCGATGCAGGCACAGGCATCCGTCCTTTAGGTAACGTGCTTAAGGAGCGTTGCCAGCAGGAGCTGCTCAATGCGGCGGTGCTGATCGGCCATACCCACTGGGATCATATTCAGGGTTTTCCCTTTTTTGTCCCTCTCTATATGAAAGGGAATCGTTTTACGATATACGGCCCCAGCGGGACCTCGAAGAGTCTTCATGAGAAACTCGACGGACAGATGAGCTGGGACTATTTTCCGGTTTCACTCAGTGATGTGGGCTCAGAGCTTGAATTCAGGGATGTCGGCGAAGAGGTGCTTGACTTCGATGGAGTGACGGTAAAAACAGTACGTCTGCATCATCCGGGCTCAGCGGTCGGTTACCGCATAGAGTCCCGGGAGGGGGCGTTTGTCTACTGTTCCGACTTTGAGCCGCATCCGGCCACGGTCGGTTTTCTTAAGGAAAAAAAAGATATTGCCCCCGGCCTTTCCGGTGAGGAGAAAAAATTGATAGAGTTTGTACGTCATGCCGATATCTGGATAGCCGACGGGCAGTACATTATGAGTGAATATCTGGCACGGATCGGCTGGGGGCACAGCCCGCTTCCGTATACGCTTGCGCTTGCCGAACTGGCTCAGGTAAAGCGCCTTATCATATTTCATCATGACCCGAATCACACCGATGGTTTTATCGATGAGATGGACGCGTTTGCCCGTGACTATGTTGCCGGGCGCGGGAATCCATTTATCGTTTCTTTTGCCGCTGAGGGCACAGAGCTGACGGTTCCGGATTCGGCTAGGAGGTAAAACACGAGACATGGCAAAAAAAATCCTGATCATCGATGACGAGATAAACGTTACTACAATTACCAGAGTTCGTCTTGAACTGGAAGGTTACCAGGTAAAATACGCGTATACCGCCGAGACAGGTCTTGAGAAATTAATGTCAGAGCCGTTTGATCTGCTGTTGCTCGATGTGGTATTGCCCGACGTCGACGGATGCACCCTCGCCAGGCAGATACGCTCTCATCCGGCCCTAAAGGACCTGCCGATTATTTTATTTACCGCAGGCAAGATAAAGGATTTAGAACAGCGGGTCCGCGAAATCGGGGTGAACGACTCTCTTCAGAAGCCCTTTGATAAAGAGACACTTTTAACCAAGGTGAAAAATATAATCGGTTCTTAACGTGCATACAAGACACTGAAAAAGGAGGATGGTGTGGCGAAAAAGATCTTAATTATCGATGACGAGGTCGATATCTTAAAGACACTGACAATGTGCCTGGAACTCGAGGGTTACGAAGTCATTACCGCCGATGACGGGGCGGCTGGTCTGGAAAAGGCGCGGGAGACCAAACCGGATTTGATCCTCCTTGATATCGGCATGCCGAAACAGGACGGATATATGACGTTACGAAAGATGCGTCGCGAATCGCATCCCGACCACCTATTTTTAAGAACGATCCCGGTCGTGATTATTACGGGGCGGGGTACGGAGATGAAACGACTGTTTGAGTTCGAGGGGGCTACCGGATATATAACAAAGCCGTTCGACAACGAAGCGCTTTTAAAGAAAATCGCAGATAGCCTGAAATGAAATTCATGAGTAGCCTTAGGTGTATACCATTTCTTCACCGGACGGTCCTGGCGTTTATCATCGTGTGTCTTTCCGGGTGCCTCACCCTGTCTGATTCCTATCAGCGGGCAAATGTGCTCTTTGACGATGGGCGCTACACCGAGGCCATAGAGCAGTACAAGACGTTTGTAGAGAAAAATCCGGATGACGAACGCGTGGACGGGGCCCGGGCGTCGATCGGCTGGTGCTATTATCTCCTCGGTGATTACAATAAGGCCCTCGAGAGCCTGGGTGACATTCAAGGCAAGGATGCAAACCTGACAGGCTGGGTGCAGTATATTCAGGCAACGTGCTACCTGAGACTCGGCGCCAATGAAGAGGCGTATAAGCTTTTTTCAAAAATAGTCAAGTCGCATGCCGACGCGTCGTGGATTGCCTCGGCCCGTTGGAACGAGGTGATGAGCCTTATTGCATTGGGAAGGCACAAAGAGGCCCAGCCGCTCCTGGCACAGTTTATTAAGGATTTTCCGCGCTCCAGCAGTGCGCTGGAGGCCGAATTTTATACTATTCTGATTACCTCCTCCGAAAGAAAACCCGAAGAGGTACTCACTGACTACGAAAATATACTCAAACAGAACCCTTCGCTACGGCTTGAATCCCGAATATACAGCGCCCTAGGCAATCTCTGTTTTGAAGGGGGCAAACCAACCGAGGCAATCGCCGACTACACCAAGGCACTCCAATCAGACGCAGCCGAGGTTATTTCACCCGAGCTTCTTTATAACCTTGCCTCTGCCCACCGCCAGCTCGGACAGATCGAAGAGGCCGTTATCTATTACAGACGTTTTCTCAAAGAGTTCCCTCAACACAGGCTATCGCTGGAGGCAGAGGCTTTTCTGCGGGAACAGCAGGTGCCTGAGTTTTCTGCGACGGGCAGCGAAGTCAGACTGATCTCTCTTTTACCCCAGAGCATCCCTGAGCACACCAATCAACCGAGCATTACCGTCAAGGGGTTTGCGCTTCCTCAGACCACTGTTTTTGTGGACGGCGAGGAGGTGCCGCTGGCTGAGGGGGTATTTCAAAAGGACATTGCCCTGCTTGTGGGTGAGAATTTTATAGTGATTGAGGCGAAAGGGGCTGAAGGGGCCACCAGTGAGATCACACAAAAAATTGTCTTCGATAACCAACCCCCGCAGATCAATGACTTTGATGCGTATCTCGATGATAGCGATTATGTAGTCATAGAGGGACAGACAGAGCCCGGCGCATTGCTTACCGTTAATCAGAAAACAATAACGCTTGATCCCGAGGGGAGGTTTAAGGACCGTTTTATGAAAGTGAGGCGTCCGGTGAGTCAGGAGCTGCGTTTTGAGGTTGCTGCGCGCGATCCTGCCGGCAACGTCTCTACCTTTGAATTCAAGGATACCGATGTTCCCGATCAGCCGAGAAATATCACGGCCCGTGATATCACCGCCGATTTTATTGTTGTGGAATGGCGGGAAAACCGGGAGTCCGATATCTGGGGTTATGACCTCTATTACACGAAACCGGGCGCAAGCGAGCGCAATCAGATCAATAAAAGGATTATCAAGGATAATGACTATACTATTGACGCGACCGATATCGAGATGCTGCGGGCAGAGGCAGTAGGAGGTGTTATTGAACTCTATATCAGAGCGGTTGACCGGTTAGGCAACGAGAGTGTAGAAAGTGATCACCTCAGTATCACCCTTCCATAACCCCACGTCTAAAATCTATAATAGCGTTTTTTAAGCCGTTGCCTGTTTTCCTCTTCCTGGATAAATTGATGATTTTCCAGAAGATACGAAAGCTGGGTGGCTATGCAGCTGGCGAGTGATAACTCTGCGTAACTGAACCCCCGGTTCGCCTCCTGCTCGTTTTTTTCAGAGAGGACGAGCATGCCCAATAACCCCTGTTTCCCTTTGAGGGGGATCAGCAACATGGGGATTGTCTCAAAGCCGTAACGAGACTGGACCTCACCTGTTTGCCGCGGTTCTGAGACAAGGAGGGCCTCTTCATTTTGCAGGACATCCCGCACAGGTCCCTCGGGGTTTTTTATCGGGATGGCCCTGAGCCTTGAGGTGTCGGTGATACCTTCTGTAGAGAGCGTCTCGAGCTGTTCGGTGGTGCGATTAATGAGATAGAGTATGCCCTTTCTTGCCTGGGTGGCCGCGACGATAAGTCTGAGCATATCCGGTAGGACCGATGGGGCATCCGTGGCGGCACTGAGCAGCCTTCCTGCCTCAAAAAAGGCGGCAAGCTGTGTATTGACCTGCCTGATGCGGGGGGCAAGTCTTCTAAAGAGGGGTAGCAGTATTTTTGTTGCGATGGCCGGCGCTTCCCTGAGGAGATTGAGGAATGTCTCTTTTTCGATCAAAAGGAGCCGGCATGCCTCAGAAGCCCTGGCACCGGCTGAACGCGGACCGTCGTCAAAAAGGGCCATCTCGCCGAAAAAGGCGCCTTTGGTAAGAGTCAGAATAGTGAGGCATTCCTCTTCAAGTAGGGGTTTTTTCTCGATGGTGACCAGACCCTCCAGTACAACATACAGGAAATCCGGATGGTCGCCCTCCTGAAAGATGGTTTCGCCCTGGCTGTATTTTTTCTCAGTGGCAATCCCGAGTATCTGAATGCGCTCATCCTGAGTGAGCTCCGAGAAAATCGGTATCGTACTTATGTTATCCTGTTTCATGGGATTGTCCCTTGTTACGAGAGGGCCGCCTTTGCAGCCTCCTGGGATATGAGTCCTTTGGCCAGAAGCACCTTTACCGAGGCCTCCATCGTGACCATACCGAGCGCGCCGCCCGTCTGCATCGCATTGTAAATCTGATGTGTTTTTCCCTCCTTAATATTATTTGAAATGGCCGGCGTCACGAGCATAATTTCCCGGGCTGCCACACGGCCTCTTCCGTCTTTTTTGGGGATGAGCTGCTGACAGACGACCCCCCTGAGCGCGGTCGAGAGCATTGTCCTGATCTGCTGCTGTTGGTAAGGCGGAAAGACATCGATAATTCGGTCGACCGTCTGCGGGGCGTCCAGGGTGTGCAGTGTCGCAAACACAAGATGTCCGGTTTCTGCCATGGTAATAGCGGCCGAGATAGTCTCCAGATCCCTCATTTCCCCGATAAGGATTACGTCGGGGTCCTGTCTCAGGAAGTGCTTGAGGGCGGCGGCAAAGGTTTTTGTCTGGGCCTCGACCTCCCGCTGATTGACGAGCGACATCTCATGATTGTAGATAAATTCGATAGGGTCCTCGACGGTCATAATATGGCAGTTTCTCTTGGTATTGATGGTGTTGAGCATGGCGGCAAGCGTGGTTGATTTGCCGCTGCCTGTGGGCCCGGTCACCAGCACAAGACCGTTCCTCATCTCGGTAAAACTCATCGCGACAGGGGGCAGGTCGATGTCCTGGGGTGTCGGTATCTTCGAGGGGATAAGTCGCAGTGCCGCGCTTATGCCGAGGCGGTCGATATACACATTAACCCGGAACCGCCCTCCGCCTTCAAGGGTATAGGAACAGTCCAGTTCCATGTTTGTCTCAAAGGCCTGGGTCTGGGTTTCGGTGAGCATCGCATAGATAAGTTTTTTGGTGTCGGCCGGCGTGAGAGACTCCCCCTCGCGGGCAGTGAGTTTGCCCGCTACCCGGAACATGGGAGGTCTGCCGACGGCTATATGGATATCGGAACAGCCCTTTTCGATCCCTTCTTTTAAGACCTCGATTATCTCCATAGCCATACCCCTTTTTGAGAATGCGGTAAACGGAAGGATGACAACGGCACACTGCTGATATTGTAACAAACAGGACAGACCTCTTCAAATACTTTTCTTCTTAAGTGTTTCTTATAGCGTCCGTTCGTATCGCCTGCCTTGCTATGCGTATGATTTTATTATCAGGACAGGCCGCATACCGTAGTGGTTGTTCCAGGAGAAGGGGATCTCGGAGTGAAATTGCTTGATGAACCCGCCCGCGTGCTATACAATAAATAAAAATTTCCGATATAGTATCTTTTAGTGCGGGAAAGGGGGCTGCATGCAGGATCAGTCCGATATGCTCAGACGCCAGCTTGAGACGCTTTATACTGTTAATCGGTTTATGTCCCAGATAGGTGATATTAAACAGCTTATCATTTCTATTATGGAGGAGAGCTCGAAGGCGGTTGATGCTGAGGCGGCCTCGGTGGCGCTGTGTGACCCGGATACAGAGGAACTTTATTTTGAGGTTGCGCTCGGGGAGAAAAAGGAAGAGATCGAAAAACTGCGGATTAAGAAGGGGGTAGGCATTATAGGACAGGTGGCCCAGACCGGAATTGCCCTGAATGTGCCGAATGCGCAGGCAGAGAGTCAGTTCGATCAATCGGTCGATCAAAAGACGCATTTCACGACCCGGTCTATTTTAGCGGTTCCTATAAGACGCCATGAGCACATTATCGGCGTTCTGGAGGTCTTGAATAAAAAAGGGCAAAGCGCCTCCTTTAGCGGCGAAGATCAGCGGTTGCTCGAAATCGTTGCCAGTCAGGCCGCCGTTGCCATAGAAAACGCGCACCTCCTTCTCGGGCTGACAACCAAACATGGACAACTGCTCAGGACACACCGGCAGCTTCTGGAGGCCCAGGATCAGCTGATCCAGTCTGAGCGGCTCTCGGCCGTTGGCAAGATGGCGAGCGCTATTATACACGATTTCAAAACGCCGATGGCCGCGATACGCTCCTTCTGCGAAATGCTGAACAGGGGGATGCTTGACCAGGGGGAGATCAATACTTTTTCAGAGCAGATTATGAAAGAGATAGACCGTTTTGTCGGCATGACACGGGATCTCCTGGAGTTTGTCAGAGGTAAAAGTACCGTTACGATTCAGAGGGCGAATGTCAAGACGTTTTTAGAAAACATTATTTCCTTCGTCAGCAAGGACTTTGAAACGCAGGCAATCAGGCTGGTGGGGCAGTTTGAGTATGCCGGGGAATGCGCGTTCGATGAACAGAAGATGTCCCGGGTTATCTTCAATCTCCTCGGAAACGCCAGGGATGCCATGCAGCAGGGCGGCAGCATTTTTCTTTCGGCAACCAAGAAAGACCATGCCGTCACTATCAGTGTGCGTGATACCGGACCCGGCATCCCTGCCGAGATCCGCGATAGCCTCTTTGAGGCCTTTGTGACACACGGCAAAAAACATGGAACCGGGCTTGGTCTTGCCATCGCAAAAAAAATTATCGAGGATCACGGAGGCACTATTACGGTAAAGAGCCCGGCATGCGAAAAGGGACAACACGGGACCGAATTTATCATTACGCTCCCTCTGTAAGTAACCGTGCATGAAAAAAATCACCGAATTCTTCTCTCAATCATTCCTTAATGTAACACTCATCAAAAAACAGCTGATCGGTTTTTCTATCGCCCTGTGTATTGCCTCGTTATTTGCACTCCTTATGTTTTTCTCGCCCTCTTTCTTGGAGGTGTTCCGGCTGAAGATGCTTGATATCCGGTTCCGCCTGCGTCCGAGCCGGCCGCAGCTGCAGAATATTGTCTTTGTGGAGATGGACCAGCATGCCATCGATGAGCTGGGGCGCTGGCCGTGGCCGCGGGAAAAGTTCGCCGGTATTATCTCCGAGCTCAAACGGCAGGGTGCCCGGTACATTCTCTTTGACGTGCTCTTTACTGCCCCGCAGCAGATCGTTGTTGAAAAGGAAAAAATAGGCGGTTTGCTGGGGTTGAGAGAGGGCAATCAGACGCTCCTGCATTTTATTGATCAGGTTTCCGAGGCGCTTGCGAGCGGCGCGATAGAGACCGATCAGGTTCCCGGATATTTACATCAGATCAAGTCGGGTGTAGGCGATATCGAGGGGATTGTCTCGGCAAATCTGGAGGGGACGCTTCTGGATAACGACCGGCTCCTCGCGCTTTCGCTGGAAGAAGCTGGCAATGTCTATCTCGGCCATATGCTCGAGGTTTTATATCTCGCCGCCGATAGAGAACGTTTTCGCGTCTTTGATTTGCTCTTTGCGCATATCAGGAAACACCTGAGAGAGGAGGGCAGGATCGAGGTTTCGCAGCTCAAAGGAGACTATGCCAAAGAGGCGGGGTTGTTTTCCGATAAAGAGCTTGCCGAGTTTATCGAAAGGGCGCGCATAACGGTACTTCTGGAGGACAATCTCGGCCTGACGCTCGATGAGGTTGGCAAACGGCTTTCGGTCGCCTCTCTGCCTGAGATGCGCGCCGTGTATTATGACAGCCTCTATGGTGTCATTGACGAGAAAATAAGGCGCTTTCTCAAGAAGGACCGGGAGGCTGATTTTACCTCTCTCATCTGGGATGAGGAGATCGTCGATCCCGATCTCATCGCCCTTTTCAGGAAGCGATTTGACACGATTGCGCTTACAGAGAAAATGTGCAGCGATTTTGGCCTGAGGATATCCGGCCCTATTGACCGTCTTTACCCGGCGCTGGAGATGTCTCCTCCGATCAGGCTGTTTGAAGAGACAATGAAGGGTACTGGGTTCCTGAATGCGATTCCTGACGTAGACGGCGTGGTGCGGAGGGTCCCTCTTCTGGTACGCTATAACGATGTCGCATTTCCCCAGATTGCCTTTTCGTTGCTGCTTGAAATGCTTGAGGTATCCAGCGAGGATATCCTTTTTATTCCGGGAAAGGCCATTATTTTAAAGGCGGGCAGGGCCTCTGGAGAGGGGGAGGGAAACCGTGAGATAGTTATCCCTGTCGATGAGAACGGGCAGCTGTTCGTGAATTGGGCAGGCCCTTGGCGGGACTCCTTCACACATATTTCGTGCGCCGATATATATCGCCTGTGGCAGCTCAGGGGTAATATCAATAAGAATAGGACACTCAGTGAGAAAGAGCTTGAAGATGCCGGCCTAGAGGGGCGCCTCAAGGAGGATATGGACCGTCTCTCGAGCCTCTCTGCGAAAATAGAGCCGCTCGTCAAGGACAACATCTGCATTATTGGTCTGACCGCCCCCGGCACCCACGACTATAACCCGGTACCGCTCGAGGCGGCATACCCTATGGTAGGTACGCATGCCAATATCCTCAATACCATCCTCAAGCATGATTACATCATTCCGGTGGACCGGTCGATACAGATAGCGCTCCTTTTTATCATAGCGCTCTTTTTCGGTTTTGTCGTTCCCCGGGTCTCTGCTGTAAAAGGTCTTGTTTTTAGCGTGGCCCTTGGTGCGACATATCTCTATGTTGCCTTTGATCTTTTTTTCTCGAAGAATATCTGGCTTAATGTCATCGAGCCCGTCTCGACCATTTTCCTGACATTTTCCGGTATCACCCTGTACAACTTTATCTCCGAAGAAAAGGAAAAGAGATGGATTAAGTCCGCCTTCGGCCACTATGTGTCTAAAAACGTCATGGAGGACATTCTCCGCAATCCTGACGGACTCAGGCTGGGGGGAGACCGGAGGATCCTTACGGTGCTCTTTAGCGATATCAGGAGCTTTACCACGTATTCCGAGAAACGAAAACCGGAAGAGGTTGTTTCGATACTGAACGAGTATCTCGATGAGATGACCAAAATTATATTTAATAATAACGGCACGCTCGATAAGTATGTCGGCGACGAAATTATGGCTGTCTTTGGTGCGCCGGGCCGGATGGACGATGCCACGCATGCCTATCTCGCGGTTAAGACGGCCAAGGAAATGATAGAACGGCTGGCGGTACTTCGGGAAAAGTGGGTCAGCGAGGGGAGGGAGCCGCTCGATATCGGCGTAGGCATTAATACCGGCGAGATGGTCGTTGGTAATATGGGGTCGTATGAACGTATGGATTATACCGTTATCGGTGACGCGGTCAATCTGGGTGCGCGCGTCGAGGCCCTGACACGCGACTACAGATGTTACATCATCATTACGGAATTTACCTATGGGTATGTTAAGGACAGGGTAGTGGTAAAGGAACTGGACAGCGTGAAGGTGAAGGGAAAAAATAAGCCTGTTGTGATTTACGAAGTCATCGACCTCAAGAAAGAACCCCAGCCCTGTTAAGACGCATCATGAACCATTCCTGCCCATACAATAAACATCAGGAAAGCAAAGGCCCCGGCTGGCCGGACAACCTATAAGAGAAATGCATCCTCTGTCTTTTTGCGCAATCTCTGCGCCATTTCCTCCATCATCGAATAGAGTATCTTCGACGAAATAACCGGATGTTCCAGGACAATCGAGTCAAAGTCCTCTTTGGTAATTTCCAGTACCGAGGTGTCTTCCATGGCCCGCACCGTTGCGGAGCGCGGTGAGAAATCAAACAGGGAGATTTCCCCGAAAAAATCTCCTGCTCCGAGGGAGGCGAGGGGCGTTTCAACGCCGCCGCTCATTTTTGCCACTTCGCACGAGCCCGAGACGATCACATACATGCTGGAACCCTGCGTGCCCTGCTGGCAGATGGCCGTTTGCGTGGCGTACACCTTTTCATGCATTTTACCGCATACCAGTTCTATCTCGTCCGCTTCGAGACGGGAAAACATAAAGAGGTTTTTTAATAAGGCGGCGCGGTCCATGTATCTCCTCCGTTGTTAAACATGAATTTTATTTCAAAAGAGTAAAATGTGTTTTAAAATACACATAAACAATAACATATCACTACTGCTGTGTCAAGAAGAGAGGCCTTGGTTTATTGTGGGGTCCGCTGTTTCTTTGCCCAGCTTTCTCAAGGTATTATGAAAAAAACAACACCGTTGTTCTCACGAACGCAGCCATACCTGTGTCGCGCGCTTTTTTTCTTATTATTCCTCCTAAGCGCTCTGTGCTGCTGCCTGTTTGGCAACCACTCTGCTTACGGCAGCGACGATGATATACGTGACCAGCTCATTGAAGAGTTAAAAAAACAGGAAAATCTTGACAGGGTGTTGCTTCTTGACGGCAGGATCTTTCAGGGGGAGGTGGATGTTGACGGGGAAACGGTGAGCGTGAAGGAGCAGTTCGGTCATTCGGGGTATCTGTCTACCTCCTTTCATCGAGACGAAATCGCCGATATAACCTTTGCGCGACCGATAGACTATACCGTGACCGCCGAAGAGATAGCCATAAAACGTGAATTCCCCGATTTCCATATTATGAAACGGGAACGCTACACCTTTTTTACCTCCGAGGACTTTTTTTTCATCGAACGGGTCGTCTATGCATTAGAAGAGCTTGCAAATGGCGTATGCGAAGAGTTCGATGCCTTCTTTACGGATAACGGACGTACGGGCGTGAGATGTTACGTGGTTGTGTTGAGCAGTCGGGACGTCTACAGGGAATATGTCAGACGCTATGCCCCGGCACTCGAATATTCGTCCGGCCACTATGATTTTCAACGCTCCCGGCTGGTTCTTTTTAATCAGTTCGGCGGCGAGGACTATGCCGGGTTTCAGGAAGAGGTCAGAAAGCAGGAAGGCGAGCTCGACAGACTCGAGACCCGGCTTAAGAAGTCGGACAAACTCAACACCCTGTATAAAAAACGGATGCAGAAGAAAATTCAGGGCGCCAGGCGGCAAACGAAGGCATTGTCGGTGAGGACCTCACTCCAGATGAGGGGGCGCACTATTCAGTTGATACGTCATGAGGGGGCCCACCAGCTCTTTCATGCGAGCGGCCTGCACCAGACCTCCTTGGCGAAACGGCCCTGGTTCTTAGAGGGGTTGGCGTGTTTCTGCGAGACCCCCGCGACTGGAGGGATAAACAGGAGGCGGTTAGAGGTGGTCCAACGGGCCATCGAGGACGGTCAGACTATACCGCTTGCCGTACTCCTGGACGACGTGAGGAACGAAAGAGATGTGCTGAGTCTCGGCGAAGGCGGCATAGAGCTTTTTTATGCCCAGAGCTGGTCCTTTGCCTATTTTTTAATGAACGCCCACAAGGAGGCCTTTTTTCAGTTCATCCGCCGGATTAACCAGCGTGCATGGCCATGGGATTTTTTCTGGGAAGAGCCCCACCGCGCTCTTTTGGCAAAGACCCTCGGGACGAGTTCGGAGGAGCTGGAGACAGAATGGCTTTATTTTGTGGCTGCACTATGAATTTTTTCTTGCCTTCTTTTTAATTACTTGTTATACTTTATTTTAAACGAGAGAACATATGACTAACCGCGCTATAAGAAATAACCATACTCCCCAAGGAGGCAGTTCCTCTTTGGGGATTTTTTGTTGTATACCACAGGGGGTAACGGCATGAAATTAGAATGGCAAAGAATGACAGTTCCTCTATTGGTTATCTGTGCTGTTGTTTCTGTTTCGGTCTCGACATATCTCTATGCCCTGAAGGAGGTCGAGTATCACAAACGCATAAGCGTGGAACGAAGCCTTGCCTCTTTTCACAAAACCGAGATGATTCTCGTTCACAATCTTAACCGGGCAAAAGAGTTGCAGAGGAAGCTCGAGCAGAAACTGGGAGAGGCCGTTAGCATCAAAAGAGACCTTCTGGCAAAACTCAGGGAAAAGGATGATATTGCCGACACATTGAAAAATACGCTTATCCAGCGGGAAGAACAGCTTGAATTGTCGACGACAACGTTACGCGAAATGGAGCTTAAGATCCGGGAGCTCTCCTCTCAGTTAGGACAGGAGCGGCTTGCTATCGGGCAACTTTCTGACGAGCTAACCGATATTAAAACACGCTTTGGTCTGGCGGTCGACCGTAACAAGATTTTAGAAAAGAAGATAGGGGAGCTTAAGTCAGAGGCGAGCGACACCGTTGAGTTGGCAAAGATCGTGGTTAAATCGATGCCCCGTCTTTCAGGAAAAATTATTTCGGTAAACGAAGACTTTGGTTTTGTTGTTATTGATCTCGGCAGACAGGATGCTCTGGATGTCGGGACGATATTTTCCGTATACCGGCAAGAAGACCTTATCGGCAAGGTACAGATTGAAGAGGTAAGAGATCAGATTTCTGCTGCAACAGTACTTCCCGGGTGGGCAAACTCTCAGATTAAGATTAACGATGTGGTTGAAGAATTATAAAAAAAGAGGGGGGCACCTTCATGTTGCGCGTTAAAAGACGTAGATATCTTCCGCATCCCGTTTTTTTACTTTTTATCCTTTGCATGGTTGGAGGGCACCTCATGCTGTGTGAGGCAAAGGTAGATGACGGTATGAACCAGTCTCCGGAAGGGGTGCCAAAGAGCACCAAGATTTTAATTACTACTTCGGGTGCGGGTGCTACTGATTTAAAACACAGACAGGTCAGCAATCCTCCTCGGTTAATCGTTGATTTTTTCTCGAAAAATGTGGTTACGAATATTCCTGTGCGCAGCATTGTCAATCGGGGTGTCATTAAAGAAATACGGGCCGAGTACTATGCCGATGGTAAAGATACCGAGGTTTTGAACACAGGAGGCCGCGCGCTGAAGTCCCTTATATTCGATTTAGTAGAGCTCACCCCTTACCAGGTCATTACGGAAGGCAATGCCGTACTGATTATCATTGAAAACCCGACGGTTGCAGCGGGTATGGGATTGCCGATAGGTGCTATGGAAATTGCCCCGCCTGAACCGGACCAGCAGTTTGTTGCCCTGACCCAGAAGGACAAGGCCCTTTTGGAGACCTTAGAGGCTGAGGAGTTAAAGATAGCAGGGGTTGACGTGGGTTCCGACGTTTTGAAGACCAGGATTGCCCGGGTGATGCAGACAACAAGAGATGCCCAGGATGTTCAACAGCCCCTTGCTGCGGCAGATGCCGGTTTTTCACCCGTGTCTTCTCCGAGCGACCCCTCTGCCGCTGCAGAGGCAAAGACGTCTGCAGAAGGTACCCGGCAGACTGTTTACACGCCACCCCCAATGACGCGATGGTTCCCGGAGCAGGCAACTACCATTCCTTCTATTGGATGGTTGACCGCAGTGCCGCATTCCCGGATATTTGTGAGGTGGTTTATCTCATTTTGTGCGCTTATCCTCGGGTTTGTCGTCGGGGCCTATCTGTGGCATTGGAGAAAACGCTATATTGAATTGGGCATTGCCCGGATTGAGGAGTTGACCGGGGAGATTGAGCGCATACAGAGGCAGCATAAGGCAAAGACGTCACAACTTGAAGAAGAGATCCTGAGGCGGCTGCGGCTTGAGGGGGAGCTTGCCGAGCGGAATCTGGCATTAGACAGGGAACAGCAGAGACGCAAAGAGATGGAAGAGGAGATTGCCCGGCGCACAAAACGGGAGAAAAAACTTGCCGAGGCAATCAATCGTATCGAAGAAGAATTGCATGTCAGGGATAAAGAGTTGAGCGAACTGCTGAATACGCAGCCCTCTAAGGAAAAGACAGCAGCGGGCTTTACCGAAACGCGCTATGCCCTGGACAGCACTGCCCTGAGCAGGGAACAGAACTATGCGGGGCCTGAACGAAGGCGTTGGCCCCGGATAGATATTCCGGATGGCGCTGATACGCAGTACGGTGTGACGTTTCGCGGTTGGGATGAGGGGCAGAACACCTCTTTCGAATCCAGAATCAACAATCTGAGCCAGAGGGGCTGTTCCTTTGAAATAAGCAGAGATGCCGTTATTCCTCAGACCTTTTCAGGGGAACTGCTGCTGGGAACCGAAACAGATCCTATAAGGCTTTCGGCAAAGACCATCTGGAATAAGGACAACAAGGACCCCGGGGAATCCGGAGGCGGCAGGCGGGCCTACGGGTTATATTTTGAGGACATATCCGATAATGACCAGATTGCCATTGCCCAGTATATCGAGGAAGAAACAAGTACCAGCCAGGGAGGAGTCTCCGTTTCTACGATGAGTGCCGTTCTGGAGCCTCCGCAGGAACTGCAGCGGGAAATAGAGACAAAAAAGCGGCCGGTTCTGTTTCGTGTTTTTGCCCCCGAGGCAGCAGCTGTCGCACTGCTCTGTTCATCTAACGGCTGGGTTGCCCCGTTTTCCCTTGAGAAGAACGATGAGGGCTGGTGGGAGACGAAGATCGAGCTTGAGCCCGGGAAGTATGAATACGGCTTTTCGATAGACGGGGTCTGGGAAAGCGATCCTGAATGCCCGACAAAGATGCCGAACAACTTCGGCGGTTACAATTCCGTTATGGACGTGGAAGAAGACTACGGTGCCAAAATCGTCAAATTCCGGTTGTTTATGCCGCATGCAAACCAGGTTTTTCTCGCAGGTAATTTTAATAACTGGAATACAATGTCGCATCCTCTTAAAAGGGCTGGGGATGGTTGGTGGCAGGTACATCTATTACTTTTATCCGGCGTCTACCGATACAAGTTTTTTGCGGATGGCCGCTGGATAACCGACCCCGACTGTACCAGCAGAGAGCCGAACGAGTTTGGCGGGGAAGACTGCATTATAGAAGTTGATTGATATTCGATACGCGACAGACCACGTAGGTAATGGGTAGCGGAGAATAGAGACCCTTGACATCTGTGATGTCAGGGGTCTCTCTGTTAGGAGGGAGGATGTATATGGCAGAGTGTAAGGTTGGGCGAAACATAAAAAAATGCAACTGTTCCTACGAACCCTGCAGCAGGAAGGGGATGTGTTGCGATTGCCTGTTATATCATTTTAAAAGCGGAGAATTCCCCGCATGTCTTTTTCCTCCGGATGTGGAGAAGACGTACGATCGCTCTATCGAGAGGTTTATCGCGACCTACAATGAAAGAGGCGCGTGGTGGTGAGATGCCGGAGACGACCGCAGAAGAGAAAAGAGTTTCTAGCATGCCATGCGAGTATCGCCCCCTGCCCGGAATGAGCAGCGCGATTCTCTCATAGAGAATGCTTATTTATTCACGCGCCCATTAAAAAAAGGAGGTGAAGCATGCCAAGATTTATCCAGCTTGCCAATCTTACCGAAACAGGGGTGAAGAAGATAGACGAATTTCCCGTTCTTCTTTCCAGCGCCGCACAGATTATTGTTCAGAATGGAGCGCGTCTTATTGATGCATATGCCACGCTCGGACGGTACGACTTAGTACTTGTCATCGATGCGCCCAGCGACTCCAGCGCCGCTAAGATCAGCGCCCTGATTGCTGCACAGGGAAACTTCAGGGCCGAGACATTATCGGCTATCTCGATCGAGGATTTTGGCGGATCATTCACCCGTTGACGACCTCGCGACGGTTCGCATCCTGTTGGGTAGCCTGAGGAAGCACTTCAAACGAAAAGATTGACAATCCAGTCTTGAACGTCTATATTAAATAGGAAAATTTTGTCCTCTTTTTCGCAGAGAAGCCCTCATTGCATACATATTTCCTGCCCTTTGAATATAACAGGCTATCTCCGGACAGAGCACCTAACTCCTTCTAAAAAAAGCTCTTAAGAGAGGAGGCATGATGAAGATAAGCCGCTCGGCCGTATACGCTGTATATGGTCTTGTCTATCTCTCCTGGAAAAAGGGAGGGGCCTTGTGCACAATCAGCGAGATCGCCGAGTACTGGCAGATGCCCTCCGATCTCATGGCTAAGGTGTTTCAACAGCTTGCCAGGGCCGGGATCGTTGCCTCGAAGCGGGGGATAAACGGCGGATTTTACCTCCTTAAGGAACCAAAGAACGTTTCGCTCTTCGAAATTATCGAGGCTATTGACGGGACCTTTCAAAAAGACGACTGTATTCTGAGAAGCGATTCGTGCTCCATCGACCACTCCTGCAGATTTAAGGAGGAGTGGCATGCCGTTGTAACCAGTTTTTACGAACTGTTACGCAGAAATACGCTGGAAGAGATCGCGCGCATCGAGGGACGAAGAAAAAGTCTTGATACAGCGCGCCAGAATCGATAACCGTTACTAACGTTTGGATGATATCGGTGAATCTGTCAGCACTCAATAACACATATGTGTGCATACGAATGCAGATCCGCTTCGGCGGCATTGTGCAGGGTGTTGGTTTCAGACCCTTTATCTTCAGACTGGCCAGGCGCTATCGCATTACCGGCCTGGTCAGGAATGATGGACGTGGCGTCTTGGTCGATGCTGAAGGGGCCGAGGCCGATCTTATGCAGTTTATGGAGGCGGCAAAAACATGCTGTCCTGCCAATGCAGTGATTCAGGACCTGACAGCAACACGCCTGGAGCCGGTTGGCTATAAGGATTTTTTCATCGTCCCGAGCGTTACCTCGGGCTCGATGGATACACTTATCTCACCGGACATTGCCACCTGTGACGAGTGCCTCAAGGAGCTTTTTGATGCGCGCAACCGCCGCTACGCCTACCCCTTTATAAACTGCACGAACTGCGGACCCAGGTTTACCATCGTCAGGACCGCCCCCTATGACCGGGATAACACCACCATGGCCCCGTTTGTTATGTGTCCTGAGTGCGAGGCAGAATATACCTCACCGTCGCAGCGGAGATTTCATGCCCAGCCGAACGCCTGTGACCGGTGCGGCCCGCATATCGAACTCTATGATCTGACCGGTACGGCCAGGGCCGTAGTGCCGGCAGGCCACGGTCCCGCCAGTCAGTATGGTGGACCGCTCGCTACCCGGCGAGAGGCCCTTGCCCTGACCGTTCAACTGCTTCACCAGGGCGAGATCGTCGCGATTAAGGGGTTAGGGGGATATCATATGAGCTGCGACGCTGCCGCCGAAGAGGCGGTGCGCAAACTGAGGAAAAATAAATTCCGTGAGGATAGGCCCTTTGCCCTGATGGGGCGGGATCTGAAAGAAATTCATCGCTGCTGTGAAGTTGGCCCGGCAGAGGAGGCGTTACTCCTCTCGGGAGCCCGTCCTATTGTGCTTCTCAGGAAGAGGGAGCCGAACGGCGTTGCCCCTTCGGTCGCGCCAGGCTACACAACATTCGGGTGCATGCTGCCGTATACCCCGCTTCACCACCTTTTGCTCCAGCAGGGCCCGCCGCTTCTCGTGATGACGAGCGGCAATATCAGCGAGGAGCCGATCGCGTATCGGGATGATGATGTCTTCCGGCGCCTCGCAAGGATAACCCCCTATTTTCTTACCCATGACCGGCCTATCGCCAGACGGTGTGATGATTCGGTGGTGCGTGTGGTACAGGGGAAAACATTTTTTATCAGACGTTCACGGGGATACGCCCCGGCGCCGCTCCTCTTATCAGAGTCTATCCCGCGGCCGATTCTCGGACTCGGGGCTCAGGCAAAGAATACCTTTTGCATCGTAAAGGAAAACCAGGCATTTCTCTCTCACCACATCGGAGACCTTGATTATGCAGAGACGTTTCGTTCCTATACAGAAGGACTGGATGATGTTAGACGGCTCTTTGCGCTTGAGCCGGATGTTATTGCCTACGATCTTCATCCCCGGTATGTTCTCACGCAGTATGCACATACCCTGCAGAAAGAGGGTGCTGACCGCAGAAGGCGCTTTTTCAGGATACAGCACCACCGCGCCCATATCGCCAGCTGCATCGCGGAACATGGACTGGGGGACGAGAAAGTTATCGGGATAGCGTTTGACGGGACCGGTTTCGGCGACGACGGCCGGTTGTGGGGCGGGGAATTTTTTGCGGGAGGCGTTGGTTCTCTTGAACGGGCAGGACATCTGCGTTATGTGCCGCTTGTGGGAGGCGAGTCGGCTATCCGCGCGCCGTGGAAAATGGCCTATGCATATCTTAACGATACCTTTGGCCGGGAGGCATGGACGATGACGCTGCCCAATTTACCGCACAGGCACTGCGCACAGGCAGGGGTTCTCCGGGATATGATCGCAAAGGATATTAACTCACCGCTTACCTCAAGCTGCGGCAGACTTTTTGACGCCTTTTCGTCGATTCTTGGCCTGCGGCATACTGTCACCTATGAAGGCCAGGCGGCGGTGGAGCTTGAGATGTGTGCCGATCCTGATGTGCGTGAGTCATTTCCGTTTTCTCTTTCCGAGGATAATGCCGGTATGTTGGAGTTGGATCTGAGGCCTGCTGTTCGAGGCGTGATAGAAGAACGAAAAAAAAGTGGGACTGCCTTCTTGGCAGGGAAGTTTCATGCGACCCTTGCCGAGGCCTCCTGCAATCTATGCCAACGGATACGCCGGATGCGCGGGATAGGCAAGGTAGTGCTCTCAGGGGGCGTATTTCAGAATATGCTTCTTCTTGAAAGGTTAACCGCGTTACTGGAGGAATGTGGCTTTGCGGTGTTTGTCCACCGCCTCTTACCTGCCAATGACGCCTCTATCTCGCTGGGTCAATGCATTCTTGCGCACGAGGAAATAAAAAAATGTGCTTAGCCATACCCATGAAGGTTGTCACAATTGAGGGACGTCAGGCCGTCTGCGAGGTAGGCGGCGTTACCAATACGGTGCATCTGGGTATTCTTGAGGATGTTGCAGAGGGGGATTTTGTTATCGTACATGTGGGTTTTGCGTTGCAAAAAATCGACCCCAAAGAGGCCAAGGAAACACTTGACCTGTTCCGGGAGATGGGGACTATCCCATGAAGCATATTACAGAGTACCGGGACCCTGCGCTTGCACGAAACCTTGTAGACCGCATACGGGAATGTGCCGGCCAGACCGGCGGTGCGTCGATTATGGAGGTATGCGGGACACATACGGTCGCGCTTTTTCGTTTTGGGATAAAACAGGCCCTGGAGGGGGCTGTCCGCCTGATCTCCGGTCCGGGGTGCCCCGTGTGCGTAACGCCCCTTTCGCTCATCGATAAATGCTGTTTACTGGCCGCCCGGCAGGATGTCATCATTGCGACATTCGGCGATATGATACGGGTTCCCGGGAACAGGAGCAGCCTGCAGAAGGAACTTGCCTCTGGCAGGGATATCCGCGTTATTACCTCTCCCATGCAGGCCCTTGCCATTGCGCGCTCAGAGCCGGAAAAGAGGGTAGTGCTGGTCAGCGTTGGTTTTGAGACGACTACGCCGATGATTGCCTATACGCTTTTGAGCGCCTGCGATGAAAGGGTTAATAATCTTTTTGTCATCTGCGCCAATAAACTGGTGCCCCCGGTTCTTAAGGCACTCATTCAGGATAAAGACCTCGCCCTTGACGGGTTCCTGTGCCCCGGTCATGTCAGCGCGGCAATCGGTGCGCGTGCCTATAATGAGATTGCGCATGCTGCGGGGATTCCCTGTGTTATCAGCGGATTCGAGCCGCTTGACATGCTGGGTGGCATTTACGAATTGCTCAGCCTGAAAAGGAACGGTGAGGCAAAGGTGGTGAATGCCTATAGCCGTGTTGTTACCGCCGGCGGGAATACGAAGGCCATGGAGGTTATGCGGAAGGTTTTTGAACCGTGCGAAGCCTTGTGGCGGGGTATTGGTTCTGTGCCACAGAGCGGTCTCAGATTGAGGGCGGAGTTTACTCACTTTGATATTGACAGACATATCCAGCTTGAGGTTGTCGAGACAGAGGATATAAGCGGCTGCATATGCGGTGAGATCCTGAAGGGAAAACGGGAGCCGGTTGACTGCCCCTGTTTCGGCGACTCATGCACACCCGAGCATCCTCTCGGGGCCTGCATGGTTTCTTCGGAGGGGGCGTGCAGGGCCTGGCACAGGTATAACACATAGCGATGAGCATATAGCGACTGGCGGTTAGAAGATAAGTTCACGAGTTACTCGAGTTGAAAATGGTTAGCGAGTTCACGGGTTCTTTTTTTTGAACTCGCGAACCCGAGTAACTCGAAGAACCAATGAACTACTTTCGAACCCGAAGAACCCGTAAACCATGTTAAGGTAAATATGACTATAGACAACGAAGAAGAGGTGATAACACTGGGGCATGGTGCCGGCGGCGTACTGACAGGTAAGCTGGTGCGGGATATCTTTCTCAACCAGTTTAACAATCAGGTACTTTCCCGCTTAGGCGATGCTGCATTACTCGACATCGACGCGCACAGGATGGCCTTTACGACAGACTCCTTCGTGATAAGCCCTCTCTTTTTCAAGGGGGGCGATATCGGGCGGCTGTCGGTCTGCGGCACAGTGAACGATCTGGCGGTAATGGGGGCCGAACCTCTCTTTATCGCTGCCGGATTTATTATCGGGGAGGGGTTCTCTTTACGAAAACTCGAGGCTATTGCCCAATCGATGCGTGCCGCGGCCGATGAGGCGGGTGTTGCCATTGTTACCGGCGACACCAAGGTTGTACGCAGTCAGGATATCGATGAGTTATTTATTACGACCTCAGGGATCGGGCGCCTTGATACGGCAAAGGGGCTATCCGCCCGTCCGGTTACTCCGGGAGACACGATTATTATCTCCGGTACGGTCGGCGAACATGGCATGAGCATATTTATCGAAAGGGAGGCGATAGCGCTTGCACATGCCATTACCAGTGATGTGGCCCCGTTAAACGGCATGATCCGGGCGGTGCTTGAAGGCGGTTGTGAAGTGAGATGTATGCGGGACCCTACCAGGGGGGGTGTGGCAACCGCACTGAATGAGTTGGCCGAGGAGAAAGGGGTTGACCTCCTTATCCGCCAGGAGCATATCCCGGTATCCGAAGAGGTTGCCGCGTGTTGCGAAATACTCGGGTTTGATCCACTCTATATTGCCAACGAAGGGAAGGCCCTTTTCGTAATCGACCCCGAAGATGCCCAGAAGGCGATTGCCATCCTGAGAAAGCACCCATACGGGAAAGAGGCACAGGTTATCGGCAGCGTACTTGAAGGAAAAGGGCACAAGGTCTTTTTAGAGACATTCTCAGGTGCGCACCGGCAACTGGAAGAGCTGACAGAGGACCAGCTTCCGAGAATATGTTAAAAAATAGTTGATTATTTTTTGTCCTTTACATATAATACCTGAAATTCTTCTTTCTTTTTTGGAATACCATATATAGTGCCCCTTTGCCCCGTTAGAGAAACAACCCTAATTTTTGATCGGCGGGTATTACCGATTAAAAATACCGGCGGCGTCACATCGCCGTCGGCGCATGTCCTTAGAAACGAACGTCCTCTAACGGGGTTTGCAGTAGTGCGTATATAACCCCGGTCATATGACTATGCACTTCGTTACACAGCCTGATTATCCGCAGCTCTGGGAGCGCCTTTCCGAGGAGTGTCGTCTTTTGCATCCTGTATGTTCAGGCGACGATTATTCCATGAGCCCGGTGGATAAAAAGACCGATTTTGAGTCCCTTATCTTTAATGCCTACCGAGCCATCGAACCGGCAAAGATGTTTTTATTTCCTGTGAAGGAGGTTGTCTGCGGGGAAGAAGAAGGAGAGCAGCCGGCTTCAAAAGAAAATCAGAAAAAGACTGTTATTATTGGGGTTAAAGCGTGTGACCTGCGGTCAATCAAGGTGTTGGACCATGTATTTCTTTCAGGTGTCTGCGAGGACCCGTTTTATAAGGCCTTTCGGGAAGCAACAGTTTTTGTCAGCAGTGACTGCAGCGGTTATAAGGATGTTTGCTTTTGCACGTGGGTTGGGTTGAACCCTTTTCCGGAAGAGGGTTTTGATGTTAATATCTCCCCAATATCCGGTGGTTATCTGTTTGAGACGGCCACCGACAAGGGTCAGGAGCTGATCGGCAAGGTTAAGAAATTTCTGGCCGAACCAACACAGGCGCAGCTGGACCAGCGGGAGGCGAATAGAAAAAAGACAATCGAGGGTCTTAATAAGCAAATGAGAGAACAGGGTTTTACCCCGGGCCTCGATCACGAACGGGTTATTCGCGATAATTTTGATTCTGAGATATGGGAAAGAGAGGCCGAAAGATGTGTCGAGTGCGGTGCGTGTAATTTTACCTGCCCTTCCTGCCACTGTTTCTTTTTTTCGGACGACAAGCAGAAGGTATGGACGCGCGAAAAAAACTGGGATTCCTGCCAGTATAAACGGTATGCCAGGGTAGCCGGAGGCGGCAATGCCCGCCAGATGCTTGCCGAGCGGCTGCGGCACCGCTATATCTGCAAGTTTAATTTTTATAAGGATATTTTAGATGTATATGCCTGCACCGGATGCGGCAGGTGTGTCGAGGCGTGCATAGGAGGCATCGATATCCGGAAGGTCGCCAATGAGCTCAATAAATAACCCCTATTATCCCATAAGGGCAAAGATAGAAAAGATTATCACCGAAACGCCTACTATTAAGACATTTGTAGTGAGGCCCGAAACACCTATCACCTTTAAAACAGGTCAGTTTGTCGAGCTGACCGTCCCCGGTGCCGGAGAGGCACCTTTTACCCCTTCCTCCTCACCCAGCATTTCAGAGACCATGGAGATTACGATAATGGCGGTGGGATGTGCGACGAAACGGCTGCATGCCATGGTCGAAGGCGATGAGGTGGGCGTGCGGGGCCCGTACGGGACGGCGTATGCGGTGGATGAATTAAAGGGAAGGGAAGTCCTGATCGTAGGAGGCGGCGTTGGTCTTGCCCCCTTACGGTCGCTGTTATTGACGTTATTCGCTGAGATAGAGCAGTATAAAAAAATTATTTTACGCTACGGGGCGCGTACCCCCGAGGACATTGTATACAAGTATCACATCGATGAGTGGCAGAAGAAAGAAAAGGTTGATTATGTGCTGACGGTCGATAAGGGCAATGAGTCCTGGAAGGGGAATGTGGGGCTGGTGACGAAGCTGCTGGACGCACTCAGGCTGGATTTAAAAAACAGTAAGGCGGTTGTCTGCGGTCCTCCCATCATGATGAAGTTTACAACGCTCAAGCTGCTTGAGATCGGTTATACCCCGGCCGATATCTACCTTTCTATGGAAAAAAACATGAGCTGCGGTCTTGGCAAATGCGGCCATTGCCGGTTAGGCACGTATTACGTATGTGAGGACGGCCCGGTTATGCGCTATGACATGATAAAGGATTTCAGGGGGGTCTGGGAGTGATGAAGCGTCTTTTTATAGACCTTGATAAATGCGACAGGTGCCCGGATGCGTGCCCGGTAAAGTGCAGTTATTACTATCATCCCTTCAATGACGGTGTCTGCCGGTTGCGGGAACTGGCCGGGTATCTGGTGGTGTGCAGACGGTGCGAGGTGGGCAGCTGTGTTCAGGCGTGTCCGGTCGAGGCCCTTGAGAGAGGTCAGGATGGTGTTCTCAGGAGGTACAGCATGCGCTGCGTGAGCTGCAAGTCGTGCTCACTTGCCTGTCCGTTCGGGACTATTCTGCCGGAGCTGTTGCCGTTCACTGTTTCAACATGTGATTTTTGCGTCGACCGGTGTCAGGACAAAGACCCGCTGTGCGTGAGGACGTGTCCGTACGGCGCTATTCAGTTTTGTGAAATCGAACCAAATGAAGAAAAGGCCTTCTACGGCATTGGCGAGCACCTGGTCATTCGCTCGACACTGCACTGGGAACGTAATGAGGCAAAAAAGTAACCAGACGTCATTATGATAAAAGGCATTTTTTACTTTCTTATTTTTCCGGGATTTCTCTTTACCGCTGCCATGGGGTGCCTGAGTGGCTGGTTTGACAGAAAACTGACGGCCCGTATCCACTGGCGGGTTGGTCCTCCGTGGTATCAGAATTTTGTTGATTTCTTAAAGCTTCTCGGAAAAGAGATTATCGTGCCTGCTGATTCCATGAGGGGACTGTTTCTCTTTGCGCCGGTTACCGCCGTTATCGGGGCGACATTGCTTTCGGTGGTGCTCTGGCAGCCGAATCTCCGGACAGATTCCGGCTTTTTAGGCGACCTCATTGTCGCTATCTACCTTTCGATGATTCCGGCACTCGCCTTGATTATCGGGGGGATGGCAAGCCGCAATCCGCTTGCCTCGCTCGGCGCATCCCGGGAGATGAAGCTAATGCTTGCCTATGAACTTCCTTTTATCGTCAGCATTGCAACGGTTATCATCAAAAACGGATATACCATTAGACTCTACGAGATGGTGCAGCATCAGGCGGCCCATGGGGCGATTATTGGCTCACCGTCCGGTTTTATCGCCTTTATCGTTGCCCTGTTGTGCATGCAGGCAAAGCTCGGTCTGGTTCCCTTTGATATCGCCGAGGCCGAAACCGAGATTATGGGGGGGCCGTTGGTCGAATACTCGGGGGCGCCGCTGGGTTTTTTCAGACTCTCAAAGCTAATGATGCTTTTTGCCATGCCGGTCTTTCTAATCACGGTCTTCTGGGGGGGGATTGCTCCGGGGGCCCTCGGTGCGGCGGTAGGCCTGGGTAAATTACTGGTTATTTTACTGGTCGCTGTCCTTATCAAAAATACCAATCCGCGACTCCGGATCGACCAGGCACTCCGGTTTTTCTGGGGGCCGGTTACTGTATTGGCGGTTATCTCAATTCTTTTGACATTGGCGGGGTTGTGATATGTCATTCCTGAAGAAGGCGCTCACAAAATCACCGTGGGTTTTTCACCTATCAACGGGTTCATGCAATAACTGTGATATCGAGATCATCGACTGCCTCACGCCCCGGTTTGACGTCGAACGGTTTGGGGTGATGCTGGTAGGGAGTATCCGGCATGCGGACATTATCTTAATTACCGGCTCTATGAATAAAAAGTCTGTGAAGCGGGTAAAGGTGCTCTATGAACAGGCGCCCCGGCCCTGTGCTGTCGTGGCGTGCGGCACCTGTTCGTGCGGCGGTCATTTCTTCAGGGACTCATATAATACCGATACACCGGTCAGCAAGACCATCCCGGTTGATGTCTATATCCCCGGTTGTCCGCCAAAACCCGAGGCCTTAATCGCGGGTATTGTCAAGGCACTCGGCAAACTTGATGAAAAGAGGAAGAATCGATGAGCAATACAGCTTCTCAGGATATACTGACCGAGGTGCGTGAACGCCTTTCGGCGAAAGTTACCCAGTGGGATCAGATTTCTGGGCGCCGGGTATATATCCGGATAGAGAAGGGCGATCTCCTTGAAGTGGCACGGTATCTTTTTTTCGAAAAGGGGGCGCGTTTTTGCACCGCATCAGGGGTAGATATGCGAGATGCCATGGAGATTGTGTATCACTTTTCCTTCGACGGCATCGGCTGCGTTCTGTCCATGAAGGTACAGATCGCCAAGCCAGCCCTGGAGGTGGAGTCTTTGGCGCAGCTTTTCCGTGCCGCCGAGTGGGTAGAGCGCGAGATACACGAACTTTTAGGGATCACTTTTTTGCATCATCCGAATCTGAAACATCTTTTGCTTGACGACGACTGGCCTGAAGGAGACTACCCGTTACGGAGGTATCCGAATGAGTAAGAAGATCATACCGGTAGGACCATACCATCCGCTTCAGGAAGAGCCTGAATTTTTTCAGCTGCATGTCGACGGTGAGCGTGTCGTGGACATCGATATCATTATCGGCTATAACCACCGGGGTATAGAGAAGCTCTGCGAAATGAGGACGTTTGACCAGGTGGTCTTTGTTGTGGAGCGCATCTGCGGCATCTGTTCGATTTCGCATCCGTCGGCGAGCGTGAACTGCATCGAGGACTGCGCGCGCGTCACCGCACCCCTGCGGGCGCAGTATATCAGGATGATCATCGCAGAGCTTGAGAGGATTCATTCACATATGCTGTGGCTTGGTCTTGCGGGGCACTTCATCGGATATAATACGGTATTTATGTGGGCCTGGAAGTACCGGGAGATCGTTTTGGACATCTTCGAGCGCATTACCGGCAACAGGCAGAGTTACGCGATGTTTAAACCGGGCGGTATCCGGCGGGATATCAAGAAAGAGGAAGTGCCTAAGATCATAAACGAACTCGGTGAACTTGAGCGAAGCCTGGAGATGTTTCGCGGCGCTGTCCTGGATGACCCGGTGCTCCATGCGCGGCTTAAGGGTGTGGGTATCCTGACCCGGGAGGATGTTATCACTTTTTCCGCCGTGGGGCCGACCGCACGCGCCTCAGGCGTTGCTATTGATGTGCGGAAGGACGACCCTTATTTTGCCTATGACAAGGTCGATTTTGATATGATTGTTACCGAGAACGGCGATGTCTTTGATAAGGTAATTGTCCGAGTGCTTGAGATGTTTGAATCAGTACGGATTATCAAGCAGGGGCTTACCGGGATGCCCGACGGACCATACGATACGCCCCTTAAGGATATGCCGCCGGGCGAGGGGGTCGGAAGGGCGGAGGCCCCGCGCGGCGAGGTGTATCATTATCTGCGGAGTGACGGGTCAAATACCCCGGCGCGCTACAAGGTGCGGGCACCGAGTTTTATGAACGTCGCTACGAACGCGGTATCGGCGGTTGGGCAGAGCATTGCAGACGCAACGCTGACCCTTGCCGCGGTTGACCCGTGCTACTGCTGTACCGAGAGGATGCAGGCGGTGGACTATAAGACGAGAAAAAAGGTCTATAACTGGTCTGATCTGGTGCGTCTTTCTCAGGAGAAGACACAGCAGCTGAAGAAGAAATTCTAGGGTGTTAGACGATGAATAATATAGCACTACTGACGGCATTTCCGTTTATTATTGGAACCCTTCTCTTTCTTATTCCCAAGAGGGCAAGGGGGCTGATTGAGACTGTTAGCGGGGTGACCGCTCTGGTGGCGTGTCTGGGGTCGGTGAGACTCTTTCTTGTCCGCCCCATCGAGAGCACCTTTGCGTACGGTATTTCATTTGTGATCGATGGCCTGAGCGGTCTGGCGTTATTAGGGGTCACGTTTTTTACCCTTATTATCATTCTGTATTCAATCGGTTTTATGAGAGACCATGTGTATCACCGGAGTTTTTATGTCTATGTGCTCTGGACGCTGGCTGCCTCTATCGGGGCTCTTGCGGCGAATCACATGATCGTACTGGCGCTCTTCTGGGGGTTTTTGGGGCTTACCCTCTATCTCCTTATACATATTGGTGGCGGGTCCGGGGCTGCGGCAGCCGCCAAGAAAACCTTTATTATTATCGGCGGCTCTGACGCCTTCCTGCTTTTTGGAATGGCCATTGTGTGGCAGGCCGCAGGGAGCTGGGATCTTTTGGGAGTTAAACTCCCCATAACCAGCGGGCTTACCTTCTGGGCATTTATCTTTTTTGTCCTGGCTGCCTTTGCCAAGGCAGGTGCCATGCCGCTTCATACCTGGATACCCGACTGTGCCGCATCTGCGCCGATTGCGGTAACGGCCTATCTCCCTGCCGCGTTAGATAAACTACTGGGAATCTATCTTCTGGCACGTTGTTGTCTCGATGTCTTTATTTTAAACGAGGCTGCGCATCTTGTGCTTCTCATTACCGGCGCAGTGACGATTATTGCAGCGGTCATGATGGCGCTTATGCAGCATGATATGAAAAAACTGCTGAGTTATCACGCGGTCAGCCAGGTCGGCTACATGGTCCTGGGGATCGGCACGGGCAATCCGGTCGGCATCGCCGGCGGGCTGTTTCATATGCTGAACCATGCCATCTATAAGTGTACATTATTTCTCAGTGCCGGTTCGGTAGAAAAGAAGACCGGTACCACCGACCTCGATCACCTTGGAGGCCTTATCCAGATTATTCCCGCTACCTTTGTCTGCGCGCTTATCAGTTCTCTTTCGATCAGCGGGATCCCTCCTTTTAACGGTTTTGTATCAAAGTGGATGGTGTATCAGGGCATTGTCGAGATGGGGCAGCGGGGCGGACGTCTGTGGGTGCTCTGGCTTATGGCCGCTATGTTCGGCAGTGCGCTTACCCTGGCAAGTTTTATTAAGTTGTTACATGCGGCCTATTGCGCACGCACAACGGAATATGCCGAAGCCCCTCAGAGAGAGCATTGCGCCATGGTCTTGGCGATGGGGGTTCTGGCGGCGCTGTGCATCGTATTCGGGATCTTCGCCAAACAGCTCCCGCTCAGATTTCTGATTAACCCCATTCTGGGCGGAAGCGATATCTACCTTGGTATCTGGGAGCCTTCTCAGGCAGGATTGTATATCGGGACAGGTCTTTTATTGGGCATGTTTCTCTACGGGGCGCTTTCACTCAAAAAGGGTTTCTTCAGGACCGATAGAACGTATATTGGTGGAGAGAGACTGCCGGAATCCTCATTTATCTCAGGGACGGATTTTTATAACACGATCAAAGAGATCGGCGTGATACAGAAAATATATCGCGGTGCCGAAAAAAAGTACTTTGATCTCTACGAGCAGGCAAAACGCACCTTTTCGTATATGACGGAGCTGTTACGTCAGATGCATACGGGGGTACTGCCGACATATCTCTCGTGGGTTGTTTTTGGCCTGATACTTCTTTTGTGGATTTTGGGAAAAAACACTTGGTGATATACCATGTTTGAACTGATTTTTTTACTCCTTATTTTCTGTATTATCGGCGCCCTTGTCGCTGTTGAGACGAGAGACCTGCTTTCTGCGATTATTGCCCTGGGCGCGGTGGGTTTTGGTTTGAGCATCATATTCCTGCTACTCAAGGCGCCCGATATCGCCATTACGCAGATCGTGGTTGAAATTCTCTGCTTGGTGGTTCTGATACGCGCCACGATCAGCCGTGACCTGACTACTATCTCGGGTGACAGGGAATTTTTCGGGATGATTGCAACGGTGGTGTTACTGTTTGTTGCCTTTCTCTTTGGTCTGGAGGTACTGAGAGAGCTGCCGCAGTTCGGGGCACCTCTTTTTACCAAGGCACCGGGGGCGGTCACGAATGTGTATCTGACAGAGGGACTTGCCAAGACCGGTGCGGCCAATATCGTCACTGCCATCCTGCTGGATTTTCGTGCCTACGATACCCTGGGTGAGGCAACAGTCCTTTTTACGTCGATACTGGGGGCGATGGCGATTCTCAGGATCAGGTCCAGAAAAAAAGTAAGGGATTAAAGCCATGAAGGGGATGTCGCTGATTGTTAAAACTGTAACCCGGTGGATTAAAGGGTTCATTTTTCTTTTCGGTATTTATATTGTACTCACCGGTCATCTCAGTCCGGGGGGCGGATTTGCCGGAGGGGTTATTCTTGCGTCATCGTTTATTCTGCTGACGCTCGCCTTCGGGAAAGAGGTGGCCTTAAGCAAGTTGAGCAAAAATATGGCGAGTGAGCTTGACAGTATAGGCGCCCTCATGTTCCTGACTATTGCGCTCTTAGGTATGTGCTGCGGCGGCGCCTTTTTTGTGAATTTCCTGCACCGGTCTCATCCGGGTGAGGCCTTCCGGTTGCTCAGTGCGGGCAATATCATGCTTTATAATATCGCCATCGGTATTAAGGTGGGGGCGTCGCTCTTTATGGTATTTGTTATCATCTCTGCCATCAAGGTAGTGCTGAAAGACGATGCCATGAAGATGATACGGCACAAATGACATGAAGCCCAGATGTATGAAGCAAGAGCGCTTATACATCTGTTGGCTGGATGTTATCCCGCGTTTGACGCGGGATCTAGAAATCTAAGAAAAAATGGATCCCGGATCAGGTCCGGGATGACAAGGGAAAGTGGAATGATCTACGCGTTATGTTTTGTTTTATTCATGGTTGGTCTCTACTGCGTTGTTGTAAAGAAGAACCTGGTCAAGATTGTACTGGGTTTGGCTATCATGGAGTATGCCGTTAATTTATTCCTGATCTTGATCGGCTACAGAAAAGACGGTATCGCGCCGATTATCGACGGGGCTACCGATGCCAAGACCTTTGCGGCCGCATCGGTTGACCCACTCCCGCAGGCGCTGGTATTGACCTCTATTGTTATCGGACTCGGTGTGCTGACGCTTATGGTGGCCCTCTGCATCAGGCTCTATGAGCGTTACGGGACCTTTGATATAACACAGATAAGGAGGTTGAGAGGGTGAGTATTATTCCGCTTTTCGTTGCCATTCCGTTGGCCTCTGCCTTTTTGATACCGATGTTTTCAAAGAGAATCAGGGTGTTTTCTGATATCTTCGCAAACGTAACGACGTTCATCCTCTGCGTGATGTCACTGGGGGTCATCGGAAGGAATGCTGTATATACGGTGGGACTGTGGAAGCCGCCGGTCGGCATCGCTATGGCCCTTGACGGCTGGAGCGTTCTTTTGCTGGTGACGGTCAATAGCATCAGTTTCTGTGCCACGGTTTTCTCCATAAAGTACATGGAGCAGTACACCTCGAAGTTGAGATACTACAGCCTGTTTCTCCTGATGGTTGCGGGAATGAACGGCGTGGTCCTTTCCGGCGACCTCTTTAATCTGTATGTCTTTTTGGAGATCGCCTCGATCGCCTCCTACGCGCTGGTTGGGTTCGGCTGTCAGCATGACGAATTGGAGGCCTCCTTTAAGTATCTGGTATTGGGGAGTGTTGCCTCGACGTTTATTCTCCTGGGGGTGGCCGTTGGCTACAGCCTCACGGGTACGTTAAATATGGCCGATATCTCTGCCAGGCTGCCTCACGACTCAAGCACCTTTATTTTTATGGCGTCCTGTTTTATCCTGGGGTTCGGCCTTAAAGCGGCCCTTGTACCGTTTCACGCGTGGCTTCCCGATGCGCACCCTTCGGCGCCGGCGCCTATCTCCGCGATGCTCTCCGGTGTATTAATCAAGGCGATCGGAGTCTATGCACTCATCCGGCTTATATTTAATATCTTTGGCCTTACGCCCGTCCTGTCGCATATCCTGCTGTTTTTTGGAACGGCGTCGATGGTAATCGGCGTTTTTCTGGCAATCGGCCAGTGGGACATGAAACGGCTGTTTGCCTATCACAGCATCAGTCAGATCGGTTATGTCATGCTCGGTTTTGGACTGGCGACGCCATTGGGCATCCTGGGGGCCATATTCCATCTGATGAATCACGCGGTTTTTAAGGGTCTTCTCTTTTTAACCGCTGGCTCCGTCGAGTACAATATCCATACCAGACAGCTTGAAGAAATGGGGGGGCTCAGAGAGAGAATGCCCGTTACCGGCTTTACCAGCCTGGTTGCCTCGATGTCCATCGCCGGCATACCGCCTTTAAACGGATTCTGGAGCAAATTAATTATCATTATAGCCTGTGTGCAGTCAGGGCACTATATATTCGGTCTGTGGGCCGCATTTGTCAGCCTGATGACCCTTGCTTCATTTCTGAAGGTCCAGAAGTTTGCTTTCTTTGGCGAATTAAAGGAACACAATAAGGGTGTGCGCGAGGTGCCGGTAGGCATGTGTCTTTCCATGATGATACTGGCACTTTTGTGCGTCGGCATGGGACTGTTACTGGTGCCGTCTGTTAGGGCCCAGTTGCTCGATCCTGCCGTGGCATCGCTGCTTCGCGGGACAGAGTATGCTGCCTGGATACTATCAAAGGGATAATCGATGAGAATTATAACACTTTTCATTTTTTCATTTGTTACGTGGTGTTTGCTGGTGTGGCCGTACAACGGCGCCTCAGGCACACTGGATATGCAGATTATTATCTTTGGGGTACTGGCCAGCGCGCTGGTAACATGGCTTTTTCACGAAATCCTTATTACGCATCCCCATAAATGGTATGATATTAAGAGGTATTTTTGGATACTATGCTACCTCCCTGTCTTTGCCTTTTACTGTATCAAGGCGAATATCGATGTGGTCTATCGGGTTCTTCATCCAAAGATGCCGATCAGGCCCGGCATCGTCAAGGTCAAGACGACCCTAAAGAGCGACTCTGCCTTGACCGCCCTCGCAAATTCCATTACACTAACTCCGGGGACCCTTACCGTCGATATCACGGAGAACGGCTATCTGTATATCCATTGGATTAATGTAGAGTCTGAGGATGTAGAGCGAGCGAGCGAAATTATCGTAAAAAAATTCGAGGCCTTACTGAGGAGGATTTTCGAATAATGGGCATTTTTTATTTTTTCTTTCTTATGCTGCTTGCCAGTTCGTTCATGTGTCTTTACCGGATCGGCCGCGGCCCTTCGGCGCCCGACAGGACCGTCGCGGTTGACATTCTCGGGATCGTCGTGGTCGGTTTTTGCGCGCTTCTTTCGGTAATGACAAAAAAGGATTTTTATTTAAATATTGCGCTGGCCTGGAGTCTGTTGAGCTTTATCGGCACGATCGCCTTGGCCAAGCATCTTCAGGGGAGGAGGTTTGATGAGTAACGCGGTGGGCCTCTCTATGATTACACTCGGGATACTTTTTAACTTTTTTGGTTGTGTTGGATTGGTGCGCCTTCCCGATATCTACAATCGGCTTCAGGCATCGACAAAGTGTGTTACCTTAGGGACCAGTCTGGTTCTCATGGGTGTGGTTTTTATGAACGGTTTTTGTTCTATCAGCATGAAGGCGATTCTCTGTATGATTTTTATTCTGGTAACATCCCCTACTGCCGCCCATGCCATTTCAAAGGGGGCGTATCTTTCAGGGGTTGAGTTGTGGGAGGGAAGTGTTGTGGATCAGTATAAGGCTCACGTAAAGGAAGAGGAGCGATGAGAAAACCGAAACTGCGCGAACTCAAAGAGGCTATACGCGCACTTATTAAGGGGCCGTGCACTATAGATTTCCCCAAGACGATACCCGCTGTTCCCGAGGGATATCGAGGCAAGCCCGAATACAATGAGTCAGGGTGCGTGGGATGCGGGACATGTTCTATCGTATGCCCGGGGGGCAATATTACTATTGAAGAGGATACATCGGGAGAGGTTCCGGTAAGACGATTGGTTGTTGCTTCCGATAACTGTATTTTCTGCGGTCAATGCGAAAGAAACTGCATTACCTCCGAAGGCATCAAACTGACGGATCAGTATGAGTTATCGAATATTAGTCTGAAGGAACCCTTTAGCGAGGTAGAAAAAGAGCTGCTGCTGTGTGAGATGTGCGGTGCTGTTATCGGTCCGCTTGATCACATTCGATGGATTGCCAGACGCATAGGGCCCGCCTTATTTTCCAATCCGACTCTCATGCTTACCATGTTACGCAATCCCACAGGAGAGCGGCATGTTTCTTCGCCTTCCGATACCGGTGACGGGGAAGCTGCGCGATCGGACCGGATCAGGATTTTGTGTGCACGGTGCCGTCGGATAACGACCCTGGAACGCTAGCAGAATGCCCAACGAGACTTTTTCGCTACGCAGATTCAGATGGCAGCTTACTCGTAAACACCTTGTTGTCGTAGGGGTTGGCAATACCCTGAAAGGCGACGATGCCTTTGGCCCGATGCTGATAGAGCGGCTGCTCAAAGCGAACGTTCCGATAGACTGCTTTGATTGCGGGGTGGCGCCTGAGAATTATCTGACAAAAATTGCGGCGTGCCGCCCGGACGTTATTTTTATTATTGATACACTCGACTTTGGCGGGGCCCCTGGTGAGCTAGCCGTCTTTAACACAGAAGAGCTGACCGAAGGGGGCATCTCAACGCATGGTATGTCGCTGCGGCTTTTTGCTCAGTTTTTGAGAGCGTGTGCGAATCCGGATATTTTTTTTATCGGGGTACAGCCAAAGTCTCTCTTTCTGAACGAACCCATTCAGAAAGAGGTGGCGGCCTCCCTTGAGATACTCGAACGGGAAATAAAAGCGTTGTTTACCCCCTTAGACCCAGAAAACCCCGCTTTTCCGAGTGCTCAATGAATGCAATGCACTGTTACATTGGAACAAGAAAGAAGAACCCCGGCGTTTAACCCGGCATCTAACGGGGTTTCCACTCAATGCATGATCTTGTCTCTGCAAAACAGGTTTTTCGGGAAGTTTTAGAATCGCTCCAGTCCGATGCCGCAAGAGCCGTCAAGTCTATCACGGTTTCCATCGGGAGGTTCTCCAGCATACGCCCCGAACACTTTTCACATTCCTTCGAGCATATTGCACAGGACTCATTGCTCGAAGGGGCTGAGCTCATTTTTACTGAACGTGATCCATCGGCCAAGTGCAGACGGTGCGGCGCCTCATTTATTATTCAGGCTTACGAGGCTATCTGTCCCCGGTGCAATACCGATGACATTGAGATTATACTAACGTCCGAGATAGCCGTGGAGCATATAGAATACGAACGCCTTTCAGAAGGAGGCGGATAATGGGGCTTATTCAGGCTATTAAAGAACAGGCAAGGTCTTCACCGAAAAGAATTGTTTTTCCTGAAGGAAACGACCCCCGCGTTTTAACGGCCTCTCAGGAGATTGTGAAAGAGGGTTTCTGTGTCCCTGTTGTACTTGGCAATCAGGATGAGGTACGGCGTGTAGCAGATGCCTATAGCGTCTCATTATCGCACATAGAGGTGATCGATCCGTTAACCCTGCTTGCGGAATCGGATGTGTACCTAGACGAATTTCTTGCTATTCCCAAGCATGCTGCGGTAGCCCCTGATGAGGCAAGAAAGCACATTGCTGATCCGCTGATGTGCGGTTCGCTTATGGTGCGGTTGGGTAACGTTGACGGCCTTGTGGGCGGTGCCGTATATACCTCAGCGGCGGTTATCAGGGCAGTATTACGTATGATCGGGCCGCGGAAGGGATTTTCGACCGTCTCCAGCTACTTTCTTATGATTCTCCCCGATGCCTCATTTGGCCACAACGGTGCGTTGATTTATGCCGACGGTGGGATGATACCCGATCCGACCGAGGAACAGCTTGCCGATATAGCCCTTGCCTCCGCCGAGACAGCGCATAAACTTATTGGCTGCCAGCCGTGCGTCGCGATGCTTTCCTTTTCCACCAAGGGCAGCGCGAAACATCCGTTTGCCGAGAAGATCGTGCGGGCAACAGAGCTGGTCAGGGAGCGCGACCCACAGCTGGTGGTTGACGGAGAATTGCAGTTAGACGCGGCCCTTATCCCTCAGGTTGCGGCGATCAAGGCGCCGGGAAGTCCAGTTGCCGGACGGGCAAACGTCCTCATCTTTCCAGACCTTAATTCAGGAAATATTTCATATAAAATTACCGAGCGCCTTGCCAAGGCAGAGGCCTATGGACCGCTGTTTCAGGGGCTGGCTCGACCGGCGAGCGATCTCTCGCGGGGATGTAAGAGCAGCGATATTGTCAATATAGCCGCTATCGTTGCTCTTGAGGCACAGCGCAAGGATCGGGACGGTAAGGAGTAAGATGAATATCGTTGTTATCAATTCGGGGAGTTCGTCGGTAAAGTACCAACTCTTTGACATGAAAAGAGAAACTGTGCTGGGCAGGGGGATTGTCGAGAGGATAGGTTTACAGAAATCGAGACTCCAGTTTTTTCCGCTCCACAAAAAGAAGATAACGATTCAACAGGACGTTCATGATCACGCAACCGCGATTCGAATGGCGCTTGATACCCTGATACATAAAGAGCACGGTGTGCTGAAGAAGAAAGGCGATATCGATGCAGTCGGGCATCGTGTTGTCCATGGGGCAGAGGCGTTTTCTTCGTCAGTGCTGATCGACGGTGCGGTTATCCGGGCGATCAAAAAGTATTCACAGCTCGCTCCCTTGCATAATCCCCCCAATCTGAGGGGGATCGTGGCCTGCCAAAAGATACTGCGGGGAGTCCCGCAGGTGGCCGTTTTTGACACCTCATTTTATCACTCTATTCCTCGTCCGGCGTATCTATACGGTTTGCCGCTTTCCCTCTACGAAAAAGAAGGAATCCGCAGGTACGGATTTCACGGAACGTCACACCGTTATGTAACACTCAGGGCTGCCCGGCTCATGAAGGCGCCCCCCCGGAAACTCAGGCTTATTTCCTGTCATTTAGGGAATGGGTGCAGTGTTACCGCGACAAAATACGGAAAGGCGATCGAAACCAGCATGGGGTTTACCCCTCTGGAAGGTGTTATGATGGGGACAAGATGCGGAAGCGTGGATCCCGCTATCGTTATCTACCTCATAGAAAACTGCGGAATGTCACCGGAGAAGGTGCATGAGATGTTAAATAAAAAAAGCGGTCTTCTGGGGGTCTCCGGCGTCAGCAGCGATATGCGCGATGTGTATAACGCGCTTTCCAGAGGAAATTCGCGGGCGCGCATCGCATTTGAGATGTTTGTGTATCAGATACAGAAATGTATAGGTGCGTATGCGGTCATATTAGATGGTCTTGATGGCCTCATTTTTACCGGTGGCATAGGCGAAAATCACGGCCCGACGAGGACTGCGATCTGCAAACATCTGGCGTGTATCGGCATGACGCTGGATGAAAAAAAGAATACACACGCCTGCGGCGAGGCGGTTATTTCACGGACACACTCACCTGTAAAAATTTTAACAATCCCCACTAACGAAGAACTGATGATCGCGAAAGATACCTACAAGATTGTGCGCATGACTGACAAACGGTAGGCGGTGGTCTCTACGAAGGAATTTTTGTATTATCAGGAACTACCGTATTTTTGGGGATGACAACAATACCGTCCCGGATATAGTAGAGGGTGCTGTCATAACTTTTTTTTCTGCCATGCAGATGGATTGACACCTTTTTCCCGATTCTGACATTTTTATCAATGATGGCTTTTTCAATGCTTGAATGTTCTCCAATGCCGATTGCCGGAACACCCCTTTTTTTCGGCGCAGGCAGGTCTTCTTCGCAGTAATCTGCCCCGATAACGATTGAATCCCTCAGGACAACATTTTTTCCTATAATCGACCGCAGACCGACTACCGAACGTTCAATAACGGCATTCGATATGTGGGAGCCTTCGGCGATCAGGGCATTGGCGATAGAGGAGTGTATAATCTGCGCAGGCGGTAAGAAACGGGCGTGGGTATATATACCATGATTTTTGTGCTGAAATCGGAACTGAGGGTGTGGATTGGTTAAATCGATATTGGCCCGGTAATACGCCTTTATCGTACCGATATCGTTCCAGTAACCGGTAAAGGGATAGGCATATGCCTTCATCGTTCTTATCGCATGGGGGATGATCTCTTTTCCAAAATCTAATTCATTTGATTCCAATGCCTTAAGGAGTTTTTTAGCCTTAAAAATATAGATACCCATTGAGATGAGGCAGCATTTCTCGCCGGTATATCCCTTTGCGCCATTGACGGCGCTATGTCTGGGCAGGATAAAATCCTTTACCTCGGAGAGTGTTTGCGGTTTTTCGAGGAAGTTGACAATCCGTCTTTTATTATTCATTTTCAAAAGACCGAAGTCCTTACTTTTTGCGATTGGTATACCGATGGCACAGACGGTCAGGTCGGCTTTGCTCTCTCTGTGGAACACCAGAGGAAGCCGATAGTCCATATGGTAGAGATGGTCGCTCGAAAGAATGAGCACGTCTTCGTTGCCTTTGATATTAAAATGATTAATGTTTTGCCGGACCGCGTCTGCGGTACCGCCGAACCAGCTAGAGCGCTCAAAGGTCTGTTCGGCAGCCAGCACTTCTATGAAAGCGCCGGTAAAGTTATCGAATCGATATGTCTGATAAATGTGGTTGTTTAATGAGGCAGAGTTAAACTGGGTGAGGACATATATATGGCGAATTCCTGAATTAATGCAGTGACTGACCGGAATATCAATCAATCGGTACTTACCGCCTACCGGAACAGCCGGTTTTGATCGTTCTTTTGTAAGGGGAAAGAGGCGCCTCCCCTCGCCGCCGCCGAGAATAATCGCAATATTTTCTCTTATCATAATGTTAATAATATCATAGAATTATGAAATGATCAAGCTTGACTTTTTAAGTATAATATTGTAAATTAAAATAACGACGCCAGTTAAGTATTGTTTTACAAAACAGTTACTAAAGAGGGTATAGTGCGGTACAAGGACTTTATCGAGCAGATAGACGGTAGAGTACGAAGGCAACTGATTTCCTTAACCGAAAAGGCGAGAGAGGCTACAGCCAATATTGCCCTGAAAAAGAATAATGTAGGGGTTGATCTGGGTGCCTGTGCAATTAAATGTGCCGAGGTCTACTATGACAAAGACAAAAAACAAGAGGGTGAATCTAAGGCGAAGTTGCTAAAAGCGGCTGTTGCGCCCCTCGGCCGGGATGCCTCTTTTGAGGATACTGTGGAGGCGGTAAAAGAAGTACTTGCGCAGGCCGGTATCAGAACGCATTTTCTCAATATCGCCGTTGGCGGCGAAGGGGTTGTGGCAAGAAATATTTATATACCCCAGATGACAAAAGAAGAGTTGCACAAGGCGGTTAAATTCGAGGCGTATAAATATATCCCTTTTCCCATAGAGGAGGTTGTTTTAGATTTTTCGATTTTACCTGAGCCGCCAGCAGAAGGAAGAATGCATGTACTTCTTGTGGCTGCGAAAAAAGCACTGATCGATCGGCAGTTACGGATTATCCGGGAGGCCGGTTATGAATGTGCCCTCATAGATATAAACGGGATTGCGGCGACAAACACCTTTTTGCTTACTCATCAGGTAGACCGCAAACATGAGACGATTGCCCTGATAGATGTTGGGGCTGCCTCCAGCAATCTCAATATTATCGTCGGCGATATCCCTTATTTTGTCAGAGATATGATGGTAGGTGGCAACGATATGACATCCGCCTTAGTCAATGCCTTGGATATCTCATTTGATGAGGCCGAGGCATTGAAATGCGATGCAATGCGAAGCCGAGATGATGATGTCAGGCAGGCCCTCAATCCGGTCTTCGAAGATTTCTGCGAGGAATTGCAACGATGTTTTGATTACTTCGGCAATCAGTCAATGCACCCTTTACAGAAAATTATTGTGACAGGAGGTGCGAGCAGGTTGAAGATCTTTCTTTCGTATCTGCAGACAGCATTTCCGATTGATATTATAACATGGGATCCGCTTGAACATATCGGCATTGACTACGGATTATCGAGTAAGGGCATACACGGACTTGAGCACCTGTTGGCAACGAGTATCGGATTGGGGTTGCGGAGATAACTACTGTGATCGAGATTAATCTTTTTCCTGACAAGAATTTCAAGCTGCTCATCAAGAAGAACTTCCAGATACAACTTCCGGAAATTTCAGCAAGTCGCATCATGCTAGGTACACTTTTGGTTGTCTTGATTGTGCACCTTGCGCTTTCTACGATAATCGAGCTTGAAAAAAGAGAGATTAAAAAGATCGAAGATCAACTAGCCCTGAAGGGGGTAGATACGATAGCGGTGAATAATCAAAAGGAGGAAAACAAGGTTTTAGAGGCGGAGGTTGAACGGTTCGAAAAGATCACAAAAGGGGATTTTTTATTGGCACAAAAACTGAATGTGCTAAGTGATCTTTTACCCAAATATGTCTGGCTTATTAACATCGATCTTCAAAGCGATGCACTTAGATTATCGGGCACTGAAATTATGAAAGGCCAGCGGGAAGTGCAAATATGGGATCTGATACATGCCCTAAAGAATAATAAAGTATTTTTCGAGGGATTTGAGGATATAAAGCTTTCTTACACCAAACGCAAAAGGATGGGGAAAGCCGAGGTTGTCGATTTTATGATGTTGTGCCCTCGTTCCAGAAGACAGGAAGGGAATTAACCGCATGACCACCAATCGACGCTTTCTTATTATTGTCGGATGCGCAGCGCTGCTGATTATTGCATATGTTTCTCTATATTGCGTTCCAGGGGTGCACGCAGTGAGTGCCTTGCGAAAACAGAAGGCCGTTTTAGCAAAGAAATTCGGGGAGATCGACAGGGAATTGGAGGAGCAGAAAAGAACCTCGGCACGCAATGTTTTTCTTAAGGAACGATTACGCACATTACAGGAGCGTTTTACAGATGATAACGAACTTTCTCCATTTCTTGAATACCTGTCTACCGTAGCCGCTGATACCGCGATTCAGGTTACCCAAATGACCCCTCTTGCCGAAAAGGAGATCGAGGAATACAATGTTGTCGAGGTCCCCATTCTGATTAGTGCGAAAGGTTCGTATCATCAGCTGGGCCATTTTATCAATCAGCTTGAACTGGGGCCGCGCTTTACCCTCGTTCAAGAGTTGCGGATCAGCCCCGACCAAAAAGACATATTTTTGCATCACATTGAGATACTGGTTACCATGTTTATTATCAATGAGCTGTAGGGATCATTCCAAATGAACTCTTGCTTAAGAGGTGTTTATATTGCTGTGGCTACCGCGTTTTTGTTGCATGCACTATCTCATTGCGCCTTCTCCGAAGGGCCCTTTTTGTACGATGCCAAGAAACAGAGAGACCCTTTCGTACCCCTGCTCAAACCAGACGGTACCCCGAACGCCGATGTTTATGGGCCGGGGTCGATTGAGGAATTAAATCTGGAGGGCATCGCGTGGGATTCTGGCGGCGAGGGCATTGCTATTATAAATGGCAATCTGGTCAAGGAAGGGGATAAAATAGGAAATATTACCATTGTAAAAATTACAAAGGAGGGTGTTCAGGTTGAGATCGACGGTGAATTATTTACCTGCTTTCTCCAAGAAGACAAATAATGAACACCTATTGAACAGCACTTTTTCCCGTTAGAGGAGACCCGATGTTACCAGAGGCTAACAGGGTTTATTACCATGGAAAGAATATGCTATGTCAAAAGAAATCTTAATTAATGTTGATGTAAAGGAAGTGCGTGCTGCGGTCGTTGAAAAAGGACGCATCGAGGATTTTTTTATCGATAGACTGCAGGAAGAGAAGGTAGTGAGCAATATCTACAAGGGGAAGGTGAGTTCTATTGTTAAGGGCATGGGGGCCGCTTTTATTAACATCGGATTTAAACGAAATGGCTTTCTCTTTGTTTCCGATATCATCGCCCTTCCGTCAGAGCTTAAGGATATTCTCGAAAACGGTGAATTGTCGTCTTCGGCCTCTTCGCGGGCAAAATCATCACAGAAAATAGAGGAGATCCTGCGTAAGGATCAGGAGGTGATTGTTCAGGTGGTGAAGGAGCCGATTGGCCGAAAGGGGCCGCGACTGACTACACAGATCAGCCTTCCCGGTAGGTATCTGGTACTAATGCCCTATGCCGGTCACTTTGGTGTATCGAAAAAGATCAGAGACGAGAAGGAGAGGCGACGCCTTAAAGAGGTGTTGGCCTCTGTGCAACTGCCCAAGGAGATGGGGCTTATTGCCCGGACCGTCTCCCAGGGAAAAAGCAAACAGGATCTCATGAAGGATCTGAGTTATCTCATGAAGCAATGGCGACAGATTAAGGTTGTTTCATCAAAGAAAAATGCCCCGGCATTATTACACAGAGAAGACGAACTACTATTTCGAATCGTTCGCGACTATTTTTCTGCTGAGGTTAACAAAGTGATCATAGACAGCAGAGACGAATTTAATCTGCTGCTTAAATATGTGAGTGTCATTGTCCCCGAATATAAGAAAAAAGTATTTTTCTATAAAGACAGGGATAAAACCCCGCTTTTTGAAAAATGCAATATTGAATCTCAGATTGCTATGTTGTATGAACGGAAGGTCCCGCTGCATTGCGGGGGGCATATTGTTATTGAACCGACCGAAGGCCTTACGGCAATCGACGTCAACAGCGGACGCTTCACCGGAAGAAGGAACCTCGAGGAAACCGTATTTAAAGTTAACATGGAGGCGGCATCGGAGATAGCCAGGCAAATTCGTTTACGCGATCTCGGAGGCATTATTATTATCGATTTTATCGATATGTCTTCACGTGATCATCGCCGCCGCGTTTTTGAACTTTTTGAAAGAGAACTGGCAAGCGACCGTGCAAAAAAGAATATCTTGCGGATTTCCGAAATCGGCGTTGTACAGATGACGCGCCAGCGGATCAGAAAAGATGTTGGCACCGTTTACTATACAGAGTGCCCTTACTGCAAGGGGCGCGGGTTGATCAAATCAGTAGCGACAATGAGCATCGAGGTTTTTAAACAGATACACAAGTTTCTGAAGACCAAGGTTGCAAAAGGAAGATTCGGCAAGAGATATATTCTGGAGATTTCTGTTAACCCGAAGTTGTGTGACTATATTGTGCGCCACGATGCCATAACGATATCGCGGATTGAGCGCGCATTTCGCGCAAAGCTTATTTTTGTCCCGAAAGACGATATGCATTTTGAGGATACGAAATTAATGCTCACCAAATAATGCGTGTTCCTTCCGCCTAGGAGGGGGCACCAAGGATTTTTTGCCCGCAACTTGACACAGCCGAATCTCATATGATATCCTATTAGCTTATTAACCAGTCTTTATTTCAAAATATGCCTTTATTAAGGAGGATGCATGTACGCCGTTATTGATGTCGGGGGAAAACAGCAAATCGTCAGAAAAGGAGATGAAGTATTGTTTGAACTTTTTGATAATAAAGGAGATAAAGAAATAACACTGGACAGGGTGCTTCTGATTTCTGATGGTAAGAAGGTTGAGGTTGGCACCCCGTATGTAGCCGGGGCAACGGTGGTCTGCGCGGTCAAGGGTGAGACCAAAGGGGAAAAGGTTATTATTTATAAGTTTAAAAAAAGAAAGAGCCACAAGAAAAAGACCGGTCACAGACAGAAATACCTTAAAGTGGCTATTAAGGCAATACATAGCGCAAAGAAATCATCAACGGCGAAAAATTCTATAACACCAGATGAATAAAAAAGTTGCGCATTTTAGCAAGCATGGGGAGGCAGTGTAATGGCTCATAAAAAAGGAATGGGTTCAAGCAGGAATGGCCGCGATAGCAATGCAAAGCGCTTGGGGGTTAAGCGCTTTGGAGGACAGTTTGTATCTGCTGGATCTATCTTGGTGCGTCAGAAGGGTTCTGCCTTTAAGCCCGGAGCGAATGTAGGAGAAGGCAGAGATCGCACCCTTTACGCCAAGGCCGCAGGCGTTGTACACTTTCCCAAACAGGGCATTGTCAGCGTAGTTGCATCTCATTGATTGCTGGAAACTGCCAGATGTTGCGATCCCACAATTTTGAAGACCGGGCCCGCATTGTCGTGAAGGCGGGGGACGGCGGCAATGGTTGTGATAGTCATCAAAAGAAGGCCGGTGTCCTGGTGGGCAAACCGACCGGCGGTCACGGCGGCAATGGAGGCAATGTCATCATTGAGGCTGACCCGAATCTTCAAACCCTCGGACGATTTCGCTATAATAAAATTTTCTCGGCAGTCAACGGCAAACACGGTAGCAGCAATAAAAAACACGGGGCCAATGGCCGAGACTGCATAATCAAAGTTCCCATTGGAACCATTATTAAGGATGCCCAGGGAGGGCTTGTCTATAAAGATCTGGCAAGCTCCTGTGCGCAGGTGGTCATTGCCAAAGGGGGAAGAGGCGGCAGAGGCAATATAACAACCGGCATTGCCGACAAAGGGGAAAAAGGTGAAGAACGGGAACTACTTCTTGAGTTATTGCTTGATTGCGATGTTGGTTTGGTCGGGTTGCCGAATAGCGGCAAGTCTTCGCTTATTTCAAGGATATCCAACGCCAAACCTACCGTAGCCCCGTACCCTTTCTCTACACGCATTCCTTCCCTTGGTTCGGTTGATACTGTCGATTTCCGATTTGTGTGCCTTGACATTCCAGCCTTAACACCCGGTTCCCACGACGGAAGAGGTGCGGGCGTGGAATATGTACATCACCTGAGCCGATGCCGTCTCCTCTATGTTGTTATGAGCGTTGCCTCCGATGAGGCCCCTGATCCGGTAGAAGATTTTCATGCCCTCTGCAGGGAGATGGCTATGATCGACGGCGGACTTCTCAAAAAAGAACGCGTGCTCGTTGCCAATAAGATAGAATGTAAAGGAGGCCGGCAGGCCCTTATAGTATTGGAAAAGGCCTTATCACAGGAGAAGGTATACCCGGTATCGACGGTTACGGGAGAAGGGATTGATGCACTTCTTAAGGATACCGTTGTCTGTCTGCGTCGGCAGGGGATGGAATCACGGTGACATTCAGGCATTGATAGGGGCTACCAGCATACGGTATTGAGGCATGCATATGAGAAAAAAACACATTGGCTCACCCAAAAAGATCGTTATTAAGATCGGAACAAGCCTGCTTATTTCAGGGGATTATGCCCTGAATAGACGTTTTTTGAAGCAGATGGTCGAAGAGGTCTCCCGGCTGCGCAAAAAAGGTAAAGAGGTTATTTTGGTCAGTTCGGGGGCGATCGGTTTAGGCATGAGTGTGCTTGGGTACAGAAAGAGACCGACGCTCCTGCCGGAACTGCAGGCCTGTGCGGCGATTGGCCAGGGGAAGCTGGTTGATGCGTACGAGTTGTATTTTTCAAAACAACAGTTCCATACTGCACAGGTACTTTTGACAAGGGACGATCTGATGCACCGGACCCGGTACTTAAATGCCCGCAATACGCTCTATGCCCTTCTCAGGTGCGGGGTCATACCGATTATCAACGAGAATGATACGGTTGCTGTCGAAGAGATTAAATTCGGAGATAACGACACATTGAGCGCGCTGGTTGCGGGTCTGGTGGAGGCTGACCTTTTGATTATTTTAAGCGATATCGAAGGTTTTTTTGTCCGCGATTGCCAGGGCAGGGAGTGTCTCCAGACGTACGTAGAGGAGATATCCCGGGAGCTGTGCGGACATGCCCGCGGGGCCACGAGCGAGACCTCCGTAGGGGGTATGATTACGAAACTTGAGGCAATAAAAATGGCAACCGCCTCTGGCACGCATGCTGTTATTGCGAGCGGCAGACGCGGCCGGGTTATCGAGGATATTGTGGAAGGGAAAGAGGTAGGGACCTTTTTTTTGAAAAGGGTCAAGAGGCTTGATGCAAAGAAGCGATGGCTGGCTTTTGGGTTATCTTCGAAGGGCACGATAACGGTGGACGAGGGGGCAAAAGAGGTGTTGATGCGTCAGGGGCGGAGCCTCCTGGCCAGTGGAATAACCGGCACAAACGGCTCTTTTCGGGCCGGGGACTGTGTGAGTCTCGTTGATAGGCAGGGGGAGGAGTTTGCCAAGGGTCTCTCCAATTATTCAAGCACCGAGGTGCTTAAGATAAAGGGGCTGAAAAGCTCCCAGATAGAATCGGTCTTGGGCCAGAACTATTTTGACGAGGTTATCCACAGGAACAATCTTGTTCTGCTATAACGGATCTTGAACGGTATCTGGAATCAAAAAGGGGTGCAGCGATGATAGCGAAGAAGGAGCTATGTGCGATGGCTAGGCAGGCAAAAGCAGCCTCATACCAGCTGATGAAGGTGTCGTCCGATATCAAGGACCGTTCCCTTCTTGAGATGGCCTCTTCAATCAAACAGCACGCCTCAACCATTCTTAAGGCAAATAAAAGAGACATAGCCCTGTTGCGGAAAAGGAAAAATATAAGCCAGGCCTTTGTAGACCGGCTGCGACTCAATGAAGAGAGGATAGGCGCTATGGTGCAGGCGGTGCGTGACGTGGCCGGCGCGCGCGATCCGATCGGGGAGGTCAAACGAATGTGGAAGAGACCAAACGGGTTGCAGATCGGAAAAATCACTGTGCCGATAGGCGTTATCTGTATTATTTATGAGTCACGCCCGAACGTGACCAGTGATTGCGCCGCACTGACCTTGAAGTCATCGAATGCGGTAATCCTGCGCGGCGGAAGCGAGGCACTCTATTCAAACAGTGCACTATATACGGCCATGAAGAAGGGTCTCAAGCGGGCTGGCGAACTGCCGGAGGGTACCGTCAATTTTATCGATACTGCAGACCGGGAGGCCGTAGGGTATCTGTTGACGCTGGACGAGTTTATCGATGCGGTCATTCCGCGGGGCGGCGAAGGCCTAATCAAGGCGGTTGCCGAGCAGTCCCGCATCCCGGTCATAAAGCATTACAAGGGTGTTTGTCATCTCTACGTGGACCGCTTTGCCGATTGCGATATGGCAGAGAAGATCTGCATCAACGCCAAGGTAGAGCGGCCGGGAGTCTGTAACGCCATCGAGACGCTCTTGGTACATAAGGATAAAGCCAGCATATTTCTGCCGCGTGTGATCCATGCACTCAAAAGAAAAAAAGTTGAAATCCGCGGATGTGAAAAGACCCGTGCCATCGTGTCTAAGGGCGTAAAAAAAGCAACGGAAGAGGACTGGTTTACCGAGTATCTTGATCTCATTTTATCGGTCAGGGTGGTAAATTCATCAGAGGCGGCTATTACTCATATCAATAGGTATGGTTCTCACCATTCCGATGCGATTGTCACCGAGAATATCCATGAGGCAATGCGTTTTCTTCAAGAGGTGGATTCTGCGGCCGTATATGTCAATGCCTCCACCCGTTTTACTGACGGGGGTCAGTTTGGGCTCGGTGCCGAGATAGGGATTAGCACCGATAAACTGCATGCGCGGGGACCGGTGGGGGTTGATGAATTGACGACCTATAAATACATTGTCTTTGGCAGTGGGCAAATCAGGACCTAAATATTGTGTATCTATAATGAAGATAGGGATTTTGGGAGGGACGTTCAATCCGATTCATAATGGCCATATGGGAATCGCCCGCCAGGCAAAGGAGGCGCTCGCCCTGGATAAGGTCATTTTTATACCCGCCTATATACCGCCCCATAAATCGCACGGTAACATTGCCGATTGCCGCGATCGTCTTGCGATGGTGCGGGCAGCTATAGAGGATATTGAAGGTCTTGAGGCCTCATCTGCGGAAATCGACAGGAAGGGTTTTTCTTATACCGTGGATACGCTGCGAGGTCTGCGTAAACAGTGCGGTGAGGACGACGCGCTTTTTTTTATTATCGGGTCTGATAACCTTGCTGATTTTTGGGACTGGAAAAATCCCAATGAGATTATTCGACTTGCACAGATTATAGTTGTCGAACGACCTGGGTGCGAGATCCATGAGAGAGAACCGGGCTCTTTTGTGTCTGTTGCCATAGAACCGATACCGATTTCTGCCCGGGATATCAGAGATCGGATTCGAAAGAGACTTTCAATAACCGGACTTGTGCCTGCGTCGGTCGAGCAATACATTAAGGAACACAAGCTGTATTTATGAATGCCCTTATCTTACTATTTGTCCTTGCCGCACTCCTTGGGCTTTCCGCATTTTTTTCTTCCGCTGAAACCGCCCTGTTTTCCCTGAACAAATTTCAGGTGCGACGAATCCAGCACAGGCACCCCTTTCTCAGGAGACACATAGAAAATCTTATACGCTCACCCCGCCGCACGCTGACCACCGTGCTGATCGGTAACATGCTGGTCAATCTGTCGGCAGCGACTCTTGCGACTGCGCTGGCGATTCGGTGGTTTGGCGCAAGAGGCATCGGCATCAGCATCGGGGTGACGACCTTCTGTCTTCTTCTGTTTGGGGAGATCACCCCGAAACGCATAGCTATTCGGAGTTCCGAAACCCTTGCAGCCGCCTTTGCCTTGCCTCTTGAATTGTTCGCCTTGCTTTTTTTTCCTTTCCGTTTTATTATCAGGCCATTAGTGAGCGCCATCCTTCGTTTTGCCGGCATTGCTGCGGCGGGAGAGAAGAGGGAGGAGGCGGAAGAGGAACTTAAGGCCTTGGTGGCCTTAGGCGAGGAGAGCGGCGCCATCGATAAGGATGAACGTGAAATGCTCAACGCAATTTTTGAATTTGGTGAGCGCTCGTGCAATGAAATTATGACACCGAGGGTTGATATTATTGCCTGCGATGTGCATGAGGAACCCGAAGAGATTGTCAGAGTCATGAAGAAAAACAGACACACGAAAATCCCAATCTTTGAAGAGAGTGTCGACAAAATCCTGGGCTTCATATATACGAAGGATTATATGTTAAACAGAAATCAGGAGGTTAGGACGTTGCTGCGTGAGGTGGTCTTTATTCCGGAGGCGCAGAAAATAGACGATCTTCTTAAGACGCTGCAGAGAAAACAGATACCAATGGCTATTGTTATCGACGAGTACGGAGGAACCGCCGGTTTAATAACCATTGAGGACATACTGGAAGAGGTGGTGGGAGAGATACACGATGAGTATGATGTTGAAGGCCCGTTGGTGGAAAAGATAGACGGACATACGATGAGGGTGGAAGGCGACATATCCTTGGCTGATCTAGAGAGAAAGACCGGCATTCGCCTTGAATCGGAGGAAGTCGAGACGCTCGGAGGATATCTTTTATCCATACTAGAAAGGTTTCCGACAAAGGGTGAGAGGGTGCGCGCCGGAGGGCATATCTTTGAGATCGAAGAGGTGGGGAGCAACCGTATTAAGAAGGTATTAATAGAAAAGCAGGACCACGGTACAGGGGGTCGGTAGGAAATGGTACAGTATCTTCTGGAATGCACGGCAATTGTCGGGTGTATCCTGCTGGAGGGTTTTTTTGCCGGGAGCGAGATCGGGCTTATTTCTCTGGATAAGGTAAAGATGAAATTTTTGGCCGATGAGGAACACATCCCGGTGGCCCGTTTAGTGCTTTCGGTGCTCAAGAATCCCGACCATTTTCTCGGGACTATTCTTGTAGGCACCAACATCTGCGCCGTCAGCGCCGCCGCCCTTACGACAGACCTGGTTATACGCATTGCAGGGCCCCGCTATGCATGGGTAGGGACCTGTATGCTTACTATCCTTGTGCTCTTATTCGGAGAGCTTATCCCCAAGGCATGTTTTAGGCAATGGGCAAACCAGATTATATTTGTCACGATTTACCCCCTGCATATCTTCTGCATGCTGCTTCGCCCCGTTGTTCTGTTGCTAACGCGGGTGAGCAATTTCTTCATGATGTTTCTCGATAGGAATATCCCGACCAGGAAGAATATTTTTGTTACCAAAGAAGAGCTGAAACGCCTGTTATTGGAGAGCGGACCGAAAGGCGTCATTGGAAAATACGAGCGTTTTATGATCACGAGCATCTTTGAATTTAGCCGCAAAAGGGCACAGGATATTATGGTGCCCTTTAAGGATGTGCGTTCCATCGAGATGCACCGCCCTCTTTCTGACCTGAGAGGCTTACTTACGACAAGCGGCTTTTCCCGTATCCCGGTATATGCCGATAACCCTCGCGAGATTGTCGGGTTTATTGCGGCCCTTGATATCCTGTTTGAGGACGACCCTCGTCGGGAAGTCCTCGAGTATATGCGTCCTATCTTGTTTGTTTCTCAGGACATATTCATCGATAACCTTCTGCCCCTTCTGCGCTCCCGACATCAGCAAATTGCCATCCTCCTCGAGAAAGACAGGAACACCGTTGGATTAATTACCATAGAGGATCTTCTCGAAGAACTGGTCGGGGAAATCAGCGAGTGAACCTGACTTGTTTTATTCTTGACACTAAAAAATAGTCTATGGTACACTGCATTCACGTTTTAACTTAAGTGTTTAACGGGAGAAACGGAAAAGGAGGTAGGGATGGAGGCCTATTGCGTTAAATGTAAAGGCAAAAAACAGATGGCCAGCGCCAAAGAAGTGACTATGAAGAATGGCCGTACCGCGATGAAGGGCAAGTGCCCGGATTGCGGAACGTCGATGTTCCGGATTATGAAGAAGTAGGGACCGTAAGGCAAAGACATTTTGGGAACTACAACCTCAAAAGATAAGGCATATTTAATAGCCCGGTTTGCCCACGATAAAAAAGCCCAGGATATCACATTTTTAAAATTACAGGGCATCGTTGATTTTACGGATTATTTTGTTATCTGTCATGGCTCCTCAACGCGAAATGTGCAGGCAATAGCCGATGGAATCCGTGAGGGGATGAAAAAGAGCGCATGCCGCGTTTTGCACGTAGAAGGCTATAGTGAAGCCTTATGGATATTGTTAGATTATGGTGATGTCATCGCCCATATTTTTTACCCACAGACAAGGACATTTTACGACTTAGAGCGTCTGTGGGGGGATGCCCCCAAAGAAGCCTTCCAACCTGTACAATAATCTCTCTGTAAAGGGGTCACCATGGAGCTGTCATGTCTGTTGTGTTGCTTGAAGAAAGAATGGTTACAGTACTTAAACGGTCGCTGGAAGGACTTTTTTCCATCAGCGACACCCGCCAGTTTCCCGTCTGTCTAGACATTCCCAAAGATTTTCAACACGGTGATATTGCGACGAACATGGCGTTGCAGCTTTCGGGCACAGTAAAAAAACCCCCCATGGAGATTGCCGAAAAAATAAGGGCGTTTTTTATTGAGAAGAGCGCCTCAGATGAGGTATTGTCGGGTGCCTTTGATGCCGTTGAGGTTGCCCGTCCCGGTTTTCTGAATTTTCGCCTCAGCAGGAAAGTTTTATGCGCCATCCTGCGGGAGGTTCATCGCGAGGGGGCGGATTTTGGCAGGGTGGATGTTGGGCGCGGCAAAAAGGTCCAAATTGAATTTGTCAGCGCCAATCCTACGGGCCCCCTGACCGTTGCCCACGGAAGGCAAGCCGCTGTCGGTGATGCCCTGGCACGCATCCTCGCTTTTACGGGGTTTAAGGTGACGCGGGAGTATTATCTGAACGACGAAGGCCGGCAGATGGAGCTTTTAGGCGCCTCTATCAGGGCGCGCTATTGCGAACTTACCGGTTGCCAGGCTGCATTTCCCGAAGACGGCTATAAGGGGGAGTACATCTATGATATTGCTAGGAAGTTAATCGAACAAAAGGGCGATACGCTCAAGGACTCAGACAGCCTGAAACCTTTTATTGCGTTTGGTTGCGAGGAGATTCTTGATACTATTAAGCAGGACCTGAAGGAGTTTGACGTCGAGTTCGATATCTACAGCAGTCAGGCAGCCCTTATAGCGAGCGGCCAGATCGAAGAGGTGCTCGAGCAGCTTAAAGGACGGCAGTTTGTGTATGAGGCAGAGGGGGCGATGTGGTTTGCCTCAAGCCGCTTCGGCGACGATAAGGATAGGGTTGTTCGAAAATCGGACGGTGAGTATACCTATCTTGCCTCTGATATTGCATACCACCGCGATAAATTCAGGAGAGGATTTGATATTATCGTCAACATCTGGGGGCCCGATCACCACGGATATATCAATCGCATGAAGGCGGCGGTCCGTGCGCTGGGGCACTCGGAGGACCAGATTCATATTCTCATTATTCAGCTTGCCAAGCTTTTCAAGGGGAAAGAGATGATTCCCATGTCGACCAGGGAAGGAAAATTTATTACCTTGCGGGAGGTGTTTGAAGAGGTCGGAGTGGACACCGCCCGCTATTTCTTTATGATGAGACGCAGGGAAAGCCATCTCGACTTTGACCTTGAACTGGCAAAAAAACACTCTCTGGAAAACCCTGTCTATTACATTCAGTATGCCCATGCGAGGATCTGCAGTATTTTTGAATATCAGGCAAACGAGACAGGCGCCGACTGGTCCGTAATCTGTCCGGACGACGCCCTTATGCTATTGACATCCTCAGAGGAAGTCGAACTTATGAGAAAAATTCACCAGTTTGTCGAATCGGTCAGGACCGCCGCACGGCAACTGGACCCCTGCGCTATTACCACGTATTTGCTCGAGCTGGCAAAGGCGTTCCACTTCTTTTACACCAAACACAAGGTCGTAGGCGAGGATGAAAGGGTGACGGCAGGCCGCCTCTTTTTAATCCATTGCGTAAAGACCGTTCTTGCCAATGGGTTGAGGCTTTTGGGCATTACCGCACCTGCAAAAATGTAGTTATGTTCAAAACGCTTCAGATTCTCAAGCGACAGCACCTTTCCCCTAAAGAAACATGTAGCATGCTGGAGGACCTTGGGTATCGTCATGCCGATCAGGTTGGCGAGCAGGGTGACTATGCCCACCGGGGAAGCCTTATCGATGTGTATCCGCCCGACTTTCAGTCTCCGGTGCGTATAGAGCTCGATGGCGATGTTGTAGAGTCCATCAGGAGTTTTAATCCGGTGACCGGCGATATGTTTGAGACGCACGAAGGCATTATTTTACTGCCGGTCAGATCGGTGCGAAAAAGGCGGTTTGATCTGCCGATGGGTGGTGCCGCCGAAGAGGTGCCGATAGATACCTTTGTCGATCTCAGGAAGGGCGATTATGTGGTTCACGTGAGGCATGGAATCGGCAGGTATCTAGGGATGAGGAGGTTGGGTACCGACGGAGAAAAAAAATCCCACATGGTTATTCAGTACGAAGGCAATGATACGCTGTACGTTCCTTCGGATCAGCTGCATCTTATCCAGAAGTACATTGCCTTTGAGGGCAGCAGGCCAAAACTCTACAAACTGGGCTCCAAACTCTGGCAGCGGGTGAAGTCCCGCGCCAAAGAAGGGGTCTATAGGTATGCCCACGATATCTTGGAGCTTGAGGCGACGCGGGGGGTAATGAAAGGTTTTTCTTTTGCCAAGGACACTGAATGGCAGCGTGCCTTTGAGAGTGAATTTCCGTTTACCGAGACACTCGGCCAGCGACAGGCGATGTACGAGGTTAAAAAAGATATGGAGTCGGTGCGGCCGATGGACCGCCTTTTATTGGGAGATGTGGGGTATGGCAAAACCGAGGTGGCTATGCGGGCGGCCTTTAAGGCGGTCATAAGTGGAAAACAGGTAGCCATTCTGGTTCCGACGACGATTCTCGCCGAACAGCATTACGCAACGTTCGAAAGACGCGTTGAGCATTTTCCCGTCAGGGTTGAGATGCTCTCGCGGTTTAAGACGCCGGTGGCCCAGACGAATATTCTGCGCGACCTGAAGGAGGGAAGGGTCGATATTATTATCGGCACCCATCGTCTCTTAAGCGGTGATGTCTCGTTTAAGGATCTCGGGCTGGTGATTATTGATGAGGAGCAGCGTTTCGGGGTCAAGGACAAGGAAACACTCAAGAGGATGCGGCTGGTGGTGGATGTGCTGACCTTGAGTGCCACACCGATCCCCCGGACGCTCTATATGTCACTCTCTGGCGTTAAGGATATGTCGATTATCAACACCCCGCCCGAGGCCCGCATGCCGGTTGCCACGCGTATCGCCGATTTTAACGAGCTGCTTATACAGCAGGCTATCAAACGTGAGCTGCGGCGGGGCGGTCAAATATTTTTTGTGCATAACCGGGTGAGGTCACTGGGCAAACTGGCGCGCCTTCTCGAGCGTCTTATTCCCGGGGTGCGTATTGCCGTGGCTCACGGACAGATGCCCTCGCGGGCGCTTGAAGAGGTTATGCTCGGATTTATCGCCGGGGAGATACGCGTTCTTTTGTCGACCCAGATCGTTCAGTCGGGCATCGATATCCCTAACGCGAATACCCTGATTGTGTATCCTGCCGATCAGTTCGGATTGGCCGATTTATATCAGTTGAGAGGGCGTGTCGGCCGGTTTACCAGAAAGGCATACGCCTATTTTTTGCTTTCCCCCGGTTCCGCATTGACAGGGGACTCCCAGAGGCGTCTGGACGCTATTCAGAGACACACAGAGTTGGGGGCCGGGTTTAAAATTGCCATGGAAGATCTTCAGATACGAGGCGCGGGGAACCTCCTGGGGCCCCAGCAACACGGCTTTATCAGCTCGGTCGGCTTTGATTTGTATTGCCGGCTGTTGCGGGAGGCGATACATCATTTGAGGCGGGAAAAGAAACAACCGATTGCGGAGAGTAAACTATGAAAAAGACGGCCCTCATTCTGTTGTGGTGTTGTATGCTCTTTCTGTTCGTCTCCGCCAGTACGGCAGAGACAGCCGATGAGGTGGTGGCCATTGTGAATGACGAGGTCATTACGTTTCGCGAACTTGAACAGACCTTTGCCCCGCAAAAGGAGAGGTTGAGCCGGATTTACACGGGCGATGAGTTAGAAAAGAAACTTGCCGAGGCGCGAAGGCGCTCACTCGAGGTCTTGATCGAAAATCAGCTGATTTTAGAAAAGGCCAAGAAACTCGATGTGCCCATCGGTGATATGGAGCTCTCCGAAAAGATGCAGTCGGTACGGGATAAGTTTCCTTCCGAGAAGGTCTTTAAAGAGAGGTTGCAGGAAGAGGGGCTTTCGCTTAAGCAGCTTGAACAGCGCTATAAGGAGCGGATGATGATAGAGCGCCTGGTGCAGGCGGCGGTCAACGCGCGCGTGTCGGTGACTCACACCGATATCTTTGACTATTACCAGAAACATAAAGACACGATGACAAAGAAAGATGCCGAGTATACTATCCGGCATATTGTCGTCAAGGTGGCGGAGAACAGAACCCGTCAGGAGGCGCGGGCCGTTTGTGAAGACATTCTTGCCTCTTGTGTTGCGGGAGTCAGTTTTGAAGAAATGGCCATGGAGTATTCGGACGGGGCAAATAAGGAGAACGGCGGTCTGGTGAGGAATCTAAAGGCAGGGAGCCTCAAAAAGGAACTCAGCGATGTCCTTGCAACGCTTAACCCCGGTGAGGTCTCGGGGGTTATTGATACAGACCTGGGCTGTCATCTGATACAGCTTGTGGAAGTGACCAGGCCCGAACCCGCGGAATTCAAGGATGTTGAGCCAGTAATACAAAGGATGTTATATAAGCAACGGTATGAAAAACGCTATCGTGAATGGATAGACGAACTCAAAAAAGATGCCTATATCGAAATCAAGAGAGAACTGTAAGATTGTCGTGACCATGGGTGACCCCGCCGGAATCGGCCCCGAGGTTACCCTGAAGGCGTTGGCGGGGGTCAGACGAAACAGAAGGACGGCCTTTATTATTATCGGCAGTGCCCGACATCTGAGGCGTCTCGGGAGGCGGATTGGCCTGTTGTATCCGGCAAGACTGCTGAGAGACCGCCGCCAGATTGCCTCGGTCCGGGAGGGCCTGTTTCTGCTTGATGTCCCGTCTCCCTCGGTAGAAGCCGTTACGTATACAGGGGTTCAGACGACGGCTGCCCGTGCAGCAAAGAGATATATTGACTGTGGGGCGCGCCTGTGCCTGGATGGCATCTGTGATGCATTGGTGACCGGGCCGATATCGAAAGAGGCGATGCATAAGGCAGGTGTCCCCATGGAGGGACACACCGAGTATCTGGCCGCTCTCGCACAGGCCCGGTTTGTGAGCATGATGTTTATCTCCCGGAGGATGAGGCTTGCGCTGGTAACAAGGCACCTCGCCTTACAGCGGGTTCCCGGAGCCCTCACAGTCGGCCGCATTGCCCGGACGCTCGAGCAGACACTCGACGGTCTTGAACAATACTTTGGTATATCGAGGCCGCAGGTGTGTGTATGCGGTCTGAATCCCCATGCCGGCGAGGGGGCGCTTTTCGGAGGCGAGGAGGCAACAAGGATTATTCCTGCCATCGAGAGGGTGTCGCGGCGCTATCCGCGTGCCTTGATAACGGGACCGCTTCCTTCCGAATCCGCGTTTTACCGAGCCTACCACGGCGGCTGCGACGCCGTTATCGCGATGTATCACGATCAGGGGCTCACACCGTTTAAGATGGTGGCGCGGGATACGGGCGTAAATGTTACGCTTGGCCTGCCTTTTGTGCGTACTTCGCCGGATCACGGTACGGCCTTTGACATTGCGGGAACAAACAGGGCGCGTGCAGGATCGATGAAGGCGGCCATTATGCTTGCTCGAAGAATGGTGCTCTCTTCCGAAAAAGGATAGTGATTTTTCAATCTCCCTCTGGTAAAATAAAACAACCCTGCCTGTTGTATGCCAAGTTTTCGTTCTGTCGGCTTGTGTAACTGATACCCTTAAGGTGAGTATGGCACCGAGCAAGAAACAGGTCAAAGACGTGCTTTCCCAGCACAACCTCTTTCCCAAAAAAGGGCTTGGGCAGAATTTTCTCGTCGATCCACACTACCAGGATAAAATTTTGCAGTGCATACCGGCGACCCGCGAGGACGTCCTTCTTGAGATCGGTCCTGGTTTAGGAAATCTTACCGAGTCTCTCCTTGAGCGGGCCGGGACGCTTATCGCGGTTGAGAAGGATATCCAGTTCTGCAAAATTCTCCAGCAGCAGTTTGCCCATTACACCAACCTGCATATTCTTAATACCGATATTTTATCGTTTGACATTAGGAGCTTCCTAAACAAACATAATATCGTCAGAGATAAAATTATTGTGTTCGGAAACCTGCCGTATTACATTACCACCCCTATCTTGGAACATCTGGTTGATCACCGGAATATCATAAAATCGGCATATCTGACGTTGCAGCACGAGGTAGCGAAGCGATTGAGTACGGCAGAGGGGTCTCGCCTGTATGGTCGCCTGAGCGTTTTTCTTCAGTTTTATGCCGAGCTTACGCTCCTGGCGACGATCCCGCCAGAGGCATTCTATCCGGCCCCTGATGTCCGCTCTGCCTTTATCGAGATACTCTTCCATGAGGAGCTGCCGGTTTGCGTAAAGGATGAGGCGCTCTTTTTTGAACTGGTGAAGTGTGCTTTTTCGGCAAGGCGAAAGAACATACTGAATGCCCTCTCGACAAAACCGTTTCTCGGCCTTGACAGGGATATGCTGAGGACCGTCTTCGAGCGCTGCGGACTGGACCCAACGCGCCGTGCCGAAAGCTTCAGCATAGAGGAGCTTGCCCGGCTCGCGGATTATTTTTTCACAAAACACAACCGGAGAAGGCAGTAATCGAAAAAGGTTAGCTATGTCGTCGGTAGGCGAAGAGATAGCCCTCTTAATCAAATCAAGATATCCGCTGATTTTTTATGAATCGATCGATGAAGAGTATGCGTTGACAGAGCTCCGGGAGATCGCCCGCAGCGGGGGACTGATATATTATTGGTGGTCGGTCACTGAAGGACTTCGAAAACAGGACAGCGAAGGCCCGTATTATCAGACTGCGGAACCGCACAAGGCGCTCAAGATGGTCGTGGCACTTGTTGAGTCAAAGGATGTGCCCCCCGGGCTGTATGTGCTAAAGGACTTTGAAAAATATCTGGAAGAACCCGTGACCCTCCGTCTTTTTAAGGATGTCCTTAACTGCGTACGCAACAGACGGGATACCGTCGTCATTCTGGCGCCGCGCTACACCATTCCTCAAGACATCGAGACGGATACGGCACATATCCAGGGAGGTTATCCTTCCGAGGAGGAGATAAAACAGGTTATTGCCGAAACGATGCGGGATATCTCACGCCATAACAGGAAGATATGTGTTTCACTGGATACTGAGGAGACCCACAAGTTATTCCGGATACTCAAGGGATTGTCGCGGCAACAGATCAGAAATGTTATTACCCGCAGCGTTATTGACGACGGCGTCCTGAATATAAACGATATGGAGGCGATTGAGAACTACAAGAGAAAGCTGTTCGATCAGGAGGGGCTGCTCGAGTTCTGCACTACGGAGGACAAGGGAAGTATCGCCGGGTTTCCCAATTTGAAACAATGGATCGCCGAACGCAGTACGAGTTTTGAATCGGTTGATTCTTCGGCCCTGCCGGCACCGAAAGGGGTTTTGCTGATGGGGGTACAGGGCTGCGGCAAGAGTCTTGCCGTCAAGGTTATTGCCCGCGAACTTAAGATCCCTCTTTACCGTCTCGACATCGGAAAACTATACAGTTCTTATATCGGGGAGACAGAGCAGAATTTAAGAAGGGCGCTGAATATCGTTGAGAAGCTGTCGCCTCTGTGTTTATGGATTGATGAGATAGAAAAGGCCTTTTCCGGCATGGATTCACGTGCCGACGGAGGAGTCTCCCAGCGGGTCTTCGGGCTGTTTTTAACATGGATGCAGGAGAGAAAGGCCGGCTGTTTTTTAGCGGCAACCGCCAACGATGTCCATCGTCTGCCCCCTGAATTTTTACGAAAGGGGCGTTTTGACGAGGTCTTTTTTGTCGATCTTCCGGATCCGGAGACGCGCAAGGAACTTTTTTTCATACATCTCAAAAAGCGAGGACTCAATCCCGCAGACCTTGAGTATGACCGGCTTGCAGATGAGGCGGTTGATTTTAGCGGTGCCGAGATAGAGCAGGCTATTATTGCCGCGCTCTACCGGTCTACAGGCAGCAGGGAAAAACTCGCCTCCCGCCACATTCTCAGGCAGATCCACGAAACAAAGCCATTGGCCGTTCTTCGAAAAGAGGCCGTCGAATCATTACGGGCCTGGGCAAAAACGCGCACACGCAGCGTCTGATGCTCTGACTCCTTTAGAAGGGGGTGCCATGAAACGTATAATCGTGCTCTGTGCGGTATTTTTGTGTCTGTCTTCTGTTATTCTGGTGCATGCCGATGAAATCCGGTCAGCGGCCGGTCCTGTAGTGGTCCTTGAGACGAATCAGGGCGTTATAAAGATCAGGCTGATGCCACAGGTGGCGCCCAGGGCATGCGAGAATTTTATCGGTCTTATCAAGCAGGGGTATTATGACGGTATTATCTTTCACCGGGTCATCAACAATTTTATGATTCAGGGGGGTGACCCCACCGGAACCGGCAGGGGAGGTGCGTCTCTCTGGGGCCGGCCATTCGAAGATGAGGTGCGTCCCGACATTACTTTTAACAGGCCCGGTCTGCTTGCCATGGCAAACGCAGGCCCCAACACCAACGGCAGTCAGTTTTTTATTACCGTGGCCAAGGCGCCATGGCTTAATATGCGACATACTATTTTCGGCGAGGTCATCTCAGGATATGAGATAGTCCAGAAGATCGACTGTGCAGAGACCGATTCATCCAATCGCCCCCTTCTCGAGCAGAAGATTATTAAGGCATCCGTGAAATAAAGAAATATACACATCGTATACCGCACATCCCGTACCATAAAAAAACAGGTTTTTATTGTGTTAGATCTTTAAAAAGCAGGGGGTATCATGAAAAGACAGGCGCATAGAGTAGCTGTTTGTGTTTTTGCGGGAGTCGGGCTGAGTTTTCTTTTGGCGTATGCGGAAGACCCGAACTGGTCTGGCATGGACCTGACCCATAAAAACCCCAAGGACAGCGTTAACTGGGATGACATCGACCCGGTAGCTAAGCCCCCCAAACCCGCGCCGACCGACCGTGAACACCCGGGCGAAAAGATCGGCCTGTGCGGCCCGGTCATCGCCTATGGCGGCAGGGGCAGCAGCGAGGCGCTCGTTGTCTATGACCAGTGTGGCACGGTTACCGGCGTGGTCACGAAAAAAGATGCCAAAACAGACCCTGACTCGGCCCAGCAGACACTCGGGACGGCCTGCCGGGATTCGCTCAATACCGAGTTACCGCGCTTTTTTAAGGGTCAACTCCTGACCGAAGACGATCTGACCATGCTCGTTGGCTATGTAGTAGACAAGAACCGGCTGAGACGATTCCAGCCACAGGGGAGCGGCATTATCTGCGGACTCGACCTAAAGGAGACGCCGGGCACCCCCGGAGGGGTAACGGTTAATTCCGGCTATGCGCTTGACAGCTCTGGGAGTGATATCGTGGTTCCTACCGACAGGCCGGTTGATTTGATAAAGGTGGAGCAGGATGCGGTAGAGACGCCGCAGACTGCAGCGGCTCAGGATACAGAGGATGCGTCTCTGCCGGATACCTCAAAAGAGACGCCCCCCCAAACTTCCCAGCCGGATCAATTTCAGAGATTCGCAGAACAGGCTTCGGGCGCCGAACATACTGCAGGGGTTCATTCGGGTGGCACATTTATCAACGTTGCGCCGCAGGATGCGGCTTACGGGTCAGAGGAGGCCTCTGCTACGGTGCCGTCTGCCGGCAACTTTTCAGAGATTGCCCCCCGCGTGAGCTTTAGTTATGACATCGCCGGTGACGGCAGGACCAGAGAGCGGGCACAGATTCCTGCTGGATGGCGTCCGCAGACAGTCATAATGCTCAGGCTCGGCTTGACTCAGAAAGAATTCGATGAGGTAACCCGGCAGCTCGCCAGTGATCTCGCATCGGGAAAAATAGATAAAAACTGGTTTAAGATCGGGCTGGCGTTAGGCGGGGTGTATTTTCTTGAGGAGGTCTACTGCAGGGAATATCAGGACCCTTCGGTCGATCCCGATGACCCCCTATATCTGAGAGGCGGCAACAGATCTTCCGGGGGCAAGGGGCTTGCGATCGGGTTTGGAGGCTTTAGTATCGGCAAGAGTTCGGGCGGTCCTGCCGAGGTTCACGACCAGTGGGCGCTCAGGAGAATCGGTTTTACCCCCCGCATCAATGCGGATTCGGCCTGGAACATAGAAGACGGCTCGGAGAAAAACGTTGTTGTCGCGTTAATTGATTCCGGGCTTGATATGACGCATCCCGACGGACCGGCGCATGTCTGGACCAACCCCGGTGAAATCCCGGATAACGGCATCGACGACGACGGAAACGGCTATATCGATGATATCCACGGCTGGAACTTTCTCGATGAAAATAACGATCTGACCGACACCAAGGGGCATGGGACGTTTGTCGCGGGCATCGTTGCGGCAAAGACCAACAACGGCATCGGTATGGCCGGGATAAATCCCGGCGCTGTTATTATGCCGCTCAAGGCAGGTGATGCGAAAAATCTGCCGGATAGCCTTGCTGTCTTCAGGGCGCTCCGCTACGCGGCGAATAACGGCGCACGGATTATCACTATTTCGCTCGGCGGTGAAGGTGTCTCCCAGCTTGAGCAGCTCGGCGTAAATTACGCCTACGCAAAAGGGGCCTTGGTGATCGTCGCCGGCGGCAACCAGTCCGGGAATATTGCCGATTACGGCCCGCCTGCCCTGCGCAGGGTGCTTCCGATAGGCGGACTGGATTTTGAGGGTACGCGGAGCATAGTCTCCAATACCGGGGCAAACCTTGCCCTTGCGGCCCCCGATGAAGAGATCTATTCGCTCCGTTCCAAGGATGCGGAATGGGAAGGGCCGTCGGCCGACAGGGAGAGGCTCTATTTTAAGCAGTCAGGGACCTCGTTTTCCGCACCGCTCGTTGCCGGTACCGCGTCACTCCTCTTGGCAAAAAATCCGCATCTTACCCATGCCCAGCTCGAGGATATACTGCTGGATACGGCGGGCGACCTTGAGGAACCGGGGTGGGATGCGGATACCGGTGCGGGGCTCCTGAACGCATCCCGTGCATTAGCTGCCGCTCCGGAGAATATTTTAACGGTGCGTCCAACCGAGATTATTGTCAGCCGTGACGGAAGGAAAATCTCCGCGGTTGACATATTCGGAATCATTCGGGGTAATCTCGATTCCTATACCGTAGAACTTGGCAAAGGGGAAAAACCGGACAAGTGGAAGGTTGTTGCCGAAGGAAAGACAGAATCCGTCGAGTACGGTTTTATCACCCGTATCGGTGAGGATATGATTTCGCGGGGCAGGAAGTATGTCGTCCGGATTACCGCATGTGATACAAAAGGGGCAGTTAAGGTAGCGAGTTTTCCGATTGATTTAAAAGGCGGCGAATAGGCAGTGTTGTAATGCATTGACGTTGTGGTTCTTTGGCGGCCTTACATATGTATCGTAGTGCTCTTTTTGAAACATTGCCCGAGAAAGTGAATCTGATAGACGATGAGACGACACGTCACCCTCATACTGATCTGGGGTTTATACAGCACCTTCTGTCTAAGCGGTTGCGCAACCATGCGGCAGGGCTCCTATATCGGCCCCGGAGACGAACGGCACGCCCGTTATGCCGCGCAGATACACGCCGCACTTGATCCAATAGTAGCCTCATCACAGGCGCCGGATGACGAGTATCGTATCCGCATCTACAAAAGCCCGAATGTCAACGCCTGGAGTCTTGGCAGGAGACGCCTGGTTTTTACCACGACACTGCTCGATCTCTTTACCCATACCGAACTCACCGGTGTGTGCGCGCATGAGGTTGCCCACGAATTGCTGCGGCACAATGATAAAAAAAAGATTCTTTCACTCGGCATCTCCAGTGTATTTCAGGTAGCCAATATTTTCGTCCCGGGCGCTGTCTTCGCCGACCTGATTGCCAATCCTCTGATAACCAGGGGCTACAGCAGGGCGCAGGAGGTGGCGGCCGACGGTATGGCGATTGAGCTGATGCAGAAAATAGGTTATTCGATTGACGACTATGTCCGGCTTCTGGAAAGGGTGAGCGAATGTGCCGGGGAGAAAAAACAGGGAGGGTTGCTTGACGATCATCCGTCCATCCAGGAGCGAATCGCATATATCAAAGAAAAAACGGATGGATAGCATGCCGTTCTTATAGGTGGCCACAACGGCGGGAAGAGTGCTTGACTTTGCAAAAAAAATTTTATATAGTATACGTACCATGAAAAGACTTATTTTCTGTTGCATCCTCATCGCATTGTGTATGTTAGGTGTCGTAGGCGCGGGCGCACAGGAGTCCGGGGAGCACGGGCGCCTTCTCCTGCTTCGTGAGGCAAAAGAAAATGAACAGGGGACGACGGTAGCGGTCGAGACCTATTTGGTAGATACCGTGCTAGAGGCGACCGTCATCGTCCGCATGGAGGCTGCGCGGCCCAGGATTTTTAACGCGCTGGTCGTCGGACCCAAGATAGGGAGGGTGAGTTCGGCAACCAAGGAGGTGCTGGATCCTACGGTGGAAGAGGAGGAGCCGTTCCCAACCACCAAGCGCGGAGGCTTTATTTCGTTCGGGGATAGAGAAGAAACAAAAAAGGCGAAGGGCGCCGTCATTAAAGAACTCATCAGATTTAAGTTGCCCGCCGATAAGATTGTAGCCCATGAAAAAAAGAAATATGAGTTGTGGATTAAAGTGCAGGGAATACAGAGGCATAAGAGAATTCAGAGCTTTGCGTTTGTGCTAGAAGACCTTCCAGAGAAACTCTCACAGGAATAACCTACCCGCTTACGACACATACACGCGTTATCAATGGCACTGCCGGAGGAGAACGACATCATGAGGTCTCGAGTCATTTTTAAAGGAAAGCTGCTCAGGCTCTCTACCGAGGAGAGGGTGTTGCCGAATGGGCACCGCGCACATCTTGAGGTTATCAAACATCCGGGGGCGGCGCTGGTGATTCCTTTTGTGACGGCTAAAAAAATTATTTTGCTCCGTCAACTGCGCCCGGTTATCAATGCGTATATCTATGAACTTCCGGCCGGTACGCTTGAAAGAAGGGAGAGGCCGATTGTCTGCGCAAGACGCGAGCTCGTCGAAGAGACAGGATATGCTGCCCGGACTTTCAGGAAACTCGGTGTTATTTATCCAGTTCCCGGCTACTCGACAGAAAAGATTACCATTTACAAGGCAACGGATTTGCATAAAAAAGAGGTATGTGCAGAAAAAGACGAGATTATTAAGCATGCCGTTGTGGAAAAGCAAGAGGTGAGGCAGCTTTTTAGATCAGGGAAAATTGTTGACGCAAAGACCATATGCGCTCTTACCTTATGCAGATGGTTGTAGGAATCGCGGCCGCACTATATCGTTTGCTAAAGAGTTATCAGAGACAGATTTCTCAGGGCGCCGATGACCCCTATAGTGTGCTTTTATTGACACCCAGTACTATATATGATATATAGTTACTAAATTTATCATGTAATCAGCTTCTTTTGGGAGCCATTCTATGCCAATCTCAACCGAGGACATTCGATATGTCGCGTTTCTTGCCCGGATTACTTTTGCGCCTGAAGAGCTTAAGCGGTTTGCCACCCAGCTCGAAACGATTCTGGAGTATATAGAACAGTTGGAAGAACTCGATGTTTCGGATGTCCGGCCGACAACGCATGTCTTACCGGTGAAAAATGTGTTAAGGAAAGACGAGAAAAGAGAGTCTCTTTCGAGCGAGGCCGTCATGAAAAATGCCCCGTCAAAGCAGAACGCATTTTTTAAGGTACCGAGGATAATCCAGGACAAGTGAAGCTTTCCGAACTTACCGCCCACCAGTTAAAAGAATCCTACAAGAAAGGCGGGACTTCTCCGACAGAAGTCTGTAAGGCCCTCTTTACGGCCGTCGACCGGCTGGATCCCATCATACATGCCTTTGTTTACCTTGACCGGGAAAAGATACTGGCCCGCGCAAAGGAGCTCGAGCAAAGACCCTATGAAAGACCCCTCTGGGGAATTCCCGTTGCCATTAAAGATATCCTGTGTGTCGAGGGGGAACCGACAACCTGCGCCTCAAAAATCCTGGAAGGATTTTGCCCGCCCTATAACGCGACGGTTATCGAGTATCTTAAGGCGGCAGGGGCGATTCTTTTCGGCAAGACCAATATGGACGAATTTGCATTTGGCTCATCGACCGAGACCTCGTGCTACGGGCCGACGAAAAATCCGTGGCATGTCGACCGGATTCCCGGCGGCTCGAGCGGGGGCTCCTGTGCCTGTGTCAGTGCCGGGCAGGTCCCGCTTTCTCTCGGTTCTGATACAGGTGGCTCTATCAGGCAGCCGGCGAGCATGTGTGGGGTTGTGGGACTGAAACCCACCTACGGCAGGGTCTCCCGGTACGGACTTATCGCTTTTGCCTCTTCACTTGATCAGGTGGGTCCGATCGCGCGTGACATACCGGACTGCGCGCTTTTGGCAGAGATTATCAGCAGACACGATCCCAGGGATGCCACGTCCGTCGCCATCGAGACCCCTCCCTACAGCGCGTTATTGCAAAAAGACATTACCGGGCTTACCCTGGGCGTTCCCCGGGAGTATTTTGCCGAGGGCATTCACGCCGATGTTGGAGGGGCGCTGCAGGACGCGCTGAAGACCCTTAAGGGACTGGGCGCAAAAACGGTCTCCATCTCGCTGCCTCACACAAAGTACGCTGTTGCCGACTACTATATTGTTGCCCCTGCCGAGGCATCGAGCAACCTGGCCCGGTTTGACGGCGTTCAGTACGGTTATCGGTCGCAGACGGCACCGTACAGCGCCGAACACGGTCCTTTGATAGATATGTATCTCAATACCCGCCGCGAGGGGTTTGGCGCCGAGGCAAAACGGCGAATTATGCTGGGGACGCACGCCCTAAGCAGCGGGTACTATGAGGCCTATTATCTTCGCGCCCTGAAGGTCAGGAGTCTTATACGGGGTGATTTTGACGAGGCCTTTAAGAAGTGTGACTGTATTATTACACCGACATCGCCTACCACGGCCTTCGGGATCGGAGAACGCCTGGCCGATCCGTTAAGTATGTATCTTTCTGATATTCTGACGATATCGGCGAATCTCTCGGGCATCCCCGGCATATCGCTGCCGTGCGGTTTTGATCCGCAGGGGCTGCCGATAGGGCTGCAGATTCTGGCGCGACCGTTTGACGAACAGCTGATCTTTAACGTGGGCTACGCGTTTCAATGTGCTACCGATTTTCATACGAAACGACCCGGTCTGGCAGCCGGTAAGGATGCGTGATCCCTATGGATTTTGAAACTGTCATCGGCCTGGAGGTCCATGTGCAGCTGTCTACCGCATCAAAGGTGTTTTGCGGCTGCGGCACGCTTTTTGGCGAGGCGGCCAATACGCAGACGTGTCCGGTGTGCCTTGGCCTTCCGGGATCGCTGCCTGTCTTAAATAAAGAGGCATTCCGCAAGGCGATAAAGGCGGCACTTGCGCTTAATTGCGAGATAGCCGAGATTACCAAGTTTGACAGGAAGCATTACTTTTATCCTGATTTGCCGAAGAATTTTCAGATTTCCCAGTTTGATATGCCGTTTTCGCGAGACGGCCAGCTCGAAATTATTATCGAAGAAGGAATCAAACGTATCGGCATTACCCGTGTGCACCTCGAGGAAGATGCCGGCAAGCTGATGCATATGGCCGACGGAGATAACAGCCTTGTCGATTTTAACAGGGCCGGCACTCCCCTTCTTGAGATCGTCAGTGAGCCCGATATGTCGTCTCCCGAAGAGGCGTATGCCTATTTAACGGAGCTTAAGGCGGTTATGGAATATATCGAGGTTTCGGACTGTGATATGGAGAAGGGGAGCCTCAGGTGTGATGCCAATATCTCTCTGCGCCCCCGCGGTACCGCCGGGCTCGGCGCCAAGGTAGAAATCAAGAATATGAATTCGTTTAAGGCGGTACGCGCCGCATTGCAGTATGAAGTGAACAGGCAGCATGATCTGCTTGCTGACGGAAAGACGGTCGTTCAGGAAACGCGCCTGTGGGATGCGGACGGACTCTATACAACACCCATGCGCGGCAAGGAGGAATCGCACGATTACCGCTATTTCCCCGAGCCCGATCTGCCCCTTTTTGAGATTAGCCGGCAGATGGTGGCCGATATACGATCAGGGCTTCCCGAAATGCCGGCAAGACGCCGGGAGCGGTTTGTGTCTGAATACCGGTTGTCAGAGTACGATGCCGGTGTCTTGACGCAGGATAAGGCGTTGGCAGATTATTTTGAAGAGGTGCTCGTTGATTACAATAATCCGAAGATGGTTGCCAATTGGCTGATGGGCGATATTCTTGCCTATCTCAGCGCGACCAATATGACCATTACTGAGGTGAAGATGACTCCGCAATCCCTAGCCAAGGCACTTAAGTTACAGGAGGACGGGGTGATAAGCGGCAAGATACAAAAACAGATATTGCCGGTCTTGCTGAAAGAAGGCAAAGACCCTGAGGCATATGTCAAGGAGGCCGGGCTTGCCCAAATATCCGATGAGGACGAGCTCTCGCGGATAGTCGAACGGGTTATTGCGGCCAATCCCGCCAGCGTCCAGAGCTACAGGGAAGGAAAGGAAAAGGCATTGGGATTTCTGGTTGGCGGCGTCATGAAAGAAACCAGGGGCAAGGCGAATCCGCAGTTAGTCAATCAACTGTTAAAAGAACGGCTGGATACTTCAAACACCTGAGGAGGTCAGATGAAACGATCCGTTATGCTGAGTCTGTGCGCAGTTCTGATATTGTGGTGCAGTTCTACGGAGGCGGCTGCCGAAAAAGACAAGAAGGAATCATTTTCCCGCAACGAACTGTATCAGGAGCTCGAACTCTTTACCGATGCCGTCTCTCTTATCGGTTCCGATTATGTCGAGGAGGTCGGGGCAAAGGAGTTGATCTATGGTGCGCTCACCGGCATGCTGGCAAATCTCGATCCCTACAGCCAGTTTATGGACCCTGATATGTATAACGACGTTAAGGTCGAGACCGAGGGGGAATTCGGCGGACTTGGCATCGAGATTACCGTACAGGATAATCTGTTGACGGTTATCTCGCCTCTAGACGGTACCCCCGCCCAGGAGGCGGGGATTGAGGCGGGAGACCGGATTGTGAAGATCGACGGAGAGATGACGCGGGACATCACCCTTTTTGATGCGGTCAAAAAACTGCGCGGAAAACCGGGCACGTCCATTCATCTGACCATCCTGCGCGAAGGGGCAAAGCAACTCCTGGAGATCGACATTGTCAGGGCTATCATCAAGATCGAAAGCATCAAGGTTGCCGAGATTATAACGGACGGCATCGGATATATTCGCCTGGTCGAGTTTCAGGAGAATACGCCCAAGGATCTCAGGAAGGCGATCGATTCGTTAAAGGAAGGTGGCATGACCGGTTTGATACTGGACCTGAGAAATAACCCGGGGGGGCTCCTGGACGTTGCCATTGACGTCTCGGACGAATTTCTGGATGCCGGAAAACTCGTTGTCTCTACGCGTGGGCGGGACAAGACAAAGGAGGTGCAGTTCCGGGCACGTCATGCGCTGAAGGGTGAACGTTTTCCTATGGTGGTCCTGATAAACAGCGGCAGCGCGAGCGCCTCGGAGATTGTAGCGGGCGCGCTTCAGGACCATAAACGGGCAATCCTCATGGGGACGCAGAGCTTTGGCAAAGGGTCTGTTCAGACGGTTATCCCTCTGGGTGACGGCTCGGCCCTGCGCCTGACAACGAGCAAATATCTTACCCCTTCGGGAAGGGAGATACACGAAAAAGGCATTACCCCTGATATTATTGTTGAATATGAGCCTCCCGCTGCTAAGGAGGAGGCAAAGGTAAACGCTGAAGAGATATTTGAGAAGGTAAAAGAAGGGGGAGTGCCCGAAGAGAAGAGCGAGGAGGCGCAGAAAAAAGAAAAGCTGATAATAGATAACCAGATGTTTCGGGCGATCGATCTGTTGAAGTCGCTCAAGATCTATGAGTCTCTCGAAGAAGAAACGCCGGACCTGGCCAAGAGAAGGGCCTTTTGACGTACCGATGAAGGACGCCTATGACGCAACGGCTGAAAATCGCAGGGTTATGTATCATTATTGTCTGCCTTATCATCGGGTGGCTGGAACTGGTTCGGTCGGTGGGGTCTTTCATTCCGCAGTCTGAGACGGTAAAGCAGAGCAGTGCTCCGGGAGAAGAAATTGGCTCTCCTCAGGTAGCGCTGGTTTTGGATGACTTTGGTTATAATACGCAAAATGTGGAAAGGATTTTTCGGTTGCACGCACCCGTCACCTTTTCGATATTGCCCAATCTGCCGTATTCGGCCGAGGTAGCCGGGCGGGTGGCTGAAAACGGCCATGAATGCCTGCTCCATCTGCCTTTGGAGCCCCATGCAGATACGCCGGAGACCTATGAGGAGATGCCTCTTGAGGATCAGACGATACATTCCCGGATGGGCAGGGCTCAGATTCTGCAGATCACGCGGCGTGCGATAGCAGGCGTTCCGGGTGCCCTGGGAGTCTCAAATCATATGGGGTCAAAGGCGACAGAGGATCCGTATGTCATGGGTGTCATCTTTGACGTATTGAAAGGGCGGGATATGCTGTTTTTGGACAGCCTGGTGACCGGCAGTTCTATTTGCGGGCAGCTTGCCGCGGAAAAAGGGATTCGGTTTGCCAAACGGGATGTTTTTTTAGATGCACAGCAAGACAGGGCATTTATTGAGGGAAAGATTGATCGGCTGATCCAGATAGCAAAGGAACAGGGGTATGCGGTTGGCATCGGGCACGACAGGACGCAGACGATAGAGGTACTTGAGGACATGATAGACGAATTTAAACAGCACGGCATTGAACTGGTACACATCTCTCATCTGGCGCAGTAGTATGCTTACATTGGGCATTGAGACTTCATGTGACGAAACCGCTGTGGCGCTTCTTAAGGACGGGCGCCGGATACTTGGCCATCGCCTCTTCTCAAGCATTGTAGAACATGAGCGATTTGGCGGCGTTATCCCCGAAGTTGCCTCGCGCGCGCACATCGAGTGCATTTTCGGCCTTCTTGACGATTTACTCACCGGGTGTTCTGTTTCCCCGGATATGATCGATCTGATTGCCGTAACCCGGGGACCAGGGCTTGCGGGTTCGCTCTTGGTCGGCATTGCCTTTGCAAAGTCACTGGCGTTTTCCCTCTCAAGGCCGCTCGTCGGTGTCAATCATCTCCAGGCCCATCTACATGCGGCTCTTCTGGGAAAGAGATTCTCTCCCGGGGTAGGGCTTATTGTGTCGGGGGGGCATACGACGCTTGTCTACTTGAAGACCCCGACCGAGTTCGAAACCCTCGGCAGGAGTACGGACGATGCCGCCGGCGAGGCCTATGATAAGGTTGCAAAGATACTGGGACTCGGGTATCCCGGGGGACCGGTTATCGACCGGCTTGCCGCAAAAGGCGACCCTGCACGCATACGTTTCCCGCGCGCACGGGTCAAAGACAGACTTGATTTTAGTTTCAGTGGGATTAAAACAGCGGTATTATATTATGTGCGCGATAACAGGGCCTTACTGGAGGAGGGGAAGATCTCGATCGCGGATATATGTGCCTCATTTCAGGCTGCCGTAATTGATATGCTGCTTGAAAAAGCCCTGCTTGCCCTCAGGCAAAAACGGTCAAGGCGCCTGATACTGGGGGGCGGGGTGAGTGCCAATCAGGGCCTCCGCCGCGAACTCGAGGCCCGGAAGGAATTTTCGGATATCGACGTTATCTACCCGGCAAAGGGGCTGTGCACGGATAATGCAGTTATGGTCGCACTCGCCGGCTACGCGCTCTATAAAAAGGGCATCGTTGACGATATGCACCTGAATGCCGAGCCGTCGTTACGTCTCTAACAGAGGAGCATACTATGATTTCGCATACCGAGGTGATTGTGCGGTTATTGCTGGTGACTCTGTTGACCGGCATTATCGGATTTGAGAGGGAGATTCACGGCAGACTTGCCGGTCTCAGGACGCATATTCTGGTTGGGTTGGGGGCGTGTCTTGTCATGATGACTTCGATGTATATGTATGAAGCATTCAGGGGGCTCACCAATCTTGATCCGGGGAGGATTGCCGCGCAGGTCGTCAGCGGGATAGGTTTTTTGGGGGCAGGGACTATTATCAGGTCACGGGCCTCGGTCAAAGGCTTGACAACCGCCGCAAGTCTCTGGACGTCGTCGGGGGTCGGACTTGCCGTCGGGGCCGGTTTTTATATCCCAGCCGTATATGCCACTGTGTTGATTTGGATCTCTCTTTTTATTTTGCCATACATGGAGCACTCGATACGGGAAAGGGTATGGTATAAAGTGCTTCATGTCGAAATACGGGGAGGCCTTGCCCAGCTCGAGCAGGTCAAGAAGGCACTTCTTGGTCAGGCGGTCGAAATTCGCGATATCGAGTTTCCCTTCAGCGAGGATGTAAATATGACGGCCGTTGACATACATCTGAAACTCCTGCGCAAGGAACTGGAGAGCCAGATTATTACTGCCATGCTGCAGATAGACGGGGTTATTGTTGCGCGATGGACGGATTAATATTTCTCCTCCCGGCCCACTATGGGCAGACAGCCATTACCACTTATCAAACAGGAGGTGTCCGATGAGAAAGGACAGGAAGGATGCGGGTCAGACGCAGGACAAGGTTCTTGATGTTAATGCGAGTATGCAGGGGACGCTTTCTTTTAACGATCCGGTCAATCTGCGCATTAACGGGAGCTTTGAGGGCAAGTTAATAACCAAGGGCACGTTAATGATCGGGGATAACGCACAGGTGAAGGCGGATATCGATGGCGAAAATATCACCATAGCGGGGACGGTCACCGGCAATGTGGTGGCCCGGAGAAAGCTCGAGCTGGTCGCGCCTGCGCGGATGATCGGAAATATAACGGCTGCAACGCTGGTCGTAACCGAAGGGGCACTCTTAGAGGGGAACTGTAAGATGGTCTTTGAAGGGGCTGAGAGAAATACAGGCAGGAAAATGAGCCTGAGCGAGGTATCACGGTATCTTGAGGTTGATGAGGAAAGAATCGTGCGCTGGGCAGAGAGCGCCAAGATCCCGGGTGAACGCGTCGGGGATAGCTGGCAGTTTGATAAAGAGAGAATCGACGAGTGGGTTAATAGCGAACGCATCAGATAGCAGCTCGGCATGTTGCTGTTGAGTGATTGCGTTGCCGGCGGCGCTGACTTAATACCGTGATAGGATGGCTATGCATACGGTGAAGGAGTACATTTCTCTGGAAGAGGCAGGGGCAATGCTTTCGCTGAGCCCCGATGCCGTAAAGGAATTGATATCGCAGGGAGAACTGACCGCGTATCGGATCGCAGGCCAGTTTCTGCGATGCAAGAAAGACGAGATCGAGGCATACAGGCGATTTCGAGAGGCCCGCCTTAAGCAGATCAGAAGAGAATCGGACGGTCTCGTGCCACCCCGGTTTCGGAAGACGCAGAAAAGAAATCTCCTCGAGGTCGTTGCCGATTTTTTCTATTTTAATGATTTTTACATTGCCGCGACTGCCCTTATCGTCGGGCTTCTCTACTGGATTATCAAACTGCAGTTTTAGAAGGTTGCCGCGTTATGAAAAAACACCGTTCACTGAAGGCCATTTTAAGCGGCGTACAAAACGGAAAGATCGGCATCGAAGAGGCCCTCACAAAACTGAAACACTTTCCCTTCGATGAGTTAACCCACACCAAACTTGATACGCACCGCGAACTGAGAAAGGGATTTCCCGAGGTTATATTTTGCCAGGGAAAGACGGTCGGTCAGATTGTGGAGATTGCCAGGGCCATAAAGAAGCACGGAGACCGCCTGCTCATGACACGGGCATCAGAGGAGGTATATTCGGCGGTCAAGGCGCTTCTTCCCGGGGCCCGCATGAACACACTCGCCAGGACCATTGCCTATGCAAAACATCCTGTCGTGTATGCCTCACGGCCGGTGGCCATTGTGACCGCGGGCACCGGAGATATACCGGTTGCTGAGGAGGCGCGGGAGACGCTCGCGATTATTGGCCGCACAACAGAACAGTTTTATGACGTGGGGGTCGCGGGGATACACCGGCTGCTTTTACATACCCAAGAACTGGACTCGTGTGCCGTTGCTATCGTTGTTGCCGGGATGGACGGGGTTTTGCCGAGCGTGGTCGGAGGGATTGTCTCACATCCTGTTATCGCGGTCCCGACAAGCGTCGGATACGGTGCTCACTTTTCCGGTCTGGCACCCCTTTTGACAATGCTCAACTCCTGTGCCCCCGGTGTGGCGGTTGTCAACATCGATAACGGCTTCGGCGCCGGTTATTTTGCAAGCATGATAAATATATAAGCTTTCAGCTATTAGCTCTCAGCTTTCAGCTGCTGAGGGCTGAAGGCTGAAGGCTGAAGGCTACAAAAATGAAATCGATATACTTTGACTGTATAGGTGGGGCGAGCGGCGATATGATTATCGCCTCTCTGCTTGATTGCGGCCTCAAACTCTCACTTTTAAAGAGGGAACTGGCTAAGCTACCTGTGAGCGGGTACGTACTTAAGAGCGGCACAACGATGCGCGGCGCGGTAAAGGCCAGAAGATTTCAGGCGGCCATCGGCAGACGTCCGTCTCTGGTACGTAGCGCGCGCGCAAAACACCTTTTTTCATCGGTCGGTGAGGTCTACAAAACGATCGAAAAGAGCCGCCTCAGCAAAAAGGTCAAGCAGCGCTCAAAGGCCGTCTTTCAAGCACTTGCCGGTGCAGAGGCACAGGTTCACGCCCAGGACCCTGCAAACGTCCATTTGCACGAGGTCTCGGATCTTGATTCGGTTATTGATATCGTCGGTGCTGTTATCGGCTTCGAGCTCTTGGAGATAGAAACTATATTCTATGGCGTTATCCCGCTTGGCACGGGTCTTATTCAGACAAAGGGAGGGGTGTTGCCGTTACCCAGCCCGGCGACCTGCGCGCTTCTCAAGGGAAGACGCGTTGTCTTTACCAATATCCCCCACGAGTTGACTACGCCTACCGCCGCGGCTATCTTTTCAACACTGGGCCAGCAACGCGCGGGCGACTTCCCCATGGATATTACCGCTGTTGGATACGGGGCGGGAACCAGACAGATCGAGGGCCTCCCTAATGTGTTGCGGGCGTTTTACTGCGGGGCCGAGCTCTTTTCGGCCAATGAAGTGACGGTCCTTGAGACGAATCTGGACGATATGATGCCGACTCACTTTGAATATGTGATGGAGAGACTTTTTGATGCAGGGGCGCTTGATGTCTATCTCTCACAGGTTATTATGAAGAAAAACCGCCCAGCGGTATTATTAAGTGTCATTGCCAGAAAAGGTGATATTGAGGCGCTCTCACGCGTTATCTTCAGAGAAACGACATCGCTGGGAGTGCGGTTTTATGATGCCCACAGAAAGGTCCAGGAGAGGAACATACATAAAGTAAAGACGCCTTTTGGCTATGTGAGTGTGAAGACGGCACTCGGGGAAGACCGGTCCGTTACCAATATTATGCCTGAATATGAAGACTGTCGGACGCTGGCCAGGCGGAAAAATCAGCCGCTCAAGATGCTCTACCAAGAGGCCCAGCGTGCCGCTCACGGAGAAATACAGCGGTCACGGATTAAGCGATGATGGAGCCGCACCTTTACATAAAAGAGATGCTGGTGAATCTGGGGCTCGTTTCTCACGAGGTTCTTGAGGAGATCATCGGGCTGCAGAGATCCAATCAGCGCCCCATCGAGGCCCTGCTCCTCGAACGGGGCATTATTCAAAACAGGCAGGCCGCCAAGAAGTTGCTCCCTCAATTAGGGATCCACCTTACAAAGCATATAGAACTGGTTGCGTCCGATCCCCTGCGGGAAAAATTTTCCAGGGAATTCGCTGTTTCGCACAGGGTGTGCCCGGTAGCCGTTGAGGGGGGCGTTCTTACCCTGGTGAGCGATAGCCCGTTTACTCTTTTGGTGACGGAGTTTTTTGAACAAAAACTCGGAGGAAGGGTCAATACGCTCATTGTCGAAACGGACCTTTTTGAACGTCTCGTGCACGAGCTCTACGGGAATGGGGCAGCGCTCGATAAAGCCCAGGATGCCGCGGCTCCGCCGCCGCCGGCAGATACCGGACAGACGCTCGGCGATATCGACATCAACCAGATCGGGGACGGCGACGATGATGCCCCCATTATCAGACTGGTGTCGCTCATTATTCAACAGGGGTCCCGGAACCGGGCAAGCGACATTCACATTGAGTCACTGGAGGATAAGCTGCGTATACGGTATCGGATAGACGGTGTCTTGCACGAGGTCCCCGGTCCGCCGAAACGGCTCCAGGGCGCTATCATCAGCCGGATAAAAATCATGGCCGGCATGAATATCGCCGAGAAGCGCCTCCCTCAGGACGGCAGAATTAAAATTGCCGTTGACGAAAAAGAGCTTGATCTGCGTGTTTCAACTTTACCGGCTATGCACGGCGAAAGTGTTGTGATGAGGATCCTTGATAAATCGGCGTTCATGCTGAAGCTGGATGATATGGGCTTTGCCGCTGCCGATAAAGAGGAGTTCGAACGTCTTATACAGATGCCGAACGGCATCTTTTTGGTAACCGGGCCGACCGGAAGCGGCAAGACAACCACACTGTACGCCGCGTTAAGTTGCATCAATACACCGGAAAAAAAGCTGATTACGGTCGAGGACCCGGTGGAGTATCAGCTGGAGGGAATTAATCAGGTGCAGGTCAAACCGCAGATCGGTCTGACGTTTGCGGGAGGTCTGCGTTCGATGCTCAGGCAGGCGCCCGACGTCATTCTCGTCGGAGAGATCAGAGACTATGAAACCGCCTCGATCGCTATCCAGGCCGCATTGACCGGACACCTCATTCTCTCTACATTGCACACCAATGACGCCCCCAGTGCGGTGACCCGCTTAATCGATATGGGGATCAAGCCTTATCTGGTTGCCTCGACGGTACAGGCGGTTTTGGCGCAGCGTCTGGTGCGCAGGATCTGTGATAACTGCAAAAAGGAGTACGCGCCGTTACCCGATGAAATTGCCGCGTTGGAGGAGGCCTCTGAGGGAAATCTCCCGTCCGTCCTTTACCGGGGCAGCGGGTGTGTCCGGTGCAATAATACAGGATATCGCGGCAGAGTCGGTATTTTTGAACTGTTCAGACTGAGTCCTGGTTTGCGACAGATGGTGTTTGATCATCGGCCCAGCTCTGAGCTGCGAAGGCAGGCCTTAACCGAGAAGATGCGTTCGCTGAGGGCGCACGGCATGCTAAAGGCGATAGATGGCATTACCACCGTCCATGAGGTATTACGGGCAACACAGTCGGATATGTCCTAAGAAACGGGGAGCCGGATGGCACGAGAAGAACATATACGGGCGTTGGGACAGGTATTAATCGAGCAGGGGCTTCTTTCCGGCGAACAGCTCGAAGAGGCGCTCAAGAAACAGAAACAGGGCGACAAGAGCCTGGGGGCGCTCCTTGAAGAGATGGGATATCTGAGAGAGGAGGCCCTTCTTCATACACTCGGAGGGTATCTGGGGTATGAGGTAATCAATCTGGAGGCCATCGATATCCCCGCAGAAGTCCTGCGCAAAATCCCCCCCTCGACATGCCAGCTGAACGGCGTTATTCCGATTAGTTTCGAAGATGACGTACTGAAGGTGGCGCTGGCCGATCCGTTTAACATCGCCATTATTGATGAATTGCGATTTATGCTGGGCGTTATGGTGCAGGGTGTGCTTGCCAAGGAGGAGGCGGTATGGGGGTTTATTGCCTCTCACTTCGGGACCGAGGAGTCCCTGGATGATGTCATACAGGAGGTGACGACCGAGGTAGCCGGCATGGGTACCGGAGACCTTGGCGAGGGGGATGAATCAAAGAAGTTATCGGAGTTGGCGACAAAGGCACCTGTTGTCGAACTTTTAAACAGGGTTATTTTGCAGGCGGTCGAAAGACGGGCAAGCGATATCCACTTTGAACCTTTTGAAAAAAGTTACAAAATTCGCTATCGCATAGACGGTGCCTGCTACGAAGTAGCTGCCCCACCTAAGGGGCTGAGCGTTGCCGTTGCCTCGCGTATTAAGGTATTGGCCAATATGGATGTTGCGGAAAGCAGACTCCCCCAGGACGGAAGAATTATGATTACCGTCGGCAAGAGAGATGTTGATCTCAGGGTTTCTACGCTGCCGACTGTTTTTGGCGAAAGCATTGTCATGCGGGTGTTAGATAAGGGGGTTGTGAGTCTTTCTATCGATCAGATCGGGCTCTCCGAGAACCTGAAGAAGAGCATTATTTCTTCGATCACTAAACCGAACGGGATTTTTCTACTGACCGGTCCTACCGGGAGCGGCAAGACGACAACGCTCTATTCATGCCTTAAGCACGTCAATACGATCGAGACAAAAGTGATTACGACCGAAGACCCGGTTGAGTACGATATCCCCGGCATTATTCAGGTTCCTATAAACCCCAAGATCGATCTTACCTTTGCCGCTGTCCTCAGGAGTATCCTGCGCCAGGACCCTGATATTATTATGGTGGGAGAGATACGCGATACCGAGACCGCCAGGATAGCAGTGCAGTCCGCCTTGACCGGGCACCTTGTTTTTTCAACGTTACATACAAACGATGCGCCGAGTGCGGTAACACGCCTGATGGATATGGAGATCGAACCCTTTCTTATTTCTTCAACGGTACAGGCGGTGTTGGCGCAGCGCCTGGTGAGAAAAATCTGTACTGATTGCAGGGAGGAACGGGTTCCTTCACCGGAAGAGATTGAGCTTTTGGGATTGACGAAGAAGGATATTGCAGGAAGGGCATTTTTTACCGGGGCGGGATGCGCGGCATGCAACGGCGCTGGTTTTAAAGGACGGGTCGGCATTTTCGAGCTTTTTCTTATTACTGAAAAAATACGGGAGATGATCGTCAGACGTGAGCGCTCATCAGAGATCAAGCGCGTCGCCATGGAATCGGGCATGAGGACACTGCGGGAAGACGGTCTCTCCAAGGCGTATGAGGGGGTTACTACCCCCGGCGAGGTGCTGAAGGTCACGCAGAGCTATTTGTAAGATATGTCACCAAAAATACAATGACAAATGACAAATTGAGACCGTTGCAAAACCCTGCTAAAGACGTCATTGCGAGCCTGAATGGCGAAGCAATCTCTTTTTTTGAGATTACTTCGGTCGCTTTGCTTCC
>JAFGGP010000034.1 GCA_016930485.1 Candidatus Omnitrophota bacterium | reverse complement strand
ATCCATTTTCCCACATTGAAATGTGGGCTACATTACTTTTTTTGGATTCCGGGTCAAGCCCGGAATGACACGAGTTTTTGAACTCGCGAACTCGCAGAACTCGAGTAACCCGCGAACTGGCCTGCCCTGAGTTGCATCGAAGGGTCATTTCGCATTTTAATTTTTGATATTTGATTTTGATACTATACGCTACCCGCTTGCCCCAAACCCCATGTGGTTTGGGGCTACACACTATACGCTAAAAAGGGAGGAACAATGATACAAAAATGCACGCAGGGAAAAACCGCCGTTGTCATGGTACTTAGCACTATATTTTTGTTAAGCATTAGTGCCGGCCCGGCCTTTGCTCAATCGGGATTTCACGGGATGACGACAAAGATTACCTACCGGGCACAGGGTGCCACGGCGGCATCCGATGTCTTGAAAGAGAAAAAAGTATCGGTTGAGAGGACTTTTACGTTTAATCCGAATGCGAACATTTTGATGAACTTTGGCGATAAAGGGGAGGTCTATTTTGCAACCGACAACCCCAATGGCGACATCGCGACAATGACTTTTGTTCTCCAGGACCCGATAGAGCTTCCGGCAGAGCTCTTACACTCTATCGAGGCCGTCGGCGGAAAAGAGATGGTCGATACAATCTCTCAGGAGTTAGCCGCAATAAACGAGCAGAGGAAAATAGTCACACCGGTAAAGGTCGGGGATAAAGCCAATTATGTTTTTGCCGAGGGTTTTGCGATCACAGACGGAAGGGCTGCCATAGGTTTCGAAGGGGATACAGAACAAAACGAGGAGAGCGGGGCGGCTCAAGGAGAGACGCTCGGCAACCTTCTGTTTGTCTGGCCGTTAAGCCCTGATAAAACCTCGCTTGACGGCATCAACCTGCAATACGGGACTACACCGATTTATCTGACAATGTCCCCGCTCGGGAACACGATAAATACGGATAAACCTACCTACAGTGACTCTTCGGCCAAGATTGTTCCCGGATTTGTTGATCAGGCGGGTGACGCCGGCAGATTGAGGGCGGTGTTGAAATATAAAAAACTCGAAGCAGTCGAAGAAGAGGGTCCGGATGTACAGAGTCTACTCAACGAACTTGTCTACTATGAATATTCGGATAGCGGAGAGCTGCTTGCGGTCAGGCCGAATGGTTTCGCGGCGGATGAAATAAAAAGGATAGGCTACGATGCCGTCGAACCTCTGATTCAGGGCTTGAGAGAGGAAAAAGAAGATGTAAAGAAATACCTGATAGTGTTCCTGTTGTACGATATTACTCAGGAAGATTTCGGCGATGACGCGGAAAAGTGGCAGATGTGGTGGGATGAAAAAAAATCAGCGCCCGCCACAGGGGCGAATCGCCCTCTTGAGGAAATCCGGGAAACCATAGTTGAATCCGAGTAACCCGTGCAACCCGCGAACCCAAAGAACTAATTCTACCCGCTGGACGTTAAATGAGGGACTGAGATATGTGGTTTAGCCGGGCCAGAAAAAAGAGCTCCGCGAAGAAGAAGGAGCAGGACACCGCCGCCGGGTGGGTCGCCGATGCCACCTGGATTGAGAAGTGGGTCAACCGGATGCTCAAGAGAGACAGGTACTTTTTTTATAAGCGATGGTGGATTACCGAGGAGCAGATTTCATTCGCTAATCCCATCGACTATATTATCGAATTGAGCAGAGAGGTGGTGAAGAACCTGGGCCTGCCATCCAGAAATATAGTGGCGGCATTCAGCGGGATTGATTCGGCCGGCAAGATAGAGTGCCAGACAGGCAAGCCGTACTTCATCGAAATTTCCGATAAGTGGAAAGACAACAGAACCGCCATCGCGGCGATTATCGCCCATGAGATGACACACGCATGGATGGATGATCAGGGCCTTCGCGAGGCCGATACGCAGACCAATGAAAAACTGACCGATATAACAGCGATTTTACTCGGGTTGGGCGTATTGCTGGTGAACGGGTTAGAGGCGGAGAAAATAACCGCCCAGTGGTATACAGAAAATTTCATATCCGGGACCAGGACAGATCATAAGAGGCAGTTACGAATCCAGAACTATATCAGTGACGTGGAGATGGGGATTGCCCTGTCTATTTTTGCGGCACATAAAAATATAGAGCCCGGCGAGGTAAAAAAGAAACTGAACAGCGCCGCGCGAACGGCCTTTGACAAAGGGCACAGGGAGTTTATGAAGCGGCAGGCCGAGATACAGGACGCCCGGCAGGTGGAAAGCTGGATAGTCCTCTGCCCCGGGTGCTTTCAAAAGATGCGCCTGCCGAATCACGATAAAAATATCATTCTCAAATGCCCGGTTTGCTCCCGGGAGGCAAGGTATAGCCGCACGGAGACATAGGGCATATCCGTTATTCGGTCCCGCGGGACCGCGGTTTTAAAAAAGAGGAGGGGGTATGGGGCTATCGGCTGATCGCAACGCACAGAATATCGGTGAGATCTCCGCTTTCTGGGAAGGCATTCCCGTGACAGAGCGGTCCTTCAGGGATACGGTGGAGGGCGGTCGGGGCGGCGTTAACCCGGCCGGCGTGTCCGTCTCAAAGGTGGAACATTTCGTGTCGTGGCCTGACAGCGCGGTCAATATCCCCACTTTTATCAGGGCCTGGGAGGAGCCGGTGTGCATTCTCAGGATTGAGCGGACAAATCCGCAGAGAGACGCGCTCTTCCGGTCGGTTCATGAAAGGCGGTTTTCGCTCAATCTGAGCTGGCACCTTTATCCGACCTATCCTATTTTCAGGGGGGTGCTTGAGTTTAGAAATCCGGCCTGGACGAGGCCCTATTATCTCGAGGGAATTCCGGATATGAGGCTGGGCGACATCCAGGGTTTTATTTATGACTTTATTAACGTGAGGCGCTGGAGACTGGTGGTGGGCGATACATCAGGCAGGACATTTGAAGTGGTCCTGGATGTCCCCGGGGAAGAGGCCGAGGCGTTATACAGCGACACAAAAAAGGCGGTGGCCCATTACCGGGATATTCGCCAGGAGTCGCTCGACTTTAATACCGCCGCGTCCGCGTTTATGAAAGAGGTGCCGTTGGAAGAGTGAGTTCCGAACCGCCGGCGCCGGGAGACCCAAAAATGAAACAACCTGTCATATTCCTGGTAATACTCTTTTTCTCGCTCACCCTGCTTGCCGAAAGCGCGGAGGGAGGGCAAAAGGTGTTTTTCAATTCGCGGGCGGTTTCTTCCAAATCAGGCTCAGGCAAGAGTGTCACGGCATTTCCTGATGTCTGCCACACGCCTCCCGACCCGTCCGAAGAAGAAAGAGAGGCGCCGATCCCCGGGACGGCAGAATCGGATGCGAAGGAAGGTAAAAAAGGGCCGTCAGCCATCGGCCTTCCCCCGGCGAGGCAGGCAGGACACCGGTCACAGGGATACTAGATTGCAAGTAACACGTAGCACGTAACACGTCGCAGGAATAAGACCAAAGACCCCT
>JAFGGP010000033.1 GCA_016930485.1 Candidatus Omnitrophota bacterium | reverse complement strand
GAACGACACCCTTGCCGCACTGGGCAAGGCATTCCAGGCTGCCGGCATGACCCTTGCCTCCGCACCCATCGTGCCGGGGCTGGGGGTGAAGGGGAAAAGCAGAAAAGCACAAAACATCACACCACCCTCAGAGCATTTCACACGTCTATCAGGTGAGATGCAAGAAAAGTCAAAACAAGAAAAAGCATTATTGTATGCTCAAACATATCTTAATTCCGATCCTCTAGATAGTATTACTCGCTATGCGCGCAGTTTCCGATATGAATATCTCTTAGCAGCAAAAGTATATGGCGGTTTATTTCAACAAAGGCACTTTGAAAGAGCCGACCAGGCAGCAGATATTTACGAGGCTGTAGTTGCAGCAGTATTAAAACAATGTATCAATCCTCAGATTCTTATCTTAGGTAAGACAGAAGAGGGGGTTAACACTGAAATTGCTCTTTTAAATCAATATAAAAAACCTAAGTATACATTTACAATAGGCGAGAATATAACAATCGCTGATAGTATAGGCACTATCTATCAAAGTGAAATAAGCTTTAATTTGGTTGTCGTAGATAATGTAACTGGGGAATATTCTCAAGAAGATCTTAGCACAATTGCTCAGGCTTTTTACAAGAAGGCAGTCCCTTTACTTATACACGTCGCCTCTTCAGATAAGATAGAGTTTAACTCTGAATATAACAGGTTCATTGTAGAATACGGTAATATTATGTTTGTTCATGAGTTTCCAAGCTATACAAAATTAGGGGGAGAATCTCCTTCGGCGGTCTTAATTGGACAACCACGAACTGTCCAATTTATACGAAACGAAGGTGCTCTTATGTGGTGGTTCGTGGATGGTGTTAATAATGCCATAGTAGAAGGATTTTTATCTGAATTGCCCAACCTTCCTTCCATACAAAATTCCTCTTATATACAAATCCTTAAAAAAGAAGCGGATATAATAGATGCTCGAAAGATTATAATAATGAATTGGAATGAAAATCCTACTCCATATACAAACGGGATCATGCAGGCACTAAAAAACTATTTTTCGAAGCCACCGCTATATACTCCTCAGTCAGCCGAATATGAACTAAAAATTTTAGAAGGACTAGCAAGAAAATATTATAATTTTTCTGAAAAATATTTGTTATTCACACGGGGTGGCTCGGAGGGTATTAAACGTGCTATTTCGGCACTTTCAAATCCTGGAGACAAAATATTGATGGGCGAACTGGTTTACCCTAATTATCAAACAAATGCTAGTGCCTATGGCCTTCACATTTTTAGATACAGGCATGCATTACGTAACCCAGAGGACATTACTTCATTATATCTAGATGTGAATGGATTGATAGAACAGATATCAGAAATCAAACCACATCTTCTTATATTGATTAATCCCGGGAATCCTACAGGTGACGTTATCGAAGCTGAAGATTTTCGTAAGCTAATGGACCATATAAAATCTGCTTCTCCTGAGACGATTGTTATCGTAGATGCTGTGGGAGGAGACTTATATGCTATTGAAGCAGGCTATGATTACCCTAAATATGAAGACTATTATAAGAACTATAACCTCTTAGTGCTCAATGGGTTATCAAAAACATTTGGTATTACAGGGCCAAGATGTGGAGTAATGTTGGGAAATGATAAAGTTATGGAACAAATCGTCCATGTTTTGCCAAATCATTCCATTTCGCTATATGGCACTCAAGCTATGTTATATGCATTTCAGCAACCTGGTCTTTCAGAACTTGAAAAGGGCCCAACTTTTGTGCGTAATCAACAACAAATAATCCTTGAACAATTTAAAAAATGGAGAAATATAAATAAAGATTTTTGTTATAAAGAGGATGTTGTTGGAAATTTTGTATTATTTGCAATTAAAGGCGTGGAAAGCAAAATCATAGTAGATGCTATAAAAAACATGGGAGGGGTGCTTGTAACAAAAGAAAAAAATTCTAATCTTGTAAGAGTTTCTCTAGGGACCGCAGAAGAAAATCAGCTTTTTCTGAAGTCATTAGAAAATTTATTATATAAAATAAAATTGATTTCTACAGATGAACTCGAAGAAGGATATTTTAATGAAGACAGTCAAGCCTACAATAGACTGCAAGACCTATTTCAACCCCAATACCCAGGTCCCCTCCCAGGAGGAGAAAACACAACCATAATCCCCGTAGCGCGCGATACAGAAGGCGATACCTATTCAACGACAGAACAGCGTATAACGACGAGTCAGATAGGAGATTTCTTACAGGCTAAAGGAGATATCTTGGTTGAAGATGGAAGGCAACGCAATTGGCCCCAGCAGGTATTGGATCGCATAAATGGGATGACTGTACTCGATCACATGGTGGTAGATTTGGGAACTAAAGATAACCTGAAAAAAATCTTTGGTTTAAGAATAGAAGATAGACCTGCCCTGATTATCATGATGTTAGGAAGAGCATCTCCACCTAAGGGAATAGAGAAAGCAATGGATGTCGCAAAACTTGTTTCAACTACGATTGATGGGCCAGTGCAACTGTGCCTATTAGGGGATGTTGCCTCTGAAGGGTTCCGCAAGACGCTTACAGAAAAGAGCAAGAAATTAGGAATACATACGGAGTTTTTAGGCCCCTATCGGATACACGAGTTGCCACAAATATATAGCAAAGTAGATCCTGATATTGTTTTTATTCCTTCTATTAGAGAAGGAACACCTGCGAGGATGCATGAGGCAATGGCTTTAGGAACTCCTGTTATTGTTACACATGTAGGTGGTATGAAAGAGACGCTCTTTGACCCCCGTCTTAATGGGTTTCAAGGGGTAGTACTGGATGCAGACGAACGTTTTGTTCAGAATGCCGCGGATGTTATTCTGAGGATGTATGAGAACGCCAATACTATGAGGTTGTTGGGTCAGAAGGGACGAGAATTTACTGAATGGTACTATTCAGACGAGATAATCTTCGGACAATGGGTCGGCTTGTTGCAGCATTTTTTACCACAAGAGAAGCATAATACATTTGAGATCAGTATTACCTCTGGGGGGTTCGGCCCTTACGAGGAAGCAGGTGGAGCGGAAGTTTTTCCTATTAAATTCCTGAGGTATTTAGGTAGGACAGCCGAGTTTTCAGGAAGTACGACGGTGATCGCGCAGATCGATCTTGGGAAAAAGAAGCCCATTGCCCAATCTTATGTTGACGATGTTTTTATTAATAAGGTGTTTGATATAGAAAAAGATTTTCATGAGATCGCGTTCTATCCCAAAGGCTATCGAGCTGCGGCTGATAGACCAATCGCGAAAGCAGTATCTTCTTCGGAAGAGAAGCTGGTGTTCCTGGAGAATTTTCGGGTTTTCCTTGAGGCAATACAAGCTACCGAAATTGAAGGCGACCGGCCGCTGATACGCGATGAAGAGGTTTATATAAAAGCCGGCAAGGCCATTGTGGGAATGCACCGGTTCTTTAAAGAGCATGATTATTTTGAAACCATGACCTCAGAAGAAGTCGCGCAATTAATTAGGGAAGAATTTCCTGATTATTCAGAAAGGGACTTAAGAACAATATTCTTTCATACCTATGAAAAGGAGAGCCTCGACAATATCTTTTATACTCTTCAGGTATTAAATGCAGATATTCCGGCATCTGATATTGGACTAGCACTGTTTTCGCGTATAGGAAGATATCTTCCTATAATACACGTTGTCAATAAATTGGAAAAAGGCATACCATATGTCCTGTGGGAAGGCGCGATGGAAGGCAAACTCATAGATGGTTTTCTTTCATCGGGTAGATACTCTCAAGGCGAGAGCATTCTGGCAAGGAAAATTGCTTTTTTAATAACAGGGCTTATCTATTACTATGCTGGGGATGGTATTGTAGTCCATTCGAGCGAAACCAAACGAGACATCGAGGATTGGTACGATTTTACAAAAAGACGGAAAATTACATACATAGCAAATCCAGTTGATGTAAACTTTTTTAAAAAAGATACAAGTTTAAGTTTACGTTATACGACCGGCAGATCTTTCAACTTGCGATGGGAAATGGGTATTAAAGGAGCAAAAGAGCATCTCTTTGTGATTTCTATTGATGGAAATTTACGTGAGGTCAAAATTCAATCCGATGAAAATGGTATGTGTGTGTATCACTGCGAGAATTTAGAAGTAGGAGAACATAAGATTGTGATCTCCGAAAAGAATACTAATTCAAGCGATTCTGCGAGTATCGATGTGAGGGTATTAGAAGGGCAGGATGACGGAGAGCTTCCCCAACGGGGGTATAGCCAGAACACAGTCCAACAGTTCACAGCCACTGTCCCCACCGACCCCACCACATCCGTAGGCGAGATTGAGGCAGGGCTCACCGAAACAGCCCAGCCGCTACGCGAGGCGGTAGAAGAAAACACAGACTCTGCTAAACCCATTGCAGAGGAACTCAATAACTCATTGACTGAGGAACAAAAAGAATACATCAGCAAAAACAAGGGTACCTTCAGCCGCATCCTCGGGCCGGTCCTGCTTGCTGCCTTATTAGCGGGTAGCGATGAGGTTGATTTTGCCACCAAGCCAGAATCAACGCACAGAACAAGTACACAATTATTCCAACCACCCAAAAGAAGAAATATATTCGACAATAGAAGGCCGGGCAGGTCTACGACGCGACGAAGGGCTCTCACAGATGCTGCTTCACAATCATATGCCCTCAATATTCAGGATGTGGGAGCTGGTGTAATTGCGGCAGGGGACAGCCTGATCTGGCAGGACAGAGACCCTGAGCTCTTTGCCGTCTTAAAAGAGGTCCTGCGAAAAAAGACGATCCTGCCCTTAAACGAGGTATTCACCAGGGCGATGGGCAAGATTATGAAAGTGGAACCTGCCCAGCATATACCCAAGAATATCATCTTTATCATCCCTGCCAATATGCTGACCGCCCAGCCTGGTTTTAACAGGGCGTTCTTTGATATGCTGCCTAAAGAAGTGCCCTGTAAGATCGTAGCACGCAACAAAGACCAGCGAGACTTTATTATGAATCAGTTCGGCATACCCGAAGGCAGGGTCAGTATCGGTATGCCTGCCGAAGGTATCAAGATAGAGTGCAACCTATACACACACACCCTTACTGAACCAACCAGTGATACCCATATAGAGTTCCCTGCTGTGGCCAAAGAGGGTGAACTGCTTGATTACTATAAACTCATGCAGCTTGCCAACACTATCCTTGACCTCATAGGCAGACAGTATACCGAGGTCAAAAATGCACAGGATGTCTACGACCTCATCTACACGCATACCCTCTCACAGCCTGCCTTCTTCCACATAGGTATGCCCATAACCCAGAAACTCCAGCGGTACTGGAAGGCATGGAAGGCTTTTGTGGCAGGTGTGTAAGCAATGGAGATGTAACAAAAGAATAGTTTGTCGGGCGTTTCTTTCTTTTTGCCGGGTTGCCCTTTTTGCATATTACGGCAAGGAAGATAGCCATCTGCTGGCGGAGACAATCAATAGATTTTCTTTACCATTTTTTAAATATTTAAAGACACCCTTTTTATTCACTAGTTGCACTGCCGGTACATGTAATGTATTCTGTAACGATAGTAAACTTTTTGCAGTGCTATCTTCTGAGAATTTTGCCTCTAGCAGTAAAAATGGTTTTTGGTTATTGGCAATAAGAAAGTCAACCTCCTCCTTTTCTTTATTTCTTATATAATGCAGCCCAAAACTCCCAAATCCATAATCATTCCAGTTAGCTATAGCGCGCATTAACTCGAGAGCCACCATGTTTTCAAATCGTGCCCCACTTTCCTGAATGAAAGGATAATTAAAAAGATACAATTTTTTCTCTTTTAAAATAGCTCTGTTTATTTTTTTGGTCCATGGCGCAATACGAAATATCAGATATAAAGACTCAAATAATCTCAGCCAGTTTTTAACACTATCAAATGAAATTTGAATATCTTCTGCAAGATTATTTATAGATAAGGGGTTGCCTACTTTCCGTGGCAATAAAGAAAATAAGGTTTCTATAGCATCTATTTTTTTTATTTGGGCAAAGTTTCTTATGTCTTCACGTATAACCTGACGGTGATAGTTGTTCGACCATCTGGTATAAAAAGTTTCTGTTGCTTTGGTGAAAGGCTCAGGAAATCCCCCATAGTTAAAAAGCATTTTCCATTTTTTTTCTGTTTGCTCGATATCGTTAAGGTCGAAGCCCTTTAATGGCTCCTTCAAAACCTGCTCAATATTTCTTTTATGAGGGCTTAATTCCGCAATAGTAAATGGAAAAAGACGAAATAAAAAATATCGACCTGCGAGAGAATCCCCCCCTTTTTGATACACATCCAGACGTCCGCTACCAGAAACTAAAAATATATAATCATCTTTGAATTGATCATAGATTCCCTTAAGATAATTTTTCCAGTTTTGATATTTGTGAATTTCGTCAAATATAATTAGTGGTTTGGATTCGTCGATTCTGTTTATATTTTGAAAAAATGTAGGTTCTTCTATAAGCTGTTTTTTATTTTCGATAATATCCCAGTTATAGTAAAGGTTATTTGTAAAACTTAGTGCCATTTCCTTAGCGAGGGTTGTCTTGCCTACTTGACGAGGACCGGTAAGGAATACCATCTCTTTTTGAGAAGATAACTCTTTCCATAGCTCTGCATATATCGTGCGTGGTATCATATGGTTATTGTAAGCTATAATCGGAAATAGTCAAGACTTTTCTCTTATTTACTAGGAAAAAGTCAAGACCTCAGTCCCTGATAAGATGCTGTGTTAGCTATATCTCTATTGATGATGGCATCCAAATCAAACGGCCTTGTTGCCCTATGGCTAGCCAAAATGTTTAATTACTTGTTAATACGTGAGTTATCACTTATAATATTTTTGTCATGATGGCCCCGCCCCTTTTCTCAAACGCGTTTGTCATAAGCATTCTTTTACTTCTCGTCTTCTGGGGCTTTCGCCTGTTCGAATACCACAGCGTCTATCAGCCGATGAAGACGATAGAGCTCGCGCCAGGGGATTTAGGCGTCGATTACGAGGAGGTGGCATTCGTAACCGGGGATAATGTCACCGTGCACGGATGGTTTTTCAGGGACGATAAGGCGCGCGCAAACATTCTCTTCTGTCATGGGAATGCGGGCAACATCAGTCATCGGCTGGAAATCGTAAAGGTCCTTAAGACATTACGGGTGAATATATTGCTTTTTGATTACCGGGGATACGGCAGGAGTACGGGCAGGCCCTCCGAAGAGGGGACATATGCCGACGCGCTAGCCGCATTTTCATATCTCCAGGAACGCGAAGATACGAAGGGACTGCCGGTTGTTATGTATGGGGAGTCCCTGGGCGGGGCCATCGCTGTCGAAACCGCATTAAGAAAAAAGACCGACGGGGTGATACTCGAAAGTACGTTTACCTCGGTTCCGGCATTGGGCAAGGAATTGTATCCTTTTTTGCCGACCGCCTTGTTATGCCGCATTCGGTACGACTCTCTCTCAAAGATCTCCCGGATCGACTGCCCAAAGCTTATCATCCACAGCGCGGATGACGAACTGGTGTCGGTTCATCACGCCGAGCAGTTGTACGCACAGGCGACCGAACCAAAAACACTCTTCATCAGGAGAGGCTCGCATAACGAGGGCATGTTTGTCAACCCCCAGGCATCGCGCGATACAATCCTGGCATTTCTGCAGAAACATGTCTTTTTATAGACCATAAACGGTTTTACTGCTATAATAGATAACACAACGTTATTCTTAACCATTCAAATAAAAGAAGATGCATACCGGCTCAGAACAACGATCCTATTACAGGGCAGATCATCCCATCAACCTCAATATTATTTCTATCAATGATCAGGAGTGTTATCCGAGATTTTCAGATGAGATCGGCCTTAATATCGGCGTCAGAGGCATGCTGATTAAGGTAAGTCAGGGCGTTCCGCTTCATGCGCGGATCAAAATACAAATCCTGCTTCCCGATACATTATTCAGGGAGATGTTCGAGGCCGTGGGCGAGGTGGTCTGGGTGCGGAGGCATACCGAGGACGGCATAAAGAAATACTGCCTCGGCGTCAAGTTTGTCGAGATTGCCCGTTCTCACGAGGACGCGATAGAGCAGTTTATAACAAGGCTATTGCTGCCGGATTAGGGGGGACTAGTGATGAAAAGAATAGAGTTTCCAAAGGGTTTTCTCTGGGGCACCGCAACATCGGCGCACCAGGTGGAGGGCAACAACAGGCACAATGACTGGTGGGAATGGGAGAAGTCCCGTAACGGAGACCGTTCTGGAGAAGCCTGTGCCCACTATGACCTTTTTGAAGAGGATTTTACGCTGGCGCAGTCCCTGCACACCAACGCCCACCGGCTCTCGATCGAGTGGAGTCGCATCGAACCCGAGAAAGACCGGTGGGATGAAAGGGAGATCGAGCATTACCGCCGGGCGATCGATTCGTTAAGAAGCAAGGGGATCGAACCGATCGTTACCCTGCATCACTTTACCAATCCACTCTGGATAGCCCGCTCTGGGGGCTGGGAGTCCGGCGAGACCGCAGTGCAGTTTGCCGACTTTGCCGGAAAGGTAGCGAGTGAGTTCGCTGGTGCCGCGCGGTGGTGGGTAACTATTAACGAACCTATGGTCTTTATTGATGCCGGGTATCGTCGGGGCCATTGGCCTCCCCAGGTGGAGGATGACGCCCGCGCAACAAAGGTGATGAGGTGTCTTATCAGAGGTCATCGGATGGCCTATAAGGCGATTCACGAAGCAACAGCGGCCCGGCACGGAAGGGAGGTTTCTGTCGGGGTAGCCAAGAATTTTCTATATTTTGTCCCGTGCAGGCCGCGCTGTTTAAAGGACAGGTGGGCTGCGTGGCTCAGGCACTTTCAGTATAACCGGCTTTTTCTCAGCGCCATCGCCGGCGGGGTGCACGGTTGTGAGGCTCTTGTCGGAGGCAAGGGGCTGCCGTTAAAGAAGGCCCTTGATTTCATCGGCCTTAATTATTATATAAAAGACTTTGTCTGCGGGGAACGCCTCGATCTTCCCTGGGGTACTGCCCTTGCCGGCAGGGTCTGCACCTGGGAACATCGCCAACACATTGACGGACGTGAGAGAAATTCTCTGGGCTGGCTCATCTCCCCGGAGGGCATCGGCCATGCACTTCACACCCTAAAAGGATATGGCCTCCCTATTTTAATTACCGAGAACGGCATCTGCACCACCGATGACTCGCAGAGGGAGCGTTTTATTAAGGAGCACCTTTTTCATGTAGCAAAGGCTATACAAGATGGGGTTAACGTAGTAGGATATACCTACTGGTCGCTCCTGGATAATTTCGAATGGCACGAGGGTTTTGAGCCGCGATTCGGCCTGGTAGAAGTTGACTATGCCACGCAAAAAAGGACACCGCGCCCCAGCGCCGCTATGTACGCCCAGATATGCAGGGATAACGCCTTTGTTTATGACGGCACCTAGAGAGAAACAGCATATGAGATGGAAAAGCGTCCGTGTTGTTCTTCCCCTGTCAATTCTGTCCGTGGTTTTATGTACCTCTGTTTCTCTGGCAGGAATAGATTTTGATGAAGGGACAACCGCGCTATACCGGCTCCACACCAGAGACGGTACCGAATATTACGTGGAATACGCCGTTCTTCAGAAGGACGGCGATAATATCTGGATTCAGGCAGTCACAAGGCATCTGCCCGAGGGCGCGCCGGATATCATCTTTCAGGTGCTCATCGATAATCCTGAAGAGCTGACACCGGTCAAGATGCTGGTCAAACCGCCGGGACAGGATGCGGTGTGGATTAAGACGGATGGCATGGGTGGTGCCGATGCCACGCTGACCCCGCTCTCGGAAGAAAAGGCGCAGGCGCTCTGGGATGCGGGAGGCACACAGAAGGTTGTGACGGATGCCGGGACGTTCGACTGCGTATATATAAACCGTGATGAGACACAGACGTGGATATCTAACGCCGTCGGCCCGCTCGCGATCGTTAAGGTCGTAAGCACCAATGGAACAACGATGGAGCTGGTATCGTACGGCCGCCAGAGTGTCGAGGACTTGATTCCGAAAAAACCCGCCCAATAAACGGGCGTCACAGTAATAGAGGCGTCTCTATATGGCATTACGAGGCTGCACCATGAAACGATACATACCTGTTATGTGTCTCCTTGTGTGTGTTACCGCATGCGCGACCGAACGGCACCTCCACGTGGTGACCGATTATCCGCAGAAAGAACGGGCGCTTATTCTGTTTAATAAGGTGTATCATGCCGCGGATGTATGGCCTCTGTACAAGGTCGGTGTGGCCCGGACTCCTACGATCGGTATATGGAACCTGGAACACGAAATGATGCTTATTACCAGCACGTTTCTTGAGCAGGCCTCGGATGAGGTCATTCTGTGCGCCTTTGCGCACGAACTGGCCCACGATCTCCTGCAGCACGGAGCAAAAGGGGGCCTGGCCCTTGAGCTCAAGCACCTTGGCGAGTGGTCCACGGACGCAACAAAGTATACGGTGTCGGGTGCGGGTTGGGGAGAGACGCATTTTGTGCGCCGCGCGGTCGGGGGATATACAAAAGAACAGGAAATAGAGGCCGATCAGCAGGCTGTTATGCTTATAGAGACACTCGGTCTTACCAGGGACGATTACATCGGCTTCCTGGAGTTTATCGAGCAGAATAAAGAGCGATGCGAAAAGGATTATCTTTTTATGCATCCCGAACTGAGCGAAAGAATCGCCCTTCTCAAGGGGGCGCCGGTAGGTTCCTATGGAGGCCCTGCGCCGGCTGGGAGTCCGGTGCTTTCTGCCGAGGAGATCAGAGCCCAGTGGTCGCATGCGCAGATGCCCCCTCCGACATTGCCCGGTCAGGCCGCGCCCTATCAGCAGTATCAAAGCATATACCCCTCGGTTGTCCCTCCTGTTATGCAGGCACCGGGAATACTGGAGCCTGTGCTGCCGGAGTCTCGCTGGTCAGAGCCCTTGACGACGTTGCCGCCTGTACCGTTACCCGAGATAGAGGTGCCGTATACTGCGTCCGTGACGCCCCGATTCAAGGAGGAGGTGAGAGCGGTCAATGGAAGGGAGAGGAGGGAGCCTGCGGAACAAAGGGGTTTTACCTATGAGATTGTCTCCGGTCAGTCAGCGCTCGGCGTGACGCTGGGAGGTACTTATGGGCAGCTCTGCGAGCGCTTCGGTGAGCCCCAGTACAAACGGGGGAATATAGCCGTTTATACCAACCGATACAATGAGCGGGTATTAGAGATATTTTTTAATAACACGAACTTTGAAGCGGCCAATACCATTAAAACGATCCGCATCTATCCGCTCAACCTGCCCCGACCGGCGGTTATCGATAGCGCCGTATCAACCGATCGCAACAAACAGGAACTGCTCAACGCCCTGGGGACACCCGAGGGATTCAGGCTGAACGAATGGTCTTATTACAGGCGGGGCCTGCATATGCATTTCGAGGCCGGAAAGATCGATAAGATTCAAATCAGCCCTCCCGCCTGATGGCGCGCCGCGCACAGGTTTTCTTGCCGGGTCTTTTCCATGTCTCTCACGGGTAACGACTATACATTTTAGAGGGACGAGTCACCGCGGGTCTTTGGCGGGTCCGAACGTATATTATGAACCAGAATGTGACGAGCCCAAGGGCAAGCACAGAGACTAGGGTCCCTATCGTAAATGATGCCGGCCGGTATACCAGTGTTATTGTACGATCGCCGCTTGAAACGGGAATCGCCCTGAAGGCCACATTAGCAGGATAGATCCCCCTTTTTTCTCCATCCACATACGCATTCCATCCCGGGAAGTAGGTATCTGCGATAATAACAAACCCGTCCACGCCACCAGAGACATCTATAGTGATTTTATTGGCAGAGTAACAGGAAACGGTGACGGCTTCTGCATCCGGGGCTTTTTTAGAAAGATACCGCTCAAGCTCCACAGGCCCCTCAATCACAGGGATTGGGCCCAGGTCATCGTGATGATTTTGTACATAGTCGGCGGCCTTCTCAAACGAATCAACAATGACCGCATCGGTTACCATCCTGACTCTCTCGAGCGCATTCCTGTTTTTATAGAGTGTTATATGTGCATCTGCGAAGACAGACTCGAAGGCACCATCATTTTCCTCGATTAACGATGCAATATCCGCCGTCGTTTTCGCGAGCACATATGTTACGTTTGCAATATCCAAAAGCCGGGCATGCTTGCATCTTCTCGGAAACAGCGCCACGCCGTGGATGAGCGGATTTGCTATAGTGGGGTCGACCATCTCCATAAATTTCAGATGTCGATAGGGCCCCATGGCGTCATCACCGGAGATATCGTGTATGGCATAGGCAAGGGCCGCGTTCGGGGGCAGGATCCGGTCAAACGCTATAATTCTGTAGAGTGAGGTGTCAGACTGAAGGAGTTGCGTGACCGGGGTCTGCGGGAATGCCGACGTTGTCTCAGACAGGGTATTGTAATGTATGCCGAAATGGAACAGGTCAACGATCGCTGTCAGCACCAGAAGTGATATAAACTTTCTCCGTCCCTTTGCTGCCAACACAGCGCCCCACACGCCGCTCAAGGTAAAAACGACAGCTATGACAAGATTTCTGAGATTGAGCAGCTGTGTTTCGAGAAGACCGTTTTTTTTGATGTCGGCCAGGTAATATTTGGTCATCAGCGCCGCGGACGCACAGATAACAACCGTGAAACCCAATGTAATATATATTAAGAGATGTTTCCGGAGAGACCCCCTGCCTGCAATCAGGTCGATGCCCGCGCCAGCGAGTATGCAGACGGAAAATGTATAGATGAGGATGAGACGGTGGTTGAGCGAGAGGCTCCAGCCGGGCAATTGCGTGACCGCATGAAAGATGAGGGGGGCCTTAAATATGACACAGAGAGCCAGGCCTCCCAAGAGGACCCAGGTCTGCACGATGCACTCTTTCCACCGCACCAGTATCGCTATAGCGCTTAAATACAGGGCGGCGATTCCCACGTACATCGTGCATTCGGTATAGTTTAAAAATCGCAGGGAGAAATTATGCATGACAGGGTTTCCAAAAAAATCAGGAATGATGGTTAAAATACCTAGCTGGGGAGGGAGGCTCCACGGGTTTTCCCCGTAGATAGTGCGATAGGCGATAGTGCGCAGGAGCGGCGCGTAGCTATGTCTGTAGTACTCAAGAAAAGGGGCCAGCTGCACCATGGCAATTGAGACTCCCAAAAAAAGGGAGAACGCCAGATAAGACGCTCTTTTTATTTTCTCTTTATACGGGAGGCCGTTCTTGTGTGGGAGGCGCAGAAGGCAGTACAGGACCAGTGTTGTCATAAGGTGCATAGAAGTTTGAACCTGCCCGGACAGTAACTGAACCGCGAGCACCAGACTTAAAGGTGCCGCCGACGCGACGGTGCTGTCGCTCATTACCTTTTCAGCAAAGAAAAGAAGCGCGGGGAGATAGACCGCGACGTGCCCGATCGGCCATCCAAGCCAGACCAGCAAAAAGCCGGAAAACATAAAACATACCGCCGAGAATACAGAAGTGGTCTTTTTAAACCCTATTTTTCTTCCGTACAGATAGGTAAAGACGCCGGCTATAAACAGTCTGAATAGAGTGGCAAAGGTGATTCTCCTGGCGGGTGACAAGGCGCAAAAAAGATATTTTATCGGATCAAACACAGCGGTTTGCAGGGTGCCTACGAACGGATGACCGCATAACATATACGGATTCCAGAGAGGCAGCTCTGCTTTTTTTATCAGGGAGTCTTCGAAAAGGGCCCACGGATAAAATTGCCAGATTTGATCGCCGAGCTGTGCGTTGTGCGGAGGCATTCTTACATACGTGGACCATGGAAGGCTGTTGAAGAGGAGGTCAAAAGGAACCAGCACCTTGCCGGCAAAGAAAACCGGCCAGAAAAACAGTACGAGGAGAAATGCGAAAAGGCCGCTCGTTCGAACCAGTTCTGCCTTGGTCACGGCGTTATTATGCATAATCTGTACCAGCGGTTAAGGCCTGTTGATAAAGTGCGGCCCATATCAGTATAGTGTTAAATGGTGATTTTAGCAAGGGTCGGTACCGCCGGGTATTCGCCGCCAAAAAACTTCCTCATTCATGCAGATGTCCCGCGTCCCAAAAACACCCTTCCGACAAGCAGCGACGGCCATTATAACATGATAGAATAAAATGAGTTATACAGGACTACCGCTGTCTTTTCTAAAAATGTTTTGACATCCCCTATAAGCGGCGTTATAATTTTGCATCACATTTTGCATATGGACCCGAAAAGAGAAAACAATGGCTGATATGACCGAAATCAGATGGCACGGAAGAGGCGGACAGGGTGTGGTAACGGCCTCGAAGGTCGTTGCAGAGGCGGCGCTTTCCGCCGGAAAATACATCCAGGCATTTCCCGAATACGGACCCGAGAGAATGGGGGCCCCTATCAGAAGTTTTACCCGTATCGGAGAAAAACCTATCCGCATCCACTCACAGGTTACCAACCCCGGGATAGTTGTTGTGCTGGACCCGACGCTTTTGGGAGTGGTGGATTTGATCGAAGGGCTGCCGGACAACGGCATTTTTTTGATGAATACCCCAAAGGCCCCGCGGGAGATTCGAACCGCACTCAACTACAGTAAGGGCAGGGTGTTCACGGTCAACGCTACTCAGATAGCGCTGGATAAGTTTGGCCGCAACATCCCGAACACACCTATGGTCGGCGCCCTGGTAAAGGCCTCGGGCGTGATTGCACTCGGACACGTGATCGAGGACTTTAAAAACAGATACGCCGGTAAATTCAAAAAAGAGATTGTCGAAGGCAACATACAGGCCATCGAGACCGCATATAACGAGGTAACAGGCGAATGAGCGAGACAGAGCAATTAAAAGGCTGGAAAGAAATCCCGATCGGAGGGCTTATCTTAGCACCCGGCAATGCCCGTGAGTATAAGACGGGCGGCTGGCGCACCTTTAAACCGGTCCACCATATGGATAAATGTATTCACTGCCTACAGTGTTGGATGCATTGTCCTGATTCTGCCATTAAGGTAGAGGGCGGCAAGTTCATCGCCTTTAACTACGATGCCTGTAAGGGGTGCGGTATCTGCGCGAAGATCTGTCCGAAAAAGGTGCAGGCAATAACCATGGAAAAAGAAGAGAAATAGCCGCCGAACGCCGCGGAAGATAACGCGGAACAATGCGGGGATAGGACTTTAAGAGAAGAGACAAAATGGAAGACGCAAAAGTAAACAATAAAACTGGACAGACTACGTTGGTTGCCTTGACGGGCAATGAGGCAGTGGCGACCGCGATGCGTCAGATTAATCCCGATGTCGTTGCGGCGTATCCGATTACCCCGCAGACGTCGCTTATGCAAAAGTTTGCCGATTTTGCGGCAGCCGGTCTGGTGGATACCGAGATAATACTGGTTGAATCAGAACACAGCGCTATGAGTGCCTGTGTTGGTTCCGCCGCCGCGGGCGTCCGGACCATGACGGCGACCAGCGCCAACGGTCTTGCCCTTATGTGGGAAATCGTCTATATTGCCGCTTCATCACGGCTGCCGATTGTCATGCCGGTAGTAAACAGGGCATTAAGCGGCCCCATCAACATACACTGCGATCACTCCGATACGATGGGTTGCCGTGATTCTTCCTGGATTCAGATTTACAGCGAGAACAGCCAGGAGGCGTATGACAACACCATTCAGGCGATCCGCATAGCCGAGCATGCCAACGTGCTCCTACCGGTTATGGTGACGCTCGACGGTTTTATTATCAGCCACAGCATCGAATCGGTGCACGTCTATGAGGATGCAAAGGTAAAGGAATTTATCGGTGAGTACAAACCGCACAACCCGCTTCTTGATCTGAATAACCCGGTTACCTTTGGCCCGCTTGACCTGTATGATTACTATTTTGAACATAAGAGGCAGCAGTCGGAGGCGATGAAAAACAGCAAGAGGGTTATTGAGGATATCGGCAGGCTGTTTGGCCAGACTTTCGGGACCGTATACGATCTCATAGAAACATATCGGCTCGAGGACGCCGATGAGTGCATCGTTGTTCTTGGTTCGACCGCCGGTACTGCCAAGGAGGTAGTGGATGCCCTGCGCGGACAGGGGCGGAAAGTGGGACTGCTCAAAATCCGCGTCTTTCGGCCGTTCCCCGAGACAGAGATTATCGATGCCCTCAGGGGAGTCAAGGTGGTCGGCGTTCTGGACCGCTCAGAGGGATTTAGTGCTGTCGGCGGACCCGTCTATCAGGAGATCAGGGCCGCTTTGTGTGCGCGGCATGATATTTCGATCGTCAATTATATATACGGTCTGGGCGGAAGAGACATCGGCATCGCCGATATTACAAAGGTTTTCGATGAGTTATCGGCCATTCGGAAAGCAGAGAAACCGATAACGAGCAGAGTTGATTATGTGGGGGTAAGGGAGTAACCATGCCTTCGATAAAAGAACTTGCAAAGAGGCCGGAACTGTTAACGTCGGGACACAGGCTGTGTGCGGGATGCGGCGCTTCGATAGCGGTGCGCATGGCCCTTCATTCCTCCGATAAACCGGTTATTGTGTCCTGCGCCACCGGATGCCTTGAGGTGGCGACGACAATCTATCCGTATACGGCGTGGAACTGCTCGTTTATTCATAATGCGTTTGAGAACTCCGCTGCGACGATGAGCGGGGTGGAGACGGCCTACCGCGCACTCAAGAAAAAAGGCAAGCTCAGTGCCGATATTAATTTCATCGCCTTCGGCGGAGACGGCGGAACCTATGATATCGGACTGCAGTCGCTGTCCGGGATGCTTGAGCGGGGCCATAATGTGCTATACATATGCTATGATAACGAGGCCTATATGAATACCGGCATCCAGCGTTCTGGCGCGACACCGAGAGGCGCGTCCACCACGACCGCGCCCGCCGGTGATGTATCATACGGAAAGCCCCAGTTTCAGAAAGACCTGACTGCCATCGCGGTTGCCCATCACATCCCGTACGCGGCCCAGGCATCGGTCGGCTACTGGGCCGATCTGACCAGCAAGGTAGAGAAGGCCTTTGCGACCCCCGGCCCGAAGTTTATAAATGTGTTGGCGCCGTGTCCGCGCGGATGGCGGCATGACTCCGATCAGACCGTTGAGATAGCGAAACTGGCGGTCGATACCTGTTTCTGGCCGCTCTATGAGGTAGTCGACGGCGCATACCGAGTGACCTATAAGCCGAAGGAAATACCCCCCGTAGCCGAATGGTTTAAGCTGCAGGGACGGTTTAAACACCTCTTCAAGCCTGCCAATCAGCACATCATCGAGGAGATACAGAGTAAGATAAACGAACGCTGGAGTGCGCTATTGGCCGCTTCAGGCGAGGCACAGCCGTCTAAGTCTTAAACCCCGTTAGAACAAAAAAGAGAATAATGGCAGTATGAGGCGGCATAGATTTTCTAACGGGGTAAACACATCCGCTCCCACACACCTTTTTATCCGTATGGATAAAACGTCCCCTAACCTCATCATTAAACAATTAGAAATTGGCCCCCTTGAAAATTTTGTGTATCTTATTGCAGACCGGGAAACAAAGGAAGGTATCGTTATCGATCCTGCCTGGGAAACCGAGGAGATTATCCGTGAGGCGGAACTCGCCACTATTGTTCTGAGCAAGATTTTTGTCACCCACATTCATCCGGATCATATTAATGCGGCAAAAGAAATCGTGGCCTACTATCCTATCGAAGAGGTGTACGTGCACAATCTTGAGTCCCCGTATATCAATGACCCTTCCCTGACGATTATTTCCACGTTTGATGAGGACGAAATAACACTCGGAACCGTTACGGGATCTGTCGTGCATACGCCGGGGCACAGCCCCGGCTCACAGTGCCTGTATATCGACGGGGTTATTTTTACCGGGGATACCTTGTTTGTTGATGCGTGCGGCAGGGCCGATCTGCCCGGTGGTGACATAGAGGATTTATATTACAGCCTGAATGAACGCCTGAAAAACCTGCCCGAAGATACGGTAGTCTATCCGGGCCATAACTACGGCCGGACCAAAACCTCAACCATAAAGCAGGAAAAACAGAACAACATTTTTCTCTCTCCCACTTCGCTCGATGACTTCCTGAAATTATTCCAATCTTTTTAAAGTAGCCAGTTTGCCAAGAAAAATCAAATATTAAAAATTGAGACCGTTGCAAAACCCTGCTAAAGACGTCATTGCGAGCCTGAATGGCGAAGCAATCTCTCTTTTTGAGATTACTTCGGTCGCT
>JAFGGP010000032.1 GCA_016930485.1 Candidatus Omnitrophota bacterium | reverse complement strand
CTTGTTCTGCCCCGAACCAGAGCGCAGCTCGGTACGGGGCATAGTTCGGGGCTGCCCGCCTGTCCTAAGCCCAGTCGAAGGGCTAGACGTTCTAATGAACTCGTAGAACTCGCGTAACTCCTGTTCGCCGACAGGCAGGCGTGAACCGTTGTTTCATATATTAAAACTTAAAATTTGACTCCAGGCCAAAAAATACCGCGGCGGCTATAACCGTGGTCCACAGGCCGTTTTTATCCCCGATAGCGGTCTGGGTAACACTGTTTGTCTTGATGATACGCCCGCTGGTAACATAGAGCTGTTTTCGCTCATCCCAGGCCTTGTCCGGATCCAGATCCAGTCCCATAGTACTTGCGAGCATTGTAGCGGCAAGGTCTTCGGCATGGTCATCGACTATCGGTTTCTTTTCTCCGAATGAGTGATGCTCGGACAGGTATCCATACTGTGCGTGATCCGCCGGAACCGCCAGGCCTATGGAAGAGGCTACCAGACGATTCGGTTCATTGGTGGCATTCTGGGCCATGACCGCAAAGACAACCTGACCGGACTTCAGGTGTTTTAATCCAACCTTGCGGGTAACTATTCTGCAGTGAGGGGGCAAGATACTGGAAACTGCAACCAGGTTAAACCGCTCTATACCGGCCTTCCTGAGGGCCAGCTCAAAACTCCGCAATTTATATTTATGTTTACCGACACCCTTGGTAAAAAAGACCCCCTTGGGAACCAGATCTAAGTTTTGAGGTATGCCCTTTTGTTGCATCTATAGCCTCCTTTCATGAGCAGATGATTTACATCTCTTTATCGAAGAGATGTAAATCATAGTCCGCGCCTCGCGCGGGCGTCTGCGAATGAAACCCGTGACATTTTTCTCACAGCACTGTTTCTAGTGCATAAAAATAATTGCTTCCTATATGAAAAATGTCACGGGTCAAGTCGGACAGTAACTTAGCTTCGCTATCTTGCTACGTTGCGTCCTCACGTGACCTCCACCGGTTAAAGCTGACAATCTCGGCAACGGATCGCCGCTCTCTCTCCGCAGACGGTTGACTCTCGGGATAGCCCAGCGTCAAAAGGCTGATCACTTTCTTCGAGCGCGGAATGGCCAAAATCTTTTTAATGGCCCGCTCATTAAACCACCCGATCCAGCAACCCCCCAGGCCCAGTGCGCACGCCTGTAAGAGTATATGCTCGCAGGCAATGGCAACGTCGATCAGCGCAAAGTTCACCCTGCGCACCATCGATCCCAGAAACGGGATTTTTTTCTCGCGATCGATAACCGCCGCGAGAATAACGGGGGCCCTGTCTGCAAACCGATTGAAACTGTATGCCCCGGTAAACGTATCGCAGAGTGCGCGTCTCTTTTCGTAATCAGTGACGACTACAAAATGCCAGGGTTGACTATTGCATGCGGAAGGGGCGTATCGAAGGATATCAAAACATGCCTGCAGCTTCTCCTCTTCGACAGGGCGGTCCTGATAGTTTCGAATGCTACGCCGTGATCGGATAACCTCCAAAAGCATGCACACCTCTCGGAAGACCGCATCATATACCTGGCTATAACAGTGTACTAGCGCGACTTGATGGGGCCCACGTAAAAACCTTCGAAAAAGAGCGTATCAGGCTTCACCCCTTTTTCCGCGAGCTTTTTTCTCTTGGCCCTGCGCCGCTGTATCTTTCGGACGCGCGGCACTTTTTTTCGTTTGGTTGCCATAGGATTTCCTTTAAATGAGTAGATAGCTTATGAAAATCATTGTTTTCATAAGCTATAGCCCAAGGGGCGTCTACGAATTTACCCCGTACCATTTTACACGGCATAATAATCGTGCAAATAAGAGGGCTTCATATGTTGCCAACGTACTTTCCAATGTACGTTTATGTAAAATTGGTATCGGGGTCCAACGTTGAATACGACCCTTTGATCAACTCAGGGTACACCCCGTACGAAAATTTTAATACTACTGTGGCTCATTACTCACAGTAGTATTACCAGGTACCCCTACTTTTTTAAAGGCTATATACATACAAAATTTCATACGGGGTACATTCGGCCTTCGCAGTTATGTTTACTTCGTTCCATAACGGCGGGCCTCATGTATTGTACCAAAAAAAATCTACATTGCGAATGTATTCTTTTTACCCCGTTAGAAAAAGCGCGTTGCAGACTGTTTCCCTGTGAAGAATTTTCTTTCTAACGGGGTTTATTCTTTATATTTCAACGAGTTATTAAACACTGGGGGTCTTCCCCCAATAGATCGCCTGTCAATGCATAGGCAATCGCCCTGCACCCCAAACACGCGCTCAAGCCGCATCGCGCGCACTCCCCGCCGAGCCGTTCGCGGGTATGGAGTGCTGTCAGCGTATCCGAGGCCAAGATAGACTCTACCGGCATCTTCAGGAGATTGCCGACCGACACCGGTAGCCTCCTGCAGGGGAACACCTCACCATCTTCCATAATGCAGAACCCGTTGTCGCCGATAATACACGGTGCCCCCCGCAACTCAAAAGACCCGTCGTGCGGCACATATACCACCCAAAACGCCTTGTATGGAGCAAGCGCCTCCGGAGGCACCCGAATCTCACAGCGTTCTGTCAGCCACCCGACAAGTGTGCGCCAGTCGCTTCCGTCAAGCACCTGATCCCGCATACCAATCCCCTGCCCCAGGGGAATAAAACGTTCTATGATAAAACCGCTGAGGTCCTCTGCCACACAAAAATCAAATAAACGGGGCACCTCATCCATGTTGGTCCTGGAGACGGTAAACATAAGTACGATCGCAAACCGGTCCAGCGCCCGCCATCTGCGCATATGTTCCACCACCCGGGACCAGCTTCCTTTCGGCCTGATGCGGCCGTTAGCAGGGTCGCTTACCCCCTCGAGGGATATCTTCACGGTGCTCAGTTTCGTCACCCCGGAAAGCCTCTGATGTAATTCGTCAGACAGCGGCATTCCGTTTGTGATCACCATCAGCTCCTCTATAGCATCCGCCCGATTAAGGTATTCTGCGAGTTGAAAAAACTCTCTCTTTAAAAACGGTTCGCCGCCCGTCAGATTGATGACCGCGCGCAACCCCCGGGCACTGCAAAAACTGATGATGCCATCGGCTATACGGACAAGCCCGTCCCACCCCAGCTCCCCTTCAGAGGCAAAGGAATCCTGGTAACAGTGACGGCACCTCATGTTACAGGTGCGGGTAATGTGCCATTGGATGTAGAGTTTTTCCATAGTCACGCTAAAAAAAGAGAGCCCTCTATCCCGTAAGATACAGAGCTCATTGCTTTTTCAATAACCAAACATTTTGGTTATTCGGTTATTGGTTATTGGAATTTGTTTGGTAATTGTATCTTGGTCATTGGATATTATGCTGTTATTATGCCTTACCGGCGCTACCGAGGACATTCTCATTCTTGTGCTTATACATATCGATCAAGGCCTGACGCGCCGGGCCGAGATATTTGCGCGGATCAAAATCAGCCGGTTTTTCCCTGAAGTGTTTCCGGATGGCCGCCGTCATCCAGAGTCGGCCGTCTGAGTCGATATTGACCTTGCATACGGCCGACTGAGTTGCCTCCCGGATCTGCTCCTCCGGGATGCCGACAGAATCCTTCAGCGCCCCGCCGTTTTCATTAATCATCCTTACCGCCTCCACCGGTACGGATGAGGAGCCGTGCAGCACAATCGGAAAACCGGGGATCCTTTTTTCGATCTCTCTTAAGATGTCGAAACGTAACGGCGGCGGAATAAAAATGCCGTCTTTATTTCTCGTGCACTGTTCCGGCTTGAATTTATTCGCCCCGTGTGAGGTGCCGATGGAAATAGCCAGAGAGTCGACCCCCGTCTTGGATACAAAATCCTCGACCTCCTCGGGCTTTGTATAGTGTGACTTTTCGGCGGAGACATCATCCTCGATCCCCGCCAGAACACCCAGTTCGCCCTCGACCGTCACGTCGAACCGGTGGGCGTATTCAACCACCTGTTTTGTCAAACGGACATTCTCTTCGTACGGGTGATGGGAGCCGTCGATCATTACCGAAGAAAATCCCGTGTCGACACAGGACTGTGCCAGTTCAAATGTGTCACCGTGGTCCAAATGAAGCGCTATCGGAATCTCCCGGAGCCCCTTTTCTGCCGCCATTGCCTTCATCATCTCAACGGCACCCTGCCCCAAATACTTCAGCAGGGTCTGATTGGCGTACTTCCTGGCACCGCTCGATACCTGCAGAATCACCGGCGACTGGGTCTCGACACAGGCCGTTATGATGGCCTGTAACTGCTCCATATTATTAAAGTTATAGGCAGGGACCGCATATCCGCCTTTTACCGCTCTCGCGAACATCTCCCGTGTATTTACCAGACCAAGATCTTTATAATGTGTTCTTTCCGCCATTAATACTGCACTCCTTTCTGTAATAAACCTTTTGGTAAAGTCTGCTCTGCCGAAAGGCAAAGAAAAAATGGAGAGAGCCTGCGTGTGAATTACGCCCCTAATACGACCAGCCCGAGAACCAGAACGGCTATTCCGATTGCCCGCAGTTTGCCGGTTTCCAGCTTAAATATCCAGTGATTCGATATGCGTTCAAGCGGGGCAAAAAATACATAGCCTGCCTTCACTATCATCCCGCACCCGAATAAGAAAATCAGCAGGGCATGTCGGGTGTCAGGGGCTGTCTTGCAGAGTGCCGCCCCCAGAAGAAGATTGATAAGACCGAAATATCTGAAGCGTGGATGACCCAAAAGTTTTAATCCCCACGCCATCACCTCACCGGGTCTCGCAATAAGAAATATGCCCTCAACTATGAGTATCAGTCCGAGCAGCTTTACGATAACGTACATGTTTCCCCCTTTTATGAGCCCCCGCAGTTTTGATTTGTTTTGCTTCTCAAGACGAATCAGCGGGGGCGAATGAACCCTTGACATCTCGGATGTCAAGGGTCACGTGCGATCACAGATGTATGAAAAGTGTCCTTTGTTGCCGATAGAACATATCTCATACATCTGGAGTTCATTTTGACCTTCAATTATATCATTCATTCTATGAGTATCAATAGTTTTTTAGCTATGTAAACGATTGGCGGATGTAGGCGGCGAGCATGGGGTCCAGTATCCGGAAAGAGCCTCTTGCCGCTTTTTTTATAAGTCCCTTATTTTCAGATCGATAGAGAAAATTCTTTACGTTTTCGAGGGGAAAATTTTTATGGCGTCTCCAGAGCGCTTGCTGGATCTCTTTGATGGTCGCCTCCTTGTCCAGTTCGGCAAGCACCTCCAGAACAATGCGTTCCCGGTCGCTGCTCTTGCGGAGCATGGAATCAAAATAATCCCGGCCGAGCTCCCGGAGGGCCGCCGTAAAAGCATGCGGCCACTCCTTTATCGTAACCGTTCCCTCAATCTGACTTTCATAGAGATGACTGCATAAAAGCTGCACCTCGTACGGATGCCCCTGAGTGTGCCGAAAGACCTGTTCTATAACCTCACCGGCAAACGTCACGCCGGTCGTGCGCAGGCTGTTTGTTATTAACGTACCGACTTCTTCGGCCCCGAGATTTTCGATATATTCCCGCTTTCTGAAAAACCTGCCGACCGGGTCGTGTTTATCGATAAACTCCTCCCACGCATCCCGGGTCGAAGAAAGTACAAATAGATATCTGCATTGACTCACCACTTCTTCCTTGCTCAGCACGGAACGCAGTATATCAATCACCGAGGAAACCGCCATAAAATTCTGGATATCATCCAGGAGGATAACGGCGAGTTTCGTACCCAGGTGAGGCCACATCTTGAGCAAAAATTCCGTTAACTCGACCTGCGGCTGCAGTGACCGTTTTTTTCTGGCAAAATGGGCGCCGAAGCCGGCAATTGTAATGCCGGCCCCTTCCAGCGTTTCAAGAAAACCCTGCGTATTTTTGAGTTTCGGTATACCGAAGATAATCTCCTCGATGATCAACCGGATGCCGTCGCGCACCGTCGAGCCCTTCGGAGATTTGCTCATCGGGCACAACGCAGCAAGCCCTCCCTCCTCCTGCACGATTTTTTTATACTGCTTAAGAAGCGACGTCTTTCCTATGCCCCACTGGCCCAGGACAACCATATGGGACGGCCCCCTCTCAAGGCAGTCGCTGAGCGTCCTGCGGAAAGAAATGATCTGGGGGTGCCTTCCCGCAAATATGCGCGGCTCCCAGCCCGATTGAGGGGTAAACGGATTCGATTTAATCATTATGGCCTCCCGCCCCGTCACAAAAGGGACAAAAAGGTAGGTTGTTTTGCACCTTTTGTCCCCTTCGCCCCGGGCCGCGTAGATATTTTGCTTTTTATTCCCACTTTCCTCCCAGGACCTCATAGATCCGCGCAAGCGCGGTTATGGCGTGCTGGGTATAGTCGATACGAACCGCGCTTCCGGACGGGGACTGCTTAAAGGCCCCGACGACCTTATTGGTCTGTGAACGGGGAAGGTAAAAGGTATCGATGTCGTCATACTGCAGATTCAGTAAGAAGGCCGCTGCGTCACGTAGTGATTTCCTGTACCGTCCCTCCCGTTCTGTATCGCCCAGCACCTTAGCCAGATAATAGGCGTCGACCATGCCCTCGGTATAGGACGCCGATGAATTGCCCGGCTCACCCCCTCCCTTTGAGTACCCACCCACGTAATCCGGATACGGTGCCGTAGATTCATCGAGTTGATATTCAATAATCCAATCGTTCATCTCAAAGACAAAATCCGCATACTGCCGGTCGCCGGTCACCTGATAGAGCCCGCTCATGGCAGAGCTTTGCCATGGGACAAAGGCCGTATTCTTGTTCGAGCGCCAGTACGCGCTATAGTACGGAAAAGCCCTTTTTAAAAAAGCGATATACCGCTCGTCGTGATTGAGCCGGTAGAGTCTGATTATCGCAAGCATCGCCTCGCCGGGGTAATAATCGGACGAACCCTGTCTTCTTCTGTTCAGAAAATAGGTGGCCATGCTGCCGTTTGTTTTCTGCAGACTGAGTATCGCGTTTGCCATTTTCTCCATATAGGGTGCATATCTATCTTCCAGTGCCAACTCGCTCATGGCAAGAAGCGTCAAGGCGGTAACGCCGAGCTTGCCCTGATCCTCTGTCTTGATAAAAGCCTTATTTTCGGCCCTGTCGAGATACTCGATAGACTCAAGCAGGCAATCGATGGCCTTCGTGGCACAGGCCCGTGCCTTTTCGTCCCCGAAAATACGGGCCGCCTGGGCCAGGCCATAACACGCCCCCGCCTGCCGCACCATATTATCATCGGCTATATATCTGCGCAGGGAAGGAAGATACTGATACCAGAAAAGGCCCTCGCGTTTCTGAATCTCCCCGTACCATCCAACCGCGCTGTTAACCGCTGTCCGCATGCCCTCCATGGTAAGGTCCGATGGGTTGAGATGGGTCAGATCCCTCATAAGCCTGACCGGCTCCCCCCGGGGCGACGATTCGATAAAGTGGGAAATTGTAAGGAGCGAAAAGGTGATCTGAGAGGTATTCCACCGGAACGACCTCCCCCATTTCCGCAAACAGACACGCTCAATGATCTTCTCCAAGGACAGGTTATGGACGACGGCAAAGCTATTCAGGTGGGTGACAGTGTCATTTCCGTGCTCGATAGTAAAGCCATGGATGCCCGGTTCAAAGCGGTCCTGGAGCACGGAGATTGTGGCATTGGGTAACGGGGTGCGCGCGCTGATGAGATAGAGAGACAGCCGTCCTTCCTCTATCCACCGGTCGCTGTCCTCCCTCTTTTTGAGCAGTCCGACCAGTTCTTCAGAGGCCTTCCTTACCGCCTCAAAGACCGTGGCGCCCTCGGTGCATGCCGAGGAGATATCTCTGCCATTGCGCCAGAGCCTGACGACTACCTCTCTCGGCAGGTCACGCGACGAAAGCCACTCTTCCCCGTTTTCGTAGCGGATAAGGGTACTGGCGTGTTGTTTCGAAAACCGGGCATCTATGATATCTCTTGCGAATTCGAAGAGATATCTGATATCGTCGCCGGAGCACTCGGCTCCCTCGACGATGCCGCCACTGCGGGCGAGCAGCATAATAACGATGTATATGCCGGTAACAAGCGTGATCGACCGGCGCAGCAGTCCTTTCGTCGCCCTTTCCTTTTCTGTCATCCCGCATCCCTTTCCCGTCATTCACGGTTCTCTGTGTCAACGAAGCGTGGTATAATTATAACAGATTACATCATATAGCTACAGGATAGTTTTTCTGCTTGTCAACGCTGTACTCCCCCAGTATAATCCTTGTATTATGAATACCGCGTATCTCCCTTTTGCTCGAAAGTGGCGCCCTCAAAACTTCGATGAACTGGTCGGCCAGGCTCATATCGGGCAAATCCTGAAAAATGCCGTCAAGCAAAAGCGCGTGGCCAATGCCTATCTTTTTTCCGGACCCCGCGGAGTGGGAAAAACCTCGACGGCGCGGATACTCGCCAAGGCGCTCAACTGCGAAAAAGGTCCAACACCGACGCCCTGCAATGCGTGCACAAACTGTCTTGAGATAACCGCTTCAAGAAGTCTCGACGTCATCGAAATAGACGGCGCCTCAAACAGAGGGATCGACGAGATCAGGAGTCTCAGGGAAAATGTCAAGTTCGCCCCGGTGCAAAGCAATTATAAAATTTATATTATCGACGAGGTACATATGCTCACCCAGGAGGCGTTTAACGCGCTCCTTAAAACCCTGGAAGAACCGCCCGGTCACATCACCTTTATCTTCGCTACTACCCAGCCCCATAAAGTCCTGACCACCATCCGCTCCCGCTGTCAGCGCTTTGATTTTGAAAGACTGCCTGTCGCGGCGATCGCCTCCAAGCTTGAGACGGTCATACAAAAGGAAAAACTGACTGTTGCCCCCGAGGTGCCGCATGCCATAGCGCGGGCCGCCGACGGAAGCATGCGGGACGCAGAGGTCATTCTTGATCAGCTCGCCTCATTCGCAAAAAAGAAAATAACCCTCGATGACATATCGCTCCTCCTGGGGCTGGTATCCCAGGAATCGGTCATGGAGGCGGCTTCTTCGATTATTAACAAAGACCCGGAAAAGGCCCTCACCATCATCCACGCCCTCATAAAGGAAGGAAAGGACCTTGCGCAGTTCGTCGACGGACTCCTGCAGCTATTTCGCGACATGCTCATTATGAAGACCGTCGCCAAACCCGGCCAACTCATTCAGCAGCCGGAGGAGGTAATACAGGAGCTCGCGCGGGTGATAAAGCCTTTGTCAAAAGAAGAGATTATGTATATCTTTAATCACCTCACCAATGCAAAAGAGCTGATGAAACGCTCGCATGCCCCGCGGCTGCTCATAGAGACCGCCGTCATTAAACTGTCCCAGCGTACCTCGATGAAATCGCTCGATGAGATACTGCGTAAAGTGGAAGGGCTTGAGAAAAAACTCAGGGCAGGCACGCATGCCGTCTCCACGGCCTCGCAGAAACCGCTGCCGCAGAAAGAAAGTGCCCCCCGGGAAAAACCTCTCTACAAAGACAGGGTCGTCGATGCAAGGTCTTCCGTCGATGCTACCGCGGAAGAGCCGTCTCGTGCCGATGAGCCGGATGCCGGTCTCACCGGCGAGACACACTGTAATATCGAACAGATTAAAGGTCAGTGGGCTCTGGTTGTCTCAACGCTTAAGAAGGAAAAGATGTCTCTCGGGACATATCTCTCGGAAGGGAGAATTGTTGGGCTTGAGGGACGTTCGTTGATTCTCGGATTCCAGAAGGCGCATACATTCCACATGGAGACCCTGGCGGAAAAAGAGACAAAACACAAGATAGAAAAACTGGCCAGGGAGATTACGGGTTGCCCGCTACTCATACAGTTCCGGCTGATCGAAACAGAGGGTGTCGCCGGGCAAGAGGGCGCGCGGGAAGACCTCGGTAATGACCCCGTTATCAATTCGGCGATAGAAATCTTTGGAGGTACGATAGTAGAGTATGATTAATACCGTCAGACCCGTGGAAGAACTCATCGCGCGGCTCAAACAGCTGCCTTCGATCGGCTATAAGACGGCGGAGCGGCTTGCATATTTTCTCCTGAATGCCTCCGACGAGGACGCAAAGGGCCTGGCCGAGGCCATCATACGCGTAAAAGACACCGTCAAAACCTGCTCTATCTGCTACAACATCGCCGAAGAGGAAACCTGTGCCATCTGCAGGGATGCGACGCGGCAAAACGATATGATCTGCGTGGTGGAAGAGCCTAAGGATATATTCGCGATTGAAAAAACCGGGAAGTTCCACGGACGGTATCACGTACTCATGGGTTCTGTAAGTCCCCTTGACGGCATCGGACCCGAAGACCTCACGATCGACGATCTTGTGGGCCGAATCAGACAGGGCGGGATACAGGAGGTTATTATCGCCACCGACTCGGATACCGAAGGAGAAAGTACGGCGATTTGTATAGCACAAAAATTGAAACCCCTGCCGGTCACCGTCACCCGCCTTGCCTACGGACTGCCGGTCGGAAGCGACATCGAGTACGCCGACCCGGCCTCACTCTCCCTCGCCCTTGAGGGAAGGAAAGAAATGTAGTCTCATCGGACCAAAAACCCTAGACCATAGACTAAAAATTAAAATTTGAATTCGGCTTGTGGATTTTCTTCTTCGATAATACCGCGTATTAAATCAACAAATTCCTTCGCTGTCTTTAGGGCACTTTTAGCTTCTGTGGGGGAGATAGAAATGGTAAGTTCGTAGGTAAAGAGGTTTCTTTTTCTTCGCATCTTATCAAAATGTTGTATTACTGTTTTATATTTTGCTCCAAGTGCGACTTCTGTAAAATCTACAACTGTTTTATGCTGATATCCGTCGGAAGGACGGTATCCTTTAAGTAGCATAAACGCCCTAGCCGCATGCAGCATGGCTGTATAGGTAACTGTGTAGGCAGTACCTTCATCAATAGCAAGATTCAGCTTGGCTATCTCAATTTCTTTTAAAGCTCGTCTTATAAGTCTTCCCATAGCCCTAACGTCTGCTCTCTGTTTCTTGATCATTCCCCTTGCCTCATATTCCTGAATAAATTGTTTATAGATCATGCACATCTCCCATGAGGAACATTTTGGGGTTTTCGAGTAAATCTACAATAAAAGAGTCTTTTTCTTTCTTCTTCTTTTCCCAATCTTTTTCAGAATAGACGCTATAGTTGATTTCCCTGTTTAGTGCCTTTTGCAGCTTGTTAATGTGAGCAAGTAGAATATCTTGATCAATTCTCCCTATTATCAATAAGTCAATGTCGCTGCCTATAGCGTCTTCACTCTTAGCATATGAACCGTAAATAAAAGCTGTTTTTATGCCTTTTATATTTGAAAGCACGCCTGATAATGTGCCTTCGATACCGATAGTTTTTGAGAGAAGGTTTTTAAGATCATTAAATAGGGGGTGATGGGTATTTAATGAATAATAGAGAAGATTGCCTGATTTTTCTGTGGTAAATAAACCGTCTTTTTTAAATGTTAACAGTTCCCGCCTGATATTTCCTGCTGAATACCCCAATAGGCGCTCAATTTCTCTTAAATAATATTTTTGGTGTATATTGGAGAAAAACAGCCTGAGTAATCCTTTTCTTATTTTTGATTTTGTTATGTATAGACTATTCAAAATTGTACTCCTTTTTGAATACAATCGTACTCAAAATAGAGTTCAATGTCAAATAAAAAATGTATCTCGTTATGTAGCATCAACCAGGCTGCCGGTCGGAAGCGACATCGAGTACGCCGACCCGGCCTCACTCTCCCTCGCCCTCGAGGGAAGGAAAGAAATCTAGTCTTTCTTCTTCGGTCGCCAAGTTTTTTATTCAAATCCTAAACTCTAAACCCTAAATCCTAAACCCCGTTAGAAAATACATGTTGCAAGCTGTTCCCCTTTTGAAAACCTTCTTTCTAACGGGGTAAACAAATTCCAAGTCACAATGACCGGAAGAGTTTTTTCTTTTTTGTTTGTGTATTGTTATTTTGGTCATTGCCCGCCTGCCAGCGAGGCAGGGTTATTGTGCATTGTCCTTCGACAGGCTCAAGATGGTGACCGAAATCGAACCATTTGGTTATTGCCTGCCCTTCGAAGCTATGCACGAAAGTAGCATAGCGAAGAAGGGGAATGTGTATATTGGTTATTACTATGTAGAGTTTCGGGTTGAGTGTTTAGAGTTCTTGTCACATGTACCCTGTGACTTGTGTCATGTGTTATACCACTTCTCTTTCGGCGGGTTGAAATAGCCGTGGCTGACGGAGGGGAAGTGTTTCTTCACCATCTCTATGAGATGCCGCATCCCTACCGCCGGCATATCCTTCGGGAATTTCATCTTTTCTATATAATAGACCGGGTCGATATTGAGATTTCTCCACTGAACCATATCGATACGATACCTCTTGAGAATTGTAAAAAACCGCTGTATTTCGGGACGGGAATCGGTAAATCCCGGGAATACCAGGTAATTAACCGCGATGTGAATGCCTGCTTTTCGTGCGATACGGAGTGACTCGAGCACATCGGCGAAATCGTACTTTTTCGGCCGGTAATACCGCATATAGCACTCCGGCTGAAAAGAGGTAATACTTACACGGATGCTGTCGAGTCCTGCGGCAAGTAACGAGGCGAGGGCCTCAGGATAGCTCGCGTTGGTATTCAGATTGATGGTCCCCTTTGATGTCCTTGACCGGATAATCCTGATTGCCTCTTCAAGCACCGGGCTGACCGCGAGCGGTTCTCCCTCACACCCCTGCCCGAAACTGACTACCGGGTGGCGCACTCTGGCGATATGAATACATGCGACCTCGGCTATCTCCTCTGGATGCGGCACAAAGGTAATGCGCGGCTGTGTTGCCGGGCACCCGGAGTCTTCCTGGAGGGAGATACATCCTACACACGCAGCATTACAGACAGGCGAGGTCGGAAGTGGTGCCTCGTAGCGCCCGAGAAAAAAGTTCTTTCCCGCCGGGCACCCGTATTCCAGAGCGCACCTCTCAAGGTGGCGTATCAGCCTGTTGGCGGGGTACTCTTTTCTGAATCGGCGCACACACCGCCCTGCAGCGCGCATATCCATGAGCCTGATATCCTGACGCCGCTCCCTGTCAACCCTGATACAGGCGGCGTGTACCTTCCCCTTATAGAAGGCCACGGCCGTATACGCAAAAAGCGGCAGCCGGTGAGGCCGGGGGCCTTCGAGATATGCAGGCAGGAAAAGCTGGGTGTAGCCGGGTGAAACAAAGCCGCCTACGGCGGTATATTCAGGGAGAGAAAACGGGTTCCCGTCAGGGTCGAGGCCGATAGGGAGACGTCCGGGCAGGTAAAAAAGCTCGCTCCCGAAAGGAAGGGGGAGGAGATCTGCGGGGTTTAATGGATAAAGGTTATGGCCGGCCATCCCCGCTGCGCGGACCTTGATGTCGAAAACTCTGCCTTTCCTGTCTGAAACAAGCAATCGCGGATACTCGGTCATGAGCAAAGTCCCCGTCGACCGGTGCCGGCGGATCAAAAAAGGGTTTCTATTCTCAGTTGTATCAATTCGACGCAGTTTGTCTTATGGTACCAGGAACACCCCTTGCAAAAATCATCCAGTTCCTGTGTGCTGAGGGAGCGTACCCTGCGCAGTATATCCCGCGCCCGATACGTGCCGGGAGAGAGCTTCAGAAGCCGGAGGGCCTTATTATCGAATGCTACTATCTTTTCCTCGGGCCCATCCTGCGATGACGAACAGCCGTCCCCGCTAAAAAAAGTGCAGCTTTCGCAGGCGGCATCCGGACCCGCAATGACCTCTATCTCTCCTGTCGCGCTAGTCAGATACCGGTGCTGCATATCATTGAATGTCTTTTCAAACTCCGGGCCGTATCCCTGCCCGTTATATGCTACCAGGCAAATAAGATGGTGCGCCCTTATCTTCATGTGGTCCTTGTGAATAGAGTGTCCTGTGGGTACGGTGTATGATATCTGCGGAGATCTTCGGGGAAGGGGTGGCGGCGTGTATGGCCCGGGGCATTATTTTTGATCAGCGTCTTTGCCTTCTTGCGTGTCAAATTTATTCAGGAGGTACCGCCGGGCTTCATCCCTGCTCATTCCGCTTTGCATCAGGCGCTCAAGTTTTTCTCCGAACAGGCGCCGCTTCAGTTTCTTTGCCCAGCCGCCCCCCCGCTTTTCCTTAAAAGGTATGGTGATAACGCTGCCGCAGGAACATGTCAGAGAAAGGTGTTTGAGCTGGGAGTTCTTAATATGCTCTATAATCTCTTCTATGTTATCGGTGTTTTTCTCCTGAGAATACGCGGTAAGAAAAGCGGCCTCGCTGGCAAATTCCCTGTAGCAGGATTCGCAGCGCACCGGAAATATGTCTTCGTCAAAGAAAAACTCTGCCGCTCTGTCGCCGTTTTCCATACAACTCCCCGCTTTCTATTTTACATAGTGTATCCTATCTTGGGCCCTGATTCAAATATATTCTTTCTTGCAGTAATAAAAAGAGTTAGGGCGGCGGGTGGGAAAAATTCCTTGCAAAGCGCCCGCAACTTCCTATATCATATATGTTCATTCATTCCACGGGAGGAGGACGTGTTATGCCACAACCACAAATGTACCCAAAAACCGATATTGTAAAGCGGTATGAGGGAAATCCCATCCTGACGGCGGCGGACGCACCGGTGGCCTGCAGAGGGATATACAATTCAGGATGTATTAAAAATCAAAAGACGGGAACATATGTCATGATCTGCCGCCTGGAGACGGTCGCGATGAAGCAGTTCCTGTGGCCGGCCGATTCTGATGACGGTATCCATTTTAACCTTAGAAAAGAGCCTATCAAGATGCCCGTCGATAACCCCGCGTTTCTGGAGTATACGGGGGGCATGTATTACGACCCCCGCGTGACCTGCATAGAGGGCACCTATTATCTGGTGTTTGCCTGCCACAGCGGGCACACCTGCAGGCTCGGCCTGATGAAATCAAAAGACCTGGAGCAGTTCGAGTGGATGGGTTTTATATCGTCGGTCGACAACCGTAACGGGGTGCTCTTCCCCGAAAAAATCAACGGGCGCTACGCCAGATTGGACCGACCGAATACCAGTGACGGCAGGGCATATACGTGGGTCTCCTATTCCCCGGACCTCCTGTACTGGGGAGACTCCAGGCATGTGCTAATGACGCAGGACGAATGGGGCTGGAAGAAAAACGGCCCGGCAGCCGTCCCCATAAAAACAGACAAAGGATGGCTCGTCATCTACCACGCGGTTAATGTCATGTGCGGGGCCCAGTACGTGTATCATCTGGGAGTCGCGATGCTCGACCTGAAGGATCCCTCGAAGGTGCTCGCCAGGGCAAAGGCGCCGATTCTCTCTCCCGAGACGCCGTACGAACGGGTCGGTCTGGCATACTCGGTGGTCTTTAGCGCCGGGGCGGTTGTTGAAGATAGCGGTGAGGTAAAGATATATTACGGTGGGGCGGATACGGTTCAGTGTCTTGCAACCGCCAGGTTAGAGGATCTTATCGACGCCTGCTACAATAGATAAGTTCGTATTACACATAAGACTATAGACCGTAGACCATAGACAAAAGACCTGAAGCAAAAACAGAAAAACAACAATATTTTTCGAGCGAACGGAGAGAGTCGAGAAATAAAAAGGCGGTGACTGCCAAAGCCACCGCCTTTTTTCTGTCTTATCTGCCTGCTACTGTTTACTGCTGATCAGCGCTGCTGTTGAGTTTTTTAGTTACGAGTTACTGTTTACAAGTCATAAAATGAGCGTTATAAACCCGCCAGATAGCGAAACGCCCCTAAGGTTGCCTTGGAACCTTCGCCGGCGGCGATAATAATCTGTTTCTCGGGGACATCCGTCACATCCCCGGCCGCAAAAATCCCCGGTACATCCGTCTCGTTTCTGTTATTGACGACAATCTCGCCGAGCTCGTTTTTTGCAACGAGCGCGATAAACTCGCTATTCGGGATCAGGCCGATTTCGACAAAGACCCCTTCGGCGACTATCCTTTCTGCCTTGCCGGCGCGTTCCACGGTAAGGGATGTCACGAATGTCTCACCCTCTATACCTCTGACTCTGCTTTCATTCATGACGGTTACCTTATCGTTCGCCTCCACCTTTTCCCGCATAACTTCATCACCACCGAGTCCGCCGGAAATGTTAATCACGTAGATATGTTCGGCGATCTTGACGAGTTGCAGTGCCGCGTCCAGTGCAGAGTTGCCGCCGCCGATAACCGCTACCCGCTTGCCGGAAAAAAGCGGGCCGTCGCACGTGGCGCAGTACGTCACTCCCTTATTGCGGAACTCCTCTTCGCCCGGCACATTCAGCCTGCGCGGCCTCTTGCCCGACGCAATAATAAGCGAGTGCGCCCGGTACTCTCCTTGGGGGCTCCTCACCACAAAACCGGCGCCGTCTTTCTCTACAGCCGTTACTTCTTCGCCTTCACGCAGATCGATAGAAAATTTCTTCATGTGCTGTTCGAACTCCGCCGCCAGCTCGGGACCTGTGATAAACTGATATCCGGTATAGTTTTCTACGTCGCCGCTCCAGGCGGCCTGACCGCCAACGTCCTTCGTAATGACCAGAAAGGACATCTTTTTACGTGCCGCGTACACGGCCGCGGTAATACCGGCAGGGCCGGCCCCGATAACAATCAATTCGTACATACTGTTTTTTCCCATACGTTATCCCAGGAGACTCTCGAGCCGCCCCTTATCAAACCCAACAATTACCTCGCTGCCAACGGCTATAACCGGAACACCCATCTGTCCGCTTAGTTTTACCATCTCCATCGCGGCCCCCTGATTGTTCGATACGTCGATATCTTCAAATGCCACACCCTTTTCCTTCAGATATGCCTTGACCCTGACGCAGTAGGGGCATGTGGGGGTACTGTAGACCTTCACGGTTTGTTCCATGATTGCCTCCTTTTCTGCTAATGCTGATACACTGTGTAACGTAAGCAATATATTTTCATTACACGTTACACATTACACATTGCACAAATAATAAAATTTCGGCGGCCAAGAGCTGAAGACTAAAAGTGTTATCAAAGTTATACATCGCACAATAAATATGCTTTCTCTAAATAATCGGGTATGTTGTGAACATCGTCTTTTTTTTCAACGGACGGCACAAAGAGATTTCCCGAATATACGACTCCGACAGCCGCAAAAAAATTCCGGATGATATACTCGGCATTCGCAAAATAGCTGTCTCTGTTCTGGGCGCTTGCGGCGATAAAATAGCCTTTTTTCTTTCTGAAAACCGGCGATGTATGCAGGCGCTCATGCTGTACCCACAACGCCTGACACCGGTCGATCATTATTTTTGTCTGGGCACTGATACTGCCGAAATAAATCGGCGATGCCACTATCAGCGTATCAAGCGAGAGGAGTGCCCGGTAGATCGGTTGCATATCATCATCAATAAAGCAGGTACCGTCTTTTTCGCAAGACCCCTCACCGAGACACGGCGATATAGTAAGTTCGCTCAGAACATACTTTTCGATTTCGCACCCCTTGTCAGACAATCCTCTCAGCGCCCTGTCAAGAAGTGTCTCTGAATTGCCCCCTCTCCTGGGGCTTCCTGAGATGCCTATTGCCTTCATATGCCACCCTCGGTCAGGCCTCTTTTAAAACAGAGACGCCGCTCTCTTTTACCTTCTTTGCAAAATCCCTGCCAAACTGATGGTACGCCTTGAAACCGTCTTTATCGGGGACGTACTGGGTTTCCAGGGCCGGCATAACAATATCGATACCGGCTGCCTTGAGAGACTCTTCGATGCGCCGGCACGCACCCCTGCCCCACCCAAACGAACCGAAGCTGGCCCCAATCCGGTTCTTTGGTTTGAGTGTCTCGAATTCCTCCAAAAGAGACGCCAGAGTCGGGAGAAAGCTATTGTGAATCGTGGAGGACCCCACTAAGATACCCTTCGTATCCAATACATCCTTCAGAATGCTGGTATGGTCTGAAAAAGGTGCCCGGTAGAGACGAACGGCAACGCCCTCTGCGGCAACGCCCTCTACAATATTCCTGGCCATTTTTTCGGTTGTCCCCCACATAGTATCGTATATCACGATAACCCTCGGCGAATCAATGACTCCGCTTGACCATTTTTTATAGGCCTCTACGATCTTCGCGGGGTCCTTCCTCCAGATAATCCCATGACTGGGGGCAATGATCTTTATTGGGATGCCCATTTTTTCGACTTCTTCCAGCTTGCGATGAATAATGCTCCCCAGGTCAAGGAGGATATTGGCGTAATATTTCGCTGCCTCATTCATGATCATGCGCTCGTCGATCTCGTCGTCGAAACGCTCGGCACTTGCGAAATGCTGGCCAAAGGCATCGTTCGGCAACAACAACTCATCTTCTCTGACATAGGTAAACATGCTGTCGGGCCAGTGAATCATGGGGGCCTCGATAAACTCTAATGTTTTCTTGCCCAGACTGACTGTGTCGCCTGTTTTGACGATACGGAAATTCCAATCGCTGTGATAGTTTTTCTTGAGCCCGTCACGGCATTTGGCAGAGCACAATACAGTAGCGTTGGGGCACAGTTCCAGCATTCGGGGAAGCGCCCCTGAATGATCTATCTCTACGTGATTGGCAATGATATATTCGATTTTTTTTGGGTCAATTATCCCGGATATGGCATCGGCCATCTCGCCAAAAAACTCGGGTAGCACTGTATCAACGAGGGTGATTTTCTCATCGATAATGAGATAGGCGTTATACGTGGTGCCGTTCGGGGTGGTATAGCTAAACCCGTGGAAATGCCGTCTGTCCCAATCAACGGCACCGACCCAATGGATATCCTTTACTATTTCATGTGCGCTCATGACTCTCACCTGTAAGCTTTCAGCCTTCAGTCTTCAGCCGCTGAAAGCTAAGAGCTGATAACTGAAAGCGTTATAGAATTTATTTTGTTAGTTATTCTTCCACTTTTTTGAATTCCGACTTACCCACACCGCAGACCGGGCATACCCAGTCTTCTGGTAGATTCTCGAAGGCCGTTCCCGGGGCAATGCCGCTATCGCGATCGCCCGCCTCAGGGTCATAGATATATCCGCATGCAAGACATTCATACTTTGCCATTGTCGCCTCCTTTTTAAAAATCGCGGAACTCAGCGGAACGAAACGCGCGGAAACACGCTAAAATTTCCGCGTGATTCTGCGTATAATTCAGCGTAAATCTGCGAATTTAGAACTCTTTGAATTTCTCCTTTTTAGCCCCGCAAACCGGGCAAAAATCAGGCGACTCGCCTTCCACGGTATAGCCGCAGACATCGCAGATATAAATAGGGCCCGCCTCTATGTCTTTTCCGGCCGCTGCTGCCTCTTTCGCCTGCCGGTACATATCCGCGTGTATCTTCTCTGCCTCGATAGCAAAGTGAATGGACCGTTCGGCATCTTTTTCACCCTGCACCTTTGCAACCGCGTCATAGGCAGGGTACATCTCATCCACCTCAAAGGTCTCGCCGCCGATTGCGGAAACAAGATTTTCCGGCGTCTTATGAATATTACCCAATGCGCGGAGATGATTGGAGGCATGGACCTTTTCGGCGTATGAAATCGCCTTAAAGAGTCGCGCGATGTTCTTGTGTCCTTCTTTTTCGGCCGCCTCGGAAAAAATCAGATACTTCATATGTGCCTGTGATTCCCCGGCAAAAGCCGCCTCAAGATTCTGTTGGGTCATTTTGTGCATACCTACCTCCTTTTTAAAAACCGCGGAACGAAACGCGAAAACATACTGGAATTTCCGCGTGATTCTGCGTATAATTCAGCGTAACTCTGCGAATTCAATACCCTACAAAATTCTCCGTTTTGATCTTTTCCGTCTCCTGACCCAGCCCAAGCAATAATGCCTGCGTGCATTCGACCATCTTCGGGGGACCGCACAGAAAAAATATCCTCTCGTGGTGGTCGGGCAGGACCTGCGAAACCATCTCTCTGTCAATGACGCCGCACAATTGGCCCCCACCCTGCGGCATCTCACCGGTAATCGTGTTGACTATCTTGATGCGGGGGTTTTGTTTGCTCAGTGATTCAAGTTCGGCGGCAAAGGCCACCTCCTCAACGGTCCTGTTCGAATAAAGAAGCACGCAGTCTGCCGCAAGCCCTTTATCGGCTAGGTACCCGAGGATACTCATAACCGGCGTGATTCCTATCCCGCCGATTAAAAAACCGATTTTCTGATATTCCTCCTTATACACAAATTTCCCGAGCGGGCCCTCTACAGTAATCCGGTCACCGGCTTTTATTCTTTTGAGGGCCGCGGAAAAATCGCTCCCGGTTATCCGCTTCGTAACCTCGAGGTACGGCTTTGCCGGGGAGGAAGAAATCGACAGATACCTCCACAGGCCCTCTGCTATATGCACCTTCATAAACTGACCCGGCAGAAAATCAAACGGCCTATCCGGGGTCATGCGAAAACTCGTAATCGTCGGGGTCCGGGGTATAACATCCGTAATAGTGCACGTTAGTGGATCTTTCAAAGTTATCTCCCCTCTATTATCCGCCAAACAAACTGGTGGATTAAATGCGCCCCCGCAGCTTCGTTTTGCGAAGCTAAACGGCAGGGGCTCATTTACATTTTTTGCACACCCCGTAAAAATATCCGTGTGCCTCTTCGATAACATTACCGTCGACCGCCATCGCCTCAAGGGCCGCACACGGCTTCATGTCGATATCAAAAAGGGTCCCGCAGTCCCTGCAGAGGAAATGGTGGTGCATGTCAACCCGTGCCTCAAAAAGCGTCTTATCAGACTTGATCCTCAACTCCCTGATAAGGCCCTTCTGTTTCAAAAGATCGAGTATGGTGTAGACAGTAGCGAGTGAAATGGCGGGAAAATCCTTTTTTACCTCGCCGTAGACCTCTTCGGTACTGAAATGCCGGTGATTATTCCACAGGACCCGCAAGACGGCTAGTCGCTGGGGAGTAATCCGTATTTTCTGTTTTTTCAACGCCTCAACATACTGCTCCATAAAAGCCCCGGACCGACTCTGTGTTGCAAGCAAAGGGTGGCGTAAAAAGTATCTTTTTAGGGAATTTTTATTATATATGCGCGGGGGAAAAAGTCAATAATTACTTCTAAATAATAATGATTATTATAATCTAGCATGCGTTAACTCTTTTTGGAAGAAAAAGTTACGTCTCTTCAGTATGAGAGACACTGAGGGATTTCTCTTCGGGAGAGAGGGACCGCGGAAGGCGACCCACCTGATCGACATCGCCGATCTCCTCTTTGGCCGACACCCCCATCTCTTTGAATTTACGTGCGGTTACCAGCACCCGTGCCTCCAGCGAGCCGACCGAGGCGTTATATGCCTCGACCGCCCTTTCAATGGAAAGGCCGACCCTCTGGAAATTGACCACGAACGTCTGCAGTCTTTCGTACATCTCCTTGCCGAGCTCGCTTATCTTGGCTGCAGAGCGCGTCATCTGCTCCTGTCTCCATCCGTACGCAACCGCCCTGAGGAGTGCAATGAGATTTGTGGGTGTCGCGATAATCACCTTATTCTGCCAGCCGTCCTCCATGAGATTCTTATCAACGCCGACGGCTGCGCTGAAAAAGGACTCGCCCGGTAGAAACATAACGACAAATTCGGGGGCGCGGGAAAACTGACTCCAGTAATTTTTTGAGGAGAGATCCCTCATGTGCTTTCTTACCTGCTGTGCATGTCTCACGAGAGAATTCTTCCGGGACTCCTCGCTATCCGCTTCTATCGCATCAAAGTATGCGCTGGTCGATACCTTACTATCGATGACTATCTCCCTCTCGGACGGCAACCGGACTATCATATCCGGCCTCAGCCTACCTTCCTCAGAGTCAACGGAAACCTGTTCGTAGAAATCACAGTACTCCGACATTCCGGCAAGCTCGACCACCCGTTTTAAACTCACCTGCCCCCAGTTTCCCTTGACCTCCGGCTTCCTGAGAGCGGTCACCAGATTTCCTGTCTCCTTCTGAAGTTCGCGCTGGGCGACCATCAGCGCCTTAATCTGCGCGTCCAGACTGCCGTAATCGGTGGCGCGTCTTTTTTCGAGCGAGCTGATCTGCTGTTCGTATCTCGCCAGAATATCCTTCAGGGGGTCGACGATTCCTTTTATTGCCTCCTGACGCTGGCCAAACTCCCCCTTTGCCTCGGAAATGACTCCCTCAAGGGAAGATTTTGCCAAGTCCAGAAACATCTGGTTATTGCTCTCCAGGGCCTTCTTGGATAATGCGGCAAAGGCATCGGCGAATTTCTTGGACGCCTCTTCCAAAAGCACCTTCTGATCGCGAAGACTCTTGGCCGCCTCATCAAGCCTCGCCTCAAGAGCGGCCCTCATGACCCGCTCATTCTCATAAGAGAGACGGCTTTTTTCCAGCTCCTCGCCCGTTTGTTTGATTTGCTGTTTAAAGAGATCAACCGTGTTTTTGGAAAGTCCTTTATTGAGAAGCCAGAAAAAGATAATACCGGTGAGGAGACCGATCGTAAAGTAAAGCCATTCCATAAGTAAGCTCCTTTAAGGGGGGCAGCAAAAACAGTGGAAATATGGTGTTATTGTACAGCCAATCACAGAAATATACAAGCGGAGAATAAGAGCGCAAGGCCCTTCATAATGAACATATGCGGGAAAAAGGAGGCCTTAGGCACTTTCTTTTATAATCACGTTGGAAGATGTCGCTTTATCCAATCTATGGAATTGGTACCCCTGCGACAATAGCCGTGGGATCAACTCATTAAGGGCGGTCGCTATAATCTTTCGTGTCCGGGAAATGAGCGAATGGGCCCCATCATGCAAAACAATTATCCCGCCTCCCCGAAACCTGATTGATTTCAACAGCGTTGAAACAATTAACCGTGAGGAAAAAATAAGATTATCGCAAATCCAGTGATTTACCCCCACTATATTGTATTGTTTGAAAACGCCCCTGGTATGTTGGGTGCAAATGGCGTTGGGCGGTCGAAAATACCGCGATTGTTGAATACCTAAATTTTCTAATGTATCATCAACTTCTTGCGTCTGTTTTATCTGGAGTTCGGGAGAAAAGAACGGAAAAAGCATCGGGTGGGTATGAGAGTGATTGCCGATAAGGTGCCCCCGAGCGTGTATATCCTTCACCACTTCAGGGTACCTTTTGATGTTTTTTCCGATGAGAAAGAACGCTGCTTTTATCTCAAATACATCAAGAACATCAAGGATCCCCGGCGTGGCGTCCGGATTTGGTCCGTCATCAAAAGTAAGATAGATTCTTTTATCTTTGCTGGTAGCTTTTTTAAAAAGGAACATCGTGTCAATCGAATAAGCTAAACCGAAACCACGTCTTTTACTCCGGGCACCTCTGCCTTCAGCACCCTCTCAATACCCATCTTGAGCGTCATCTGGCTCATCGGACACCCGCCGCATGCACCGGTTAATTTTACTTTAACAATGCCGTCCGCCGTCACCTCAACCAGCTCAACATCGCCGCCGTCTGCCTGCAGTGCAGGCCTGATCTTCTCGAGCGCTGCTTCTACTTGCTCTCTCATGCCAACCTCCGTTGGACCGGGCCCGACCTTCGGCCCTTTTTCAGTCACCATGTCGCCAGAAAATCGAATATCAAAAATTAAATATCAAAATGACAATGTAAAATTAAAAATGAAAAATCCTAAATTGAGACCGTTGAAAAAGTATCTCGTGCTGTCTGTCATTAGGGAGGAAACAAAGCGACCGAAGCAATCTCAAAAAGAGAGATTGCTTCGCCATTCAGGCTCGCAATGACGTCTTTAGCAGGGTTTTGCAACGGTCTCAAATTCTGAACCCTGCATCCTAAACCCCGTTAGAAAATACCTGTTGCAAGCTGTCCCCTTTTTGAAAACCTTCTTTCTAACGGGGTAAACAAATTCAAAACTGTCTTTTTGTTTGGGCCATTCGAATTTTGGTCATTTGATATTGTTTCGGATTTCGATATTCGAATGTAGAAATTTAGTCACTGGTGACTTTGGTCTTGGCCCGGCCGTTTTGGTTCTTATGTTGTAGTTTTGTCTAATCGCCGACTGCTACACGCTATATCACCTAGGTATCATTTGTCAAGTGTCAAGAAAAAATAATCCTCTTTACATACGGGAATAGCCGAAAGTCTTCCCTTTTCTAACTTACTTTTTAGCAAAGAGTTTTGAAAAAAGTATCCCCAGCTCAAAAAGCGCCAAAAGCGGGATGGCTAAAAGAAGTTGGGTAATGACATCGGGCGGTGTCAGGAGGGCGGCCACTATAAAAATGGCGACGATTACCTCTCTTCTCCTGGCCGACAATATCTGTGGCGATATCAGCCCCACCCTGGTAACGAAAACCATTGCGAGGGGCAGCTGATAGACACAACCGAACACCAGTGTCAGAACCCCTACAAAAGAAATATACTGCGAAAGTGTAATCATCGGTTTTATAGACTCGGTGGCAAACCCGAGCAAAAAATGAAGACCGACCGGAACAATGATCGCGTATCCGAAAACTGCCCCGATAACAAAAAGCAAAAATGACACGGGACCGAAGAGCATCGCGTATCTGCGTTCATGCACCCTCAGGCCTATCCCAATAAAGCGCCATATCTGATAGATAACAACCGGGCTCGCCAGAAAAATGCCGCCGAATAACGCGATCTTAAGATACGTGACAAAGGCCTCCTGAGGGGCGATGAAAATGAGTTCACCGATAGGCCGGATTAAAACAGCAAGGATGGCCTCGATAAAGGCATAGGTGATACACGAGGCAATAATGACGGCGACGATCGACCGTATCAGGCGGACCCTTAACTCCTCCAGGTGTTCGGTAAAAGAGAGTGGTTGCTCCATATATATGAAAGACCCCGCCGGTCTTGAGCGGCGGTGCCGGCTCTGTCTGTTTTTTTCAGGAAGGCGACTTGCTGGACCGTGCACGATTCGGTCCGGGGCAACAACCGGGGTTTGCTACGTAATGTGCTCCTTCTTGTCCGTCTCCTCCTTGCCCGCCTTTTCTATCTCGTCGTTCAGGTCCTTGGCACCTTTTTTGAATTCCCTGATCGAACGCCCCAGCGCACGCGCAATCTCAGGTAATCGGGATGCCCCGAATAAGAGAAGGATGATTAAAAATATAACGATCAGTTCACCGATACCTATTCTCGGCATAAGCCACCTCCTTTAATGAGCCCCGTCGTTTTGATTCGTTTTACTTCTCAAAACGAATCAGCGGGAGCGAATGAAACCCTTGACATTTTGTGCACACAAAAAATGTCAGGAGTACATCGTGCGTGCTTCACCTGCGGCACTCTGATCAGCGCCAAAACCCCGTTCGATAATATAATCCGCCAGCAAATGCAGCCCTTCTTTATAGCGGGAATCGGGCAGTGTCGTGATGCCCGCCTTGGCCGAATCGGCAAAAAAGACGGCCGCCTCCCTCGTCTTCAGGGCCGCCCCGGAAGAAAAAAACAGATGTTTTATCTGCGAAAACGCGTCTTTCTTATTCCCCGAATACAGCAGGTTCTCGAGATCTTTTTTTTGCGGTTCAGAAAGGAGCCCCTGCAACTTAAGTAGCGGCAGCGTCAACTCCCCTGTTTTGATATCCTGCCCGGGATCTTTCCCGAGCGCCTCCTCGGCGCCGGTCAGATCGAGATAATCATCTATGATTTGGAACGCAATGCCGAAATTGAAACCGTAGTCCTTCAGTGCCTCGCTGATATGCCGGCGGGTCTCTGATATAAGCGACCCGCACCGGCAGCACGCAACAAAAAAGCTCGCGGTCTTTTTCTTGACAACCAGAAAATACTCTTCTTCCGAAACCGTGTCCTCCCGTTTTAAGACCTGCAGGAGTTCCCCTTCGCACATCAGGCGGGTGGCCGCACTCAAACACTGCGGGATGTCGGGGATGCTGCATTCTGCGATAAGCTCGAACGCCAGTGAGTTGATATAGTCCCCAAAGGCGATCGACACATCCTCTTTCCACCTGGCATTAATTGTCGGCCTGTTGTGCCTGAGGTGCGCCTGATCGATCACATCATCATGCACCAGAGAGGCCAGGTGTATCAGTTCTATCGCCGCTGCCGCCTTGATAAGCTCCTTGCCCCTCTCCGGAGAAAGGCGGTTGCCCAAAGAGGCCTTTGCGGAGAGAATGCACAGTGCTGGTCGTATCCGCTTGCCCGGGCTCTCCAGAAGATAGTGCGAAACGCGCTCGACACCGTAATGTCTGGTTTTGAAAAGGGAGCGCGCGAGCTCATCTTCAACCCGGCGCATCTCGTCTTTAATGGGATGGTATATTGTCTGGAGTTCCATGCTGTCCGTTGGTGCTCATGTAAAAAGAATTTTATCCAGAATAAAACCCGCTGTCAATAACGCGCCGAAGGAAAAATGAAGTGCCGCGGTCAGGGCGTTTACCGGGAGGAGTTCGGGCGTCCTGGCGTACGCGCGGCGGGATATGAGAGCCGCCATAATGCCGAGCGGTGCGGTCAGCAGGGTAACGGCCGTGGTCAACGGCAGCAACCCGAAGAGGACGCACGCTATCATATAGAGATATAAGGCGCCGAGCAGTCCGTGATAGAGCTTTATCGCCCGTTCCCTGCCGAGACAAACGACAGCCGTTTTTTTGCCCGTCTTTTTATCGGCTTCGTAATCGGGAAATTCATTGATATATAACACAAGGACGATAAGGATGCTGACCGGCACCGAAGCAAGGAAGGGAATGAATCCAAGGTGTCCGGTCTGAACCACATAAGAGCCCATCACAACAAGCGGCCCAAAACACAGGCCCACCAGCAGTTCGCCGAACCCCCTGTATCCGATTCTGAGCGGGTCTGCCGTATAAAAATATCCGCAAAAAACCCCTATCACGCCAAAGAGCAAAACAGCATTCCCGGGCACCCGCCAGTTCAGGTAAAGGCCTATCAGAGAACCGAGGATGAAGAAAAAAAATGAGGCGCGCAGGACGGCATGTCCCGCGACAAAACCCTCCTGAATCGTCCGGCTTCCGCCGCTGAAGGGGGTCGGGCTGGGATTCACCCAATCATTGCTGCTGAGATGATCAAAGTAATCATTCACCAGATTTGTCCCGATATGAAGAAAGGAGATGCCGCACAAGGTAAGCCAGAAAGAGAGCCAGTCGCAACGGCCACTTTCATGCCAGCCAACGGCAGTCCCCACGGCAACGGGAATAATGGTCGCCGTAAGAAAAGGAAGTCTCAGCGTTCTGAGCCATGCGAATACTCTCTCCGTGGACATGCAAATACATCTCTCCTGATATCTCTGTTATACCGCATTCAGTATCTTCTCGAGCGCGGCGGCGTGTTTTGCCTCCTCACAGGCTATGCGCTTCAGTTCTTCCCGGGTAGCCGGATCAGAAATTCTGCCCTGGCAGGTTTCGTAAAGCTGTATGGATTTATTTTCGACCGCAATGCCGAGGCGCAGGGCCTTTTTCAGATTGTCCACAATCTGCCCGAGATCGCCCATCGCCTCGTAGGGCTGAAAGATGCCGAAGTCTATATTCTTTAAAAGAGTGTCTTCTTCAAACCCTTCATCCCCGCCTTCCTCAAGCACGCTAAGACACTCTGTAAAAAAGGCAAGGTGCCTCCGTTCCTCTCTGATTAAATGTTCGATAACCCCCTTCGCCTGTGGATCGGCAACCGCCTCTAAGAGCTTTCCGTAAAACCGGATCCCCTCTTCTTCTATCCGGCAGGCGATGGTATAGGCCTCGCGTTCGTTAAAGTCGACTATGATAAACTGATCTCCGCGTTCTTCGATTTTCATGATTACCCCCGTTTGAGCGTTTAACACTGGCGGAGAGCGTCTAGAAAAAACTGAAACGCCTAATCGCTAAACGCCCTGCGTTAACCGCTAGAAAGTTACGAGTTACTGTTTACTGATTACGAAATGTTCCTTGGGATACGAAGTGATATTAGGACGTTTATTATACTGTTTCCTTTTTTGTATGCAAGCAGGAATTACGTCATGCTTATCGGCAGCCCGATGCGAAAGGTCGTCCCCTCGCCCACCTTGCTCTCAACCTCCAGGGTACCATTATGGTTGGTGATAATCCCGTAGGCGATGGAAAGGCCCAGCCCGGTCCCTTTGCCCACCTCCTTGGTGGTAAAAAATGGTTCGAAGATCCTGGCGCGGATTTCTTCAGGGATCCCCCCTCCGGTATCGCTTATTTCAGCATAGACATAACCGCTTTTTTTATAGGTCCTTATATGAACCCGCCCCCGTTCGGGGATGGCCTGGACGGCATTGATCAAGATATTCACAAAGACCTGATCCAGCTGACCCGGGCTTGCGAGAATACGGGGCATCTCTCCGTCATACTCCTTGGTAACTTCACACTTATACTTCAGCTCATTCCAGACAAGATTCAGTGACTTCTCAAGCTCTTCATTGAGATCGATCTCGCACTTGTCTCCGGTATCGGTGTGGGCAAAACTCCGCAGGTTTGAGACAATGCCCTTGATGCGGTCTGCGCCGTCAAGACATTCCTCGATGAGCGACGGGATATCCTGTCTGATATAGTCAAAGGTGTTATTTTTTTTGATCACCTCAAGGTGGTCTCTCAGTATCCGGGCCTTCTCCGGGTCCTGAGGCAGACTCGCGTTGAAGAATGCCTCAAATTCATCAAAGGTCTCGAACAGTTTCTGGGCATACCCCTGTAATGTCTCCAGATTGCTCATCACAAATCCGGTGGGGTTATTAATCTCGTGGGCAACGCCCGCGGATAGCTGGCCGATACCTGCCATTTTTTCCGACTGGATAAGCTGGGCCTGCACCGTCTTGAGGTTTTCGTAGGCCTCCTTGAGTTCTTTTTCGGCATGCCGGCGCTCCTCTTCTATTCCTATCGCCGCGGCAAAAATACCCAGGATCCTCCTGTCGTCAGCGTTAACCGTCCTGTTATCCTGATAGAAGATGCAGAGACATCCGATCGTCTGCCCGAGGCAGTGTACCGGATATCCGATATATGTCCTGACCCCGTACCGGGCAACGTGCGGGTCGGTCTGGGCATACGGTGTCCCGGGAAGATCGGCGATGTAATAGATGCCCCCTTCACTTCCCCGTTTAATCACATCATGGCAGATATGCCCGTCCGGTTTATGTTCGGTGCCATAATCTTCGGGCGTGCGCCACCGGCCGACCGAGCGCAGTATGCCATCGCCGTCGAGCCTCTTATAGATAGCATAGGCCCCTTCCAGAATCTCGCCACATACAACGGTCAAACTCTGGATATTCCGTGCGTAGTCCGGGCCCAGCATAAGAAAGCTCTGGCTGAGCTTTAACAAATTTGCCTCGGACCTTTTGCGCCCGGTAACATCATTGACAGCCCCTATCATCTTGTACGCCCTGCCCTCCTTATCCCACTCGGCAATACCGGAAACCATCCAATAGGCTACAGAGCCGTCTTTTTTGAGAATGCGGTACTCTCTCTGATACGGCTCCCGATCCTTGAGATGATGGTTCAGGGCCGCAAGGACGCTGTCCCGGTCATCCGGATGGACGCTCTCCTCCCAGGCCTGTATGGTTCTGGGGAATTCGCCCGCACCATACCCGAGTCTGGCATCAATATCACCAAACCACTGCAAGGTGCCGTTTTCTATGTCCCATTCCCAGATCAAATCACTGGTGCTGCGCGCTACTATACGAAACCGCTCCTGGGCCTCCCGCAGGGTATCGATAGAAACAGTGGTCGTCTTGAGGTATTGTGCCATTGCATTCAGTGTATCGGCAAGCTGCTCAAGTTCATCCCCCGTCTTGACATCCACCCGGTACTCCCAGTCGCCCCGGGCAATGTGTCCTGCGGCCTCGGAGAGCCGATCAATCGGCCTGACAAACCTCCCGGCAAAAACAATTCCTGTCAGGGCCATTAACGCCACCATGAGAACCGTTACCAGAACCATCTGTCCCATCAACTCCAGAAACGGACCAAACGCCTCGTCCTTATCCTGAATGAGAGATATAAGCCAGTGCTGGCCTGTTTTTATAAAGACAGGGTGATGAATCTCCGAAAAAATGCCTAGTACCGTCCCTGTGTACACAGGGGAATGGCGTATCAGCGTCCATCTGTTTGGCCGCTTTCTGACCTGCGCAAATTCTTTCTCATCCGTCAGTCTAACCGAGAGCGGTTTTATCTCCGGATGAAACAGAATATACCCGTCCTCGTTCACCAAAACGGCGTGTCCCGTCTCTCCGATGGTGAAACTCTCCAGGGTGTCCCAGAATGTCTTCATATCGACAATAGCCTTACAGACGCCTATAACCTCCCCTGTTCCGTCTTTCATGGGTACGGCAAAAGGAAGGGCCCACGCCCTGCTCGATTCATCGAATTCGACCTCACCGACAAAGACGGCCCCTTCGCCACCGCCAAAGGCCCACTGCCACCACTCCTCATCGGCCTGATAGAAATCCGACGTTTTTCCCGAACACCCCACTACCCCCCCGAACCGGTCGGTTAAAAAAATCTCCTTTATCGTTGACTCGGCACCTACAAGCTGTCTCAGCCTGAGACTCAGGGGATTGACCAGATACTCCTGAATGATGGGGTCATTTTCGGACCAGCCCTTTTCTATCGTCATGAAATAGCGTTCTCTCTCGCGCGCCTCTAATGCACCGTGCTGCAGGTTTTTTTCCCGCACCGCGGCCTGCCACATCGGACTGCTCACAAATACCTCCAGATCGTTGATCTCCTCATCGATCATGCGCGTCATAGAGGCTGCCAGCAGTCTTGCCATCATCGTGTAGTCGCGTTCCATGGTCTGGCCCAAGAGCTGAAATCCCGACCAGTAGCCTACGATAATACCGAGAGACGCGATCGTGCCTGTCGCAAACATAATAAGTATTGCAACCCTGCGCCTGATGCCTCGTTTCGGTTTATCCGGTCCTGTCATACTGTCTCCCCTGTAACAACCGGGTTATCACTGTCGATCCTTCTGCATAATCACCCGGTAAAGCACCGCACTCAGTTCCTCCAGGGTATAGGGTTTTGCGGCAACCCCCGAGAAGCCGTACCGGGTGTAGTTGGCCATG
>JAFGGP010000031.1 GCA_016930485.1 Candidatus Omnitrophota bacterium | reverse complement strand
TTTGATTTTTGATTTTGCTATACGCTACCCGTTTGCCCTGAGTTTATCGAAGGGCTGCACGCTAGTCGCTATAATGAGCTCGCGAACCCGCGCACTCGCCTGCCCTGAGTCCCTCGACCGTGCTCGGGATAAACTCGGTCGAAGGGTAGAACTGGCGAACTCGTTAACCATTTTTAACTCGTGTAACTCGCGAACTCGTAGAACCCGTGAACAAAGATATTCTTCTGATCAACCCCTGGATCTATGACTTTGCCGCCTTTGACCTCTGGCTCAAACCGCTCGGGCTTCTGTATATCGCATCCTTCCTCGAGCAGTTCGGCTACACGGTCCGCCTGTTGGACTGCCTGAACCGGCACCATCCTTCCTGCACCGGGCCGGCGGCCTCACGCAGGCCGGCCCTGCGGCGGTATGATACGGGGCAGTTTCCAAGCGAGGTCATCGAAAAGCCCCCTGTCTTTAAGGAGGTGAGGCGCCGGTATAAACGCTACGGCCTCGCCCCGGAGATCGTCGAAAGAGAGATCGGCGCCATGCCGACCCCGTTCCTTGTCGGCGTCACCTGCACTATGACCTACTGGTATCCCGGGGCCTTCGCGATGATCGCGCTCCTTAAACGCCTGTACCCCGGGGTGCCTGTGGCACTCGGCGGCATCTACCCCACCCTGCTCCCCGCGCATGCCAGGGCACGTTCGGGGGCAGACCATGTCATAACCGGGGACGGACGGCTGCCTCTCCTGCAATTAGCCGACAGCCTCGCGGGCATCAGACGCGATTATGATAGTATCGATTTGGCGCTCGACGCAAATCCCTTCCCCGCCTACCATCTCATAGACCACCCGAAATCGGCAGGCATCATCACCTCGCTCGGCTGCCCGTTCAGGTGCACCTACTGCGCCTCGCGCATTCTTCACCCGGAGTTCGAGAGGCGCGACTGGAGAACGGTGGCCCGGGAAATCTCGTATTACCGGGACCGTTTCTCGATGGAGGATATCGCGTTTTATGACGACGCCCTTCTCTATCAGGCATCCGATCACATCAAGCCGCTCTTAAGAAGTCTGGCCGCGGAAAAAAGGAAAGTGCGGCTCCATCTGCCGAACGGCATACACCTCCGCTTTCTCGATGAGGAGTTATGCAGGCTGTTTCGCGAGGCGGGCGTGACAACCGTACGGCTTTCTTTTGAGAGCGCCTCTCCCGGGGTGCAGCGTGAATCGTCCGATGCAAAAACCGATACCATTCACCTTGAAAGCGCCATAAGGTACTTGCGGCAGGCGGGATACACCGGGAGTGACATTGAGGTATATATCATGATAGGGCTTCCGGGCCAGACAAAAGACGAGGTCCTCCGGACCGCACGCCTTGTGCACGCGCAGGGTGCGCGCATTAAAACCGCCCAGTTCTCGCCGATCCCCGGCACAAGAGACTTCGAAATAACCGCCGATGAATCTCCTGAGCTGCGTGAGGAGCCGCTCTATACCAATAATACAGTTTTTCCGCTGGTGTCCCGGGGGATAAGCTTCCAGGGGTGTGAAGAGATAAAAAAGGAGGCGTGCGCGCTTAACGACAGATTGGGTTAAACGCTGACTCGCAGAAATGAGGACGGCGTGCGCAATCTGTGTGCACAGACGCCATAAGATGCGGGAGGGTATACCGGAGAAATCGGCTGAGGAGGAAATGGCCTACAGAAAACCAGTGGCAGGAAAACGTCAGCTCTGGTTTTCTTCTTTCAGCTGTTCAATCCACTCATCGATCGCCTTCGTCACGCGCCGCTTCAGAAATTTACTCCAGAGCTTTGCCTCAAGGGGACTGTTGATATCGACCTTGATGCCGATTTCGGTCATCTTGCGGCCCTGCCCCTTGTCGCGGTTCTGGTTCTCGAGACTGCGCGCCCAGACAACTTTTCCTTCGGCGAGAAGCAGAAAGAGTCTTCCCGGGATATCGATCTCCAGTTTCAGCTTGGTCCCTTCCTTGATCGGGGCATCAGAGACAAACCTGATCCCCTGCTCACTTACATCCCGGGTAAGGGCCCAGTCGGAGGTCGTCGGCCTGTTGGGCACTTTGTAGAAAACAGGAAGATAGAGTTCTCGGCGGGGGAAACGTCGCTGCTCTTTTAAAGACTTAAGTTTTTTCACCACCACCACCTCACCAATTTGTTTTAGTTTATCATTTTTCCCAGGGAAAAGCAAGGCACATTGTGTAAAAAAATCACGCAGCACGGCTGAAATAACCGCAAAAACGCGCAGGGAAAGCTGCGGGGCCTGACCGCGCCTCTCAACCCGCTGAGAAACAGGGTACTAGGCCGGGATGCGATAAAACAGCGGGTATTCGGGGCAACCGGTGAGTTCTGTAAGACAGCCGGGCCATACCCCGGATTGCAGTTACTTATGGCGGGCCCGTCGGATGTGAGAAGACCCTGTGTACCGGCAGTCTCACTCCTGTATGTGCCCCCTCTTCTTAACCTACGAGGTGCAACTTCGTAGGTTGAACCTCGTAGGTTAAGAAGAGGGGGGGGGTGGATAGTGGAACCCTTTTTTATGTTGAGAATTATGGACAACGTTTAAGAATTTCGACCGTCTTTTAGCCTGCTATTCCCTTTTTCTCCCTATATATGTATAAGGAAAAACCATTTCCTCATGTGAAGCAGGGTGTGGGAGGGCGTGCGTTAAATGTATATAACTTTTTCAATTATATAGATTTATAGAAAATTATGCCTGTTTTTCAGGGAAAATCGCCCCTGCTACCACCCATCTTCAGTAATCTGGCATACCCCTTGCTTATTAGAGGTGTACACAGTTGGTGTCTGTGCTTCCTTTGCTATATATACAATCAACCTGAAATAAACAAGGAACGAAGGAGGAGGGAGTTATGAAGAAGTTGCTCGTAGTGTTAGGAATTGCGGTAATTGCCACCTTTGCGGCACAGGCAGTCGCACAGGCAGCAGACGTAGCGATTGAAGTAGGAAATCTGTATGACTGGGGTACCCTGTACAGTTGGGACGGCTCCCAGTGGAATGCCGACTATGCCAATCCCTCAGGCGGGCTTGGTGAGTCAAAGTATGAAGAGACCTATGCCAACGCGGGTTTTAACGAGGATACGTGGGGTCTTTTCAGGGTAAACACCATAATTGAACCAGGCAATGTTGTCTTTGATAGAGGTGACGACCCGTATGAACTGACCGGTATCTTCTATGGGTTTGATGATGTGTGGGTAGACGGGTTTGAAGAACCAGGGCCGTCTCCTGCCGATCCACACTATAAGGATATGCGGATTCTCTCGGTCGGCGGAAAGGTCCTGTTATATCAGGACTATTCAAAGAACTATCCGGTCGCTGGAGCACTCATTGGCGATAGAAACGACGAGACGGTATATAACTACTTTGGTGATGCGCTCGATGGGTTTCCGGGTGTGACCGAGGGGACCCTTGTGCTCGCTATGACCGGACACATCCGGTATAATGCACCGCTTGAGCCCTATACATATCGCGGCACCATCTATCTCGATCGCAGCGTACAGGCAACACTGTATTTGGACGTTGTCGGCGGCCTGTGGGCTGATCAGTATAATACCAATGCCGTTCCCGTGCTGCTGTGGGACGGGACACCGGCAGGTACCTATGCGGATATGAAGTTCACTATTGAGGTAACATCACCGATAGGCCTTGGTGATGGTGACTGGGTTATTAAGGGTGGTACCGGCAGTGCGATCGGCTATAGAAATGTCATTCCTGAGCCGGCATCCATGTCGCTGTTAGGCCTGGGACTCCTGAGTACGCTGGGCATAATCAGAAAGAAAAAGTAATTCCTCCTTCCTTGACATAGAGAAAAAAAGCGGGCTAATTTCTTAGCCCGTTTTTTTATTTTCCTCTTCACCGCCGGCCTGATCTTCCGTGTAATCTATCTTTTTACTCTTTCAGTTCCGTGAGGTTACGTCAGGTTGCCTGACGTTGCGTGACGTTGCCTTAACCAATAGATATCCGGCTTTCTAATACAAACGCAATTAATGTCATTGCGAGCCGAAGGCGAAGCAATCCCGTTTTTGAGATTGCTTCGGTCGCTGTTACTCCCTCGCAATGACAGGTTACTTCGTGCGTTTGTAGTAGTTTATATGCAACCTTTCGAACCTTATCTTCCCCCTTCACCTCACCTCTCCCCAGAGGGGAGAGGAAATAGTATGAGTACGCCACCTCTCTCGCTTCTCGGGAGAGGGGTCGGGGTGAGGGGTGTTTTTTCCTGGATCCCTGTTGGAATGTATCCCGTACTCGGATGCGAGGTGGGGATGAAAATATATTTGTCATTTGAGATTTGGCATTTGTCATTGATTTACCATTCCGGTGTCTACACCGCCGGCCCTAGCCCACATACTCAAACTTCCGCGTCATATCCATCTCCATGCCGTAGGGAAATAGACTGTAGGGATACGCCCTAAGCCGCACCCGCACACCCGAGGCCTTGAGGACGGCCCGGGTTATATACTCGCCGGCAGCGCGCTCAAGCGCCTTCTTTCCCTTTTTAAGCTGGAGTTCCAAGACAGGCACACCGGCTGCCTTGCGCAGCCTGAAAAACCCGGACAATGAGGCGGCTATCCTTTTATTGCGGTAGAGGATCTCCCTCACCGTCTCCTGGTAGAGCGCCTTTCCCTTCATATCCACATGGGCGCCCCGCCCGCAAAAGAGCACAAAAGGAAACGGCTCCCGGGGCACGTATTTCCCGAGCCCCAAACGGGCGAGCTTTTCTTTACACTCACCGTACGCAAGCACCTTCCCCCTGTCCCCTGTCCGGTAGCGGACAAGCGGCATGATGCGTTCCTTGCCGAGTGCGGTCACCAACAGGCCGCCGTCTTCCTCCTCCAGATAAATCCGGGTCGGGTCATAGGTAAAAAGGATCGGGAGAAACGGGGCGTCCTGGCCAAAGAGACCCCGGGCAAGCGCGGGGGAATGCGATGCCTTATTCCTGATGAGCACGGTCTCTCTTGTCTCAAAAAAGATATTAAGCCCGATCTCGGAGACACCGAGTGAGGAGCCGATTACCATCTTTTTTTCGCCCTCAAGGTGCCTGTCCAAAAGACTGAGGAGATAGGAGCGCAGGCTCTCGGGAAAAAAATCGCCGCCCAAGATAATCCGGATATTGAGTCTGGTGAGGTCTATCCCCTCGCCCGGGGCCTCTTCGATGACCTGTTTGATCAGATTATTTGCGCCGATCAGGATAATCTGTTCAAAACACCTGGTAAAATTCTTAATCACCGCGAGTATCGTGTCAACGCGGGGACCGGTGTCGATCTTGGCCAGGGGACTCTCGGGACGCAGGGGCACCTTGACCCCCATCGCAAGGGCGTTCACCAGAAGCGAGCGTTTTTCCCGGACGTCAAAGATGTATTCAAAGACCCGTTCGATGGCGGCCATCGACGTGAGCACGTCTTTTTTTGTGCTCAGACCGAAGGAGTATGCCCCTGAAAAGCCGGAGCTGGCCAGTATCTCCTTCAGGTCGCTCAGCCTGCCTTTGACGCACAGTTTCTGTATGGAGTCGTGCTCGAGGAAGGTCTCTTTCTTGCTGATCACCGGCACCTGCTTTTTAAAATCAGCGATGCCCTTGATGGTGGCCGGGTCCACCCCCCTTTGCCGCAGGAGCTCCCGGTAGGCCGGCACGGTCCGCGCCGCGTGCCGGAAGGTGTCGATGGCACGGCGCTCGGAATACCGGATAATATCCTCCGGTTTTTTATAGACTAAGGTAAAAAATTCAAGCATGCCGCTCCTTTGGGCGACCTAAGCCGCCGCCTCTTTTCAAGCCCCCGTCCCCAGCCCTCCAAAAGGCCGGTGCCGCCGGGACTGTAACTGTAATTATTCATTATAGTTTGAAAAATAAAACGGTCAAGCCGTTTTTTTTTGACTCTTCGTCATTTATGTGTTATGCTGTACGTGTATAACCTATTTATATATTGAGGGTTAAGATGCACATGGAGACGATCGGATCCACCCATTTTACCTTTAAGATAGTAGACTCCCAAGAGCTTCTTGAGGAAAGTTTCAGACTGCGCTATCAGGTCTACTGCCATGAGTGCAATTTTATTCATGAGGCGGATTACCCCCAGAGGAGAGAGAGCGACGAATACGATAAGGTATCGCTGCATGTCGTCGCGATGGACCCCTACGGCATCATCGGCGCGGCGCGCCTCATCCTTTATTCGCCGCTCGGTTTCCCGCTCGAGAAACACTGCCCGGATATCACCGCCGATGACGCGCTTCTCCAGAAGGAACACGCCGCCGAGATCTCCCGGCTCGTGATCAGCAAAAACTACCGGCGAAGAAAAGACGACGGCCTTTATTACGGGCCGCACATCATCGACCGGCCGGATCAAAAAATTACCCATCCCGGCGGCCGAAGAGAGCGCCCGATGGCGTTCGGTATCTACCGGGAAATGTATCAGGAAAGTAAACGAAAGGGTATCACCCACTGGTACGCCCTTATGGAGGAAAAGCTGTGGAGGCTGCTCCATGTCCACGGCTTCACCTTCAAACCCATCGGCGAGGCGATTGACTACTACGGACCGGTGGTGCCCTATCTGGCAAAGATCGATGAGCTCGAAAGGGAGCTCTTTAAGCGCTCGGTCTCATTCTTTGAATACTTTATCGACGGGCTTGAACAAACATACGTGCCGCCCTTCTATCTCGCGACCAAACAATGAACAGACCCCCTCAGGGCATCTTCGAGGCATTTCTCTCGGTAGTTGAAAAATACCCCGCCCGTCCCGCGCTCTTTTATCAGGCCGGCGATACCTTTGCGGCCGTCACCTATCAGGAGGTTATTGAGCATGCAAAGCGGCACGCGAGTCTCCTAAAAGAAAAAGGGGTCGGCCGGGGAACCCATGTGGGGATCGTGCTGGAAAATTCGCCGTCCTGGCTTTTTGCATACCTGGGCATACAGTGTCTGGGCGCGGTGGCGGTGCCTCTTGACTTTCAGCTTGCCGGCGGTTTCCTCGCCCAGTTCCTCGCGCACGCGGAGGCGACGTGTCTCATCACAAGCCGTGCCCTTTTTAAAAATATCAAATACCATATCGACGGCCTCCCCGGCCTGACCGTTGTGCAGATCGATACCGACGAGACACAAGCGGCCCTGGAGAAAAAGACCCCCGATACTTTATCCCCGGAGCCGGAGAAAATCGCGTCATCCGCGGTGGCCTCAATCGTCTACACCTCCGGGACCACCAGCGTCGCCAAGGGGGTGATGCTCTCACACGACAATATCCTCTCCAATGTTGCCTCGATCCACGCGCTGGGCATCGCACGGGAGGACGATATATTCAGCTGTCTCCTTCCGCTTCACCACACCTATCCCTTTACCGTCTCCCTCATGACGCCCCTCTTCCTGGGGGCGGCTGTCAGCTTTCCCGCCGACCTCGGCGGTGAATCCCTGAAAAAATGCCTCCATGAAAGTAAGGTTACCATACTGGTCGGCGTGCCCCTGCTCTTTAACCGGATAAAAAAGGGTATCGAAAAAAAGATCGCTGAAAAGCCGCTTTCCGGGCGGCTTGCCTTCGCGCTTGCCTCACGGATGCCGCCCGCGCTGCGGCGGCGTCTCTTTCGCCCGGTGTGCGCCGCATTGGGGCCCTGTCTGCGAATACTTGTAAGCGGGGGGGCGGCGCTGGATAAAAAGTGCGCCCTCTTCTTTGAGAGGCTCACCTTCACCCTGCTTGAGGGCTATGGCCTCACCGAGACCGCCCCGGTCCTGACCTTTAACACACCGGGACGCTCAAAGATCGGCTCGGTGGGAAGGGCGCTACCCGATGTCGAGGTCTGTATCGACAGCTCTGATGATGAGGGCTTCGGCGAGGTCGTCGTCCGCGGGCCGAATATTATGAAGGGTTACTATAAACAGACCGATCTTACCGGGGAGGTGCTCAGGGACGGCTGGTTCCACACCAAAGACGTCGGCCGGCTGGATAAGGACGGACATCTCTTTTTAAAGGGGCGCGAGTCGGAACTCATCGTCCTTGAGTCGGGGAAAAATATTAATCCGGAGGAGCTCGAAAAACACTATGAACAGTCTCCCTACATACGGGAGATCTGCGTGACGGCGGTCTACTCGGACGAAGACCGGAAGGAAAAACTGGTCGGCATCATCGTCCCCAATGAAGAAGAGTTTGAAAAAAAAGACAAGTTTAATGTCAGGCAGAGCATTAAATGGGAAATCGACAACCTCTCCCAGAAACTGCCGCCTCCGCAGAGACTCAAGGGGTTTGTCCTCACCACCAGGCAGCTCCCGCGGACGCGGCTGGGAAAACTGATCCGGTATCCCATACGCTCGCTGTATGAGGATGACCTTGCCGGCTTCAGGGAAGAAGAGGCGCTCTCCGAGGACGACCAGAGACTCCTTGCCTCGGATGTATCGCAGGGCATCATCGATTTCCTGGCAAAGGAGTTTAAAAAAGAGGTCTCGCTCAACGACTACTTTGAACTCGACCTGGGGCTTGATTCGCTGGATATGATCGAACTCCTGATCAAGCTGGAGAAGTTCCTGGGGATTCACCTGGCCGAGGAGGAAGGGCTCGAGCTCGCCGGGGCGCGGACGGTGAAGGACCTGATTCTCAGGGCGAAAAAGATGATGCCCGAGACAGAGGTGGCCTCGCTCATGAAGGAGTTTGATTTTTCATGGGGCGCAACCGTCCAGGTAAAGCCTAAAGAAAAATCCCTTCGTGAAATCAGCATCACACCCTCTCTTTTCGAGAGATGCGTCAGGGCCATGGCGTATTACATCTTTAAGGGTATCTTCCGTGTATTCTTCAGGCTCTCTGTCCGCGGCGCGGAACATCTCCCAAAAGAAGGCCCGGTCCTCCTGTGCCCGAATCACGTCAGTTATCTCGACGGCTTTGCCCTGGTAAGCGCCCTGCCCCTCTCTCTGACGTCGGAGACATACTTTGTCGGGATGCGTGTCCTCCTTGATATGGCCCTGATCCGCCCGTTTCAAAAGATCGGACACCTCATCCGTATCGATCCGGTCAGGGACCTGGTCGAGACGCTGCGCATCTGCACTTTTCTGATTGACCAGAAAAAGGTGATCGCGTTTTTCCCCGAGGGGCAGCGGTCACCCGACGGCAGGCTCCAGCGGTTCAGAAAAGGCGCCGGTATCCTGATACAGGAAAGCTCTGTTCCGGTCATCCCGGTTTTTATCGAGGGGACATATCAGGCGTGGCCTTCGTTCAGAAAACTGCCGCGCCTCGCGAGGCTGGGTGTCACCTTCGGAAAGATACTCTCTGCGGGCGACCTTGCCGCGGGCGGCGATACGAAAGAGGACATCTACCAGAATATCTCAGACCGGCTGCGCGGGGAAGTAGAAAAACTACGGCAGAACGACATTGCCTCTCCGAAGCCCCATAGCGTCTAACCTTAACCCGCGTTCCGCAACTCATCAATAAATCAAAAAATCAAACTCCAAAAATCAAAATGACAATGTAAAGTTGAGACCGTTGAAAAAGTATCTCGTGCTGTCATTGCGAGGGAGCAACAGCGACCGAAGCAATCTCAAAAATGGGATTGCTTCGCCATTCAGACTCGCAATGACGGCTTTAGCAGGGTTTTGCAACGGTCTCAAGTTCAACAATACCCCTCACCTCACCTCTCCCCCGTGGGGAGAGGAAATGTGGCAAGCGGCGATTACCTCTATCTGCCAACGGACCCTCTCCCAAGGGGGCGAGAGAGGTGAGGTAAGCTGAGGCGAGGAAGATAAAGAAATAGATCCCCGGGTCCTTGCCCGAAGATGACAAAACCCATCTGTCATTCCCGTGCAAACGGGAATCCAGAAATAAAATGGACCCCCGGGTCTTTGCCCGAGGATGACACTAAGGAAATGGATTCCGGATTGGGAAGGTAAGGCTTCGTAATGTCTCGTCATGTTGCGTAAGGTTTCGAGAGGTTGCAAAAACATTCCACGCAGTTATTTTTTTATAAGGCAACGTCGCGCAACATCACGTAACCTGACGTAACCTCACGAAACCTGTGCTTAATGTGGTGGGCTCTACGCAGGCACCGCGGCCTCATTCTTGCCGGCTGCATAGTACTTTTTGATATTCCGCTCGATACCGGAGGCGGTCGCGATAAAGGTCTGCACACTGCACCCTGATATCGCCCTTACCTCCTCTATCGCCTGGGTATCCAGCGGATTGGACATGGCGATAACGAGGGTGTGATTGAACCTGTCGAGCGGCATCAGCATGTTTCTCTCGCATATCTCACCCGGGACCAGCCCGAGGACCTCTTTGGAGATGTCGTAGTCATCGACCGAGATATAAGGGAGGTTATACTGGGCGATAAGGGCCCGGGTAACGTCCTCTTCACGGGCAATCTTCAGTTCGACCAGAATCTCGCCGCTCAGCATCCGGTTGAACTCGGCCCGTTGCATCTCCTCCACCTGCCGGAACTGCTCGTGGTTAATGATATTCCAGTCTATAAGGATCTCTCCCAGTTTCTTTTTGACGACGCGTTTTCTCATAGTAAGTCCTTTCCGCAACATGTGTTCATAGAATACATTAATACTCTTCCCGCCACCAGCCGGCACCACCGTTGTCGTCCGGCTCGATATCCCCGTATGACTCAGGACAGTAGAGGACACCTATCTCCCCTATCTCGGGATCGTAGGTAATGCGGACGTTCTCCGCGTTATTCATGTTAAAGGTATTGCCGGCGCACAGACACCCGAAAAATTCGACATTCGAAAGATGGTTCAGGAGGTTGTTGTTGACGTCCCCTGCCGCGTAGACCAGCCCCTCGATATATGAATTGGAGAGGTTTGTCGCTATGATGTTCTGCGCGGTCATAATCGCCGGGTACGGCTTGGTCGGAATAATGGTAATGCCCTCTGACTGGGCAAGGTTGATATTGCCGGTACAGATGACCGAACCCTCTATCGTCACATTATCCTCGACATACGCATTGCCGTCGATATACCACAGTCCGCTATAGGTCTGGCCTGACTCAAAGGTGAAACCTTCCGTCATACGGTGTTCGGGCGGGGTATCCCGGTAATAGCCGGTAAAGTCAAAGAGCGGAAGCGAGACTCCTGAGTAGGGGGTGACCTCGCCGAGGATCTCCATCTCCCCCTCGTGTATCGTGCCCTCGGTCGAGCTCACACTGCCGTCGATAATCCCCTCCGAGCTATTCATATTGACCGTGTTGCCGGCGTGGATCGCGTAGTGAAACGCCTCGGGAAGTTCGCCGGGAGAGCGCTTGAGCGAACAGCCGATCTTGCGGGTCTTGCCGTTACAGGTACCGGTTGAGTTGATTGTAACGGTGCTGACCGACTGGCCGGTAAAATACACCGTAAAGCTCCCCTCGTTCATCGTCTTTGTAAGGCCCGATGACCAGTTCCAGTTGCCTTCCCCGCTCAGCGCTTCTTCAAGGGCGCACTCGACACCCGCCGCTGCCAGGTAGAATGCCTGCGTCGAATCACACTCCTCCTGGGTAATGTGGGTATCGGTCACAAAGAGCGACATCGAGGTAAAGGCAAGCGTGGCCAGCATCATGATGACCACCATGGTAATCATGATCGAAAAGCCCCTGTTATCCCTAAGCAGTGTCTTCATAATGTTATTTATTGCAGGTTCCGGGGGCACACCTGATTCTGCAGCGAGAGCTCCCCCGCACCGTTTTCCAGTGTCAGCGCCACCACAATCCGCCTGATATTCGCGGTGACGGTCGTCTGGAGGTCGTTGCCGTCAAAGTACAGAAAGAGAAGTCCGCCGGTCGTCTTAAGCCCCGAGGCCATAACGTGGCCGTTTCGGAGAAGATCGGTGCCTGACTGCTCAAGACGCACGTTATTGCCGTAGTAATCCTGAAACTCGAGCAGTGTCGGAGAAAACGACGATATATACGTCTCCCCCCTGATGAGCCTGATCTCCCGCGCCATCCTGAAAAGCGACGTGCGCGCGTCCTCCAGCATCGCGGTGCGCTGCGAGCTGAACATCCAGGCATCCACCGTGCCGGTGATAATCGGGGCAAGGCATCCCGCCAGTACCCCGATAATGATAACCACAAGGAGAATCTCTATAAGGGTGATCCCCCTGGTGTTTTTTATCTTATTCCTCATCATGATAATCCGTTTTTACGCTGACAAGCCGCGCGTATTGAACGCTGTTTTTATAGACGGTCACCTCAACGCGTTTATGGTCTGTGGGACCGGCGACCGCGGTGTCTAAGTCGGACGGCTGCACATAGTCGCAGTTGACCGTATAGCTGTAATTATCCAAGGGGTTCGGAAAGGTGGTGGCGCTCGCATCGGCCACCGAGAGAAAGGTCTCTCTCAGCGTCTTTTCCATGATGCCTTCGGCAAGGTTCTTGGCAACGGTCTTCGCCTCGTTGACCGTTGAGTTCTGCAGGGCGATACCGATCGAGCTTGCCACCGGCAGAAGCGCTATGCCGATCACCACGATAATCAGCACCAGTTCAAGCAGGAAATAGCCGTCCGAACCTCTCACTGGACGGTTACCTTCCCCGTACCCGGCTCGATGTGAATAGTCGTGTTGTAACCCGCCGGATGCGCAAGCGTAATGACCGCCTCCGATGTCAGAAGATTGCCGTACTGATCGCGAGGCTCGCCCTTTGAATTAAACTCGATCTGATAGCCAAAGTTGGTACCTATCACGTCAACACCTTTGAACTCGTTGCTCGTGATATAGTCGATGCCCAGATCAGCCCCGGTGACCGGGCTGGGCACCTTGTTACTGGTGGTCTGCCGGTAGACAAAGTACTGTTCGCTGGAAGGATCGATCCGGATGCCGTGATTGGCCCGTTCGATAACCGCGAGCTTGTGTGAATACTCGATGTCGGTCGCCATAGTCTCGGCAGCGGCGGAAAGCCGGATGGCGGGATACGGCTGGAGTGCGGAGATCGCCGTCACCGCCAGGATAAACATGATGGAGATGGCGATAATGACCTCGAAGAGGCCGACCCCTCTCTGATTACATACCTTCATGGGAATACCCCCCTCTTTTAGTGTGTGGTTGTTGGTGGCTGAAAGAAAAGCCATATCTTTCACTTGAGATACCACTCTCTTTGACGCAGCTCACATATCCCTGCGTCACCGTAAAAGCGTGTTGGGGGGCTTACACGTTATGGGGGCTGGGGTGGGTCGTGTTGTTATTTCCTGATAAAACCTTGTTTAGCTCCCGCAAGGCCGATAAGGCCTGAGGCCACAAGTAGTGCGGACGCAGGTTCGGGGATGGTGCCGTCATCATCGTCATCGTCATCATCATCGTCGTCGTCGACATCATCGTCGTCGTCCCCGACGGCAAATGTCCCGGTAAGATACATCTCCTCGCCTGCCCCGTCCTGATCCTTCATCCGTAAATCCACAACAAACCGGTAATTAATACCCGTTTCCTCGAATGTCCACTGGCTCAGGTCCATCGTAGGGGCGTACACCACATAATCAAGCTTTCCGCTTCCTCTATTATTGTGGATTAGATAATTATGCGCAGTGCCGGGAATCGTTAATGTATTCGGGGCGTAGACCCATGCATCCGGGTCGAATGTGCCGTTAAGGTTACTATCAAATGCCCACCGGGCGTTTGCCGGCACAGTCCCGTCCGGGGCCTGGAGTCTCACTTCTCCGCATACGTTCAGAAAGTCTTTCGGATCCCCTCCCTCAGAAGGAGGCTCTGTAAGGTCAAAGTTAAAAACAGGGACAGTAACACCTTCAAGACCGGTAGTAACCGCCAGATAGGCCAGTACCTGGTCAACGGTGACAGGGCCATTTACGCTCGCATCGCCTAACCCCCAGATACCGGACGTCGTGCTGCCAGCGCCATTTAAAAAGGGATCCTCGAATACCATGCCGCCGGCGACAGTATTATTCTTGTTGGCTCCAGTGCCGGTCTTTATCAAAACAATCACGTCCAACTTGCCTGTGCCGGTATTGACGTCCCACTCTGCGGCGGTCCAGGTCATATTCGGGTCGGACGGATTCGCATCGGCCAGCGCAATCATGAGTGAGGCAGGATACACGTAGAAATCGTCGTAATGGCTCGTGAGTGTTACACCGTCTACCACCAAATCATAGGCAGGCAGAATCGTTACCGCCTGTGCCTGTGGGATAGCGAATAGGCCAAACGCGAACAAAATAAGTGCGAGAATAAAGACATTTTTGTAACTCATGAAGGACTCCTTTAGTGTTTGTGAGTCTGGTTGAAGAAATGCTATTTCTAAATAAGCAGAACGTATGCCAATAAAGGGGCCTTGGGCAGGATTTATGAGATTTTTTTACCCCTTTCTTTTCAGGGTTTTAGGGATGGTGAAGAACTGGGGACATTATGCAAACACCCTCTAAAATACGGGGGTGTCTAAAAAACACGACACCTGTGTAGAGTCTATGTTTAGAAAATCCGACACATCTGTGGGCTTTTTTAAGAAAAAGGCTGATTTTGTGCAAGATCGGGCTTATTGAGCGGTGAGGTCTCGGTTAGGCAGTATGGCGTAAGTTGACTAGTGTCTTGTTAAGCAATGTCTGTTTTTTCTTTCTGCATGTCATTCCCGTGAAAACGGGAATCTATAACCTGGATACCCGCTTTCGCGGGTATGACAAAAAAGTATCAAACGTTATTTAACAAGGTACTAGTCACGGTCTTGATCTGTAAAAAACAGGGACAGCAACCTGAAAAGACAGTCAATAAGCTAGTGGAAGGTATGACTGACTGCAATAGAGTCGGTTGCTGCCCCTGTACACGGAGGTCTTTTTATGCTGTCTTCTGCTTGTTCAGGCAACCTCGCGCTCCGAAGGAGGAATCAAGTTTCTTCGCTTCCTGAGGTTCCCTGAACCTGTACTACTTGAGCATGCGGGCCTGTGATACTGGCGGTGTATCTTTTATGCTGTCTTCTGTTTGGTCAGGAAAAACGCCAGGGTCTCGACAAAGCCGGCCTTGTGCTGGGCATCCATCGAGATGAAAGAAACACCCATCCCGAATCTGCGCACCCGCATCTGTTCGTTCGTTGCCAGCCGTTTTATCTTTCCGGTAAAGTGGACCGGTTTGCCCAGGGCCGGGAACTGTATCTCGATATCCAGAAGCTGACCGATCCGGTACGGCTTCGTGCTGTAAAAATAACAGCCCCCCTGGCTGATATTCTCGATGATCGGGACCTCCCACGCCCCCACCGTGTCTTCCTGCGGCCGGAACCGCGCTGAAAAATGCCGCACCAAGCGTGGATAGGCACGCCTCTCTATCGAAGGGTCCCTCTTAAGCAGGGTTTCTGGTTTATTCAGATCGTATAACATGGTGACACATCCTTTAATTGTTTTGTCGCATAGTAACTCTATTCAATAGTAAGCAAACTTTATGCCTATTATATAAAGAAGAAGAAAATGCGTAACATTATGGAAAGAAAACAGATGGGAATATGATGCCGAACTACCCGAAGCAACCATATGTTGCATCTTATAAACAGGTGTTGAATTTATTGGCCATAACTGTAAAAAATCAAGGGGCTTACTGCATGGCCAGAAAGAGGTCTTTAAAAAATTCGTTGAGGACAATTATCAGGAAAATCAGGATAATAATTAAGACTATGATATTAGCGACAGGGTATGAATCATCTTTGGGAGAAATGAGGTCTTTAAAAAAGTTCGGTATTTTTCTTCCGATTGGGCCCATGGTTCTTTTATTATAACATATTTTAACTATGTCACAAGACACATGTCACATGACACAGGACGCAGGTGTATAGTTCACAAGTTACTCGGGTTAGCGAGTTCTGCGAGTTTCTTTTTAGCGGATAGCAGCTAGCGTATAGTGAACAAAAGTCAGCAACTTTTCTTTCTTGCTTAGGATATTGGGTAATCAGGCGATTGGGAACCGGATACTGGGTAATTGGGATAGTGGGGGTTGTTTTATCCCCGGTCTCCTTATATCCTATTCTCCAGCCCCTGATTTCCTAATCCCCTTATATCCTTGTATTACTTGTGTCCTGCCTGTGCCCGTATGGGTATGACAGGTGACTAATGTGTCTATCCGCTAGCCGCTATATATTTTCGCCCACATATTGCAATCCCGTGGGCCGTGTGGCATACTTTAAAGTAGAGAACTATATGCGCCGATAATGGCAAACCATTCGAAAGGGTGGGACGCAAAGCCAGTGGGCCTAACACCTTGAGTATATGAGGGTTCAGGAAAAGGCAGCCGGTTACCGAAACGCAGAGACACCCAAGGCATAATAGAGACCCATCCCTTCGAAGGATGGGTTTTTTATAGGGCATGCGCAGTAACGGACTATTTTTATATCCCGTAATACCATATCATATCTACCTATCACATCTCTTTTCCGCCGCTATTATAGTATCTTGACAGGATGACGCGCCGATAATGGCAAACCATTCGAAAGGGTGGGACGCAAAGCCAAGGGCCTGACGCCCTGAACTGCATGGAGCTTCAGGGCATGGCAGCCGGTTACCGAAACGCGGACACACGTGTGGAGTGTAACCTATACCCATCTTTCGAAAGATGGGTTTTTTATGGGGGCACCGTAAAAAGGGGGTGTGTATTATGGGCCGGTTAACCCTTGACAGAGACGGGATCTCCTGTGTGACCACAATCTACATCATGTTTCTTCTGGCAACTCTCGCGTTTGTGGCCACTTCACTTTTTGTAACCGACGTGCACGTGGGCGAGGATATACACCAGTCATCACAGGCACTCTTTCTTGCCGAGACCGGCATCCAGATCGCCCTTGAGCAGCAGCTGGACTCTGACCCTGACTGGAGCAACGCCTATGACTTTTCCCTCGCGATGGGACCGGGGGCGTTCAGCGTGCATTTTGCCAGTGCCGCTACCTCAAGCGTGACCATGGAGGCCACCGGCACGGTGGGCGAAGTAAACCGCAAGATAATCCAGACCTTTGTCCGCACCGGGGGATCGGTGCCAGCCTCCTTCGCGTACGTCATCCACGCAGGCGGCAATATTAATATCCAGGATACGGTCGGGGGCGTGATTACCGGTGATATAAGCTCGGGGAGTGGCACAATTCACATGGGTGACATTACGTTAATCGGCGACGCCTACCCCAATTCGGGCGTGCCGATCCCCATCGTTGACTTTGAGGGGTATCGTAACGACGCCCCGGTCAGTCAGCGGATAACGGGTAATTTTGATTTTAATCCGGGAACCACGTATAACGGGGTCTGGTTTGTCAACGGTACAGCCACTATCAAGAGCGGCGCGGTCATACATGGCACGGTGGTGGCAACCGGCGACATCAAGATGAACGGGGCGGCGAACGTCACGATTGACCCGCCGCGCCCCTATCCTGCCCTGATATCCCAGTGTAATATCGTGGCAAACGGTATGGCTAATTCGTATATACGCGGCCTGGTCTATGCCGCCGGGAGCATTAATAACGCGGTAATGAATGAGATGGAAAACGTGTATTTTTTTGGAACGATTATCGGCTGCGTCACAGTCAATATGAATGACGCGGATCAGATAACGCCGACTTATGACCCCGATATCATGATCAACCCTCCGCCCCATTTTCTGCTGGAGGATGCCGAGATAGAATCGACCGGATGGAGGGAAGAATACTGATTTTTGTACTATTTTTTCGCCGGTTCCGGGTGGCGGCGAAAATCTGGCATACTATTTGCTTATCAAAAAAGTGGACTTCTCCCCCTGAAAAAGCCTATACTATAAAGGAGGGGGCCCAAAATGAGAGAAGAATTCCTTGAACTCCAAAAACTGAAGCGCCAGCGAAAAATCACCTTTGAGGCGGGCCGGGGTGACAGTATCTCTAACTTTGGCGGGCAGCTCGGGCTCTACCTCTTTATGGCCATCTTCGCGGTCTTTGCCGTCAAGATCGTCCTCTCTTTCCTGAACGGCCTTTTCATATCGGGCGCGCTCACCCTGGTCGCTTTTTTGCTGGTCCTGAAGCTGTGGAACAAACTGGCCTTCTACTACCTCTGTTTCCGGGCAGGCAAAGACTATCACTTTTTCTGCTCGGTGTATGCCGCACGTATCATCCGGCTGCGGGTAGCGAACACCGCCATAACCGTGTCGCACCCCAAGCCGTGGGATGACATCTTCGTTGCCCTGCGCACCGCGCAGGGGCGGAATCTGGGGATGGTGTAATACTATAAGACACATGACACAAGTCACCAAGAAAACAAATTAAACAATATTCTTCGAGCGAACGTAGTGAGTCGAGAAGTAGAAATACAGTTCTCGACAGGCTCGAACAATAAAAACAAGATCTCATTCCGCACGCCTGTGGTGAACGCACTCGAACCATGATCCGGAATCCAGAGAAAAAATAAAAAAAGCCCTGTACCAGATACGGTACAGGGCTTTTGTTTTTTTCCGCTATGAAACCGCTTATCTCTTTCTTCTCTTAAACCCCACAAGTCCGACTAATCCGCTTCCCAAAAGCAGCATGGAGGCGGGTTCGGGGATAGCGTTTTCACCGGTAACGCGGAATGTGCCCTGTGTTCGTTCATACGTTACATTCCAACTGCCCCCGTTCACTTTGGCGGCATGCGGTCCGACCCCTCCTGTAATATTCTGATTCCATGCAAGCCAAGATCCTGATTCAGTGGCAGAGGCAATAAGCCAGTACTGTGTGCCTCCGTATAATGTAGGCTGCAGAACAGACGTGGCAAGAAGCGGCGGATTCACAGTACTAAAGGCGCCCGCTGCATCACTAAAGTGAAATGATTCAATGATGCTACCCGGCTGTCCGCTGGTATCAGCCATAAGCCATAGATCAAACTCATTAGAACCCTGGAGAAAACCCATAGCGAGTTCAATGGTGCCAAGGGTATACGCTCCTGCTGGTGGTGTAAAGCCTTCACCCTGTTCCCATGTCTGACCATAATAATCTCTGGAGGTAGTCCACCCGCTGCTTGTATTGTACTGATCCGTTGGTGTAAAATTATTAAAGAGGACCACCGCCTCTGCCGTGCCATAAAAAGATAATGCTATTACACAGATAAATAAAAAAGCCACTACTTTCTTCATTTTTTCTCTCCTTTTTGTGTTACTAGTTTAATTAACAAATAGGGCCTTTAAAAATAACATATAAAAAATAAGCAAGTTTTATGCCTATATACAATATAGAAGAAAATAGCTCTAACTTCTTTGACGGTAGTAAAATATATAGGTGTTGCGATATCCCGACACACGACAGAGGGTTGATTATGATAGAGAGGTGTTGAGATAGTTCGACGGGTTCGCGGGTTCTTCCCTTCGACTTTGGTTTGATTGCACTCACCGCGAGTTGCTCAGGACAAGCGGGTTAGCAGGTTTAACAACGTGGGTTCATAACGCACAAACCAGAGGACTGTCACTGTGTTTACAAGACCGTTGTCCTTACAACCACGCCGTTAGAGGAGTCATAAGAATAGCTATACGGAGAAGAAAACGTCGGCATGGCGCCATCGGCAAAAAGATCAGAGGTAATGGCAGAAGGAAATGTGGCGGTTCCGGCTGATGCCTGCTCGGCATAATACGCGCTGATTGCCGTTCTCATGGCACCGATCGAGCCGTCCGCCGCTGCCTGATGTGCGCTATCCTGGAGACTGGTAAACTTGGGAATGGCGATCGCAGCTAAGGCGCCAAGGACGACGATAACCATAATGAGTTCGATAAGCGTAAACCCCGTTAGAGAGTTATCTTCTCCAGAGGCGTGCATTGAAGATGGTTTTGTGCCGCTATCGACTTTATGCGGTAACACATCCTGATTAAAACAGCCAACCTTCTCTAATGGGGTAAAACCTTTTTTCATCTAAGAATACCGCCTGTTATTGTCAAGGAAAACGATTAGTTTTTAAAGTGTATCACATACATGGTATTTTTTCAACGGGCGTATAGCCCTGGCGCAGGGCAGCAGGCCTCTGGTCCGCACAGACGGGTGCCCTTGAGAAAAACAGGGGCACGCCTCCTTTCGTCCCGGGAACTGGAAAAGGTGGGGCGTGCCGGTCTCCGGGGAAAATAGGGAGGTAAACGCACTATGAAGGGTTTTCCTCAAGGCTCGCCAGGAGGCCCCGCGTATCCTCTTCATCCTCCCGCAAGACCTGGATCTCAACCGGGCCGACGATGGGGCTAAACCCGGTGCCGAGTCTGCCGAAGGCGAAAAAATCCTGCGAATATTCACCCTTCACCGTATATTCTATCCCGGCGCTCTCAAGAAGTGACTTTGCCATCGCAATCAGGGCATTATTGCCTGTTTTTAAGACGGTTACAAACCCGCTTTTTTCAGGCTCGTTCATTTCTCCCCCATTAACATGCGGAATCACTAAAGGCTTATTTGTCCACCGCAACAAGCTCGATCTCAAAAAGGCTGGGCCAGAGTTTCCCGGTGACAAAAAGCCGTTTTCTCCCGGCATCATAGGCAATACCGTTTAGCACATCCGTCGTCCCTGAACGTTCTTCGGTTGAGAGGAGCCCTCTCAGGTCTATCCACCCGGTTACCCGGCCCGTCTCGGGTGATATCCGGGCAATGCGGTCGGTGTTAAGCACATTGGCATAGACCTCGCCCTCTATATACTCGAGCTCATTCAGGTTGCGCACCGGTCCCCTGTCGTCAAACACTTCGATCTTCCTCTCTCCTTTAAAGGTCGCGCTGTCCAAAAAGTATAGCGTTGAGGACCCGTCACTCATAATCAGGTGTGTTCCGTCAAACGTAATGCCCCACCCCTCGGTAGGATACTCAAAGTGCCTGAGCATTTCAAAGGTATCCCTATTGTAGACAAAACCCCTGCGCCCCGAAAGGGTAAGCTGTACAATCACATTATTGCAGAATGTGATCCCTTCGCCAAAATAGAGCGATGACAGCTTTTTCCTCCTGAGAATCCGTCCTGTCTCAAGATCTATCTTCCGAAGCGTAGAGTGTCCTTTTATCCCGGTTCCTTCGTAGAGAAAACCGTCTTCATAGGTAAGGCCCTGTGTAAAGGCATGCCGGTCATGGTAATACCTATTGACTATCCGGTAGGTATACTGGCGGGGGGGCGTCCCATTGAGAGGGGCGGGCAATCCCGGAGGATTTTCCGGATGGGACGAAAGATATGTCGCGCCATAAAAAAGGAAAGCGCATAATAAGCAGCCGGCCGCATTCTGTGTCACCCTTCTTAAAAAAGGCATACCGGCCTCACTGTAATTCCTTCTTAAACTGCTGCAATTCCCGCGCCGTCTTTTCTTTTCCCTTATCGAATTTGTAGCGCGTGCCGCTAATCAGACGGGCAATCTTCGCCCTGAAGTAAGGGATAAACCGTTCCCAGCGCCAGTCGAGTACGGTTTTTTCATAGTATGCCCCGGTCTCGTCAGTCACCCTTGCCTTTTGCAACTTCACCGTGCCGCTTGTATAGACGGCAAAGCTAAAGAGAACAACAACGGCAACGGCTATTTTGAGAATGCGCCCTCTCTTGTCCGCGTCCATCACAACCTCCGAATTAAGCCTTCAGCTATCGGCTTTCAGTCGAACCCTCGATAGTTAAAACGCGTTATAGATGATATCTCTCTTGCCGACGATGCCGATCAGCCTGCCGTCTTTGGTCACCGGGATAGTGTGAATCTGGTTTTCGAACATCATCCTCATAGCATCATCGATACTATCGTCTTCGCTGAGAGAAATAACCGTCTTCGTCATAATGTCTTTCACCTTTGAATTCGTCTTTTCCTGCTCCAGCATGTCGTTAAACTGGGCACCGAACTCTGTTTTTTCAAACCCCTTCCAGCTGTAAATGCGATGCAGAACCCTCCACAGGTCGGTCAGGGTAATAATGCCCACGACCGTCCCGGCCGTATTGGTAACCGGCAGACCACTGACCTTTTTCTCCTTGAGCACCCTGCCCACTTCTTTTAAAGAAGCCTCGGGCGAGATGGTTATGACATTGGTGGTCATGATTTCCTTAATTAACATGCACACCCCCTTTCTTTCATGAGCCCCCGCCGTTTTGATTCGTTTTACTTCTCAGAACGAATCAGCGGGGGCGAATGAAACCCCTGACATGTTTCGTGTACGAAAAATGTCAGGGGTCTACTGTTTCTGTCCTTCGGGAAGGGCCGACATTTTTTCGAGCTCGCCGAGGAAAGCTCCATCTACCTCGTAGCCCATTGCCTGCGCCCTGTGCGCATCCTCCCACGCCCTGTCATACCGGGCCTTATGAAAATATACCTGTGCCCGTCTGAAGTAGGCCTCGCGATTTCTGGGTTCGATGCCGATAACGCTGTCATAATCTGAAAGGGCACCTTCAAAATCGCCCGTCTTCTCAAGGATCTCCGCCCGGATCAAGTATCCGTCCGCAAAGTCGGGTTTCATCTCCAGGATGCCGGTGATCTCGGAGAGGGCCCGTTTATATGCCGTGTGTCCGTCGTCCGAGAGGGCCTTTCCGAAATAATCATAGGCAACATTCTGTCTTATGGACAGGGCCCGGTTTAAGTCAGGAACGGCCTGCCCGCGCCTTCCCTGGCTGTTGTAGGCAAGCGCCCGCACAAAATAGGCATCAGAATAATCGGGATTCATGGCCAGGGCTCTGGTCATGCAGGCAACGGCCTCCTCCGGACGGTCCTGCCGGAATGCCACAGCCCCCTTTTGTACATATCCCCACGGGCTACCGTAGTAAAGCGCCAAAAGGCATATAGTTATGTAGAGGGCGGCAACCGCGATGCCGGCAACACGGCGTTTTTTCCTCATGTGTCTCTTCCTTCCCAGGGTTTTTATTATACCACCAAAAGCCTTCAGCTGTCAGCCTTTAGCTGTCAGCCTGAAAAAATAAAAAAAGCGGCCTAACGAAGTACTTTCAGACCGCTTTATATCCCGATCGTCCGATGTGTGCCCTATGTCATAGAAAAAAACTGCCGAACAAGATACCGCTGAGTGCGGCCATTACCATCACAATGCCGACATAGACAACTGTCTTTCGCGTGCCGATCACACTCCTGATCACGAGCATATTCGGCAGACTCAACGCCGGACCCGCTAAAAGCAGTGCCAGTGCCGGCCCCTTGCCCATACCGGCACCGAGAAGTCCCTGTAAAATGGGGATTTCGGTAAGTGTCGCAAAATACATAAAGGCCCCGAAAATCGAGGCAAAGAAATTGGCCGATAGCGAATTCCCTCCGAGGGCCCTCTCTACTATCCGCGACGGTATTATCCCTTCGTGACCGGGTCTTCCCAAAAGAAATCCGGCGGTCAAAACTCCGATAAGCAAAAGTGGCAGGATCTGCTGTGCAAATCTCAAAGAGGCACCCGTCCATACCGACAGTTCTTCTCTCCTGAACCACCGGAGAAGTACAGCCGAAAGGAGTACCAAAAAACCGAGTGAAAGTGGCCATTTTATCCGGTAGATAACGGCCCAGATACCGCCATCGCCCGGGGCTGGTTTGGCCCAGTTTGCCGCGATGAGAAAACCCACCATCACCCCAAAGTAAAGCGCATTTTTCCAAAGCCCCCGTTCCCTTGCGTTATTTCCTAACAGTACGTCTCCTTCTTCTTTGCGCGAGCGTTCCTCTTTTAAAAAAATAAGGTGCATCAGAAGGCCAATGACAATACTGAACAGTACCGCGCCGACGGCCCTGGCCAGACCCAGCTGCCAACCCAGAATGCGTGCCGTCATAATGATGGCCAGTACATTTATTGCCGGTCCCGAATAGAGAAATGCGGTCGCCGGCCCGAGTCCGGCGCCGCGCCTGTAAATCCCCGAAAAAAGAGGCAGCACGGTACAGGAGCACACCGCTAAAATAGCCCCCGAGATAGAGGCGACACCGTAGGCAAGGCATTTATGTGCCTGTGCGCCGAAGTACCGGATAACCGAATCTTTGCCGATAAAAACCGCGATGGCGCCGGCAATAAAGAATGCGGGGATCAGGCAGAAAAAGACGTGTTCCCGGGCATACCACCTGGTCAACGCAAGCGATTCAAAAAGAGGGCCCTCGAAGGGGAGGCGGTCGAGGGGAAGAAAATAACATACAAAAAAACCGAGGACGATTAAAAATACCTTTATTCTATCCTTCATCGCTGATGCCATCTATTCTTCCGAAAAAACTGGTTTTATTGTGAAGTCTGCCCTGACCTTCAGCCCTCTTTAAATAACCAAAATACAATCACCAATAACCAAACATTTCGGTTATTCGGTCATTGGGTATTGAGATTTTTTTGTATCTTGTTTCTTGGTTATTGAAATAAAAGGTTCTGTCCTTGAAGTTTTTTGAACTCGCGTAACTCGCGAACTATGTATTTTTACTTACTTGTGACCTGTGACCTGCCTGTGCCCGCATGGGTATGACATGTGTCGTTTATCACAGTACCTCGAGCAGGAGCTCGAGATACTCCCTGAGATGCCGGGTAATCAGAAAATGCTGGCGCACAAACTCCCTCGCGCCGGCACCGAGCCTGTGGGCGAATGCTTCGTCCTTCAGTATTCTGAGGACCGCCTCGGCGCACTCATCGAAATTGGCGGGATCGACGAGGATGCCGGTTTTATTGCTTTGTATCTGGTTCGGGATGCCCCCCACGTTTGAGGCCACGACCGGACGCGCTTTCCACATGGCCTCGGTAACAGTCAGGCCAAATCCCTCCCTGAGCGACTTCTGTAACACCACCGCCGCGATCCTCTGCAGGGCGTTCACCATGAGATTGTCCTCGGCCGTAATCAGAAGAAGCTCCCGTTTCTCGATAAGGTCCTGATTGTCGGTTGCCACGTGCTGGTAGATCTCCGCCCCCTCCGGGTCATCGGTGGCCGCGTTACCGCACAGGATCAGCCGGCAGTCCACCTCTTTTCTGACGCGCTTAAAGACCTCGACAACCCCCTGCGGGTCCTTCCATTTATCAAACCGCGATATCTGAAGCATAATCGGTTTATCAAGGGGGATATTGTAGTACTCGATATAATGGTCGATTTCCTGCTGCGATATATCACAATTCTTCGGCGAGAGCGGATCGATCGAGGGCATGATAATCCTCTGCTCGATGGGCAGGTCGTTTCGCCGGTACTTCCCGTCCGAGATAATCATCACATCATACCTGAGTATGAATGTCTTGATGTAATCCCACAGCTCCTCATGCGGGTTTGAGATATCGATATGACAGCGCCAGATCCACGGCTGTTTCTTGTGCACATACTTGATAAAAGGCAGGGGCTGGGGGTCATGCACGATAACGCAGTCGTGGTCTATGTGGGTAAAGACGGCAAATTTTTCGTTGTTGCCCTGATAGTAGTCCTTGTGAATCAGCTTCATATCCAGGGATTCACCCTGCAAGGCATTGTGCATACGTTTTGTCGTGGTGAAGAAACCCGGCGTGCCCGGCACTATCCTCCAGCCGGTATCGATGCCGATATCGTTCATCAGGATCACCAGATTGTGCAGTATCTCCGCCACACCGCCGCCCTGATAGGTGGAATTGATATGGATAACATGCCTCTTGTTGAGCCGGGTCCCCTTGGCATAGATCTCGGCGATGACTTTGTCGCTCACAATGCCCCTGTATTCATCGACGCTTTTCATGACTCACCTCTCTTTTTGACTGTGTGGGAGTAATAACGGAATATATACTACACCGCCTAACGGTTTTTGGAAAGAGTATTTTGACCGGATTGGACAGGGGGGCCTTCAACGTCCTGCCGTTATTTCGGAATGGTCTCACCCCTTAAAATAGCGGGCAGTCTCTCGGTATCGATCCTCATGCCGCCGTCATGCTCGATCTTTATCGTATAGATGATGCCGGGGATAAACATCGTACCGGGCGCCTCGATCTGTGCGTTCTTTATTCCCATCGCCCCTGATTTCTCGGGGTCAAGGGCATACTGCCAGAACCTTTCCCAGAGCCGGGCCTCAAAGGTGTCCGGTGCCTCCTCAAGCCGGTAGCCCCCGGGCACCTGGTTTACCCTGGTAATCTCGTACTCCCGGGTATTGGGCCCGTCCAGCATAAATACTTTCCAGAAAAGGTACGCGCTCCTGTCGCGCAGCCTGGACGCCTGCCGGATATGGATATCGTTAAACCGGATGACGAGCGATTGAAACTGAATGATATTTCCCGAAAAAGTAAAATAGAGCGGTTCGAGAGGCTCGCCCTTTACCGTATACTCAAGGAACTTGATCGTGGTATAGGTCTTTTTTTCCGCCTCGTTGTAATTGACCCCGGTCACCAGCACCTCGGCAATCCGCGAATCCGCCTCGAGCCTCGAGATGACGCGTTTGAGGACCGCATTCTCGTGAAGGAGCAGAAAACCGTATTTATATCCGAGGATTGTCAGCGCGATAACAACGAGTGCTAATACGACCCGTTTTATATGTTTCATAGTTTCTCCTGTTATTTTTGATTATACCACTCTTAACAAAAAAGACACAAGTCACATGACACAGGTCACATGTAAAAACTTAAAGCGCCTTTTGTCATCCTCGGGCCCGCCTTTGGCGAGGTCTCGCCATTTGGCGGACAATGTGGGGAAAAATAGATTCCGCGTCAGGCCTGTCTGCCGGACAGGTAGATGCAGTGTTCGAGGTGGTAAGCAAAAAAATCGGGTTTATCGAAATAGCGGCAGACGGGAACGGAGACTCAGTAGTTGTTCGGCCTGCATCATTTCGTGTCCGGCCCCGGAACCGGATGCGGCACGTTCCAGCACGGCAAGCGATGTGGGCGCAACGTCAAAAAATACCGCTAACTCCGCATACTGCAAAAGACTGTCGGCGTCCCCGGCAGAACGAATATCCCTGTACATCTCATACCATGCCCGGTAGTAGTCGGTGGCCGGCGGCGGAATCCACCGCAGGACCAGGCTACTGCCTATCACCGTTCCCGCACCGTGATACAGCCGCGGCTGTATGTGTTCCCGGGTCGTGCCGGCGAGTTCGGCATATCTCTGAAACGTATCTTCCCACGCCTCTACTGCGTTCCTTTCCTCGTATAACACCAGCAGATTCGCCAGGCTGTCTGTGAAAAACGGGTCGGCCTCCAGGGCCTTCCTGAAGGCCTTTTCACTCTCATCCAATCGCCCGTCCCCGTAGTAGAGGACACCGAGATTGTTCCACGCCCACGGTATCCTCTCGCCCTTCCCGATCCATTCTTCATATGCCCGTATCTCGCCGGGGGGCTCTCGCCAGCATCTTTGAAACGCCCTGGCGACCAGCCGCTTTCTCTCAAGCGCCGTCAGTTCGGCACTGTCAGCAATCTGCGCCATGGTCCAGGTGAGGCCGTTCAGGCAGGAAACATCGGCTTTCCGCAATGCCAGTCCCTCATTAAAACTCGTAACAGCCTCCCCGGTAAATCCCCTCGCAAGAAAAATACGTCCCAGAAGCACCCAGAACTTGGGTTCGCGGACTGAGGTGCCCTCTGCGGCCGTAAGCGTCCTCTGTGCCAATGGCAGTCTATTCATGTTAACGCACAGCTCAGCCAGGGTGATTCTATAATCCAGATTGCCGGGATCGCGCTCGAGGCGTTTGATAAAATCCTCCGGGGCCAGATCGAATAAAAGCCAGCTATATCCTATATATCCCGAGGGCTCAAAACCGTGCAACCATAAAAACTGCTTTTCCGGATTTATATAATTCTGATACTTGCTGACGCTTACAATCACCTTCCCCGTCACAGGGGTAACCGGATTGACATATACCGTCTCCCGGGCCGCTTCTACAAAACGCACCACCCTTCCGGCGTCCTGATTCCAGTCGATATTGGAATCGGCAAGCCACAGATATCCCTTTTTTGGACCGCCGAAAAACGGGCTGAAATAGGCGATATAATCCGGGTGTATATTCACGAACTCCACGAGCTGGGCCAGGTATATGCAGACGAGTCCGATGCGCACAGTGATTTTCCCGGAGTTCCAAAGGTGAGAGGTGGCGGCGGCGGCGGCGATAAGAAAAAACGGCCACAAAGGCAGCATGTGCCGTATGCCTAACTGGGTCTTACATGAAAGGCTGAAATACGCCAGATAGATGACGGGCAGCAGCCACATGACGGGATGCCGGAAAAAACCCTTTTTCCGTCCCGGGACAATCACCAGACCCGTTATCACAAGGATCAGAAAAGAGGGGGGTGTCTTAATTAAGAGTACAAGAAAATAATAGAACGGGATGCCGTCCATGGTAAAGGCCCCGTGAAAATACGACGGGGAGCCAAACTCGGAAAGGTATTTCTGAAAATCAAGGCCGTAGAGATAGGGCATGGGAAAACACTGTAATAGCAACCTCCCTGCCCTCCACCGCCCCATCTCTGAAAAGGCATCACTTAACCAGAAGGTCTCGCGTCCCGCCTCGCCAAAACCGCTGAAGAAATACCCCGCGTTCAAAAAAAACCAGGCTATGCCGCATATGAGAATGCCGTCGATAAGGTGCGTGAAAGGCCTTTTACTCCTTGTCGCGCGTATGGCGAGCACCAAGAGCACATAAGGTACTAACAGCGTAGCCGTAAATTTTGTGAGGATGCACAGCCCCAACAGCACCCCGACAGCAACGGCGTTCCAGGCATGGCGCACATCCCACCACAGACACAACCGGTATAGCAGTAACGTTATGAGTGCCAGAAAAGGGACGTCGGTAGAGGCCAGCCGGGCGTGGGCCATGATCGTTACGCTTAAGAGGCTTAAGACGAGACACAGATGCGGTTCTTTTCCCCGGAAGAAATATCCGGCCAGTCTCCGGATGCCAAAGAGAAAGAGGAAGAACCAGAAGAGACCGGCGATGCGGGCAACGGTCAGCTGAGAATGCAGGCTCTGTTGCGGAAATATCAAAAGCCAGAGCCCCTGCCAATAGGTGGCAAGCGGGGCGTGGATTCTGCTTGTCGGCAGGTCCCACGAGCGGTGCGTAAGGAGATGCCCGGCCGAGGCCAGATACACACCCTCATCCCCGGTAGCCGTTTTAATGGAGAGACTGCTAACGGCCAAAAAACACCACCCCGCCAGTGCCGCCCCGATGAGCAGCACGGTCAGTGCCTGTTTATGCTTTCTCAAAAAGGCAAAAATCGCAGTGAGATTGTTCATAAGAGAAAAGGGATAACAGTAAATGTATTATAACATCTTTAACGTAAAACCCGAAGCCTGAAACCGGACGGACCCGCGGGTATGGGAATGTGGGGGTGGGGGTATAGGGGAAAAGGGCCGGGGGTGTCGGTAGAGGGCGGGCGTGGGGCATGGGACATGTGTGGCGCGCTTGGGCCTCAGGCGTGGTGCGGATACACATAAAAAAGGCGGGGATTATTACAATCCCCGCCTTTTCAGTTTTCTTTTTTTAAAAAATACTTATTTCCTGCGCCTCAAACCTGCGATACCGACAAGTCCGCTTGCCAAGAGCATCATGGATGCGGGCTCGGGAATCTGAGCCCCGCCGCCGAGCGTGATATGATCCACAACCTCAATCAGCCCTCCGCGCTGCCGAAGCAGTGCCTCGTAGTAAAATGTTGCCTTGTTAAACGCGTTCCCTGAATAGGATATGGTCTGGTCCATGATATCATTGGCATTGACACCGACCGTACTCTGCCCCACCTGGGTAACCCCGTTAAAAAGGGTAAGTATGGCAAGCTCGCCCGCATTAATCCAGCCCGGGTCATCGTTGCCAAAGTCAAGGCTCATTGAAGTAAAAAACGTGTCAAAATCCATGATGAGCTGGCTCATGTCGTCAGGATTCACTGCCAGAGACTTCCCATCGCCCTGGTCGCCATAATCATATAAGTCTAAATTAGCGCCGTTTGAATCGGAGAAATGCACAAGCGCTGAGTCATTGCTGGTCCAGCCGTTCGGTTTCGCCCCTATCGTATCTGTTTCAAAATCAATATACACCACTGCCTGCGCCAAACCCGTACTTCCTAAGATAATGACTGCCGCACACAAAACGATAAAAAGCTGTTTCATTCCACCAACCTCCTTGTAGTCCTGCCTGATTTTGAGATTAAAGTATACCAAACTGTATCCCTCTTATAAGCAAATTCCGTGCCTTTTTTAAGGGTGCGGGTGAAAATAATGTAACTGATTGATTAGAAATGAGATAAAAAATCTTCAGGATGAGAATGCGGTTCCCGGTCCAGGATGCACAGATGGTGATTATTTTAGACAGGTGTTGGACGGATTCAACAGGTCTATGGATTACAACTGTGGGGATATATATAAGGATGTAAGATGTGGAATAGTAATAGGTACATACACGGGTCCTGATTTACCTGCTATCGCCCCGGCGACTCTTCTAATCTGAGTTATTCAGATTGCTCTTTACTTTTTCGATGACTGCATCGAAATGCGAAGAGGTAGGCGGGATGACGGCGGTCACACACAGATTCACCGCCCTCAATAGCCTTTTCAGCCCCCTGCCGCCCTTTGCAATCCAGGACGACCTCGGGAACGACAGATCCCTGATGTGGCCGTGAAAGCTTTTCACTATGTTCTTGAAGGCGTAGGGGTTGATGACGGCCTCATAGGGCGAGTGAGAATAATCGCCCGAATAGAAGCGCTTTAACCTGCGTTTTATAACATCCGGGAATAAAAGGGCGGCCCTTGTCAGGGCGAAAAAATTTGGTTCATTGAGACTGATCGCCCCTGAGGTAACCCGCAGCAACTCTGCGACAGGCCCCTCGATGGGCCAGATATGGTGCAGGGTTCCAAAGGATGTCGTGATATCAAATGTATCGTCCCTGAAGGGGAGCTGCCTGGCGTCGCAGCAGATACAGAAACTGGCCCCTCTCTTTTTCAGAAAATAAAGCGGCTCGAGGACTATGTCCTGCTCGACCACGCCGCAGCCGATATCCAAAAACCGCTCGAGAAGAAAGTCCCTTCCCGCGCCGATATTTAAGAGACGCCTGCCCTTGATGGGCCCGTTACAGAATGAGAGTACCCTCTCAAAAAATCGCAGCCTGCCGCCGCCTTCGGTGTCTTCGATCAAAAACCGGTCGATCTTATCCCTGTCCGAATCCAGAAAACCCGTATCCCTGTCTATCTCCTTCCATTTCTCCCAAAAAAGAATCTCCCAGCCTATCGCGTCTACGTCATTTTTGCCACTCTCTCTAAACTGTTCGAGCTGGGCACCAGAAAACTGCGATGCCTCCTTCATCCTGTCCATGGCCTCTTCGCACCGCGACCGATACGCGTTGCCGTCGATCAACAACCGAATGCGCGCGGCATCCCCGAACATGACCGGTATGTCGTGAAACAGGGGATATCCCCCTCCGCACGAGGCGCATGTCAGCTCGCCGGTAACGCCCGGATAGTGACCGTACAGCGTTGAGGGCGCTGTATGGTTCAGGCCGCCGCCGCAATTGATGCACCTGAGAAACGTGAAAAAATCAGCCCACCCAGCCATTAACTGCTTCTCCCCTCTCTGTTCTTTTGTCCGTGCAGCCTCAATGCCGGTAATCGGCCCCTTGCGTCCATCGCCCGGTTTTTATTATACCACCCTTAACAAAAAAGACACAAGTCACATGACACAGGGGACAAGTAAAATTGAGACCGTTGCAAAACCCTGCTAAAGCCGTCATTGCGAGCCTGAATGGCGAAGCAATCTCTCTTTTTGAGATCACTTCGGTCGCCTTGCTTCCTCCC
>JAFGGP010000030.1 GCA_016930485.1 Candidatus Omnitrophota bacterium | reverse complement strand
TGGCTGAGCGTAGGAGTATATGGCATAGCCAAAGGCTATGCGAAGGCCTGAAACCCCGGGCTTTAGCCCGGGGAGCGGGCTCATTTGTCATTTGAGATTTGGAATTTGGGATTGCGTGCCAAGACCTGTGACTTGTAACCGGTGACTTTACAAAGGAGACAGGATGCTTTCCACCACCCGGAGTTTTCAGACAAAAAAAGGCCTCGTCGAGGGGGCGAAACTCGACTGGGGGGTCTTTTCGCTCCTTATCCTGACCGCGCCAAAGGGGTTTCTCGGGTGTGGCATCTTTGATCTGGATGCGGTCGAGCGTTTCGGGTTTGCCTGCGGGATCGTAGAGAGCACACCGGATAACCCTATCGGCACGCTTGAGAGAATGATAGGGCGGAAGGTCGTCAGGATAAACCAGAAGGCGCGCTCCCTCGGTGTTACCGAGGGCATGGGCGCTCTTGAGGCCATAGAGAGGATGTTTTAATAGTTCGCGTGTTCGCGAGTGGAAAATAGTTCACGAGTTAGCGAGTTACACGAGTTGAAAATGGTTAACGAGTTCTGCGAATTCCTTTTTTGGCGCGTAGCGATTAGCGGCTAGCGTATAGAAAAAGAAAAAATCTAACCGCTAAACGCTATCCGCTAGACGCTACAATGAATTCGAGTAACCCGCTAACCCGCAGAACCAGACATATGACCCCACCCCACCCCCCAAGGAATATACAGCAGGACCTATCCGGACTGTATACCCGCTTTTCCCGCCGGTTCTCCGAACGCTACCCCGTAATGAGCTCATCGGACGAGTTCTATTTTTTTCCGCGTACGAAACTCGATCCGAATACCCTCGGCCGCGTTGACGCCCTTTCGGAAGAACGCGTGCGGGATGATACTGCCTTTTGCAAAGAGATGTTGCGCGCCCTGGACGGGCTTGGTGCCGGGGCTATTGATACCGACTCACGGATAGATGCGGCGATTTTGAAAAGGCAGCTTACCAACTTTATCAGGGAGTTCGATATCCTTGCGATGCATCGCCGGGCCCCGTCTCTCTATCTGAAGACGGTGCTTCTTGCCATCGAACAGCTTACGGAAAAAAGGGAGTATGTGAGGGAAATCCGGGATCATTTTACGGAACTGCTTATTTCTCGGCTGCGCGGTGCGACGGCACTGCTGGTCTCGGGCACCCGGCTGATTGCCGAACCGCCGTTATTCTACAAGCTGGAGGCCCTCGAATTGATCGAGGCGCTTGAAGGTTACTTTGCCGCACTCGGCACAACCGCGTCGGCATCCACGCCGGCCCAGGGAGAGATAGAAAAAGAAATAACGCGCCTTCAGAGAGCTATGGGGGCTTTCAGAGAGGCTGTTGCCGTCGCCGGGGGTGCCGGTGAATATATTGCGGAGCCGTGGCTACTGGAGGATATTTTCAGAAACGAATTTTTATTCGAACTTTCTCCGGATGAGGTATTCGATGAGGCGCTGGCCGCCTACAGGAAGACACTGGATGAGATGGAGGGAATAGCCGGCGAGGCGGGGATGAAGGCCCGTTGGAATACGCTTCTGAGCGGGCACGTTCCGCAGACGGCAACACCGCAGGCATTGATCGATTTATACGGCGGTCAAGTACGCGGTCTCCGCGATTTTGTAAAGGGAAACGCCCTGATTGAGATATCGCGCGAACGCCCGCTTATTATCAGACAGACGCCTTTCTATATGACACCCTTCCGGTCGTCCGCTTCCTATAGTTGTCCGCTGACCGACTATGAGGATGAACCCGGTATCTTTTTTATCAGTTTTCAGGAAACCGACCACAGCAAGGATGTGGGTTGTGCGATTCATCAGGAGTATCTTTTTGTCACCGCCCACGAGACCTGGCCGGGCCACCACTTTCTGGATACGACCAGGAAGGCTCTGACAAACCCGCTGCGCGCGGAGAGTGAGTCCTGTATTTTCTATGAAGGGTGGGCGGCCTATGCCGAGTCGCTGATAGCCGGTTCCGGGTATGTGCGGGATCCGGTACAACAGTTGATAGCCCTCAGGCGCGAGTGCTGGCGCATGATCCGCTGTCTTTTTGACATAGGGATGAGGACGGGCAGATACACGATCGATGACTGCAGAAAAGAGTTGGTTTTTCTCGGTTACCCTGATAAGATGATAGACAAAATGATACGCCATTATCTCATTACCTATGGCTATCAAAGCAGTTACTTCGCAGGGAAGATGATGATAGAAAGGCTGTGGCGCCGGTTTGAAGACCGTATGCATAAGCGGGAATTTCACCGGCACCTCCTGGCATGCGGTGAGGCGCCATTTGCGCTCTTGGCAAAAAAAATAGAGGAAGAGAGTGAGTAAGACATTCGGCGGGTTTCATTCGGAGTGGAACCTCGGTTCTCCCGGGGGGTGGGATTATCAGCGCATGGCGCAGATAATCGGAAAGCACGCGTGGACGCGCATCCGGGGAAAAACAGACATTGATATCGAGCTCGATTTTGACGACGTGCTGTTAAACCCGGTCCCCTCCTTTGCGCGGCTTCTCCTGAGGGCCCATGAGAGGAATAAAGGGCGCGCGTGCCGGCCTTTTATCGTGCTTCTGGCCGAGGAAGAGACCCTGGATAAGGTGGGGGAGAATATACATTTTGTCGAGTATCTGAACGGCCTTGAGGGTGTCAGGGCGGCCCTGGCGGCGCCGCAGGAGCTGGAACTGCGGGGTGAGAGGGTCTGCCTGCGCGGGGAGGAGACAACCGCCATCTTCGCCGATTTTAATAACAGGGTTATCCTTGAGCTGGGAGAGACGCACGAGATCGCGGCGTTTCTTGCCGCCATCCGGCAAGGGCTCGTGGTCAATCCGCGGGGGATGGAGCCGGTCGGCGTCAAAGGTGTATTTGAGGCGATTACCGGGGAATTTCGCGAGCTCATGACGGAGTCGACCTATAGGAGAACGCCGTGGACGCGGCTTTTTTATGAGAGGGCCACCGACGGACCGGCCGGAGAGCCGATAGACGACCTTATCGGCTGGACCCGCGCGAACTGGCAGAACGTTATCCTGAAACCCGTACACGGCTATTCGGGGCACGGGATTATCATCGGGATTAAAGAGGCGGATGTCGATAAGGCCATCGCACGCGCTCTTGATTCGGGAGATTATATCGTCCAGGAATTTATCCCACCCGAACTCTGGACAGAGAGGTTTCCGTGGGTCGATCTTGAAAAGGGGACCGCGTATATAAAAGAGTGGCAGACTGACTTCAGGTGTTTCGTGACCGATCAGGGGCCGATCGGATTTGTAACCCGTTTCGGCGGCATCCCCACGAATGTCGGCTCGGGAGGCGGGGTGCAGTCAACCGCGGTGTTCACGGGGGATATGCCGGTCTCTGAAGCGGTAGAAAGGATCAACGATGCCATTATGGGAATCGGTTATGATGAGCTGGCCGGTATTCAGAACGAGATGAACGAACTCTCGAAAAAAATAGGCAACGTGTATCTTCTGGGTCCGATCATGAATACACTCAGGCCCCGCCTCATCACCAGGGGGCACATCGGGCAGATCATGGAGTATGCGCGGAATCTCTGGAAGGACGCGGTCAGGCTTGAAGAGCTGTGGCTTGCCGGGAAACTCGATCGTTATATCCGGATGTCTCCGGAGGAGGAGGCTCTCGCGCGCTCGGCCCCGTGGCAGGGCTCAATCGCGCTCATCGCCTCGGACGGACTCTTTAATTTCGGAGGGGCCATCGGTGATCAGGGTTAAACAGGGCTGGTGGAAGGATTTTTTTGATAAGACCTATCTCATTACCGACAGGCGGACGGTGGACAATCCGAAAGTGACGATGCTCGAGGTTGATCTCATCGAGCGTCTGCTCAGGCCGCGCCGGGAGAGCCGGATTATAGATTTCTGCGGTGGGCAGGGGAGGCATGCCATCGAACTGGCCCGGCGGGGGTATGGCGACCTCACGGTTATCGATTTTTCCCGGTTTTTGATAGCGCAGGGGAAGAAGGCCGCCAGGAAGAAGGGGGTACCGGTCCGTTTTTACCACAGGGACGCCCGCTCGACCGGTTTTCCCGCGAAGGCATTTAACTGTGCGGTGCTGATGGCAAACTCCTTTGGGTATTTTGTTGAGAAAAAAAACGACCGCCGGCTCCTTAAGGAGGTCTACAGGGTGCTTGCCCCGGGCGGCAGGCTTTTACTGGATATTGCCGACGCGCAGTATATACGGAGGAACCTCGCACCCCGGAGCTGGCATGAGGCCGATGAGGATGTTATTGTGTGCCGGGTGAGGGACATCGGTCCGGATTGTGTGAAGGCCCGGGAGGTAGCTATCTCGAAGAAAAAAGGGCTCTTGAAGGACAAGACATACTGTACCCGGCTCTACGGGAAGGACGAAATCAGGGGTCTTCTCAAACGCTGCGGTTTTTCGCGCGTAACGATCAAACGGCACGGGGGTTTGCGTATTCAAAAGGGCGACTATGGTTTTTTGAGCGCGCGCCTTTTTATCCTCGCACAAAAACAGAGGTAATAATGGACCGTTACGACAGGGCAAAATTCGGGGCGATGGTCGGCATCTTCGGCAATATCCTTCTTGGTGTGCTCAAGCTGGTCGTGGGCGTGTTCGGCAAGAGCACCGCGCTGATCGTGGACAGCTTTCACTCGTTTTCCGACACCGTTTCTTCGGTGATAGTGCTTTTGGGTATCGAGATAGCATCAAAGCCGGAAGACCCGGACCATCCCTACGGACACGGAAAAGCGGAGTCGATTGCGGCGTGGGCAATCTCATCGTTTCTGATATGTCTGGGGGCGTATCTCGGATTCAGCGCCTTCCGGGATGTTGCTTCCCGGGAAGCGCTTTCTGCCCCTGCGCAGGCCACGTTATGGGTGGCGCTCTTTTCGGTGTTATGCAAGGAGGGGATGTACCAGTACAAGGTACGGCTCGGGAAGAAGATTCATTCGACATCCATCACCGTTGATGCCTGGCACCACCGCTCGGACGCGCTCTCCTCGGTGGTTGCCTTTGGAGGCATAGCGCTGGCAGAGTACGGGGGAGGCCGATTTGCCTACGCCGACAGAGTCGCGGCGGTCATCATTGCGCTTATGATATGCTGGGTCGGGGTAATGATGCTGCGTCAGTCAACATCGGAACTGATGGACGGGGTCGTTGATCAGGAGGTGAGGGACCGGATCAGGAGTATCGCGCTATCGATCCCGGGAGTCAAAGATATCGAAAAGATACTCGTCAGAAAAGCAGGGCTCCATTATCTTGCCAATATACACGTTGAGGTAGACAAGGATATGAGCGTGGAAAAATCCCACCACATTGCCACCGAGGTAAAGAATGCCATCCGGCAGTCTTTTCCAGAGGTAAGCTACGTGCTCGTCCATATCGAACCCTACTACCCCGGGGATCACTAAACCCTGCGGGGAAATTTCAAATTCCAAATCACAAAGTACAAGCAACCGCACGACCGTAGGGCACACTTAAATGTGACCTACCCTGTGGATAACTGCTAAATAGGTTACGGAAGTCTTTAAAGAAGTGCGCCGCGTTTCAGTATGTTCTACAGAGGACTCTGGTTTAATGCGGGGGCTGGGGTTTTTAAACCTCGGCCACAGCTGAATGCTGACGGCTGATGGCTGAGGGCTTTTTATCTTTGATCTCCCGTATTTTCTTTGAGATATTGCAGAAGGAGCAGACGGATAAGGTGGTGGGCTGGTTACATATCCGGCACCTGTTTAGTTCGGCCTCCTCAGGGAAGGCGAGGTGTCCCTGCGCCTTCAGGAGGTGGTCGTAAAAACGCCGTTTTCTCCCCGCCCCGTTTTCCTCCAGCGCATTCAGGACATTTTTATATTCGATAGACGAGGCGTGGAGCGCATAGGGGCACTCGGTCATAATATAATCTATGCCGGTGAGGAAGGCATAGGTTGCGGTCTCCTTTTCGGTAAAGTAACAGAACGGCTTGACCTTCTTTTTGAGGCCCGGTGGTCTTTCGGCAAGGACCGGGTGCTGCCTTTTCAGATACGAAAGCCGCCACTCCATAGTGTTCCCCAAAAGCGATGCCGTTTCGTCATCGAGATTGTGTCCGGTAGCGATGGCATCGAACTCACCGTCCGCAGCGGTCTTATTCATATAATAGCGCTTGATAAGGCCGCAGGTCGCACAGACTTTCCGGCTCATAAGCCGCTTTGTTTCAGGGACTGACATGCCGAGTTCTTTCGCGACGTCTATCACGATGAGGGAGGAATTGAGGCGCTCTTCAAAGGCCCGTGCCTTCGCAAGCGAGGTATCAGAGTACTCTTTCTGCGCTATCCCGAGGTGTATATAGAGCGCGGTCGTGTTAACCCCTAGCCGCGTGAGTACCTGCCACAGGGCAAGGCTGTCTTTCCCGCCCGAGACAGCAACGAGGATCTGCTCGCCCGGTTTCAGCATATTGAACTTCTGAATAGTCCGCTCGGTATAGCCCTCAAACCAGCTTATATAACAGGACCCACAGAGGGCCAGTTTATGCGCCGGCATGTGGATAACGGCTTTTTCACGGCAGTTACGGCATCTCATACTCAGCCACCCGAGATAGTTTTGATGATTCTGATGGAGTCTTCGGCCGTGAGAATTTCGTCTTCACAGACGAGGACATCATTTTTGATAACGAGCGCCGCCCCGGGAGAGATGCCCAGTTCTTTGAGAAGCACGCGCGCCTTGATAGAGTCGATCTCCAGCTCTTTTACCCTGTTGTGCAGTTGAATCTTCATCGGTCCACTCATCCTGTTTTTAAGGCTTGAGGATGCGCCGGAAACAGAATACCAGAAGCAGCAGTATGGTAGCCCATGAGACGGTGAGCATGATCCAGCCGTAGAGGTTCATGGTGCCTCGCTCCTTAGCCGTTCAAGACGGGTTTTGCGCCGCCACGCCCTGTTCACCAGAAAGGCCAGGGTGAGGAAGATAACGGCAAGCATGATGCGAGTCCCGAGGACAAAGGCCCTAGTTTCAGGGGGGACGTTTTTCATGAGGATAGTAGGCACCCCCTGCTGGATGAACCAGAAACCCAGGACAAAGAATAAAAAGAGGGGGGTGATGTATTTGATGATGAATTTATAGACACGGGGTATTCTGATGTCGGCCCCGCGGTGGATCTCTTCCCACGCCTTCTCGATACCGAGGACCCAGCCGAAGAGAATCGTCTCGATGGTGGCAAAGAGGACAAGGCAGAATGTCCCTCCCCAGAAATCCAGTTCGTCGACAACGCCGTTTCCCAGAAAAAAGATAGCGGGTTGACAGCAGATAAAACAGAAGAGGGCGGCTATCCTGACCGCCTTTGCGCGCGAGATGTCGAACTCATCTTCCATAAAGGCGATGGCGGGCTGTGCCAGTGAGACCGATGAGGTGATGCCGGCAAGGAAAAGAAGCAGAAACCATAAAAAGGCGAAGACGCCGCCGAGGGCCATTTTCTGGAATATGATCGGCATGGTGACAAAGCCAAGATTAAACGCGCCGCTCGTTGCTACCTCCCGGACACCCTCAGGCCCGAAAAAGATATATGCCGCCGGGATAATAATGCTGCCGCCCAGGATGACCTCCGCGAATTCGTTGGTACTGACCGCGCTCAGGCCCGAGAGGGCCACGTCATCACCGTGCGAGAGATAACTGGCGTAGGTCAGGATAACGCCGATACCGACGCTGAGGGTGAAAAATATCTGTCCGGCGGCGGCAAGCCACACGCGGGCATCCCTGAGTGCGGTGAAGTTGGGATTCCACAGGAACCCCAGGCCGTTCAGTGCGCTCCATGACCTGTGTGCCGGGTTGGGTGCTCCCAGTGTCAGGACGCGGACTGCGATGACCACCGCGAGACACAGCAGGACCGGCATAGCGATCTTGGAAAGGCGCTCGATGCCGCTCGAGATACCGTAATAGATAACCGTGATATTCAATATAAAGGTAATCACAAAGAAGAGATACGCGGGTCCGATGCCGCTGAAGAACTGATTGTGTTCAAGTCCCTGATATCCCCGTAGAAATGTCTGCATTCCTTCCTGAGAGGTCAGTCCGAAATATTTCCCGCTCAGGGTGTAATATGAGTAGGCGAGGAGCCAGCTTTCGATGTAGGTATAGTAGATAAAGATTACCAGGGGGCCAAAGATGCCGATGACGCCGAAGTACTTTATGAACCGGTTCTTCTGCCACAGGGTGTGGAATATGCCCGGGGCAGTACCGTGTCCGAAACCGCCGCCGTACCTGCCGGCAGTCCATTCGATCCACATCAAGGGAAGCCCCAGGAGGAAGAGCGAGAGGAAGTAAGGGATCATGAAGGCGCCGCCGCCGTTTGCGGCCGCCTGAACCGGGAACCGCAGGAAATTGCCTAGCCCCACCGCGCTTCCGGCCACTGCCATAATGACCCCGAACTTCGAGGCCCATCGGGACCTGACCTTTGCCATAGTATGATAAATTATACAGATTTTCCGGGTTATGTCAATCGGCCGTCTGGCGGGGCGCGGGACCCGTCTTCGCGGATCCGCTTTCAAATTATGGAGTTATGCCCCGGCAGGCAGCGTCTCCCGGCTTCTCAATAGGTGTTGAGTCGGTCGTTAACTTCTGATACAATTACATGACAATATACAAGTCGCGAAGTCGCCAGTGAGCCGCTTTTTATTTTTAGTTTTTTCTGGTGACATGGTATCGTGGTGACCTGATGACCTTAACAAAGGGCCGGAGGACCGGTTAAAAAGTTATGCCTGAAGTAACCCCACATCACAACGCCCCTGAAGCAGAAAGGGTTGAGCCGCGATGCCCCTATTTCGGGTCGTGCGGGGGCTGCCGGTTTCAGGATATTGCGTATGCCGAGCAGGTGGCGCGCAAGCACCGGCGTTTTACAGAGCAGCTTTCCGACGTGGTGCCGGCAGAGCTCCTTGAAGAGGCGATCTTCTGTCCCAGCAAGGCCGAGTGGCGCTACCGGAATAAGATGGAGTTTTCATTCTCCCCGGCCACGGGAGAGCTTGCGCTGGGGATGCATAAAAGCGGTTCTTACTGGAACGTCATAGATGTGGAGGACTGCCTGATCTCGCCGGAGCCTTTCGGAGAGGTCATGAGCGCGGTGCGGGACTTTGCCGCGCGGTCCGGTATCGATGCCTACAGCTCGAAGAAAAAGAGCGGCTTCTGGCGCCATCTTACCCTGCGCTGGAGCGAAACACAGGCAGGGGTTATGGCACTGCTTATTACTACACCAGGTGAACGGGGTGTGGTAGACCCTCTTTTTGAGGGGCTGTTACGTGATATACCCTGCGTGCGGAGCCTCTACTGGGGCATTAACAGCAAGATCAGCGACGTGGCCATCCCCGATGAGCTGATTCATATCGGCGGGGAGGAGTTCCTCATAGAAGAGATTGACGGCGTGAAGCTCCGTGTCTACCCGCTGAATTTTTTTCAGCCCAATCTATCGCAGACAAGGCGCATTTACAGGGATATGGCATCGCTCCTGCCCCGTACGGAGTCCCTGCGGATAGTGGATCTCTACTGCGGTACCGGTGCCATCGGTTTATATCTGGCGTTCCATGCACCGGGCGTCAGCGACGTGATCGGGGTTGAACAGGATGAAGGCAATATCGCCAGTGCGCAGGCAAACAAGGAGGCCAATGGCATAACAGAAGCCCGGTTTGTCGCCACCAATATAGAAAACAGACTGAAGGAAGACATGATGTTCTTGCGGCGCTTTTCCCCGGGTCTGATCGTGCTTGACCCGCCGCGTCCGGGGCTGCACAAGAAGGTATACGGACCGCTCGTCGAAAGCGGGGCCCGCTATATATTCTATCTTTCATGCAATATAAAGAGCCTAAGCTTTGATCTACAACAGATTTTTGCGCGGAGCCGCGATTATGAAATAAGGCACATAGGTGTGTATGATATGTTTCCGCATACCCCGCATTTTGAAACGCTGGTTATTCTGGAAAAACAGGTACGGGATTCTTCCTGATGAAGATCTTCGGCAGATTTTTCAAAAAAGAGAGAAAACGGATGGTTGCCGAGGCGATTATTAAACGCCTGAACAGCCGTGGTTTCATTGCGTACTTTGCCGGCGGGTGCGTGCGCGATATGATTATGAAGAGAAAGCCGGACGACTATGATATTGCCACCAGTGCCCGCCCCGATGAGACGAGGAGGTTATTCGCAAAGACGCTCGCCATCGGCCAGCAGTTCGGTGTCATCCTCATACTCGAAGGGCCGTTTGAGTTTGAGGTAGCAACATTCCGCAGGGAAGGCCCGTATCTTGACGGCAGGCATCCGACGAACGTGCGTTTTACCGATGCCAGAGAAGACGCCCTGCGCAGAGACTTTACCGTCAACGCCCTGTTTTATGATCTCAGGCAGAGAGAGGTCATCGATTATGTCGACGGGCAAAAGGACATAGAACAAAAACTCATCCGGTCGGTCGGCAGCCCCTATAAGCGCTTCGAGGAGGATAAATTGCGGATGTTACGGGCCGTGCGCTTTTCCTGTAAGTTGGATTTTCAGATCGAACCGGAGACGTATCAGGCAATACAGGATACCTGTGCGGCGATTCACCAGGTGAGTATAGAACGGATCAGGGATGAGCTCATCAAGATATGTACCTCGCACGGGGCCGGCCGGGCCCTTGAACTTCTTCTGGAGACGGGCCTTCTTAAGGAACTGTTACCCGAGGTATGCGCCCTGAAGGGTGTTGAACAGCCGCGGGAGTTTCATCCCGAGGGCGATGTCTTTGAACATACCAGGCGCATGATGGATCTTCTGGAGAACCCGAATCCGGTTCTTGCCTTTGCGACGCTTCTTCATGATATTGCCAAACCGGCCACGTTTCAGCAATCGGACAGGATCCGCTTTAACGAGCACGATAAACGGGGCGCGGAGATGGCCGAACACATCCTGCGCAGACTGCGGTTCTCAAACAGAGACATAGAGACCGTAAGCATCATGATCGCTAATCACATGCGGTTCATGCATGTGAAACAGATGAAGCCGACGAGGCTCGAGCATTTTATGCTTCGCCCCACGTTTCCGGACGAACTGGTTATGCACAGGATCGATTGCCTGGCGTCTCACGGAGATCTCTCGGTCTTTGAATTTCTAACAGAAAAATACAAAGAGCTGCAGGCACGTCCTCCGGCCGCCCCTCCAGTTCTCTCGGGGCGAGACCTGCTCGGTGCCGGCTATACACAGGGGCCGTATATGGGGGAGGTGCTCAGACAGGCCGAGGAGGCGTATCTGGAGGGAATCGTTCAGACAAAGGAAGAGGCCCTTCGGTGGGTAAAAGAACATTTTCCCCCACTTACCAATGACACATGACACAGGTAACTTAATGACAAATGACCAATGTCCCTGCTAAAGAGTTGGCAGGCAAAATCAAAATGAATCTTCAATCCCAAATTACCTAAAAAATTTTTTTATTTGTTATTTGAGATTAAGTGATTCATTTGACATTTGGAATTTGACGTTACGGAGGATGGCCGAAGGTCGGGCCTGGCGGGAGTTATGGAACAGCTGCTCGTACTGATTATTTTCCTCGTTTCCTATTTTCTTTTTGTCGTCCTTCACCGGTTTAAACATCTTGTCGCGTGCGCCGGGTGTATCCTTCTTGCCCTTTTCCGGCTCACCACGGTCGGCCGGATGACCGGCTACATTAACTGGAATATTATCGGGGTTTTTGTCGGCACCCTGATTGTCGCCGATCTCTTTATGCGGTCTGGTGCCCCGGGGTTTCTGGCGGGTATGCTGGTGGCAAAGATACGGAATGCGACCTTTTCAATTCTGGCCCTCTGTTTTATATCAGGGGTGCTTTCGATTGCCCTGGAGAACGTGGCTGTTGTCCTGATTGTTGCGCCGGTCGCCTTTGCCCTTGCCGAGAAACTCGACATCAGACCGGTTACCCTCTTGATCGCGATTGCGGTCTCTTCGAATCTGCAGGGGACGGCGACCCTGATCGGCGATCCACCCAGCATGCTCCTGGCGGCGTACGCCCGCCTTAATTTTAATGACTTTTTCTTTCTGGCCGGGAGGCCGTCTATCTTTTTTGCCATCCAGCTGGCGGCGGCCGGGTCGCTCATCGTGCTCTATTTCGTCTTCAGGAGGTACAGCCGGGCAGTGGAGGTGGGCTTTCAGACAAAAGTGACGAGTTGGATGCCGACATTTTTTCTGTGTGCGCTGATTGCCGGTTTAATCGGGGCATCGGTTATAGATCCCGATTTCAGATTTCTGGCAGGCACGGTGTGTCTCTTTTGTGCCGCGGTAAGCATTGCGTGGAGTTTTTTTGGGAGACAGACCTCTCTTTCCGGGACGGTACGGGGATTTGACTGGCAGAGCACGCTTTTTTTGATGGGCGTTTTTATCCTTGTCGGGTCACTCGTTGAGGCCGGCTGGATGGATGAGCTGAGCAATGTGCTGGAGCGTATGTTGGGTGGCAATATATTTTTAACATTTAGTATGCTGGTTATATTTTCTGTGTTAATATCCGCATTTGTCGATAATGTCCCGTATCTGGCGGCCATGCTGCCGGTTGCAAGGAATCTTGCGACGGACCTGGGGAGTTCGGAGATGCTTTTTATGTTTGCTCTTCTTATCGGCGCCTGCCTGGGTGGGAATATCACGCCGGTGGGGGCGTCGGCAAACATCGTTGCCTACGGCCAGTTAAGACAGAAAGGCTACGAGGTGCGCTTTTGTGATTTTGTAAAGATCGGTCTTCCCTTTACCCTTGTGGCCGTTACGCTGGCCTCTCTCTTTGTCTGGTTTATCTGGGGATAATGTTAGCGTCTAGCGGATAGCGTTTAGCGATTAGACAAACCCACAAAGAAAAACGTAACTAGTAATCAGTAACTAGTAACTAACACTTTAAAAGCCGTTTGAGAAAGCGAAGCGAGTTACTAATTACGAGAATGAGGTAGAGTTTAGGATTTATTCACCATACGCTAGCCGCTAATCGGCTACACGCTAAGAAAAGGAATATAAATGAGATTGTATTTAGTGAGACACGGCGAGAGCGCCTGGAATCAGGAAGATAAGGTGCAGGGTCATACGGATATACCCCTTTCTGATGCCGGCCGCCGGCAGGCACGGTTGGTCGCCGAGCGGTTTACCGGAAGATCTCTTAGCCGGATCTACTCCAGTGATCTAAAAAGGGCCAGCGAGACGGCGCAGGAGATCGCCGCTGTCTGCGGCGCAGAGCTGATACTGGACGAGCGCCTGCGTGAGATCAGGCTGGGGGCGTGGGAAGGGAAGACGAAGGCAGAGATTGACAAGATATTTTCAGGCGCCTACACGCGCTGGCTTGAGGATCCCGCGTCACTTTGTATTGAAGAGGCGGAGACCCGCCCCGAGTTCTTCGCGCGGGTCCGTTCCGTATTGACCGAGATTATCGAGGCCCACAAAAATGATACCGCACTGTGTATAGTGGCCCACGGCGGGGTGATTACCGCCTACCTGTCCCTTCTCTTGGGGGCAGATTTTGATCGTATGCTCTTTACGATGAGGCTTGATAATTGTGGCATTACAACACTGGAAATTACCGACCACCAACGTACGATCCTTACCATTAACGACGTATTTCACCTGCCGGAACCGGATGAAATAAAGCCACTTTTTTAAAGCTTTCGGCCTTCAGTTATCAGCATTCAGTCTTTCGGATTCAAAGTTGTTGATGGGGCAGGGAACATGTCAGCATACGCAGTAATCGATATAATATAACATATTATATATATTAAAGTTACACATGTATAAAAACTAACCGTCTTTTAAAAAGCTGACAGCTGATAGCTGACAGCTGAAGGTTCAAATGAGTTGACACCGCCCATTCTCTGGTATATAATTAAAAGTGTGAATAGTTAACGAAATTAATTAATAACAAGATGAACTATTTGGGCCGACGATGTCTCTGACCATCGAACAGTTTATAGAACGCATGAACCAGATTATCCCTCGATTTATCCGGAAGGTTCACGTGCGGCAGTCGGCTATTTTTATAAAAGGAGATCTGAGTATCCCGCAGTTCCTTGTTCTGGAATTAATCGGGAATGCCGGCAGGATAAAGATGTGTGAGGTGGCCGCGGAGATGCGTATCTCCAGGCCGGCGGTCACCGGGATTGTGGACAGGCTCGCAAAACTTGATCTCCTGACAAGGCTTCCTTCAGAGGCCGACAGACGGGTCATTTTTATCCAGCTGACAAAAAGAGGACAGGCGCTCATTCAGAAGGTGCGTTCACAGCGCGCCGAGGTTATCAAGGTGGGATTCAGCGCCCTTTCTCCCGATGAGAGAGAGACATACGTATCTATTTTAGAGAAGGTTACAGGCATTTTAACAGGGGGATGATGCTACCATGAAGCAACTAGGTTACTACGACATCCGGTTTTGGTATAAAGGCCTTATATATAGTTTCGGGATGTTTCTTTTTGTATGTTCGTACCTTGACATGATGTGTGATGAATCTTTGTTAGGCCTGGAGACGACCGAGATGGACACGGTCCTTATCGAACAGAAAAACGCTGACGTTATCGAAGAGGGAAGACCCATGACACTGGATGAGGTAATGCGGGAGGCCTTTGAGAACAATCTGGATATAAAGCTTGCCCGGATAGAAAAGGCGATCAAGGGGACTTCACTTAAAAGCGCGTATTCCATATACGATACGTATCTGGACCTGGAATTCGGCTATACCGATGCCGACCGGCAGAGCGCCAGCACCGTTTCCGGAACCGCATCTCTTACCACGACGTATGAGGCCTCACTGAAGAAGAAGCTTCCTACGGGCACCACGCTTGAGTTAAGCAATACCAATAAACGCCTGAAAAGCGATTCTCCCTTTGTGGATATTAACCCGAGTTTTGATTCCTCGACGGAGCTGGAGGTAACGCAGTCGGTTCTTAAAAATATCGGGGGCATGATCGACCGGGGTACGGTCAGGCTTACCAAAATCGACATCAGCAAGTTCGACCATACTACAAAACAGCGCATCGAAGAGACACTGGCGGGTGTGGAAAAACTGTATTGGGGTTTGGTTGAGGCACGGAAAATCGTACAGGCAAAGTACCACGCGCTGGAGAAGGCACAGGCACTTTTGGATATCAATCGCAAGAAACTCGAAACCGGGCTCTCGGAGGATACCGATGTCTACGCAAGCGAAGCCAATCTTCATCTGAGGCAGATAGAGGTCTTGATAGCCGAGAATGCCTACGAAGACACACTCAACAGCCTGAAGCTGGCATTGTATGATTTTAGCGATGAAAAGATAGTGCCGGTAGAATCTCTTGATGTCGATGAGAGGCTGCCGGAGGAGGAAGCCGTATTCAGACAGGCCTTTGCCCAGCGGCGTGACTATCTGCGGCAGAAGGAGGACGTAGAGGCGAAGGACATCAACATCAAACTGACATCCAACAGCCGGTGGCCGGAGCTGGACCTGATCGGTTCTTTTGCCTTAAACGGTCTTGACAGCGGTTCGGGCGGGGCTTACGATGTTATGACCTCAGCCGACCATACCACGTATTATATCGGGGCGGAGTTCTCCTTTAATCTGGAAAACAGAAAGGCCGGGAGCGAGCATGAAAAGGCCCGGTTTGAAAAACAGAAGTCGCTTATCGAACTCGAGCAGATCGAGAAGGCAATCCTGGTCGAACTTGACGAAAAACTCCGCAACCTCAAGCTGGCCCTTTTCACCGTGAAAGAGGCGGGGCAGGTAGAAGAGCTGCAGACGAAAAAGCTGGAATCCGAAGAAAAAAAGCTGGGAAGGGGCCGGTCGAACAGCTTTACGGTAATCGATTTTCAGGAAGATTTAATCCAGGCAGAAAAAGAACATATTTCCGCGCGTGCCTCCTACAAAAAGGCCCTGGTAGATCTGGAGCTGGCACAGAACGCGATTCTCAACAAGTGGGGCTTTGAGGAATAATGAAGATAGCCGATTTTTCCGTCAGAAATTCACTGCTGGTTAATATGGCCTCGGTCTTTATCCTGATCGTTGGCCTTACGGTTATGCTTGGCATACGCAAAGAGGCTTTTCCCAACGTCGCCTTTGATTTTATCACCGTAAGCACCATCTGGCCCGGGGCCCAGGCGGTAGAAGTGGAAAAACTGTTAACTATCCCGCTGGAGAAGGAAATCAAAGGCATTAACGGCATAGATGAACTTGAGTCTACCTCTGCGGAGGGCACCTCTTTTATAAAAATCAAACTCGACCCGGACCTGAACGAGATCGAACAGGACAGGGTGCTCAAGGATATTGAACAGGCCGTGGACCGTGTGAGCGACCTGCCCGAGGACGTCGAAGACCCTATCGTCACCAAGCCGTCGAGCAAGGAAATTCCGGTGGTGTATATTTCGCTGAGCGGTTTACCGGAGCTTGAACTCCAGCAACACGCCGAGGTGTTGGAGGACATGTTTGAGGATGTCAGCGGGGTCGCAAGGGCGGGCCGTTTTGGCTGGCGTGATAAGGAGATGTGGGTTGAGGTAAACCCGGACAGGTTAAAGGAGTATCATATCTCGTTTGATGAGCTTATGTCGGCCCTGGCAAGCCGGAATATCTCGGTTCCTGCCGGCGACCTGCGTGCGCCAAAGGAGGAGTTCAGTATACGGACAACCGGTGAATTCCGGACACCGGAGGAGATAGAAGAGGTGATTATCCGCGCCAACGACCTTGGTAACTGGCTCAGGATCAGGGATGTGGCAACGGTACGCTATACCCTGGAGGACGACAAGGTAATGTATATGACCGACGGCGAGCGGGCCATCTTCTCGAGCGTCATCAAAAAGGAAAAAGGAGATGCCATACGGATTGTCGATGAGGTTAAAAAAATCGTTGCGGCGTACAAAAAAGAGGCCCCGGCAAATCTCAAGATACGGCTTATCGATGATATGTCCTATTACATCAGGAGACGCCTTAACGTGCTCAAGAATAACGGGATGGTGGGTATCGTTCTGGTGGTGAGCTGCCTCCTGATCTTTTTAAACAGATGGATTGCCCTCTGGACCGCCTTTGGCATCCCCATAGCCTTCTTTATTACCTTTATTATTATGAGCTACATGGGTATGAGCATTAATCTGCTTACGATGTTTGGGCTGATTATCGTGCTGGGCATGATCGTGGACGACGGCATCATTATCTCTGAAAACGTCTACCGGTATATCGAACAGGGGGTCCCGCGAAAACAGGCAGCAATTATTGGGACGAACGAAGTCGTAAAGCCGGTTACCGCTACTGTTACTACCACACTTGTGGCTTTCTGTTCGCTGATTGTCATGAGTGGTATTATGGGAAAGTTTACGCGGGTCATACCGCAGGTAGTTATCATTGCCCTTACCGCCTCGATCATTGAGGCATTTATTATACTGCCGTCACACCTCGCTGATTTTGTAAAGCCACCGAAACGGGACCCGCAGGGAAAAATACTGTCGAAGAAAGAGAGTGAGTGGTTTAAGGCGCTGCTCGGTTTTTACACAAAGACCATAGAAACCCTGCTTGCGCACCGCTATATCGCGATGGGGGGACTTCTTTTAATCTTTATTTTTGCTGGGATAGAGGGATATTTTATGGACAGAGAGCTTTTCCCGCCGAGGGGCGTTGAGACATTTTACATAATGGGAGAGATGCCGGTAGGTACCTCGCTTGAGGAGACAAGGAAGGCGCTGGAGCCGGTTGAGAAATTGGTCAACAGCCTCCCGAAGAAAGACCTTGATACCTATATCACGCAGGTTGGTTCTATAGGCGAATGGAGTATTGTCGGCCCGGTCGATACCTTCGGTTCACACCTGGGACAGCTTGTTGTCTATCTGACGCCGATCCAGCACAGGAGGCGACTGGCCGAAGATATCGTGGATGCATTGCGCGAGAAGGCCGCCGGCATGAAGGAATTCGAACAGTTTGAAAAACTGACGTTTCAGATGGTAAAACCCGGTCCGCCGGTAGGCAAACCTGTATCCGTGCGCATTAAAGGCGAGGCATTCAGTATGCTTACCTCTATAAGCGATGATGTTAAGCGGTATCTGCAGACCTTAAAGGGGGTGAAGGACATATCCGACGACTACAGCCTGGGCAAGGATGAGATCAGGATAGTAGTTGACAGAGATAAGGCGGCCCAGGCATATCTGCAGGTCGGCGATATTGCCAGGACCGTACGGTATGCGTTCGAGGGTGGCGTCGCAACCACGATTAAACCCCTCAAGGCAGAAGAGGAGATCGACGTAAAGGTCCGTCTGCCTGAACAATACCGGGGATCCATGGAGGCCTTTGATAAGATTCTGATACAGAACAAGCTGGGTAATCTGATACCTCTTAATAAGGTGGCGAGCTTTGAAAGAGATCAGTCCCTTGCCAGGATATATCACCTTGACGGTAAACGGGTTGTCACGGTGGGCGCTGAAGTAAACAGGAAACAAATTACCTCGGAGAAGGCAAACCGGCTTGTCATGAAACACTTCGAAGGCTATTTTAACGATAAACGCGGATACTCTTCCGAACTTGGCGGTGAATTTGAGGAAAACAGAACGTCAATGCTGAGTTTGGTTAAGGCGCTTCTGGTCGCCCTCTTTCTTATTTACGTGATTCTCGCCGCTACCTTTCAATCCCTGATACAGCCGTTGATTATTATGCTTGCCATACCGTTTGGCCTGATCGGGGTGATAGTGGCCTTTAAACTCCACCATGAACCGGTAAGCTTTCTGGCCGGTATGGGCATTATCGGACTGATCGGTGTGGTGGTAAACGATTCGATCGTCCTGGTGGAATTTATTAATAAAAAACGCAAGGAAGGACTGCCGCTCAGGGAGGCGGTTATTCAGGCAGGACAGATCAGGTTAAGACCCGTTATCCTTACCACTATTACCACTGTCGGCGGGCTTCTACCGGTTGCCTATGGGATCGGGGGTAACGATCCATTCCTCAAACCGATGGCGCTTGCCCTAAGCTGGGGTCTTGCTTTTGCTACGACACTTGTTATTTTCATGATACCGTGCATCTATTTAGTGCTCAGCGATATCAAGTCGTTTTTCTGTAAGAAAATTTTTCCGAATAGCAAGCTGTTAAAGCCTGTCTGCCGGGTGGACGCAACAGTCACGGAACAGGACCCCACCACAGTTGTGTAGAAAAGGCGCAGACCCTGCCTAAAGAAGCCCCATCCTTTTTTTAGCTTCAGGAGAATCTGCGCCCTTTTTAGTCTTCCGTTAGAATCTCCACAGTTTATGTACGAGATTCATGCCCGCCATTCCTCCCGCAAGTGAAATGACCGTAGCATTCTCGGGGATCTGTGCACTCCCCTTCGGCTTTTGAACTGAAGAGTTATCAGGCTGCGGCGTCGTCAGTTCAATAAAGTCGTTCATTTCGTCTGTATCACGAAAGACCTTTTCGCGAGCCAGGCTATGTCCCTGTGTGACGTCCGGGGCAAAAGTGGCACCGCCCCAGCCCAGATCTCCGGGGAGTGTGTTGGCATTCGGGCTGTCATACAGGATAGTATCATAGTATTCGATACCATCATACAGGCGTATCCCGTCCGTTGCCGACCCGCCATTCTGGAAGTCAAAGTTATAGATCATATCCGGCTCAACACCGAAATCGGCCAGCGTAAAATCCCCTCCGATCAGGAAGTACCCGTGTGGGGCGATTGTTCCCGAGATCTCAACGCCCCGCTGGGCAAACTCGTTGCCGGCCCACTGGATTTCCCAGTGCGTCAGATCCACGACCTCGTCAGAGTTATTGTACAGCTCGACAAATTCATGCCCTTCATCGTCTCCCGGGTGGTCATAGTAGATCTCACTGATGACTACCATGGCCTCTGCCTGGGGACACCAGAAAGCGGACAGACAAATACCGAGCAACGCACACAACACCATTTTATACATACCTACCTCCTTGTTGTTTCTACACACACGCGGGCGGCCGCAACCACTGTGTATAGTTTGATGATTTAACAAATTTCTATTGATAAATATGCAATAATTATGCCATTGTGCGGACCAACGCACCTCTTAACTTTTTAAGGGGATTTAACAAAAAAGAAAAGCGTCTCTTATCGTTCATAATTAAATTTCTTAGGAAAGAGCCTGCTGCTTTTTAAAGAAATAAAATATAAGGGGTGCTGTTTATTTGGGTGAACAGTGACTAAACGGCACAACAACATCCTTATGAAAACCGTTCCTGCACCTTTTTTGGCGGCAATGAGTTTCTTCTTGTGTTTTTCGGCCTATTTGTTATAATTGCACTCAACCCAAAAACCTGCCGGAGGCGATTCCCCCAATTATTAAGGGGCATAATAAGAAATGGGTGAAATTTTAGTTATCGGGTCAATCGCGATAGACTGCGTCGAAACCCCTTTCGGCGCCAATGAGGAGCAACTGGGGGGTTCGGCTACCTACTTCAGTCTTGCGGCATCTTTATTTGCAGAGGTTAATCTGGTAGGGGTGATCGGCAAGGATTTTCCGCAGCAGCATATAGAGCCGTTTCGCAAACGGAACGTTAATCTGAGCGGACTTGAGGTGCGGGAAGGGAAGACCTTCCGGTGGAAAGGCAAGTATTTTGAAGACCTTAATAAACGCGAAACCCTTGATCTGCAGCTCAATGTCTTTTCCGCATTTACACCGAATATCCCGGATAACCTGAAAAATCCGGATATCGTATTCCTTGCCAATATCGATCCTGAATTGCAGGCAGATTTGATTAACCAGATCGATTCTTATTCGTTGATTGCCGCAGATACCATGGACCACTGGATTGTGTCTAAGCGGGAGGCCTTGCTCAAACTGCTGGGCAAAATAGATATTCTGATATTGAATGATGAAGAGGCAAAGATGCTTGCCGAGGAGCAAAACGTCTTACTTGCCGGCGAGAAATTGCTTGCGGGAGGTCTTAAGGCAGTCATTATTAAGAAAGGAGAACACGGGGCGCTGCTGGTCCATAAGGAGACTATTTTTACATTGCCGACCTACCCGGTTAAGTCGGTAGTAGACCCGACGGGGGCAGGAGATACCTTTGCGGGTGGCTGTCTCGGATATCTGGCACAGAACAAAAGCTTTGGCCTGAAGGAAATGAAAGAGGCGGTAGCCTACGGCGTGGTTATGGGCTCTTTTTGTGTTGAGAGATTCGGCATCGAACGACTTATGGAACTTGGACCGCAGGATGTGGAAGGGCGTCTCAGGGCATTACGGGATGCTATGAGTTTTTAATCACGTAGAAAGAAAAGCAATTCTCTAACGGGGTAAAACGAAAGGAGTGGTTATGGCAACAAAAAAGGCGAACATGACGAAAAAGGCAACCGCAAAGACCGAGTGCGCATCAAGCAAGAAAGATTGCTGCGCAAAGACGGCTGCCACGCAGGCAAAAAAGGCATCCGAGAAGACAATAACGGTTTCTTTTGACGCACCCTCGGCATACAGCGTGGGTGTTGCAGGGGATTTCAACGGTTGGAAGGCCACGCCGCTTACCAAAAGCAAAACCGGCCTCTGGACAAAAGAGCTGAAACTCAATCCGGGCACTTACCAGTATCGCTTTATTGTGGACGATACGTGGTGCGACGACCCTGCCGCACAGCACTTCATAACCAATGAGTTCGGCACCCAGAATGCGGTTCTCTCCGTTAAGTAATTGAGCGGGAGGGGGGTATATTCTGATTTTCCGGGCCGCTCGTTCTGACAGGCACAGCAAGGAAGAGATTTTGTCTGAAGAGCCAAAAGGAATATTGTTGTTATAATGTTCAAAGGCCTGCTGTTAGCGACTCTCATTCTCTACTGCACTAGTGCCCTTTTTTTTATAAGGCCGCTGGTCCGCACCAAAGATAAGGTCAGCGTTCTTGGGGTATTAGCCCTGGTCAGCGGTTTTCTGGTCCATACACTCACTCTGATTGTGGGGCATTACGAGTCGACGCAGGCACTGTTTTATACCATATCGGGTATCGGCGTATCTTTGGCGTGGATTCTGGTCGGTGAATATATGTTTATGGAGTACCGGCTGAAGATGCAAAACCTTGTGTTACCTCACGTGATTGCCGCGGCCTTCATTATTGGATCGGGCCTTGTATGTCGCTCTATGGAGCCGTCTATAGCGACACTGAAGGACTCGCGCTTCATCTTTGTGTACATCACGTCATTATACCTGACATTCACAAGTCTGTTTATTGCAACCGTAGCATGGTCTGCTTTTTTGCGATTGGAAAAACAGGCAGAGCGGCTTACGAAGACGGCAAAAAAAACACAGAAAAAAATCAGGCGCTTTGCGATGACGGCATCCAAGATCGCCTATGGAACCCTTATCTCGGCTGTTATAGGGTATGCGATCCTTTTTATTGAATTAAAAAGGCCGTCTCTTCTCAGTTCTTTTATACCGGCGGCCTGTGTCGTGCCGCTGTTGACCGTCGGCGTTATCAGAAAAGAAGGAACGGAGAAGCCGCCTCTCTTCGAGATTTCAAAAAGTGCGACCGGTCTGCTGCTTATGAGCCTGGCATTATTCAAACTGATCATTTAAAGGAGGAGTGCATTGTGAACGAGATAGTCCTTGACCTTGAGACACAGAATACCTTCCGTGATATCGGAACGCGGGATCCCGGACAGCTTAAGGTCTCGGTCGTCGGTATCTATGATTACGCAGAGACGTCTTTTCAAACCTTTGATGAGACGCAGCTACACGAACTTGAGAGTCGGCTGCTTTTGTGCGACCGTATCATAGGATTTAACATACGCCGTTTTGATCTGCCGGCACTCAGCCCGTATTTCACCACCTCTGTTGATTCATTGCCGGTGCTTGATATTATGGAGGAGATTCAGAAGGTCGTCGGGCATCGCGTCAGCCTCAACAGTGTCGCTGAGGCCACCCTGGGAAAGCTGAAGAGCGGAGACGGTCTTGATGCGATCCAGTACTTCCGGTCCGGTGACATCGAAAAACTCAAGTCATACTGCATCGATGATGTCCGTCTGACACGGGATGTATATGAATTTGGGAGACAGAACGGGATGATCTATTTTACCGCCAAGGACACCGCAGACAAGATAAGTGTTTCGGTGAACTGGCGCCGTCTCGATACACTTCTCGAGAAGACAATCCGGGAGAGTTTTGAGAGAAAACTGGTAGTGGAAATGGAGTATCGGGGGCACTCTGCCGAGGCAGGCAATGAAAAACTTCAGGTGCACATTTACTCTATTGAGGGCATGCTCCTGAAAGGGCTCGTGCCGCTGGAAGGCCACGTGCGCACCTTTAAGATGGAGAATATCAAACGCGTCAACCCCCTCTGGAGTCGTTACGAAATCCCTCCTGAATACCTCACCCAGAGCTTTATTTAGCGTATAATCAATTAATAAAATCAAATATCAAAAAGTAAAATGCAAAAGGACAATGTGAAGTTCAAAATGAACACACACTATGCCGTTCTGTGTCCAAGTAGCCCACATTTCAATGTGGGGAAGGGCAGCCCACATTTCCCGTCTCGCCCGTCATCAAAGATGACGAGGCGGGCGAGGTCTCGCTATTTGGCGGACAATGTGAAAAAAAATAGAGTCCGCATCAGGCAGGGAATTTGTATCTTGGTCATTGATGTTCTTGCGGTTTGTAACGCGAAGTTACCCCCGCGATAATTGCCAGCATCTGATCATGAATAATGCTATTTGAACCGACGACTTCCTCCATGAATATGGAGAACGGTTCGCCCGCAAAGTTAGTTGCGCGTCCACCCGCCTCGGCCAGAATCAGATATCCTGCTGCGGTATCCCACGGATGAAGTTTTAACTCCCAGAACCCGTCGAGCCTTCCTGAGGCAAGATAACACAGATCAAGGGCCGCCGAACCGCAGCGCCGGATCGCCTGACAGTTAAACATGAACTGCTTGAAAAATTCGATATAGTAATCAGGAGAAACGCGCCTGTCATACGGAAAGCCTGTTGCCAGGAGGGATTTCTGGAGGTCGTCCGCCCCTGATACCCGGATACGCACACCGTTGAGGTTTGCGCCTGCTCCCTTTCTGGCACAGAAGAGTTCATTGTGGATCGGGTCAAACACGGCCCCCGCGACAATTTCCTGCCGGTATTCAACGGCGATTGAGGTGCAGAACATCGGAAACGTATGCGCGAAGTTTGTCGTCCCGTCCAGAGGGTCGATAATCCACCGGTAATCTGTTTTGCTGAGAACCGCGGCAGATTCCTCGGCCAGCATCCCATCTTCAGGGAAGTGTTCCTTTACCATACGCAATATGTTTGTCTCTGCCGCCTTATCCGCGTCTGTTACCAGATCGATCTCCCCCTTATAACTGATTTGGCGGGGTTTTTGCAGATACTCCAAAAGAAGCTTTCCTGTCTGCCGTGCTGCTTCACAGGCAACATCGAATCGTTTTTGAATCTCCTCATTCATTGTCTCCTCCTTACATTAAGGTTGAAGTATAGTAACATAATAGATACACACAGTCAACAGGAGACACGATATCTATTAGATAATCTAAAATAATATAAATAAAAATAAGATTTTTTTAATATTTCTAAATTAGAAAATTTTAATTTTTATACATAATTTGTTGATTTAATTGTAGTTAAGAAATTAAATAAATTAACTAAAAAGTTTATATAGTATAAATTTTTCAATAAAAAATCTTGACAGATATATTTTTTTGATGTAGACTTACATTGAAGAAGGGGGAGAAAGGCATGGAGTATTTAACCTTTGAGATCGATCCGTGTGAGCCGGTATATATCATCAGTGTAGTAAGCAAGCTGGTAAATCTGCCGGAATGGACCTTACGTCAGCTGGATAAGGATGGTCTGGTATGTCCTAAACGTTCTCAGGGAAAAACCCGTCTTTATTGCAAGAAGGACGTTATGACGCTGCTTCATATCCGTGGACTCATTAAAGAATACGGAGTCAATACGCGCGGGATTAAATATATTCTGAGACTTGAAAAAACACCGTTGGAGAAAGAGGGGTTCACCCCATGAGATATGGAAGTTATCTCACGAGGTAAAAAATTTTTAAGCATTCATTAGCACTCTTGCTAAATGAGTGCTAGAAGTAGAATAAGAGGGGGGTGGTTAAGAAATAAAAAGAGTATTTTGCTATTTTTGTAGACGGAAAAGAGAACATAACCGAACCAACAAAAAGGAGGTAACCACCATGGCGCTTGTACCGTATAGAAAAAGAGAGAGATGGGATCCTTTTTATGAGCTTGAAAAACTCCAGAATGAAATGAACAGATTGTTTAACTTTTCGCTTACGCGGTGGCCTGAACGGGATACGGGACTACTCGAAGGCATGTGGAGTCCTGCGGTAGATGTGTATGATTCCAAAGACACGGTTCTGGTAAGGGCCGATATTCCGGGCATGAAAAAGGAAGAGCTAGACATATCGGTTCAGGGAGATATTCTGGTTATTAAGGGAGAAAAAAAGCGCGAGGGTGAAACCAAAGAAAAAGACTATATCCGCTCCGAGAGGTTTTACGGAAGCTTTAACAGGGCCATTGCGCTCCCGGTCGAGGTAGACCCCAATAAAGTCGCAGCTACCTATAAAGGAGGGGTCCTTGAGATCACCCTTACCAAAAAGGAAACGGCAAAACCAAAACAGATTAAGATAGATGTCAGGTAACAATAGGGCGGACCTTCGAAAGGTCCGCCCACTAACTCATTATCCGAGGAGACGTAGCTATGACTTTTGTTAACCAGAACAGAGAAGAAATAAAGAAAAGTGTTACACCCTACGTAACGATACAAGAGACGGAAAAAGAGGTTGTCCTGAAGGCCGAGATGGCCGGCTTACAGAAAGAAGATATACAGGTTGAATTAATAGGGGATGAACTGACTATAAAGGGGAGTCAGAAGGAATGTGAGGTGCCCAAGGGGTATACACCTATTATGAGAGAGCGCTGCCTCCTTGAATATAGAAGGGCATTTATCTTAGGCGACGAGGTAGATAAGGGGAAAATAAACGCCGATTATGAAAACGGGATCCTCACCGTCACGCTGACTAAGTCAGAGAAGACCCAGCCTAAAAAAATAGTGATTACATAAAGGAAAGAATACAGGAAGCACCCTGTTTTTTGTGTATAGGCATCGCAATACGTAGAAAAAGAGCCTAGCCTGGGGATGGGCGCGCCCCATTGACACTAAGGAGCCTTATTGATACAATCAATGGAATATAAAAGGGGTACGGAAAGGAGTCGGCCATGAATTATCTAAAAACAGGCATGCTGCTTGTTATATTGACGATGCTTCTGGTGTGGATAGGCGGCGCGGTCGGGGGGGCGCAGGGGGCCTCGTTTGCCTTTATCTTTGCGCTCATGCTGAATTTTATTTCCTACTGGTACAGCGACAAGATCGTACTGGCTATGTACGGAGCGCGGGAGTTAAGCGAGTCGGACGCCCCGGCGTTATTCGATATGGTACGCGACCTGGCAGGGCGCGCCGGGCTCCCGATGCCGCGGCTTTTTCTCATCCCTCAGGAGACGCCGAACGCGTTTGCAACGGGGCGGAATCCACAACATGCCTGTGTTGCCGTTACCGAAGGGATTGTGCGTCTTCTGGATGATGAGGAGCTGCGCGGCGTTCTGGCACATGAGCTGTCCCATGTGAAGAACAGGGATATGCTTATCATGAGCGTCACCGCCACTATTGCTGGTGCTATTACTATGATTGCAAACTTTATACGCTGGGCCGCTATTTTCGGCGGCTTTGGAGGCAAGGGGCGCAGCAGCGACAGCAATGCCTTTGCCCTCCTCATTATGTCCATTGTTGCCCCGATCGCAGCGCTGATCGTGCAGCTTGCCATCTCGCGCACGAGAGAGTACGGCGCTGACCGGAGCGGCGCACAAATCGCCGGCACCCCCAAGGGGCTTGCCTCGGCGCTGGGAAAACTGGAACAGCACAATACCCGGTATCCGATCGCGGCATCGCCTACGACTGCGCATCTTTTTATCGTAAACCCGCTGCACGGTAATTTTTTAAGCGCACTTTTCAGGACGCATCCGCCGATAGAGGAGCGGATCAGAAGACTGCTAGCGATTAGATAGCCTTCAGCTCTCAGCGGCTGAAGGCGAGATCTCGCCACGCAGTGTGGCGGACAGCGGCTGAAGGCTGATGGCTGAGAGCCCAACCCCATGGACCCAAACAAATATACCTATAAGACACAGGAAATCGTGCAGAGCGCGGTGCAGAGGGCACAGGCATACAGGCATCAGGTCCTCGAGCCTGAGCACCTGCTTGACGCGCTCCTTGCCGGTGATGCCGATATTACCCAACCGCTGCTTAAGCGGCTGGGGGTAGAGATGAATCGGCTGACCGGAGAAGTCGACCGGGCCATTAAGGATTTCCCGCGGGTTGAGGGCAAGGGGGTAGCCGGTGATGTCTATTTTTCCAACGAGCTGAAAGAGGTCCTGCATCAGGCAATGCAGGCTGCGACACTTCTTCAGGACGAGTACATATCGACTGAACACCTCCTTATCGGCTACACACAGCTTACGGACGGTTCCCGCCCCAACCTGCTTACCCGCTACGGAATCACAAAGGAGAAGATACTTGCGGCACTGAAGGATATCAGGGGTGCCCAGCGCGTTACCGACCAGGCCCCTGAGGATAAATATCAGCCCCTGAAAAAATTCGGCAGGGACCTTACCGAGCTTGCCTCGCAGGGAAGGCTCGACCCGGTTATCGGCAGGGATGAAGAGATCCGGCGTGTTATCCAGGTGCTTTCACGGCGCACCAAGAACAATCCTGTCTTAATCGGAGAACCGGGGGTCGGTAAGACCGCTATTGCGGAGGGCCTTGCCGGAAGAATTATCCAAGGTGATGTCCCGGAGACGCTCAGGGATAAAAAGGTCATCGCGCTCGATATCGGCAGCCTTGTCGCCGGCTCTAAATACAGGGGTGAGTTTGAGGACCGTCTGAAGGCCGTTCTGAAGGAGATCGAGGCGCGGCAGGGAGAGATCATCCTCTTTATCGATGAACTGCACACCGTGGTGGGGGCAGGGTCGGCCGAGGGCGCGGTTGACGCGTCCAATATGCTTAAACCCGCCCTGGCACGGGGAGAGCTCAGGTGTATCGGCGCCACCACCCTGGATGAATACCGCAAGAATATTGAGAAGGACCCCGCGCTTGAGAGAAGATTTCAGCAGGTCCTGATCGGCGAGCCCTCTGTTGAGGATACCATTGCCATCCTGCGCGGCCTCAAGGAAAAATATGAGGTGCACCACGGCGTACGCATTAAAGACACGGCACTGGTGGCGGCAGCGACGTTGTCCCACCGCTATATCACCGGCAGGTTTTTGCCTGACAAGGCCATCGATCTTATTGATGAAGCGGCCTCTAAGCTGCGGATCGAGATAGACAGTTTGCCTACAGAACTCGATCAGGTCAAGCGTCAGATTATGCAGCTTGAAATAGAGCGGCAGGCCCTCAAGAAGGAAAAAGACAGGGGCTCCCGGGAAAGACTTGATAAAATAGAAGAGCAGCTGAAGGAGCTTGGCAAACAATCGGATGAGATGGAGGGGGAGTGGCGAAAAGAAAAAGCGGTTATTGAGGCGATCAGGGCTGTCAAGGAACAGATTGAGAAGACGAGGACAGAGATAGAGCTTGCCGAACGAAAACAGGACCTGTCGCGGGCCGCAGAGCTGAAATACGGGATATTGAACGCGCTCGATAAGAAGCTTAATGAGGAAAACGCCCGGTTTGCCGAACTTCAGCAGAATCGGGGCCTTTTAAAGGAAGAGGTTGATGAGGAGGATATTGCTGGTATTGTTGCCCAGTGGACAGGCATTCCCACCGCGAAACTGATGGAAGGCGAGACGGAAAAACTGATTCATATGGAGGACCGCCTGAAGGAACGTGTGGTAGGGCAGGATGCTGCCTGCGAGAGCGTTGCCAATGCGGTGAGGCGGGCCCGCTCGGGCTTGGCCGATCCGGACCGGCCGCTGGGGAGTTTTATCTTTCTGGGGCCGACCGGCGTAGGCAAGACCGAACTGGCACGCACACTGGCCGAGTTCCTGTTTGACGACGAGCACGCGCTGGTCAGAATCGATATGTCCGAGTATATGGAAAAACACGCCGTCTCGCGGTTGATCGGCGCACCACCCGGCTATGTCGGGTATGAAGAAGGGGGCCAGCTGACCGAGCAGATAAGACGCCGGCCTTACGCGGTTATCCTCTTTGACGAGATTGAAAAGGCGCACGCGGATGTATTTAACATACTGTTACAGATACTCGACGACGGCCGTCTAACAGACAGTCAGGGACGCGTGATAAATTTTAAGAACACCGTTATTATTATGACCTCAAACATAGGAAGCCGGTTTATCGAAGAATACGAATTAAATCCGGAGGGATTGCAGAAAAAAATGAACGAGGCCCTGCGGGCGCATTTTCGGCCCGAATTTCTCAACCGGATTGACGAGGTTATCCTTTTTAACACATTGGATACCGGATGCCTTGCGCGGATAGTCGATATCCAGGTCGGGCGGATTCAAAAACGATTAAGCGACCGCAAACTACGCATGCTGCTGAGCGACGGGGCAAAGGAGTTTCTTGCCAGGAAGGGATATGACCCGGTATACGGGGCGCGTCCCCTGAAACGGGCGCTCCAGACATTTCTTTTAAATCCGCTCTCTCAAGAGTTTCTCCAGGGGCACTTTCTCGATGGCGATATGATTGCCGTAGATGTGGATATATCCGGGAATGCCTTAATCTTTAATAAGCAATTCGCGAGTTAGCGAGTTCTACGAAGGATTCAAGTTCAAACAAACCCGAGAACGAAGAAAGCGGCTTTTGCAGCTAGCCGTAATAGAAAATATTATGAGAGAGGGTCTATTTACTGGTTACGGTTTGCCATTTGGAATTTCACTTTATTTAGAGTGTAAAGTTTCAAAAAGAGCGGGCGAAACGGCTGTTAGAAATTCAATCGAGGTTTTCCATGGAGCGCATTAATACTTTGAAGTGCCCCCGTTGCGCAAAAACGTTACAGTCAGGTGTGTATCATACGATAGAAATATATCTTTGTTCAGGTTGCAAGGGTATGCTGATTAAACAAAGGAATTTATTACGAATGTTGCAGATTTTTAGCAAGGATCTTATGCAGATAATCGATCCTGATTATCCAATAGAACCTCTTTCTGATATAGGAAAAAGTCTTTTTTGCCCTTCATGTAATGCAGAGATGGAAAATTACGGTTATATGGGTACGGACTTTGTTAAAATTGATAGTTGCCGTAACTGTAAGGTATTATGGCTTGATGCTAAAGAGTTAGGTGTTATGGGGTTGTTATTTGCTCGGACAGAACAGCGCCGGCGCCGCTCTCAAGAAAGAATTGAGCAGTTTGAACACGATTTAGACAAAACCTCCGACGCCACGATTTTATCTCAAGCGGCAGAAAAGTGTTTGCTGACAGGCTTTATTATAGGAAGCGCAACCGATACTTTTGGCAAAAGTATTAGTTCTGTAAAAAGATTTTTGACATAAACAATTTCCAGAAGGAGGGGCATTATGGAACTGAAGCAGATTACCGAGCTTGTTGAAAAAGAAAGTCTGTTTGTCCGCAATATCCTGAATGAGATGTCGAAGATCATCGTCGGTCAGAAGTATATGGTCGAGCGGCTCCTGATCGGTCTTCTGGCGGACGGGCATATTTTGCTGGAGGGCGTACCCGGACTCGCCAAGACGCTTTCTGTCAGGACACTGGCGGGATGCATCCAGGCAAAGTTTCAGCGCATACAGTTTACACCGGATCTATTGCCGGCGGACCTCGTGGGGACCCTTGTCTACAATCCCCAGCAGGGGTCATTTTCTACCAAGAAAGGCCCGATCTTTGCCAATATTATTCTGGCGGACGAAATTAACCGTGCCCCGGCAAAGGTGCAGAGCGCACTCCTTGAGGCGATGCAGGAGCGGCAGGTGACGATCGGCCAGGAGACCTTCCGGCTCGAGGCGCCCTTTCTGGTGCTTGCTACCCAGAACCCGATAGAACAGGAGGGTACGTATCCGCTGCCCGAGGCACAGGTAGATCGGTTTTTATTAAAACTCAAGATCGATTATCCTACCCGTGATGAGGAAAAAGAGATCATGGAGCGGATGGCCGGAAAGGATGAACCCCGGCCCAGTCCGGTTGTAACCCCGGCGGATATTCTCCACGCCAGGGAGGTGGTGCGACAGGTCTATATCGACGATAAGGTGAAGGAGTATATCGTCGATATTGTCTTCGCGACACGGGAGCCGGAGAAGCACAACCTTGATATTAAATCATTGATTTCATACGGGGCCTCGCCCCGCGCCTGCATTTATTTGAACATCGCCTCGCGCGCCCACGCCTTTTTGCGCGGACGGGGCTATGTGACTCCCGAGGACGTGAAGGCGGTCGGACTGGATGTGCTCAGGCACAGGATTATCCCGACCTATGAGGCAGAGGCGGAGGAGCTGACCGGCGAGGACATTGCCCGCCGCGTCTTTGACGGGGTGGAGGTACCGTAAATAGTTCACGGGTTCGCCAGTTCGCGGGTTACTCGGGTTCGATTTTGTTATCGAATCATTTTTTTAACTCGTGAACTCGTAGAACCCGAAGAACTTGAGCACTCACAAATGATTCCAAAAGAGATCCTCAAGAAAGTTCGTCAAATTGAAATCGCGACCGGGAAACTCGTGACAGAGACTTTTGCCGGCCAGTACGAAAGTGTCTTTAAGGGCCGGGGCATGGAGTTTGCCGAGGTGCGGGAGTATTTTCCCGGTGACGATATCCGATCGATCGACTGGAACGTCACCGCGCGGATGAACCGGCCGTATGTCAAGCTCTTTACCGAAGAACGCGAGCTGACCAGCATTATTCTGGCCGATGTCAGTTCTTCCTGTGTATTCGGCACCGCGCAGCGCACCAAATCGGAGATGCTCGCCGAGCTTGCCGCGGTACTCGCGTTCAGCGCCGTAACCAATAACGACAAGATTGGCCTCATTCTTTTCTCCGATACCGTCGAGAACTTCATACCCCCCAAGAAAGGGCGCCGGCACGTGTTACGCGTTATTCGCGACCTGTTGTACTTTCAACCGAGGAGCCGGCAGACCAATATCCGTGTTGCGCTCGACTATCTGGGCCGCGTTATCAGAAAACGGGCGGTCGTCTTTTTGATATCCGATTTTTTTAGTCCCGATTTTTCCCGGTCCTTCAAGATTATCGGCAAAAAACATGATATCGTCCCCATTATTATTACCGATCCCCGCGAGATGTCTTTGCCGAATGTAGGCCTCATCAAGCTCAAGGACGCCGAGACCGGCGAGCTGGAGCTTATCGATACCTCGGATAGGACATTACGGCAGGAGTTTTCCGAACGGCGCTCGCAGGAGCGTATGGGGCTCAAGGACTTTTTCAGGGCCAATGATATTGATTTCATAGAATTTTTTACGGATCAGTCGTATATTAAACCGCTTATCGCATTTTTTAAGAGACGCGCGAAAAAATTCCGGTAAGGCACACAGCACCTTCAGCTATTGGCCACCAGCTTTCAGCTCGCGAAAAGCTGAGGGCTGACGGCTGAAAGCTCAAAAAGTGGAGGAAAACAATGGGTAAGACGTTTATCATCATTACCACAGTTTTGACGACCCTGTTTGTGATCGGCGCTATCTGGCTTATGACCGGGGGTCCGTGTGAAAAGAAGCTGGCCTCAAATATCGACTTTGCCTTTATCAAGGAATACGCCGACGAACTGATTGATTACCGGCTTTACGACCAGGCCATCGAACAGTACCAGACGTATCTTGCCGATCCCTCGCTGGACAGGGAGAAGAGGGCCCACCTCAACTTCTTAATCGGCAATATCTATATGGATCACCTGAGCGACTATGAGAGCGCAGTCGGACAGTATCTCAAGGCAAAGCTGATTGTACCGGAGACGCAGCTGCTTTCCGAGATCGACAGACGGATTATCGAGTGTCTGGAGCGACTGGGCAGAACCCGCGAGGCCCAGCGGCTTTTGCAGCAGGCGACCGCCCTGGGCGGCGATCGGGAGGAGACAGAAGAAAAAAGCACTCTTTCGGACAATGACATTGTCGTGGCCCGGCTCGGTGAACGCAAGATCACCTTGAGTGAACTACAGGGGCAGATAGAGAAGTTACCCGACGAGCTACGCGGACAGTTTGGGTCACCGGCGAAGATGCAGGATTTTCTCGGTAAATATGTCACCAGCGAATTACTCTATGAGGCCGCCAGGCGACGCGGTTTTGACAAAGACGCCCAGGTAGTCGATCTGACGAATATGACCAAAAAACAGCTCATGGTGGAAAAGCTCTATCAGGATGAGGTGCTCAGCAAGATCGAGATCTCCGAGGCTGACATCGATCTCTATTACCGGGCGCATAAGGATAAGTTTACGATTCCCGCGACAGTGACCATAGCCCAGATTGTGGTCGCGACCCAGAAAGAGGCCCAGGCGGCGCTGGACCGGCTCAATAACGGCGAGGACTTTACCGCACTGGTTCAGGAACTCTCGCTCGACGAGGAGACGAAGGGAAAAGGCGGGAGGGTCGGGGCCATTCGGAGGGACGGATATATTCCGGGATTGGGCGATGATGCCGATTTTGCCCAGGCGGCCTTTGAGATGGACGTAAACGCGTTCAGCATTCCTTTGGAGACGCGGAAGGGATGGCATATTATCAAGGTGATCGACAAAACCCCCGAGAGGGTCCGCTCTCTGGATGAGGTTAGAGAACAGGTTGTTATGGAGATACAAAGAGAAAAAGAACGGGCGAAATTCGAGGAACTGACCGGCACCCTGGGTGAGGCACAGGGGGTAGAGATCTATGATAAGGTCCTTGAGGAATTGCAGAATTCGGGAAAAGGGAAAAAGCAGCCTTAATTCTAATAACCCGTAGGGCAGAGTTCTACGGGCTTGCCCGTGGGTAGCTACTTTTTGAGCATTTGGATTTTGGATTTGTTTACTCCGTTAGAAAGAAGGTTGTCAAAAGGGGAGCAGCTTGCAACATGTATTTTCTAACGGGGGTTAGGATTTTGAGTTTAGAGTTTATTAAAATGGGTAGAAAAGTATGAATTCAATGTCGGAAAAAAGAATACATATACGGGTCATCCCCCGTGCCAGCGCCGAAAAAGTGGAGCAGATTGGAGAGGATGCCTATAAGGTGTGGGTGACGGCCGCGCCGGATAAGGGCCAAGCAAACAAACACGTCATACGCCTGCTCTCAAGGTATTTTTCGGTCCCCAAGGGCTCGCTCCGGATTATAAAAGGCCCTACCGCGAGGGATAAAATTATTACAATGGGTCTGGTGTGCTGTATGGTTGTGTGGGGGTTTTTTGCTGTGCCACTTTCTCTTGCGCAGGATGCGAACGGAATAAAAGAGGCGGAGGTCACCGCCGAGGTTGACCGGACAGAGGTAACCATAGGTGATACGGTTCGGTATGTGTTACGTCTGGAGCATGATGAGGGAATCCGACTCGAGTACCCAGAGCTTGCGGCCAATCTCGACGAATTTCAGATTAGAGACTACAAGGTGACCGGCCCTACCGTTAAGAAAGGGCGCATTACCTATATCCAGGAGTACCTGATTACTACGTTTACCCTGGGGGAGTATACTATCCCGCCGGTTACCCTTAGCTATACCGATGCCGTCGGTGTTGTCCGGGAGATAACCGCCCCTGCGCGGACTATTACCGTCAAACCGGTCATACGGCGGACCGGTGACGGAGATGATGTCCGTGATATTAAGGGCACACGGGCGATGCCGCGGGATCTGCGGCGCGTATGGTGGGTAATGGGTGGTATTGTGCTTATCGGGGGAGGCATTGCCGCGGCCTTGTATATTCTTCGGTTACGCAGGAGAAACAAGGAAGAGGAGACGTTACGCCGCCCACCCGAGGACACGGCGCGGGAAGAACTGGACAGTCTATGCCGTTCGTCCCTTTTGGCAGAAGGGAAGCTCAAAGAGTATTATGACCGGTTAAGCGATATCATCAGGCGCTACAGCGAAGGTCGCTGGAGTATTGTGGCACTCGACAGGACAACATGGGAGTTTTACCACCAACTCAGGCGCAACAGGGTCGACAGAGACCATGTCGATCTGGTGTATTCATTTTTAAAAGAGTGTGACTTGGTTAAATTTGCGAAGTATGCACCACCGCGACATACCATTGAAGAAGATACCAAACAGGCGTATCACATTGTTGAGATAACGACACCGGCAGAAACAGTACAACCGGGGGATGTCGCCTCGGTAGGCGGGGCAATCTCATGAATATGCGTTTGGCCGATCCTCTCTATCTGTTGCTGCTCGCAGGGCTGGTGCTGATAGTAATATTTCGCCGGCAGTTTTCACAGAACCGTGCCGGCGTGACCTATTCGCAGACCGCCCCTTTTGGGCGGATCCCACCCTCGCTGCGCAGGCGCTTAAGTATCGTTCCTTTTGTGTTGCGCGTCGCCGTTGTAACCCTTATGGTTGTCGGGCTTTCACGGCCACAGTACGGCACAACCGAGGAAGAGCTGATAACCGAGGGTGTTGATATTATCCTGACCCTTGACATATCGGGCAGCATGAAGGCCGAAGACTTTAAGCCGCAGAACCGGCTCGGTGCGGCAAAAGAGGTGATCAAGAAATTTATCGATGAACGGCAGCACGACCGCGTCGGCATGGTTGTCTTTGCGCGGTACGCCATAACACAGTGCCCGTTAACCCTGGATTACGGCATTCTCAAGCGTCTTACCGACGAGGTGACCATCGGCATGATCGCCGACGGCACGGCCATCGGTACGGCGATCGCCACCGCGGTGAATCGCCTGAAGGACTCGACCGCAAAGAGCAAGGTCATTATTTTGCTTACCGACGGCGTGAACAATCAGGGCGAGATCGACCCGATTACCGCGGCGCGGGTTGCCAAGACGTTCGGCATCAAGATATATACGATCGGCGCAGGTACGCCGGGCGGCGCACTCTATCCGGTTGACCATCCGATTTTTGGCAGGCAGTATGTGCGCATGGCAACAGAGATCGATGAAAAGACGCTGGACGAAATCGCCCGGATCACAGGCGGGTTGTACTTCAGGGCAAAGGATGAAAAGGGACTCGGCGAGATATACGAACATATTAACAGACTGGAAAAGACGGAGATTCAGACCCGGGAGTACGTCGAGTATGACGAACGGGCAAATACGGTTCTGATCCCGGCGCTGCTGCTATTACTGAGCGAGATTGTTCTATCCGGGACCGCGTTGCGGGTATTACCCTAGACAAAGTCACAAAATCACGGGTAAGTAAAATTAAATATCAAACATCAAATATCAAAATGACCCTTCGATGCAACTCAGGGCAGGCAAATGTAAAATTCAAAATGAACAAATCCTGTGTCATTCCCGCGGAAGCGGGAAGCCACCGAAAGGGAAAAAGCGAAATAATGGATTCCGGGCCAAGCCCGGAATGACACAAAAGGTTCAAAATTAGGTTTGCGGTTTTTACTTGTGACATGTGACCGGCGACCAGGTGACTTTATTAATTTTTACATTTTGATATGCCATTTTGATTTTTGCACCTTGATTTTTGATTTAAAAACTGGTGACCTGTGACAGGCGACATGTGACTAATACGAAAGGTTAACTATGAAGTGGGGAGCGATTCATTTTTTAAATCTACTAGCACTGGTTCCGGCGCTCGTTATTTTTTATGTCTATGTCTTTCAGGTAAAGAAACGGCTCAGGCTGCGTTTTGCCGATTCGGCGGGCGCTGAGAGACTGTTTCCCCGCCCGTTGCGCACACGACAGAAGGTGCGATCGGGCCTAATTGTCTGCGCGTGCGCTTTTCTGGTTGTGGCGATAGCCAGACCGCAGTTCGGCGCCACATTAGGCATAGAGAAGAGACGCGGGATCGACATTATTGTCGCCATCGATGTATCCGATAGTATGCTTACCGAGGATGTAAAGCCGACGCGCCTGGCTGCTGCCAAGCGGGAGGTCTCAGGCCTGATAAAAAAACTGAAAGGGGACAGGATCGGCATTGTACTGTTTGCCGGCGAGAGCTTTGTGCAGTGTCCCCTGACGCTGGATTATGAGGCATGCAGCATGTTTGTCCAGCAGATAGACGCGGGGTACATCCCGGTGGGCGGTACCTCGGTGGCAAAGGCGGTGCAGGCGGCACGGGATGCCTTTATCAAGAAAGAGAGAAAACATAAGGTGTTTATTCTTATGACCGACGGCGAGAGTCATACGGGGGACGCGATCAATGAGGCGGAGGAGGCGAAGAGAGAGGGTATTAAGATATACACCATCGGTATTGGGACGCCTTCCGGAGAGCCTATTCCTATAAGAGATGAGGCTGGGAATGTGATCGGACACAAGAAGGATGCCGACGGGACGCCTGTTGTGAGCAAGCTCGACGAATATACCCTGCAGAAAATCGCGTTAACAACCAACGGGAAATACTACCGGTCTACTGCGGGGCAGCTCGAGCTTGACAGCATTTACGACGACATATCCAGCATGGAAAAAAAGGAGCTGAGCGACCGGGTCTATACACGCTATGAGGAGCGGTTTAAGATCCCCCTGATCCTCTCATGGTTACTGTTGGCGATCGAGATGTGCGGAGTTCCGAAGGTAAGCTTGCGCAAAAAGGGGGCGGTATCATGAAGGCTACAGGGCGTCTTTTTACCCTTTGTGGTATAACGGTTATAGCGATACTGTGCTGTGTTACTGCAGAGGCCGCCTCTGTAGGCTCGAAGGTCAAAGAGGCCAACGGGCTCCTGGAACGGGGAGAGAGCGATGAAGCGCTCAGGCTCTACAGGGATGCACAGATAGACTCACCGGCATCCAGCGAGATTCACTACAATATAGGAAACGCACTGTACCGGCAGGGTAAGTTTGACGAGGCCGAAAAGGAATATACCCAGGCCCTCGGAACCGAAGATATAGCGCTTCAGGCTGATACCTATTATAATTTGGGAAATACGAATTACCGGTCCGGAAAATTACTGGAGGCCCTGGAAAACTATAAAAAGTGTCTCGAGGTGCGGGATGATGACGAAGACGCGAAGTATAATATAGAGATGATACAGAAAAAGTTAAAGGAGTCTGCCGAGAAAAAAGAAGGCACAGGGATGTCGCAACAACAGCAGCAGGCTCAAGGTGCACAGAGCGGGACACAACATAAGGAAGAGGGAGCGAATCAGTCGGAAGAAAAGCAGGGAGAAAAAGGGGAAAAAGAAAAGACGCAGGCCGTTCATGAGGAAGAAAAGGAGAATGGATCCGAAGAATCTTCCGGGGAAGTTGGCGAGGAAGAAGAAGGCAATAAAAATGAAGAGGGTAGCGGAGAAGAAAAAGAAGCGGCTCAAGCCTCTTCACAACAAAAACAGGGTCAAGGCAGTGAGATGACAAAAGAGGATGCCGAGCGAATACTGAATGCCATGGGTCAGGCGGAGAAAGACCAGTTAAAGGAGTTACAGAAAACCACTATTTCCAGGGACGCCATCAGGGTTGAAAAAGACTGGTAATATACAAGACCATAGACCATAGACCGAAGATCCCTCCTTCGCCAAGGCTACGGAGGGCAGGCGCCCGACTATCGAAGAACTCAAAGGTCATACTTTTCAAGCGAGCGCAGAGCGAGTCGTGAAATAAAAAACTTTACTCCTTAACAGATTCAAACATAAACCATGGTATATTTTTTCAAACCACAAACCACAGGCAATCAACCGAAGACTTTTTTCATCAGCCGGAGGCGGATGGTCTATGGTCTATGGTCTACGGTCTACGGTCTATGGCTGTTCACAGGAGTGGCCTCTGCCGCCGATATCTCCATAGCGGCCTCTCTCGATAGAGACAGGATGACCATTAATGAGACGGTGACGCTTACCGTAGTTATCTCCGGGGCTACGGGCAGGATTCCGGAGCCGCAGTTTCCTCCCCTTGCCGATTTTACCGCCTACTCTTCGGGACGCGCGCAGAATATCTCAGTGCACAATACCCAGGTATTTGCTCAGGTGACGTTTACCTATATACTCGTGCCGAACGCCACCGGCAAGAAAACGATAGGCCCCATCCGTGTTACGTATGACGGGCAGACGTATTCAACAGAGCCGTTAGAGATCGAGGTGACAGACAGCGGCCCTCAAGGGTATGCGCAGGCACCGTCTTCCAGAGGACCGTCATCGCAGCCGTCCCTGCCACAGACCGGCGACCAGGAACAGGGCAGGGCACAGGAGATGTTTATAGAGACCTACGTCGACAATCTGACGCCGTATGTCAATGAACAGGTGACGTTGACCTTTGCTTTCTATCAGGCGGTTCAACTGTTTGACAATCCAGTTTATACGCCGCCTTCCACGACTGGTTTCTGGGCAGAGGATATGCCTCCTCAAAATAAGTACTATAAGGTTATTAACGGGAGACGGTACCTGGTTACCGAGATAAAGACCGCCCTCTTTCCGACGGCGCCCGGCCAGTACGTTATTGGTCCTGCACGTCTTGAGGCAAGTGTTGACCGTATAGAGGATTTTTTTAGAAGAAGCGCCTTTGATATATTCGACCGGGATCCTATGAGTATTTTTCGCCGGGGTCAACCGGTTATTCTTACCACCGACCCGATCACCCTTGAGGTAAAGGCGCTTCCCGAACAAGGCAGGCCCCGGGATTTTGCAGGGGCGGTAGGTCAGTATGACATGTCGGTCAAGGCCGACAGACTCGAAGTCCAGGAAGGCGATCCCGTAACACTTACTATAAGCATCGAAGGTCGGGGCAATATAAGGACCCTCTCGGATCCGGTTGTATCGGTTCCGGACATGTGTAAAGTCTACGATTCAGGGAGCTCCGAGGAGGTCACAAAAAATAATTATGTAGTAGGGGGCAAAAAAACCTTTCAAAAGGTATTAATTCCAAAGAGCGCCGGAACGGCAACACTCGAGCCGCTCACCTATCATTTTTTTAACCCTAGGACGAAAGAGTATGGCACAATTACGACACAGCCGATCGCGATTAACGTAACCGTGAAACCGCAGGAGGCCCTTCAGGCGACAGGCCCGGTTGTGCCCAGTCTAACATACACTGAGAAAAAAGAGATTGCACTTATTGCCACGGATATTCGTTATATCAAGACCGAATTAAGACAGATGACTGGGTTACAGACACCGCTTTACAGAAACAGGCTTTTTATATATGCCCATCTTTTGAGCCCGCTTATACTGTTTATCTGTTTTGTCGATGCCCGGCACCGCAGGAAATTGACGCAGGATGTGCGGTATGCGCGGCTGCATCGGGCGCATAAGGTTGCGCGTAAACGACTAAAGAAGGCCCTGCAGAGACTCAAAGAGCAGGATTCGGGAGAGGCCGTATACCGCGAGGTGTACCGGGCGATAACCGAGTATATCGCTGACAGACTTAATCTCTCCGCCTCCGGTATGACCACGATAGAACTCTGCGACACGCTACGGGGACGGGGAGTTTCTGAAGAGCTAATTCACAAGACAAAGAAACTGTTAGAGGAGTGCGACCTTATGCGGTTTACCGATGTGAAGCAGGACAGGGGCCGGTTTACCCAGAGTGTCAACGAGGCGGAGGATATCATTGTTTCGCTGGAGAGGATCAGGATATAGAATGATGAAGGTATTCAACCGAAGGGATCTATGCGCGTTATTGCTGACATGTGGCATGGCGTATTTTTTGTCTATAGCCGCTGCCGAGGATACGCCGCAGTCTTTATTTGCCCGTGGTAATTACCTCTATGAGCAGGGAAACTATCAAGAGGCGATCGGTCGATATGAGGAAATTATTAGGCGCGGCATCCTCTCAGCTGATGTATATTACAATGCGGGAAACGCTTATTTTAAAAACGGACAACTGGGGAAGGCAATTGTGAATTATGAAAGGGCGCTGCTTCTTGCGCCCCGAGATAAGGACACCAAAAAAAATCTGGAGATAGCACAAAATAAAATAGTAGACAAAGTTAAACTTCCGAGTACAATACTCTTACAGAGACTGCTTACTGATATCCACCATGCATTCACATTAGACGAAACACTGCGTTTTCTCTCGATCCTCGTAGTTATTCTGACAGTTTTAATTGCCTTGGCGTTCTACATGATATATGCACGGCGCGCACTTATCCCGGTTATTGCCTTTGTTGCGGCAATTGCCGTGGCTGTTTCGATATCATGCGGCATAAAAATATACAACCGGGAAAACGCGCAGGAAGCGGTTGTTATAGTGCCGAAAGTCACGGTTCATTCCGGACCGGGAGAGCAATACTCGGTACAGTTTGCAGTACACGAAGGAACGACCTTTCGGGCAGTAAAGTCATTACATGGCTGGCTCGAGATGTATATCTCTGGAGACCTGCGTGGCTGGGTCAAGCAAGAGGCGGTTGAGATGGTGTGGCCTGTGATGTAACTCGTTTTTTTATTATCTGTTATGCCTATACCGATACCACAGCAGCCCCCACTATCCAATCTGTAGTAGAAAGATATTTTAACGACTACAATATCTTGTATAATTTTGCATTTTTTCCTCTTGACAATACCCATCTCAAGATATACTTTATATTGTGGTACTTTCCTTCTCCTGCACAATTAGCACAACCCACGAGATAATTACCCACGATGAGAGGAGGTGTTGATGTCACCAACCCGTTCTTGCCGACTTGTTTTGTCCGAAAATGCCAAAAGGGTGTTAGAACGACGTTATCTTATTAAGAATAAGGAGGGTTGTCCGGCCGAGACCCCTGAAGAGATGTTTCGTCGTGTTGCGCGTCACATCGCCAGCGCAGAAAAAAAATTCAATGCTACCGATGCACAGCAGGCCGAGTGGGAAGAGAAGTTTTTCGACGCAATGACTCGGTTGGATTTTCTTCCGAATTCACCGACGTTGATGAATGCCGGTAGAGAGCTGGGACAGTTGAGCGCCTGTTTTGTGTTACCGGTTGACGATTCTATGGAGAGTATTTTTGAGGCAATCAAGAATACTGCACTCATACATAAGTCAGGCGGGGGAACGGGGTTTTCTTTTTCCAGACTGAGACCGAAAAACAGTATCGTCAGATCGACCAGTGGTGTTGCAAGCGGCCCGGTATCGTTTTTGAAAGTATTTAACTCGGCCACCGAAGCGGTGAAACAGGGGGGTACGCGCAGAGGGGCGAATATGGGCATCCTGCGCGTCGATCACCCTGATATCGAGGAGTTTATTACCTGTAAGCAAAACGAAAAGGACATCACGAATTTTAATATCTCCGTCGCGGTGACCAACGACTTTATGGAACGGGTAAAGACCGATGATGAGTATTGCCTCATGAATCCCCAGACTAAAAAGGTGGAGGGGAGACGCAGGGCGCAGGAGGTCTTTGACAGAATGGTAGAGAACGCGTGGAAAAACGGCGATCCCGGCATCATTTTTATCGATCGGGTAAACCAGGATAACCCGACGCCCAGGCTCGGTGAGATCGAGGCGACCAATCCGTGCGGTGAACAACCGCTCCTGCCCTACGAATCATGTAATCTCGGTTCGATTAATCTGGCTCACATGGTGACCAGCGAAAGAATTGATTACGGCAGACTTGCCAGGGTAGTAAAAGAGGCAGTGCGTTTTCTCGACAATGTTATCGAAGTGAATAAGTACCCTCTGCCGCAGATCGAGGAGATGGTCCACGGCAATCGCAAGATCGGCCTGGGTGTTATGGGGTTTGCGGACATGCTCTATCAGCTGCGGATACCGTATGACTCGGAAGAGGGCAATAAGATTGCCAAAGAGGTCATGGGATTTATTTATGAGGAGGCTATGCGAGCCTCGGCAGAACTCGCCGAAGAGCGCGGGGTATTCCCGAACTTCGAACACAGCGTGTACAACATACCGGGTGGCCCGAAACTCAGGAACGCTACCGTTATCACCATTGCGCCGACCGGGACCATCAGCATGATCGCCGACTGTTCCAGCGGTATAGAACCGCTTTTTTCTCTTGTCTTTACCAAGACGGTTATGGATGGGACGGATCTTTATTATGTGAACACGGCTTTTGAAAAATGCGCGCGCGACCGGGGTTTTTATTCCGAGGAGCTGATGCGGCGGATTGCCCAGGACGGAAGCATTCAGGGCATTGCTGAAATTCCCGAAGAGATTAAAAAGGTGTTTGTGGTTGCGCGGGACATTACGCCGTACTGGCATGTCAAGATGCAGGCTACCTTTCAGGAGTATACCGACGATGCGGTCTCAAAGACGATCAATTTTCCCAATAGTGCCACAAAAGAAGAAGTGAGAGAGGCATACCTGGCGGCGTACGATATGGGGTGTAAGGGCATCACCATTTATCGAGACGGAAGCCGCGAGGAACAGGTGCTGACAGTCGGGATTAAGAAGACCGGAGGCGCCTCGGGAGAGATGCAGGGCCTCCAGGAAGACCACGACAAAGAGACCCATGTATTCCGCAGAAGGCCGAGACCAGAAGTCATACACGGCACCACCACCAAAATAGGCACCGGCTGCGGCAGTCTGTATGTGACCATTAATGAAGACGAACAGCGCAATCCGTTTGAGATGTTTTCGCAGATGGGCAAGGCCGGCGGATGCGCGGCAAGCCAGCTTGAGGCGATCGGCCGGCTCGTATCACTGGCCCTGCGCAGCGGCATTCCGCTGGAGGCCATCATGGAGCAGCTCAGGGGAATCAGATGTCCTGAACCGACGTGGCTCAGGGGGCTGCGGATCTTTTCATGCGCCGATGCCATAGCGCGTGTTATCGAAAAACGGCTGAATGCGGAAGGTGCCGAGGTCCCCAAGATAGAAGAAAGGCATTCTCCCCATACCATGCACGAAGAAGAACTGATGCCGGTTAAGGGGCCAAGAGGAGGAGCGAATGTAATCGGCGTCTGCCCTGATTGCGGCGCTGCCCTGTGGCATGAAGAGGGCTGTGCCGTATGTCATGCCTGCGGTTATTCCAAGTGCTCTTAACACATGACACAAGACACATGTCACATGCAGTATCACAAAATGCGTCACTATAAAATAACCAAACTGTAAATCGAGTACTTGTTAATATGCTTCCGGCTTATCGGCCTCCGTCGCCGTTACACGGACAGGGGCCGATAACTGGAGGTTTCTAGCGGTTAGCGTTTAGCGACTAGCGTGTAGTGACACAAAGAATTATAATCGCTACACGCTAAAAAAGAACTCGCAGAACTCGTGAACTCAGCGAACAAAGAGAAAGTTATGATTAAAAGCGACCTGTGGATTGAAAAGATGGTCAGAGAACACAACATGATCGAACCCTTTGCCCCCGAGCAGGTCAGGGACGGCTGTATCAGCTACGGCCTTTCCAGCTATGGCTATGACATGCGCCTTTCCAACGAGTTTATGATATGGAGAGGCAACCGTGACAGTTTTATCGATCCGAAGAATATGTCGGCCGGTTCCTTTGATGAGTTAATCGCCGACGTCTGCGTCATACCCGCCGGCTCCTATGTGCTGGGCCGCTCGCTCGAATATTTCAGGATGCCCGACAATATCATGGGCACCTGCGTCGGCAAAAGCACCCTGGCGCGCTGCGGGATTGTCGTTAATGTCACGCCGCTTGAACCCGGATGGGAAGGACACCTGACTATCTCGATTATCAACGGGGCATCGTCGGGGGTAAAGCTATACGCAGAGGAAGGGATAGCGCAGATTTTATTCTTTCAGGGCGACGAGATATGCAGGACTACCTACAAAGATAAAAGGGGCAAGTACGATGCCCAGAGGGGGGTAACACTCGCGAAGATGTGATATCCTTCGCTTAAACGCCCGGACAATCTCTTCGATACTGTTCCGGGCAAGCCTCGGGATTAACTCAACCATACAAATTGCATTCACTCATATTCTGCAAATTGTGGTTTCATTAAGGTGTTGGATCAACAAGACCCGGCTTTTCGGCCGGGTTTTGTTATATATTATTTTTCAAAGGGTTACCGATAATTCTTTATATGGCGTGCCTTTCATGTGATATACTTGAGATAACCCTACAATGAGGTGGTAACGTTATGAGAGATGCCGAGTTCAGACATATAGTCGCATGTCTAACCCTCCTGACATCTTTGATATGTCTCGGGGCAGGGAGTGCTGATGGAGTAGAAGCGCCGCAAACAGAGGTTTCTTCCGGGGCCCCTATGGTTAAACCAGGCGAGAATGCCGCGGAGTTTGAAAGCCAGGAGGCATATATTAAAAAACTCAAGGAACTGGAAGATATAAGGGGAGGGGGGAATGCGCCTTCAAAGAATGAGCCAATAGAAATAGGTATAGGTGAACGGGATGTGACGATTGTCGTAACAGATGGAAAAATAGTGGACATTGATACAGATGTGGAAGAACCCGGGGTCGCAGAAAAAGAAGGGGGTGCTACGCACATAGGTAATTTTGGGTCTGAGGAGGAAACAGAAGAGATTGCGATTGAGGTAGATTTTGAAAAGGAGACAATCCCCGGTTTTATAATTTCAGAAATCACCTTGGAAGGCACCGACGTCCCTCGCAATGAACCGTTAATGCAGGAGATTCGCATATTACACGAACAGCTTGAGGCAGGACGGGAGGAATGCCTGAAGGAATACAGTGAATCTTCCAAGGCATATTATGATCAGCTCTCGGCTATTATACTTTCGGAAAAGCCCGCATGGTGGAGTGATGAAAGTGATCCTGTTACCTATTTTGCGGGGGAGGACGGCATGTTAAGTGACAAAGAAAAAAGGATTATGTTGCGTTATGCCGTTGAGCAACTCCAGGAGATAGCTGTTGCTTGCGATGATGAAGCGGGAGATGTTGTTTCTCCCGAGCAGGAACCCAGGCAAATCAGCAAGGAAGATCTGTATATTTCACAGGCCCGGGAACTCCTTGAGAGAGAACTGCGGTTGCGACAGGACGTTCTTATTAATGCACGCAGGATGTATATCAAAAAGATGCAAGAGGCCGAAGCGCAATTTCTCGTCGAAATGAATGAACTGATAAAAGATGTACAGGGAAATATGATTATAAAAATACATGAAGCGATGACGGCGATATTTGTGCTTGATGAAGGTAAAGAGTAGTGCCCTCCGACAATAGATAGTAACAGCCCGCAACAAAAGGTGTTGTTGATACGAACAACACCTTTTTCATTGTATATTGGCACCGTTCCCATTATAATTTTTATGACAATGTAATAAAGTGCGCAGTTTTGTGTTATATATAATGAGGGCAGATGGAAGAGCGCAATCAAGACCCACAGCAGACACCGGACGAGGAGTTATTGCTGGCGGCACAGGCAGGTGACATGACCGCCTTTGAGATGTTGCACAGGCGTTATAGAACGCAGATTTTAAATTACCTATACAGATTTACGGGAAGTTATCATACGGCAGAGGAGTTGACCCAGGAGGTATTTATTAAGGTATATACACATCTTGCGACGTACCGGAATATGGGGAAGGCAAAATCCTGGATGTATACTATAGCAACAAATCTTGCCAAGAACGCCTTGAGAAGTTTGAAGAGTAGTCCGCAGATTTCCTTAGATACATCTGTTAACGAAGAGGATACAAGAAAGTTAGGAGAAATGGTTGGCGATGGCAGGAACTTGGGTGGAGATCTTGAAAGAAGAGAGCTTCAAAAACAACTGCATGAAGCCATACATACATTGCCGGTCAAATATAGAGAGGTTTTACTGCTTTGTGGACAGCAGCGACTCTCATATAAAGAGGCAGGGCGAATATTACATTGTTCAGAACAGACAGTAGGCGTTCGTCTTAACAGGGCCCGGAAGATGCTGAAGAACTATATTAATCCGAACGATTATGTGCAATCAGGAGGCTGCAAGTAGTGAAAACGCATATACAAAAAACAAGATTGTCATTCTATGTTGACGGAGAATGTTCTCCCGAGGAAGCGATTGCAATACGAGGCCATGTAAGAGAATGTAGTGCGTGTCGGGAGCAGCTTAAAGAACTGGAAATGCTTCGGGCTTCTGTTGAGCAATTAAGTGAGGTGATGCCATCCGAAGGCTACGATCGCGCCTTTCAGGAGAGGCTGAAGAACACAATGTCAAAGCAGGGGATATTCGGCGTACTAGAGAGAGGCTTCGCCGAGGTTTATAGTACTATAAAAATTTCGTTAGATCAGATGCGCTGGGGAATTATTGCGGTGCCGCGCCCTGTAAAAGTGGCTGTTAGTACCGGTATAATCATACTTTTATTTGCATTGAGTTATTTACCCGGGGGAGATTTGCCTCTTCTTATTTCATTTCAAGGTGTTGCGGAGGTATATGGGGCCGAGGAAAACAGATGGGAACCTGCAATAGCGGGCATACAGCTATCCTCTGGAACTAAAATAAAAACAGGCCCGTACAGCTTCGTTGATATAGACCAGGACAATCTCTATCGAATGCGGGCAAAAGAGAATACGATCATTGTTGCCAAACAGCTGATTAGGCATCGAAGAAAAGGTGAGACATGTATACAAATCGAACAGGGAAAGCTCTTGGTGAAGACCGATAAAAAATTTAAAGGATCCCAGATAACAATCGAAACACCGAGCGCAACCGCTGTCGTACGGGGTACGGGTTTTTGTGTGGATGTGCAGCCGATTACAGGAGAAACGTGGTTAGGTGTTTCCAACGGTGAAGTAGAAATAAAGAATCATGCCTACGAAAAGATCGTATTAGTAAAGGCGCCGCAGAAAACAATCGTGAAACCGGATCAAAAACCCCAAGACCCATTAGTAATGACCGACGGTGAATGGGAACGTCTTCAGGAAATTCATGACATCGGCCGCATACTGGTGTCTCTTATTCTAAGCAACAAAGGAGATAGAGTGCGGGAACTTTTCGGACCCGTCCATTTTTATGTACATGGCAGATACCCCGAACCGGTTCAGAAGCTGGCAACACAGGCACTCGCTCTTTCAAGCAGGGCAAAAAGAGAGAACAGCAGAAAAAAACATCTTAAGAGTATTTCCTTGTTGAATAACATTGTCGAACAATTCCCCGATGAAAGAAACGATCCCCAGATACTACTTTTCATCGCCGCGTATTTTGAAAAGCTTGCCATGCATAAGGAGGCCATCGAATCATTAGACAGGCTTATTCAGATGTACCCTACCTCCAAGTGGGCCTCACTGGCGCAGTGTGCCATCGGCATTATCCAGGAAGAAAAACTGGGCAATCCACAAGAGGCAATTGCTGCCTATCAGAAGATTTTATCGCACTATCCTTCCACGCTTGAAGTCGGAGAAGCCACGGCAGGCCTACGACGCCTCAAAAAGTGAATCCCGCCGATGATTCTATAACTCCTTTAAATTTATGCAGTTACCAGCCGATCCTGTAAAAGACCAAAAAAATAATGTAATGTTTTCTAACGGCCGGGGTTGTATATATAGGGACATCACGAAAAGGCAAACCACATGAGAATGTGGGACGCAAAGTTACGGATCCTTAGATAGCGCAGAAAAAAGGATGGCCAGGCTACCGAAGATGAACCGGTAGCTTGGTTTGCATTAGCAGGAGAACAAAAGATGAAAAGGCGCTGCAGCATATAACAACAAGGAGGTTTCACATGGTACCGTATCACACATTCAATAGGGCATTCTCCATTCGGGCAATCACGCTTAACCTTATCATTCTTTTTATATGCAGTCAGCTTGCCTGGGCAGCGCCGCCTGCGCCGAAGCCCCAAACAGGCGAAGGAAAGCCGGGGGATAATCTGCAAAGTGTAGGGGATGTATTGGGCCAGGACGCGATACTAAACCGCGCGGTAGAGAAACGTAAACATATAGAGGCAATGAGGAACAAGCATAGAGAACAACCATCACCGTTTAGCAGGCGCAAAACAGAGGGCGAAGAAGATATTGAAGAAATACTCAAGGAGGCATACAACAAGGGCGTCTGGACCTATATTCCCAAACCTACCTATGAAGCGTTTCGAGAGATTGCCATGGCGGTTATCCAGGACGGGAAAGAAAAACTGGCCGAACAATTAGGAATTTCGGTCGATGAGATCGCACTTACCAATCTCAGCACGGGCACTCTTACGCATTGGCCTATAGGAAATTATGCAGTGCTCAATGTTGTGTTGCAATCCTATACTGTGACATTCAAGGTTGGCAAGGATCTGTACTACGGCACGTCGAACGGTTCCGGTGGCTGGATAGAGCGGGACGGCAGCTGTTTTGTCAAACAGCAAAGACAGGGCCCCGAGCGCAACCCAAAACCAGAACCAAAGATAGAGAGACATCCTGCAGAGCTCGCGGCCCGTGATTACCTTGCTGATAAACTCGGTGTGAAGAAGAAAGATATTACGATTATCGGTTCCGAAAATCTAACGTTTCTATCCATGAACGGTCTTGTTATGACAGTAACCGGTGTCATGACAAGGCTTGTACTGTTGGAATATCAAGGTAAAACCTACTATATTGAGTGTCAGCGTGCCACCGACAGGCGTAATGCGCCATGGAAGGCTATCCGGGAAATCTCACCATCCGACCCGCTTATAGCAGGGCTGACTGCCCGCGCCTATCTTGCGGATGCGCTAGGGGTTGACAAAGGTGATATCAGGGTCACCGACTCCGAAGACGTGACACCTCGCGGCCTGCTTGGTGCTATGACAAGGGTAATTACACTGGAATATCAAGGTGCCGTTCATTATATCGAATGCAAGATCGGCGTTTATCCAGGTGCGCAGTGGACTGTTACGCGGGAGATTTCAGCCTACAACCCCTTCATAGCAGAGCTTACGGCCCGCCGCTACCTGGCTAATGTGCTAGGGGTGGATAGAGGCGATATCACAGTCAGAGATTCTGAAGATATAACCCCTTACGGTATGGCTGGACTCAGCATGCGGGTAGTCGTGCTGCAATATCAAGACACCGTCCATTATATCGAGTGCCACCTTGGCAGCCATTTTGGTGCACAATGGACAGCGGTAAGAAAAATACCAAACCATGATCCAATCATGGCAGAACTCACCGCCCGTACCTACCTTGCTTGCGCCCTTGGCGTGGATAAAGAAGACATCTCGATCGTTGGTTCTGAAGATATAACGCCTGATGGCTTAGTTGGTGTTATGACGAGACTGGTGATATTACAATATCAAGACAAAATCCATTATATCGAATGTCAGATTGTTGTGCACCCCGAGGGGCAATGGACGGTTATTGAGGAAAATCCGCCGTTTGACGATCCAGTCATCGTTATTCGATAAGGCAGCGGCAACGAGGAAGGGCACTATAGTAATATGCAGGTGCCGTTTGATAAAAAACCCGGTTTTCTAGCCGGGTTTTTTATATATTCAGGAACTTGAAAATAACTTGTTAAATTATTTTTTTTTGCTACAATAGGCAGCAATTACACCTTAGTATAGACACATGTCACAAGTAAGAACAAAAAACAAAATCCCAAAAAACTCTGTATGGCGAATTGTCAGTTAGCGCATAGAAACATAATTGAGAACGATTGTTATGATTCGAGCGGCTCGCTGGATGAGGGGGCGAAGACTTCCCGACTTTTTTTGAAGAATGATATGCTGTTATTCACTTTTTTTATTTTGAGTTTTCACATGTGACTTGTGTCATGTGTCTTGTGACTTTAAAAAGTGGAGGATTGTATGAACATGATGGAGTTGGTGCCTGTAGGGGTTGGTGTGCTGGGAATGCTTTTTGCCCTCTGGACCTTTGTGACGGTAAAGCGCCGGCACGCCGGATCCGAGGTGATGCAGGAGATTGCCGAGGAGGTGCATAAGGGCGCTATGGTATTTTTAGCGCGCGAATACCGGATTATCGGTATTTTTGTCGTCCTGGTTTTTGTTGTCCTGTTTATGTTTTTGGGAATGTGGACCGCAGTGGCCTATCTTGCCGGTGCCGGATGTTCGATGCTTGCCGGATTTATCGGGATGCAGGCAGCGACGCGTTCCAGTAATCGCGCCTGTCAGGCGGCCGTGACCGGCGGCGCCCCGGAGGCGCTCGATGTGGCGTTTCGCGGCGGTTCTGTTATGGGTATTTCTGTTGCCGCGCTCGGACTGTTGGGTATCGCCGTTGCCTGCCTCTTTACCAAGGAACCATTTATTATTAACGGATTCGCAATGGGTGCCAGCTCCATTGCGCTCTTTGCCCGTGTCGGCGGCGGCATCTATACTAAGAGCGCCGATGTGGGGGCAGACCTGGTTGGCAAGGTTGAGGCCGGTATCCCCGAGGACGATCCCCGCAATCCCGGGGTGATCGCCGACAATGTAGGCGACAACGTCGGTGATACGGCAGGTATGGGTGCCGATCTTTTTGAATCCTATGTCGGGTCGGTTGTTGCGACAATGGCGATCGGCGCAACGATGCTTACCCCGCTTACATTGATGGCGCTTCCGCTGGTTTTGATTACCATCGGATTGATCGCCTCGGTCATCGGCGTCTCCTCGATGGGTATCTTAAAACGAATCAATCCGCAGTCGGCCCTGCGGTATGCCACGTATATCAGCGGAGTCCTTTTCATCATCGGCGCCTATGTTGCGGTAACACAGATGCTGGGCGGCGTCGGTGTATTCTGGGCGGTATTAAGCGGTCTCATCGCAGGGATCTTGATCGGGGTTGAGAGCGAATTTTTTACCTCAGGCCCGCCGGTAAAGACTATTGCCGCCAGCGCAGAATCAGGTCCTGCGACGACTATTATTACCGGGCTTGCGGTCGGTTTTGAGAGTTCGATTATGCCGCTCCTGACGATCTGCCTTTCCATCTATGTTTCCTATTACTTTGCAGGGCTCTACGGGATCGCCATATCGGCGGTCGGGATGCTTTCGACTATCGGTCTGGTTATGTCTACCGATTCATACGGCCCGATTGCGGACAATGCCGGCGGCATTGCCGAGATGTCACATCAGCCACCGCAGATCAGGAAGATTACCGATAAACTGGATGCGCTGGGTAATACAACCGCTGCAATCGGCAAGGGGTTTGCCATCGGATCCGCCGCGCTTACGGCACTGGCGCTTTTTTCCGCATATCAGCGGACCGCACGGCTTGAGACAATCAGCCTGACCGATCCGGCAACTATTATCGGGCTTTTACTGGGGGGGCTGATGCCATTTGTTATCGTGGCCTTGACCATGAAGGCGGTCGGACGCGCGGCACATAAGATGGTTCATGAGATACGAAGACAGTTTCGGGAGATTGCCGGGCTCCTCGAAGGGAAGGCAAAGCCGGACACGGCCCGGTGCATTGATATCGTAACCAAAGGGGCTCTTGTTGAGATGATTCTTCCGGGACTTCTTGCGGTTATTGCCCCGCTTGCGATAGGATTTGGTATTGGAAAAGAGGCGCTCGGCGGGTTTCTGGCCGGCGCCACGACCTGTGGCGTCCTGATGGGTATTATGATGGCAAATACCGGGGCGGCATGGGACAACGCGAAAAAATGGATCGAAGAAGGCAATCTCGGCGGTAAGGGGACCCCGACCCATGCCGCGGCTGTTGTAGGCGATACCGTCGGTGACCCGTTCAAAGATACCTCGGGTCCGTCGATGAATATTCTGATTAAGCTGATGGCGATTGTATCATTGGTGTTTGCCCCGCTTTTCTTTAAGTAAATGATATATAAGGAGATAGAGTAATAAACCCTACACCAAAAAGGGTGTAGGGTTTATTTATTTGACTTTTATTCCGAGCGGGTGTTAAATAATAAAAAAAGTACAAAACATATGTACGGGCACGACGTTCCTGAATAACAAAACAATGCTCCCCCAAAAGGGGGCATTTTTATTTATATGGATAGATTTTTAAAGCCATCGGCTCTCAGCCATCAGCTGCTGAAAGCTTAAGAGAGGAGGTGGGGTATGATGGATTGGGATCAGGGGGTGGTAGAGCCCGTACGGGCGATGCTGGTACGGATTATGAGTTTTATCCCGACGCTGATAGGAGTAATCATTATCCTGGTCGTGGGATGGTTTATCGCCAAGGCAATCCAAAAACTGATTACTAATGTATTACGGCTGGTGAAGCTGGACGTCGTTGCCGAGCGCACGGGAATCAGAAGCTTTTTGGCAAAAGGGGATATTAGGTATACACTGTCAGAACTGGTCGGGGTACTGGTGTACTGGCTGACAATGCTCATCGTATTTACTACCGCGGTCAATGCTATGGGGTTGACGGTGGCGGCGACACTCCTGGATAAGATCGTGACCTATATTCCGAATGTCATTGCGAGCGTTTTCATCCTGGTGCTGGGGCTTTTTTTTGCAACGCTTATGGGGACGATTGTAAGAACCGCTGCCTCAAACGCCGGTATTAGCGAGGCTAAGACCTTGGGACAGATTGCCCAGGTCATTCTCATCGTTTTTTCTGCCGCGATCGCCTTAGAACAGCTCAATATCGGAACACGGATTATCGGATTCGGTTTTAACATTATCCTCGGTGCCATCGGACTCGCCCTGGCCCTGGCATTTGGGCTGGGCGGCAGGGAGACGGCCGGACGCATCATCGAGGATATAGTGCATAAATTTAAGAGAGGCATGCCTGTCTAAAGATACGTTTTTCGGCACTCCCCTGAGAAGGGCTTCTTCAGGTCAAAAAGAAGCCCTTCTTTTTTTATATATATATGCTATAATGGGCCCTATCCAAAAATGCCGGGGGCCTTTAAAGGATTCTCCGCAGGGACGGGAAAGAGATTTTAACCATAACAGCGGGAGACCGTTATGAAGACAATACACTATAACATACTGGCGGTTTTCATATGTTCCGGCACGCTGATACTGGGCGGGTGCGGTTATGGACAGAACAAAAAAACCCTGGAAGAGGTTTTGCGGATAGACCCGGCTTTTAAGGAGGTTATGGCGAAAAAGGAAGCACTCGATACCACGATTGGCGATTTGCAGAGCAAGGTGCGACTTAAGAAAAAAGAAATAGAAAAAGACATGCAGAGTCTTCGGAAAGGATACAGCCAGTATAAGAATGATGTCGAAAAGAAAATAAAAGAAGCGCATGCCGGTTTTGCCCCCTATATTACCGCGGTCGAGTTTGAAAAAGAAGATATCGAGGCACAGCTCAAGGCAAAGAAATCAAAGGTGCAGAATCTCAAGAACATGCTCAAGGAGCTCAATGCGCTCGCCGCGCGCCCCTCAGAGTCGGAAGACTGGACTCGGCGGATTTCGGAGGTGGAACAGCAGATCGCCCAGCTTAAGGGCGATATCACCTCTCTCGAATATTCCATGAAGATCATCAGGATGAAATTATCTCTCTTAGAATCAGAAAGGTGATGTTATGGTACGTATCAGGAGGGCGTTAGTCAGCGTTTCCCGTAAGGATGATGTCGTTTCTTTTGCGCGGGGATTGCGCGCGCTGGATATCGAGATACTCTCGACAGGGGGCACCTTTCAGCTGCTTAAGGAGCACGGCGTCACAGCAGCGCTCATCGAAAAAGAGATCGATTTTCCCGAGATTCTGGACGGCAGGGTAAAAACGCTTCATCCCAAAATACACGGTGCCATTCTGGCGCTCCGCGATAAAAAGAGTCATACCGATGAGCTCGCAAGGCTCAATATAATGCCCATTGACCTGGTGTGTGTCAATCTGTATCCCTTTGAGGAGAAGAGCTCCGGAGGAACTCTGCCGCTTAGCGATATGCTCGAAGAGATAGATATCGGTGGCGTATGCCTCCTGAGGGCCGCTGCCAAGAATTACAGACATGTTGCCGTTATCAGCGGCATTTCACAGTATGAGCCGGTTCTCGATGAATTAAGGGAGAACAACGGGTGTCTTTCGAAAGAGACGCTGGGACAGCTGGCCGTAAAGGCCCTCGGAGAAACCTCGCGTTATGACCGCTTTATCTCGGCATATCTCGATAGGGCCCTTTCAAAGGAAAAACAGACGCAGCAGATGGCTGGTTATTTTCCCGATGCAGTGCAGTTACAGTTTATGCGCGAGAGGCAGTTGCGGTATGGCGAAAATCCCCACCAGGCGGCGGCACTTTACAGGGAGGCCGATGGTGCCGGACCGATCGGTATTTTTGCCGCGCGCAAACTCCACGGCAAAGAGCTCTCCTATAACAATATCCTTGATTTGGAAAGCGCCTATACCATTGCGTACGAATTTGATGAGCCGGCCGCCGTGGTCATTAAACACGGCAATCCCTGCGGTGCGGCACTGGGTGCCGAGATAGAAGGGGCATTTCAGGATGCCTTAGAGGGGGACAGCCTGTCGGCCTTCGGGGGGATTGTCGGTATCAACAGGACCTGCGACATAGGGCTGGCCGAGAGAATGCTTGATGCCGGTTTTCTTGAATGCATTATCGCACCCCAGTTTACCCAGAAGGCGCTTACTCTTTTAACAACCAAGAAAAACCTGAGACTCCTAGAACTGGCGCCGGGGGCGGCTGGAAAGAGTGAGACGTATCACCTCAAGAAGATAACCGGCGGCCTTCTGATTCAAGAAAAAGACTCGGTGTTTGCCGGTGAATTATCAGAGTGTACAGTGGCGACAACAAAGGCACCGACCGGAGACGATATGAAAGCACTCGCCTTTGCGTGGAGGATAGCCCGTTTTGTCCGGTCGAATGCTATCGTGATCGCCGATGGTCTTAAGACCATCGGTATCGGGGCAGGACAGATGAGCCGTGTCGATGCCGTGCGGATTGCGGCCGAAAAGGCCGGGGGGCGTGCACAGGGTGCGGTACTGGCAAGCGATGCCTTTTTCCCGATGCCTGACAATATTGAGGTATGCGCCGATGCCGGCATCAGAAGCATCATTCAGCCAGGCGGGTCCATCAAAGATCAGGAGGTCATAGAGGCCTGCAACAAAGCCGGCATTGCCATGGTATTTACCGGCAGACGGCATTTCAGACACTAACCTTTAAAACTGGTTCGCGTGTTCTGCGAGTTCGCGTGTTCGCGAGTGGAAAATAGTTCACGAGTTAGCGAGTTAGCGAGTTCACGGGTTGAAAAATAATTTGATAACAAAAACGAACCCGAAGAACCCGCCGAACCCGTGCAACCCGAAGAACTATTTTTGAACCCGAGCAACTCGAATAACCCGTGAACCCGTAGAACCAAAATATACATGACGTATCAGGAAGCTTCCCAGTTTCTCTTCTCCCTTATTGATTACGAGACCATCCCCGGGGCGCAATTTTATCGCGGGTTAAAGCTTGAGCGGGTGAAACACCTGCTTAGGGCGCTGGGCGATCCCCATTATGACCTGCGCTGCATTCACATTGCAGGAACGAAAGGCAAGGGATCGGTAGCCGCAATGCTTGCCTATGTCCTCGCCGCGGGCGCTCAACGGGTAGGATTGTTTACGTCGCCCCATCTTTACTCGTTTCGGGAGAGGATCAGGATTTTGGATAGCGACGTGCTGGGGCTTTCATACGGGCACGACGGCTCAAGGACACTTTTCGAAGGCATGATATCAGAAGAGGATTTTGCCGGCATCATCGGGCGGGTGCAGGAAAAAATAACACTGTTGGACATCAGGAAGTTTGGCAAGGTTACCTTTTTTGAGGTGTTGACCGCGGCGGCATTGCTGTATTTTAAAGAGAAGAAGGTTGATTATGCCGTTCTTGAGACAGGGGTGGGCGGAAGGCTGGATGCGACCAACCTGGTCTATCCTCTTGTGTCGGTGATTACCGGCATCAGTTTTGATCATATGCATCTGTTGGGGGAAACGATCGAAGAGATCGCCGCGGAAAAAGCAGGCATCATCAAACCAAAGACGTATGTTGTTATCCAGCCTCAGCTTCAACCGGCACGGTCGGTGCTTATCGAACGCTGCCGGGCATTGGGTGCTTTTCCGGTCGAGGTAGGGATTGATATTGTCTATAAAGAAGAAGAGGTTTCAAAGACATACCAGGCATTTTCCGCAAAAGGGGCGCTGGGGGGCTATGAGCGTTTTCGGATCCCCTTGATAGGGAGACACCAGTTAATTAACGCGGCTACCGTGTTGGCCGTTATAGATGCCCTGCGTTTGTATAACCTGAGCATTTATTCGGAGGCGATTGCCGAGGGATTCAGTTTTGTAAAGTGGCCGGTACGGGCCGAGATTGTATCAAGGGCCCCGCATACCATACTTGACGGGGCCCAGAATGCCGCCAGCATGCAGGCACTTTTTGATACGATCGAGAGACATTTTGGCGGAGAGCATAAAAGACTGACCGTTATTATCGGGCTCTCAAAGGAAAAAGACGTTCGCCGGATCGCCGAGGTGCTGTCCCGGTATCCATGCAGCTGCATTGTAACGCGGGCACACCACCCGCGCGCAATGGACCCCGAAGATCTCAGGGGATTACTCGAGGAGCGCCGGATTCTCACAACTGTTTTTCCTGCCCCAGAAGAGGCTATTGGGTATGCCCTGAACGAGGCAGAGCCCGGGACGATTATCGTGATAACGGGATCTCTGTTTTTAGCGGCTGAGGCACGAACATATTTCATCAAGACGCCGGTAACGGTCACGTAATATCTCATAATGCGGGAAAACGGATAATGAAGAGAGACGTATTTGATTATTTGGAGGATACCATCGTTGCCATTGCGACTCCTTCCGGCAGAGGGGCGATCGGCATTGTAAGGATGAGCGGGAAGGGTGCATGCGATATTGCCGCGAAGGTATTCTGCCCCAAAGGAAAGAGCCGCATTCCCGACCTGGAGAGACGCGGCGTCATTCCCGGATTTATTGTTGCCCCCTCTTTCGAATCTGCCAGGGCCGTTGATGCTGCGGGACAAAAACACGCAGAGATGCCCCCCGGTACAGTGGATGAGGTGGTGCTTATTGTCATGAAGGCACCTCGTTCATACACCGGTGAGGACATGGTTGAAGTTAACTGTCATGGCGGCCCCGTGGTGGTAAGGAAAATTCTTGATCTCTTGGTTCGTTACGGAGCACGCATTGCCGAACCGGGAGAATTCACGCGCCGGGCCTTTTTAAACGGCAAGATAGATCTTGTTCAGGCAGAGGCAGTCGCGGATATCGTTGATGCCAGGACCGACGCAGCACTTTCACTTGCGATGAGCCATCTGACAGGGGCTCTCTCAGAGAAAATCAAAACGATTCATACGCACCTGTTGCAGATTCTGTCACACATCGAGGCGCTGATCGATTTCCCCGATGAGGAGATTGCCGAATTTGAATATGACCGGACCGGAGAGGAGCTTCACGGTATCATCGGAGGCCTTGATGAGTTAATCGTCGGTTTTGACACGGCAATAAAAGTGAAACAGGGCCTTTGTGTGGCTATATACGGCAGGCGTAATGTGGGGAAGTCAAGCCTGCTGAACGCACTTCTCAAGAGTGAGCGGGCTATTGTGGCGCCGGCGGCCGGCACAACGCGCGATATTATTACGGAAGAAACCTTTCTTCGCGGTATTCCCCTGACGTTATGCGATACGGCCGGCTTTGGCGCCTCAGGCGATTTCATCGAACGGGAAGGGATGGTCCGGGCGGGCAACCTGCTCAGACAGGCCGATCTCCTGCTTCTTGTGGTGGACGGTGCGGCATCCCTGGAGGAGGAAGACAGATCCTTGCTGAAAAACCACGCAGAGAAAGAAAGAATTATTGTACTGAACAAGATAGATTTACCCCGGAAAATTTCCGGGGGCGACCTTCGGGGTTATGCCGGCAAGGCAGAAATTGTGGAGGTCTCGGCACGTGAGGGGACACAGATTGATATCCTGGAAGAGGTGATCGTCCGGACCCTTTCGGATAATGCCGTTACGGCGAACGGCGGCACTGTTCTCATCAGCAATGTACGTCACCGGGAACTGTTGCGCCAGACCTATCAGGGACTCCTCAAGGCCCTTGAACATCTGGCAGCAGGGTTTTCCATAGAGTTCGTCGCGGATGATATAAAGAATGCCGCAGAATACATCGATGATATATTAGGTACCAGCGCGACCGACGAGGTACTCAATTTGATATTCGAGCGGTTCTGTGTAGGTAAATGAAGCCCCCGTTTAGCTTCGCAAAACGAAGCTGCGGGAGCGAATGTATCCCGTCCTTTTAGTCGCTACAAGGCCAAAGCAGGAAGGTGTGCCGTATGAACTACTATAAGACGGCAATGGGGTAACGGGAGAATCAGCAACAGTTCTACAGCATGTAAGAAGGAGCACCATCCAAAAGGGCGGAGTTTCATTCGCAGACGGTCGACGACCTATAATGTGTGTTCACTGACATTCCATAACTTATCTGCTCATGAAAGGCGTTATCATGAATAAGGCAAAAATCAAAAAAGCGGTAAAGACAATATTAGAAGCAATTGGCGAAGATATAACCAGGGACGGATTGGCCGATACGCCGAAACGGGTTGCAGAAATGTATGAGGAGATATTTTCCGGGATCAAAAAAGACCCACGAAAGGTCCTTAAGGTCTTTTTTGATCAGGAACACGATGAGATCGTGCTCCTGAAAGGCATCCCGCTTTATTCGGTCTGCGAACATCATCTGGTACCTTTTATCGGCACCGCGCACGTTGCCTATATTCCCAAGGAGAATCGGGTCACAGGTCTCAGTAAGTTAGCCAGGGTGGTTGATATTTTATCAAAACGGCCCCAGGTTCAGGAACGGCTTACTACCGAGATAGCCGATATCCTGATGGAGCGGTTGCGACCCAAGGGGGTTATGGTGATTATCGAGGCCGAACATCTGTGCATGAGTATGCGCGGCATAAAAAAACCGGGCATACTGACGGTTACCAGTGCTGTGCGGGGTGTCTTCAGGCAGGATGAAAAAACAAGAATGGAGACGATGGCACTCATAAAATAACTTTTAGCGATCAGCGTATAGCGGTTAGCGATTAGATTTTTTATTTTTACTATACGCTACCCGCTAGTCGCTATATGCTACAATTGCCAGGAGGTACTGTTATGAGAAAAAGACGTCTTACAAAAACAAGGACGCAGTTTCAGTTTTTAAAGCTGGTATTGCTGGGGATTCTGCTGCCGACGGCACTTCTTATGGCGTGTTTTTATCTGTTTTTAAGTCTTTTAATAACCAACGGGATTCTGGTGCACGACTTTGACTATACCACATTGGGTCCCCAGCTTTTAGGAATACTCCTGGTGCTCTTTCTGGGGTATGTCATCATCAGTGCTGGGCTGATTACCTGGACGCTGATTGTGTCGAACCGCCTCTGCGGTCCTTTGCACCGCCTCGAGAATGAATTAACAAAGTTTGTTGATGGCGATCAGAATGTCACCGTTCGTTTCAGGGAGAGCGATGATCTGGACCGCCTTGCTCATTTAGTAAACACCTTGATTGCGCGTGCACGGGGGATAGAAGGGGAGGCTCATCAGGATGAGACAGTTTAAAATACATGCAAAGACGGTACGGCAATTCCATCTTGACCTTGAGCATGCATTAAATGAACAACAGAGAGCGGCTGTTTGCGCCGGTGAAGGACCGAAACTGGTGATTGCCGGTGCGGGAAGCGGCAAAACACGGACAATAACCTATCGGGTCGCCTATCTTATTCTCCAGGGCCTGCTGCCTCAGAATATTATGCTGGCCACCTTTACAAATAAGGCGGCCCGTGAGATGCTCAGACGCGTCGATCAACTCATCGGCGCGGGCAGTTCCAAGGTGTGGGGCGGGACATTTCATTCGATAGCGAACAGGATTCTCAGACAGAATGCCCGGATAGTGGGGTATTCGGAAAATTACTCGATCCTCGATGAAGAGGATCAGAAGGATTTAATCAAACTGTGCGTAACAGATATCCACGTAAAGACCGAAAAAGAACGTTTTCCTTCAGCGGCGGTTCTTAAAAATATCATCAGTTTTTCTTTTAATACCCAGCTGACGATCGATCGTGTTATGCAGGATATATATCCTCACTTTGTCCAATGGACCGAAGAGATTAAAAAGGTAGAAAGGCGATATCAGCGGAGAAAAAAACAGGCAAACTGCATGGACTATGACGATCTCCTGAGATACTGCATGGTCTTGTGTTCGGAATATAAAGATGTCCTTGAGAAGTATGGCTCTCTTTTTCGGTATATCCTCGTCGACGAATATCAGGATACAAACAGGATCCAAGCCGATATTGTTGAACTCCTTGCCTCGCGCAACGGCCATAATCTTATGGTAGTCGGTGATGATTCCCAGAGTATTTATGCCTTTCGTGGGGCGAACTACGACAATATCCTGAAGTTTCCCGAGCGTAATCCCGGCACCGAGATATTCAAGCTCGAGATCAATTACCGCTCCACACCGCAGATATTGCATTTTACCAACGAAAGCATCAGTCACAACACCAGGCAGTACGAAAAGCATCTTCAGGCGGTCAATGAAGACGGGGTATTGCCGTGTCTGGTTCCGGTAAAGGATATTTATCAGGAGGCCGCTTTTACCTGTGAGAGAATTCTGGAACTCAGGGAAGAAGGGGTGCCGCTCGAGGAGATTGCCGTTCTCTACAGGGCGCATGCCCACAGCATGGTCTTACAGGCAGAACTGATAAAGGCCAATATCCCCTACGAGATCAGGAGCGGGCTGCGCTTTTTTGAACAGGCCCATATTAAGGATGTCTTGGCCCATCTCAAGGTTCTGGAAAATCCATTTGATGAAGCGGCGTGGAGAAGGCTTTTTTTAATGATTCCTCGTATAGGAAATATGACCGCGGATAAACTGTGGCGGAAAATAGCCGGGGCTACGGATCCCCTGCAGACATTTTTTGGGAGCGAGGCGCTCGATAAAGATATTTCACATTCGGCGATGGGCTTCTGGAAACGATTCCGAAATGATTTCCGCTTCATTCATGAACTATTGCATAAAGGGGAACATCCCTCACTGTTGATAGCCTCGATCTTGGAGACAGGATACATGAATTACCTGAAGGCCCGGTATGACAACTATACCTCCCGGATCGAAGACATCAATCAGCTTGCCATTTTTGCCAAACAGTATTCGGGCATCAAGGATCTGCTTTCCGAGCTGGTGCTTTTAGGCGAACTCTACGGCCAAGATGTAGTTATGGGGGCGGAACCAGATAAGGAGAAGATTATCCTGAGCACCGTCCACCAGGCAAAGGGTCTTGAGTGGGAATCGGTGTTTCTTATAAGAATGGGGGAGGGTTCATTTCCAGCGCCTATGGCCCTGAGACAAGAGTACGGCGAGGAGGAGGAACGCCGGATTTTTTATGTAGCGACTACGCGCGCCAAACGGGAGCTGTATCTGAGTTATCCGGTCATCGAACACGACTATCGCGATACCCTGGGAAAGATTGTGCAGCCTTCCCGTTTTATCCAAGAAATCGGCCCCTCTCTATATGAGCGGGCAGAGGTGGAGGAGCTTGAACAAGAGCCAGAAGAGGAGTGGGGAGGCATGAGGCGTTCTGCAAGATCTTTATCCGACGAAGTCTACTATTCATCAGATAACTCGCTGTAGTCTCCTTTCATATGTACTGACTCCATTATTCACCGGCATTATTCGTGCGGGACAAAAAGCAGCACACTCAAAGATCCTCCGTTATTCTTCTAAGGCATTTCTGTCTTTTCTCTGAACTCTAACACGGTACCAGGACTAATGCCCGCATCCGCAAGCCGTCCGCCCTGAAACTCAAGCACTCCTTCTGCCCCTCTGCACGCAGCGAGACGATACGGCCTCAGTCCGATGATGCCCCTAAGGACACGAAACTCCCGGTCGACAAAAAGGACGTCGATAGGCACCTGCATAAAAAAGGTATGAATGGCCCAGCATCCATGAATGAAAAGGGCCCTGTCCGGTTTCAGGGTTTTTCTGATTAACCCCCGTATTCGCTCCCACGGGGTATCGGCCGATAAGACCGCGATAACCCCTGCCTCATTATGGCCTCTTATGGTAAGGAAACCCCTCTCTTTCATAACCAGTGTATTTTAACATACCCGCCCCTGAGAAACCTACTTGTCTTATTATAACAGCCTAAAAAATGGCAGTATGTCTATATTTTCGTTGACAAAGGTGATAAGATATGTTATAAATTTTGCAAAAGTTGCATCAAATGATATTCAAAGAAAACAAGAGGTGATATATGAAAAAAGAAGTATCTCTATGCCGACAATTATTATGTTTGATTATTGCCCTTTGTATAGCAATAGCTATAACTGCTGAATTAAGTGAAAGTTATGCAGCTCCTGTCGGAAACTCACTTGAGATTACTACGCCGCGAAACAGCTTGATATCGCGGAGCCGTTCTATAGCGCTGGCCCTGGCTCTGGAAGAGACCGGGGGCTATGTCGGCCGGTTCAAGGGGGCGCTCGATCTCGAGTTTGTCTTGGACAAGGAGTTTTCCACATCGACCGAGGTGACCGATGCAAAGCTTGATGACGGCCAATGGTATATGGCCAAGGTTTCCTATGCGGTGAACGAAAGAATCGAACCCTACCTGACCTTTGGTGTGGCAAACCTGAACTATAAATGGAATAATAGCGGCACCCCGGTTGAGGTCGACAGCGATTCTTCGTTTGCGTGGGGGGTGGGCAGCAAACTTGAACTGTGGAAGTTCAAGGACTACGGGATGAAGTTATATGCGGATTTCCAGTACCGCGAGACAGAACCCGATCTGGACAGCATCCAAATCAGCGGCACCGGCGAAACCGGAACCGAGACCGAGTTTAAGGTCAGGGAATGGCAGCGGTCGCTTTTAGTCAGCAAGGAACTTGATCGGTATGTGGGGGGGCTGGGCTATCGGTTTATTCCGTATGCAGGGTTGACATGGTCTGACACAGATATCAATCTCCATTTTGTGAATAACAGCGCCGTTTACGATCTCTATCATGCAGGCAATAAAAATAAAGTAGGTTTTGTTGCGGGGTGCGATGTACTTCCTGAAGATGCGGCTGCCTACGCATTCAATTTAGAGACCAGGTTTATCGACGAGTTTGCCATAACGGCAGGAGGGGTTGTCAGGTTTTAATGCCTCGCAGAGCCGCCAGCAAGAAGATGTAGCAAAAAGGAGGTAGTTGCATACCTCCTTTTTTATTTTAAATGAAGACGCAACTTAGGGAGTGAAGCGAACCTAAGCTGCAGTCTGAATTTATCCCGCACTTGATGCGGGATCTCAGTGCATTACAGGATTCATTCGCGCAGTGACTTATATCACTGTGCCCCATAACTAACGCGCTCATGAAGATTTCAAGAAAAATCGGACTTGGTTTAGTAACCACCTTCCTGCTCTCCATTTTTTTAGGGGCCCTTTCTATCTACTCTTTGCGATTGACCTACAAAAGTCTGGAAGAGGTTTTAACGCGGGATGTTCCGGCGCTGCGGTTGATCGGAGAGGCTCAGATAGAGTTCACCGATATGATAAACGCCGCCTTTACGCACGCCGTTACTGGTGATGCGGACGCAAAAAAACAATACGTCTCTCTTTCTGAAAAAACAGAAGCAGATCTTAACGCACTGACAACGTATGTAGGGCCGGATGTCGCAGGCAAGATACTCAACGTCAATCTCAATGACTATGACGAGATTACCGATACAATAGAGAGGCTTTTTGTTATACGCAGCGAGATGCGGCAGTATATCAAAAAATCAGAAGAGATATTCGAGACCCTGCAGAAGCGGCTGGATCTTCTGATCACGGCAAAAGAAAAAGCGTTTGGAGACAGCAAGGATATTTTCCTTATCCAGTCAGACTACCTCCCTGCGATATCGATACTTACCGAGATAAAAAGCCTCCTTATGAAATATAGCGCTTACGAGCGTCTATTAGTGATGACGGGCGATGAACACTATATCCAGCTGCTTGTCGATCTCGACGTAAGTGTGCAGGGATTGATCGATCAGTGCGTGTCCGGTTTTCAGGATGATATGTCAGAACAGCACAAACTTCTTTCGAACGACTTTCGCACAGTAAGCGGTATTGCCCAAAGACTGAACAAGCACATGTCTCTTCAGAACGCTTTAATCGATGGGCTCCTGATGAGCCTCGAAGATTTTATAAAGGGGATGAGGGATATTTTTTCATATAAACGGCTGGAACTTTCCAGAAAAGCGGGACTTACAGCGGTATTATCAGAGCACATCCCTGCCGGGGATGCGGTTATCGCGATCGGCGTGACACATAACCAACTATTGCCTCAACTGGGCGCCCTTTTCTTAACAGACAATAAGAAGTATATCGACGACAGTCGTGATATTGCCGTTGTGGCTAAATCGCTCTTTGACGAATATCAGAAGCACGTCGTTTCCGAGGCTCAGGAAGAGCGCATAGGCGAACTCTACGCGCGGCATCTTGCTCTGGATGGGGCATTTGCCGGGGTGCTTGCAGAGAAGGAGGCGTTCGATCAGCAGATCTCGGGAATTATCGCCACTATGAAAGAAGTTGAAACGATTCTTGGAAGGCAGCACAGCATAGCCTTGAATGCCTCTGCGCAACAGCTGGACACCGCCATTTTTTATGAGCGCTGCCTCCCGGTTATCCAGAGCCTGATGGATATTTCTCGTCTGGTTCAGCGCATGCGTTTTGCACTCGTACATTTCATGGCCACGGGGGCGAAGAACTATTACAGTGATTATACAGATTTATATTTTATGATCAAGGCAAAGCTTGGGGAACATCGTCGTATTGTGCTCGATCCGTCACATACAAAGGATATGGCACTGATAGAAGAAAATCTTGACAGGGTTAACGCGGCTATTCTTAAGACCGGAGGCGCTTCACCACGTCAGTTGAGCGAGCGCTTTTTGGATTTTGAAACATTGTGCATGCAATGGAGTCGTCTTGCCGGGCAGGCACTAAGCGAAGAGTTTGAAAGCGTTGATAGGGCGCGGCAGGAGATTATTGCGCAGCAGCGCATCGTCAATACTCTGACATTCTTTATTGTCGGCGCCATAGCGGCCATCAGCGTTCTGGTGGGGATATATACAGCAAGGAATATCACCCGCCCCATACAAAAGTTGATGCAGGGGGCGAGGGAGCTTGCGCGGGGCCATCTGGATTATCATCTGTCTATCAAAACAGGGGATGAAATTGAGGAGTTGTCCGAGGAATTTAACCGCATGGCCTTTGAGCTAAAAGAACTGTACAGCAGCCTGGAGCAGAAGGTTGCCGAGCGTACCGCCGAACTCGCCGAGGCAAACAGGGCCCTTGAGCGCTCCAACAAGGAATTGGATGATTTTACCTATGTGGTTTCGCACGACCTGAAGGAACCGCTTCGGGGCATTCGGGCATTTTGCGGCTTTCTTTTAGAGGAGTATTCCGATAAAATAGATGAACAGGGCAGGGCATATCTGCAGACTATAGCCGATTCTGGCAAGAGTATGGCGCGCCTCATCGAAGACCTTCTGAGCCTCTCGCGCGTATCTCGAAGGAAGAATCCGTATGAGGCGACCGATCTCAACGAGGTACTTGACGGGGTAAAGTCAACACTGGAGTTTGCCATTACCGAAAAGCAGGTCTTGCTTACCGTCGGCAGACTTCCCAAGGTGGTATGTGATCGGGTGAGAATTGCCGAGGTTTTCACCAATCTGATATCGAATGCGGTTAAGTTTATGGATAAACCCTCTCCTGCGGTGGAGGTGGGATGCACCGACAAGGAGGGATTTTTCGAATTTTTTGTCAAGGATAACGGCATCGGGATACCCGAGGATGCGAAGGAGAAGGTCTTCCAGATCTTTCAGCGATTGCACGGCCGGGAAAAGTACGAAGGAACGGGCGCAGGACTGACGATTGTAAAGAAGATTGTTGAATCGCACGGCGGGCGCATCTGGGTGGAATCGAGGTTGGGGGAGGGTTCTGTATTTTATTTTACCTTACCCAAATCGCTCAAGGAATCAGGCGAGGTATCATAGTATGATGCGTATACTGTTAGTCGATGACAATCCGACCGATTGTCTGATTCTCGAAAGAATCCTTCAAAAACACTCCGATATGTTTTCCTATCAGCTTACCAAGGCGCACTCTGCAGAGGATGCGGTCCGGATGCTTGATACCGAACGGTTTGACATCGCACTTTTAGATTATAACCTCCCCGGCAAGAACGGATTAGCGATCCTCGGACACATTCAGTCAAAAGGCATAGAGACCCCGGTCATTATGGTGACCGGACAGGGGGACGAACAAATAGCCGTTAAGGCCATGAAAGAGGGCGCCTATGATTATATTGTGAAACAGGAAGGGTATGCGATGACGGTGCCGTTTATCATTCAACGGGTGCTGGAGGAGTTTCAGCGCAAAAAAGAAAAAGAGCGGCTCGAGCGGGAGCTTGCCATAAAAAACACGGAACTCGAGGCAGCCAATAAGGAACTTAAGAAGCTGGACGAACTCAAATCGGAGTTTGTATCCAATGTCTCGCACGAATTTCGGACGCCACTGACGAGCATTACACAGGCGGTGGAGCTCTTACTGGAAAAGAGGATGGGTGCCATTAATGCCGATCAAGAGGAGTTTTTAAAGATCATAGATCAGGATATCAAGCGCCTGACCAGATTGATAAACGATCTTTTGGATATGTCCAAGCTAGAAGCGGGGAAGATTGTTTTGGAGAAGAAGAAGGAGAGTCTCGGCGCCGTTGTTATAGCGGTTTTATCGTCGTTGAAGACCCTTGCGGATGCCAGAAGTATCGAGCTATGCAATGAACTCCGGGGATCTCTGCCGGCTATTTACGGCGATGCAGAGCGGTTGATACAGGTTCTTACCAATTTAGTCGGGAATGCCATCAAATATATTGATGAAGGCGGTACGGTACGACTTGGGGCCGAACAGGTTATCAGGGGTAGTGATGAATGTCTCCAGGTGTGGGTGAAGGACGATGGGCCGGGCATTGCCAGAGACCACCTCCCGAAGCTCTTCAACAAATTCGAGCAGTTTAAGAGGGTGGCAGGACCGGGGGCGCAGGGGACGGGGCTCGGTCTTTCTATCGCCAAGGAAATTGTAGAGCTGCACGGCGGCGACATTTGGGCCGAGAGCGAACTCGGCAGGGGTACGACATTTTATTTTACCGTCCCGCTTTTTACCGGTTTTCTCTACCTGAAAGATCAGCTTAATGACGCGATTCATAGCCATCCGGAAAGGCCGGTCTTCTGTATTTTAATCCGGTGTGACGATCTTAACATCATTCAACAGAAACTTGATGACGAAACCCGGAAACGGGCGCGGCGTGAACTGGAGGATATGTTAAGCGAGATTATCCGAATGCCTTCGGATATTCTGGTTGAGCTGGATAACTTCTGTTTCGGCATCGTCGTTTCTGCCCCGAAGGATGCGGTCGAGGCAATACGTAAACGCCTTGTAGCCGCACTCTATCTGTATACCTTAAAGACAGGAACCGAAGGCATCAAGTTATCATTCAGTGTAGGGGGGGCGGGATATCCCGACGATGGGACGAATGCCCTCGAACTTACTGAGATAGCACAGGGGCGATATAGCAGGTAATGGCCCCCGGGAGGGAATCAGGATAACAGGAGGGTGCTCTATGAATAAGAAAATCCTGGTTGTTGATGACGAAGAGCATATTGTATTGGTGCTCAGAAAGTTTCTTGAGGTATCGGGCTATGCGGTTTTTGTTGCCTCTGACGGAAAGGAGGGGTTTGAACGAGTAAAGGAGGTGAAACCCGATTTGATTTTAATGGATGCGGTCATGCCGAATCAGGACGGGTATACGACAGTGAGGAAGATACGCGCTTTAAAATTGGAGCAGGACTCAGAACTGGCCACTCTCAGTGCTATTCCGATTATCGTGATGACCGCACAGGGCCCGCATATGCAGGATATTTTCGAGTTAGAGGGTATCAGTGCCTATATCACAAAGCCGTTCAAGAACGACGAAGTCCTGGATGCCATTAGGGGTCTTTTGGGGGAGTAAGAGATGCTTGATTTTCTGCGCAGGTTTTTTGTGAGAAGAAAACGCAAACAGATTCTGGTGATCGACGATGAGCCACACATCCTTAAGACGGTCACCACGGCCCTCAAGGGCGAAGGCTACATTGTGCACTCGGCCCTTTCCGGTAAGGAGGGGTTGAATCTCGCCAAGGTCATGAGACCGCATTTAATTATTCTGGATATTATGATGCCACCGCCCGACGGCATTGCCGTTTACAAGGAGTTAAAAGACCACGCATTTACGCGGAGGATACCGGTTCTTTTTATGACGGCAAAGGCGGAAAAGCAGGTCGAGTACCTTGGCATAACCGATCCCATTCTCTTCAGGCATCACATCAAAAAGCCGTTTTCTATCAGGAATTTACTGGAGCGGGTACGGGCGATCCTTTCCGCTACCCCCTGATACATTCTTATTGCCTTCCTCCGTTTTTCTTGACCGCATTCCCTTCAGGTGTTCTTCGGTGAGGTGCAGTATATTTTTTACCTTGGGAAGCGAGATAAACCCGACGGCAACGACAAAGCCCACAAAAAACATGAGTAACATATCGAGCCCCAGGACTATCTTTACCAGTGCATAGCGGCTGTACCACAGCTGCATTCTAAAGTACATGAGGTTTTTAGAAAGAATAAATAAAAACGGCGGGGTCAGGCATGCGATACCGGAGAGGAAATTAACATATGTTCTTTTGCGCGAAGGGTCGATAGATATAAAGGCACCCAGGGAAAAAAGGAAATAGGCGAGCAGCATGATTAAATAGCGACTCCCTATAGCGGTGCCGGGGAATAACTCATTGGCCTCCAGATTGCCGTAGTACATCTGGATCAAAAAAAGAAAAAGCCTGAGGGAGGCATCGAGGCAGAGAAAAAAAGCGGCGGCATAGACCACCTTGAAGGGGGATGAGAGATAGGCGTATTTCCAGATAAAGTCGTTAATTGCCAGCTTATTGCCTTCGCTAACCCGCACGTATTGACAACCGACCCGCTCACTGCCGTCGGGAAGGGGCGTTCTGCTGCGCACCCTGAGCGTCATACCTATTGGTGGGGAGAAGGGCTTAAGCTTAAGGTGCAATTCAAACAGTTCGGGAAGGAGAACCTTTTTTGCAATAGTGAAAGAGAGTCCCCCGGCACTTAACTCATTGATGCGAATTTGTTTGTATTGGGTGCGGTTAAAATAGAGAATGGCGGGGAGACGTACCTGGATACGGAGAAATGTCCGTTTTGCCTGTTGCTGGAATGGGGATGCGTGATGACGATCCACGGCTAGATCAGTTGGCGTATATACCGCAAAAATGTATTCTTGCGTAGCATATTACAGTCAGAACGGCGGATCGAAAAACTTCCTGTCTCTAATTCAACGAGCAGCTCCTGCTCATTTTCCCGCACGATCCACCCCTCTATGATATGCCCGTTATTGAGGTACAGGGTGTCACGGTCTAATAACCTGCCGATTTCTATCTGCAGTCTCGGATCGATGGGAAATAAAAAATAAGCGGTTACTGTAAGCAAGGCGCCAATAACACAACCGATCAGAAATTTCAACATAGAGACCCCGTATTTTTCCGGCTCTTATTGTAACAAATTATGCTATAATAAGCAAAATATCTTTGCACTAGGAAGCCGCATCGAATCGGACATCAGTTTGCACCATTAACGCAACAAGGGTGAACTTATGGTACAGAAAGACGTTGCCTCAGAGAGGCAAAAGGCATTTTTGAAGGAATATGCGATTATCGCACTGGTTGTCATACTCTTTTTCGCGACATGGCTTCGCGCACAAGCGGTTAGTCAACGCACAACGGAAACCTTTGATGAAAAGGTCTATCTTCATTTGGCCGGGCAACTCATGCACGATCCTACGGCTTATTCCATGGTTCATGTATATCACCGGCTCAAAGCAGAGGGCAAACCCGCCCCCGAATATCTAAAAGCACCTCTTTTTAAACATCCTCCGCTTTTTCCATATATTGTCTCTTTAGCTTTTCGCATCTTCGGCAACGACAGAAAAACCGGAATATATACTTCTCTGGTATTTGGTGTCTTGACTATAATAGCGTTGTATTACATTGCTGTTTTTGCCTTTGATGAACGACGGGCAATTCTGGCAGCGCTATTTTTAGCGGTTGAACCAGTGCATGTACTCTGTTCTAAGAGAGTGTGGCTTGAAACTAGCTATGTCTTTTTTATTTATGCGGGAATTTTGTTTCTTATATTAGGGTTGCAGAAAAACGGAAGATGGCTGATCGCATCAGGGGTAGCATTCGGCCTTTCTTTACTTACCAAGGAATTTGCGGTATTATCATGCGCGGGCGTGGCACTTTTTGTTATTTTTATTATTGAGGAAATACGGTCAAAGCGGTATTTCGGTCTTTTTATCTTGTTATCTTTTCTTGTGGTACTGCCCTGGCTGATCTGGCTCTACAGGGTCTATGGTCAGGAGGGCACTTTTCTAACCACCTATGTAAAAAGCCTGGTAGCCGATTCGAATATAAACGACGCCGGACTGCAGAAACACATACGATACATACTATTGGGTGGCGGCTCTTTACTTATAACATCACTTTTGCTTATTGTGCGGATTTTTTGCGACCGCATACTAAGTGGCGCAAAGCATTGTATTAGTCTGTGCGTTAACCACAAAAGCATAAAGATCACCGTCTTTTTTATTTCCACGGCTGTATGCGTATACGGACTTGCCCATTTTTTTGATATACGGCGATTTTTTTACAGACACAGTTTTAATCTTTCTCAGGATATGTATGCCTTTAATGACGAGCCACTTACATTTTATATTGACCGGCTTACTACGTTATTCCCTGTGTATTATTTTGTTTTTATTTCGCTGCTCTTTGCACCCCAGTGGAATAAATACAATATACTGTTTTTTTTCGTTGCTCTTCCGCCGTTGTTATTTTTTAGCTTTTTCAGAGAATATGAATGTCGATATATCCTTGCATCATTGCCTGCACTTATTCTACTGGCTTCGGATGCTCTTATACGGATATATGATATCTGCAAGAATTGCCGCAATCCCCTCTTACGATTTGTACGATTTGGCATCCCTCTATTAGTTATTTATTTAGTAACTAAAGCGGCGTATTTTGACTTTGGGCAGATTGTCAAAGATATTGTGATATGGCAGCTGTAAGGTAGAATACAGAAAAAATGAGAAGATGCATTTAAAGAGTGTATTTCAAAATATAGTTTCACTGCTTGTTAAAAGAATAGTCGAATATCTTTTTTTATTTCTTCTTATTGTGTACGCAGGCCGCACATTAGGCCCCTCCCAGTTTGGTAAACTGAATTTTGCGTTTGCATTTACCTCCTTATTCATCATCCTTTCCGATTTAGGATTCCGCAGATATTTGAATAGAGAAGTTGCAAAGAATTTGGATGAATCACGGAAAACCATACAGTACGCGTTTACCCTCAAGATTTTTTTCGCCCTTATCGTCGAGTTAGTCATCATTATCGCGATTAACCTGATGGGTTATGACACCCAGACAAAAATCCTTGTGTATATATTAGGTATTTACATTATATTTAAATCATACCAGGAATTTATAAACGATCTCTTTCGAGGTCTCAAAAAGGCGCACCTTGAGGCGTATTCGGAATTTTTTGAAAAACCGCTCCTATTGCTGTGCGGCGTAGGATTGCTTCAGAAGGGATACGGGGTTACAGCACTTGTATGGTTATTTCTGATTTTAAAAGTGATATCCTGCATGTTTACCTTTTTTCTCTACCGGGCACATGTTGGGTCTATTGTATTGCAATTGCCGTCTCTGCAGGAGGGGCTGGCCCTTGTGAAACTTTCAGCACCATACGCCCTCTTTTTATGTTTTGCTATGTTGTATTTAGGTATAGATACAGTACTGCTCTCGTATATAAAAGGCGATGTATCGGTTGGCATATATCAGGTAGCAGTAAAGGTCGGGGTTGTTTTAATGCTTTTTCCTGAGGCGATTACACAATCTGTCCTGCCGCATATGGTGGCGTTCTATTATACGGATAAAAAGCGGTTACTCACCGCATATATCATGACTATTAAGTCATTATTTTTTATCGCATCGTTCATCGGGGTTTACCTTTTCTTTTTTAGCAGGTGGATTCTACAGATCACCTTTGGCCCCGCATATTTTCCCGCACTGCCGCTATTCTCGATTATTGCCGGTATGATTCTGTTCCGATTTCTCATATACGGTTCAGCAACTATGTTGAATGCCAGCGGCAATCAACCCATGTGCACCGTTATCGAGGCCCTATGCGTACTGATAAATATCGTATTAAATATTATGTTAATCCCTAAATATGATTATATGGGGGCGGGGGTGGCAACCCTTGCGACAAATGCGCTTGTGTGCGGAATATATTTTCTCATGGTTAAAATGAAAACAGGCGCTTCTTTCCCTGCGGCATTCTTTCTTAAAATGGTATTGACCCTGTGCATTGTAGCAGGGGGCACCTTATTTATTCCTTTCCAGATGCTTTTTTACAGGGCTTTATACATAGCATCGGCTTTTATACTGGTATCATATATATTGCAGTTGATATCAAAAGAAGAGCTATACACGATAAGGCACGTTCTTACGTCGAACCTCGCACAACCCTTTTAAGCAGAGCCTGCTACTATGGCGATGGCTGTTACACAATCAACGGATAACGATCTTATACGACGCATACTTACATGAATGCCCCATTTATCAGCCTCATTATCTGTAGTTACAATCGCGCACAGCAATTAAGGCGGTTATTGGAAAGTGTGTCGCATTTGAGAAATCTCGATGCAATTGACCACGAAATTATAATAGTCGATAATAACTCATCCGATAATACAAGAGAGGTGATTGAGGGCTTCAAACCGTTTTTAACCATCCGCTCTTATCTTGAAAAGCAACAAGGCCTTTCTTACGCAAAGAATAGGGGCATTAAAGAAGCGAAGGGCGCCTATCTGGCATTTATTGACGATGATGTTTGTGTTGATCAAAACTGGCTTATCGAATTACTGCGTTGCATAAAAGAACATACCCCGGACTGTATAGCTGTGAAGGTTCTTCCGCGCTGGGAATCGGAGAGACCCGCCTGGTTGACGGACGCCTTGAGTATGAACTTAGGGCTTTTAGATTACGGCGACCAGCCATTTCATATACGATCGAGAGACAGACAGTTTGTAGGGACAAGTTTTTGCGTAAAACGCAGCCTATTTGACAACGAGAGGTATTTGTTTAAAACCCAATTGGGCAGAACAGGGAAAAGAGTTCTTTCCAGTGAGGAAACGGAATTATTTTTAAGATTACTCAGGGATCACCGCTTAATATGGTACTGGCCTTCGGCCTTCGTATATCATATAGTACCAAGACACAGGATGTCCGTTGGGTATTTATTAAAATGGAATTTCTACTATGGACAGAGCATGGGAAAACTGCAGACATTTTTTCCGTTAGGCTTGTATGAAAGCAAAAAAGCAATGCTGCTCAAGCGAACAAAGCTCATTATGCGTAATCTTATTACCCTCCACAAAAGGTATATAGAATTACTTACATTATGCGCCCGCTTTATAGGGCTGATTGTATACACCTTATCAAAACACAACCAGGCTGACAATGCAGATTAGTGTCGTTATACCCACGTATAATAACGCCGAGGGCCTGCATAACGCATTGCACAGCATTCTTGCTGCCAAAGCGCCCGAAGATGCCGCTTACGAAGTTATCGTGGTCGACAATAACTCTTCCGACTATACAAAAGAGACGGTGGAATCTGTCTCTCCGCTTTTTGGCGGAAACATCCGTTATTTTTGTGAACCCGCACAGGGCAGTTCGTGCGCCAGAAACAGGGGTATCAAAGAGGCAAAGGGAGAGTTCCTTGCCTTTATCGACGATGATGTCCAAGTCGATGCTCTGTGGCTTATCGAGATAGTTAAAAATCTTCGAGACCGTGACGTAGATTGTATAGCGGGAAGAGTGCTGCCAAAATGGGAAATCCAAAGACCGCCCTGGATAACAGATAATCTGTGCAAGGCCCTCGGGTTATTGGATTACGGAGATACCCCGTTTCGCATTATATCATTACTGCATGAGTTCATTACCGCAAACTGTGTTATACGAAGGAGCATCTTTAATGACGAGGCCTATCTTTTTAAAACATGTTTAGGGCATAAAGGGACAAATACACAAGGAGGGGAGGATACAGAGGTTTTTTTCAGTATGATGAAAGGCGGACATACAGTATGGTACTGCCCTTCGTGTGTCGTATATCATACTATTCCCAGAAAAAGGATGTTGGTGAGGCATTTTTTAAAATGGAATTACCAGAACAGCGAAAGCAAAGTATTTCTTACCAGGATGTTTCCGGGTATATACGATGGCAGGGAACTTCGAAGGCGCATGTTTAAAAAAGCAGTCGATTGTCTTAAGAGGATAGATAAGAGCTATATAGAATTATTGGGCGGGCTATTCTTTTTTGCAGGACTCCTCTACCATAACTTGTTGTGGCATATACGAAAAAGAAAGTAAACCCCGTTAGATCCCTACCTAAAAACCAGGGTTGTCTTGTTGCCTAGGAAGCTATAACAATAGACATTGCCGGCATCAAAGACGCCCATGCTGCTACTACAGGAGCAAGGAACCCCATAAGGAACGTTCTGAAGGTGCCGATGAAATTGACACGTTCGATTACTCTTTTGTTCCACTACAACGTTGCATTTAGCCTTACTTTAAAAAACAGGGCTTTTTGAATCTAACGGGGTAAGCCAACGCACTTACTGATCACCGGTCTTCTTCACCCGCAGAGGGAAAAACCACTCCCTTAAAAAACCGGCCGACCACGAACACACCAGTATAAACGCCGCTAAGATCGTATAGAGCGCAACCGCTACATTTGCGGTCTTCACGAGCAGCGCCCCGGTTATTATGAATATTATTATAAGGGCCGTCTTTATCATCGTCGAAAGTAACCCGAATGCACAAGCAACCGTGAGGCCGATTAAAAAAAGCACCGGCAGGACAGCGATAACTATATGAAGCGGTCTCAACAACTGTAAAGAGCTTTTCTTTCCGACCTGGCAACGGGCGATAGCATACCGGTACATTTGACGTATGAACTTTTTCGGGGAAGAACGGCGGTAATGCCATACGATAATATCAGGCGTCAGGAGCAGCCGATAGCCCGCGTTACGCAAAAGATAGTTGACCCATACATCCTCCGCGGTCAGTAGATTCTCATCCAGAGGCATAACCTTCTCAAGCGCCTCTTTTTTGTATAACGCATTGCACCCCGGTATATCATGAATCTCTCGAGGGCGATTTAGTTCTTGCATATGTACGGTATAATGGGTTTTGGCGACCATATTAAAAATGAGATTCACGGCCGCTTCAAAATGGGAGCTGTCTGGAGGAAAGCGGGTCGGCCCGCTTACACCGGCTACCCTCGGGTCACCGAGGTATTTCAAGCTGTTTTTGAGCCAGCCTGGATCAAAGACGCAATCCGCGTCGGTAAATGCGACAATATCACCCTGTGCGCAGGCAAAGCCGCTGTTTCTGCCTGTTGTGGCGGTTAGGCCTTCGTTGCTGATGACGATAGCGCCGAAGGAGCGGGCAATCTCTGCCGAGCGATCGGTTGAGAGACCGTCAGCAATGATTATTTCATAGCGGTCTTTGGGGTAATCGAGCTTACCCAGCGATTCCAGGCACCGGGCGAGTACGGAGGCCTCATTTCTTACCGGGATGACAATCGAAATAAAAGGGAATTCGGCCTGCATGTTTTTTAGGAGTTATATTCCTGGGATTCCATTAAGAGCATGCTCAAAAGGAAAGAAAAAGAAATATGCTGAAATCCGATCGCCAGAAGTGCAATGCCGATGATGCCTTTTCGCACTTCAAAAAGGACCCCGCCTCCCGCCGCGATCCATTTGACCAGTATGGTCACAAAAAAGACCATGCCCAGCCCGACAGTAAGCAGGCCGATAAGCGCCCCTCGCTCCAGCGAAAATTGCTTTATATATTTTTTTATAAAAGTATCATATTTATCAAATCCTTTTATATAGGCAAAGGCGCGGGCGTATATCCCGAGCAGGCATAATTGGGCGCCGAGAATAGCAAACACGGCGGCAAGGAAATTATAGTGATAGTCAAGAATGATATTAGCTATCTGAAAGGGTGCGAATAAACCGCGGATCAGGATAAAGAATCCCAACACAAGAAGCGATACACCGGGGACAAGATACAAAAAGGACGGGCAGTAGAGCAGAAGAAACCGCATATGTCGCCACGCGTCGCTAAAGGTCCTGAGGTGCGGAGGGCTGGTTCTTTTATCTTTATAGTAGGTAATGGGGATTTCGGCGACACTCAATTTTTCTTTAATTGCCTTTACGACAAATTCAGAGGCAAACTCCATGCCGCCGCATCTTAGATTGAGGCGCTCAAAGCCCTTTTTGGTAAATCCCCGCATGCCGCAGTTTACGTCAGAGATGCCTGTCCGATAAAAGAGATTGAGGATCCACGTCATCAGCGGATTTCCCCAGCGGTGCGAAAACGGCATCGCACCTTTATGAATCGTCCCTTTAAGCCGCGTTCCCATAACCAGATCATACCCTTCGTTCAATTTTTCCATAAAGGGCGCTATGGAGGAAAAATCATACGAATCATCGGCATCGCCCATAATGACAAATTTCCCTTGTGCCTCGGCAACGCCCTTCATCAGGGCGTTGCCGTATCCCGGTAATGGCTGATATACGACACGGGCCCCGAGCGATTCGGCTATAGAGGCCGATTGATCGATTGACCCGTTATCAGCCACCACCACCTCACCCGAAATGCCGAGATCCCTTATTGCCTTGAACGCCTTGGTGATACACAGACCAAGGGTTTCTTCCTCGTTCAGACACGGAATGACAATAGAAAGTTGGATATGCCGATCAGGATCGTTCATTTTCACACCCAGAGATGATATTATAACTATACCAAAAATAAAGGGTTAGTGCAAACAAATTATCACTATAGTTTTGTCTTGTCGGTCCGGTCGCTGTCCTTTTTATATTTCCACGCAAAAATCAGGCACCGGAATTTCATTTTCATCAGGAAAAGACGCAGAAATTGTGGTAGAGTATAACATATAAACAGCACATTAACTCCTTTCAAAGTGAGGCATTAGTGAAAATCGGCATTATCGGTCTGCCGCAGACCGGAAAAAAAACACTGTTTGAGGTGCTTACCGGATATACGTGTTCCGATAAGGACCTTGCGTCAAATAAACCCATCAAGAGTGTCGCGGAAATATACGACGCGAGATTTGACGCGTTAGTCGGTATCTACAGGCCTAAAAAAAGCGTACGCGCACGGATAGATTTCGAGCTTCTCCCCAAGATAGAACAGGATACTATTGCCAAGGGCGAGATTTTTAAAGACATCATCAACCTTGATGCCATCTGCCATGTTGTTAGGGCATTTCATGACGATGCCATTTACCACATAAAAGGGTCGGTGGATGCGGCGCGGGATATAGAGACTATCAATGCGGAACTGGTGCTCCACGACCTGGTATTTATCGAGAAAAGACTGGAACGCCTTGAGAATACCCTGAGGAAAATAGCGGATAAATCAGGGACCAGGGAAAGAGACCTTCTGATCCGACTCAAGGAACAGCTGGAGAAAGAGATGCCTCTGCGGCTTCTGACACTGGACAAAGACGAAAAAAAGATTATCTCCGGCTACCCCTTTATTACGTTGAAAAAAATGCTGATCGTTCTGAATGTCTCTGAGGATAAGCTTGGGGATACGGCATTTTTGGGTCAGCTGACAAACAAGCTTGCTCCTTTAGGCATCGACAGTATGCAGGTATGCGCGAAAGTTGAATCTGAAATAAGAACATTAGAGACAGAAGCAGAAAAAAAAGAATTTTTGGAGGCGTTGGGAATCCAGGAACCCGCCATTAACATACTTACCGGTCTCTCAATGAAGGCGTTGGATCTGATATCTTTTTTTACCGCCAGCGGAGAAGAGGTCAGGCAATGGACGGTCCCGGCAAATTCTCTTGCCCCCGAGGCGGCAGGGACAATACACAGCGATATGGAACGGGGTTTTATCCGGGCCGAGGTCATGAAATACGGCGAGTTTATTGCCGCTGGAAGCGAGGAAAAACTCAAAGAGGCCGGCAAGTTTTACGTAAAGGGAAAAGACTATATCGTCGAGGACGGCGACATTCTGCACATCCGGTTCAGCGTGTAACCCACCTTTTATTTGCTCCGTTAAGCCCGCAAAGCCCCGTTTTTCAAAGTGGGGAAATGAATACACTGTTGCATTGAAACAAAAAAGCAACCGAACGCGCTAACATTGTTGGCACCTTCAGAACGTTCCTTATGGGGTTCCTTGCTCCTGTAGTAGTGAGCATGAACGTCTTTGATGCCGGCAATGTCTATTGTTTTATAGCTTCCTAGGCAGCAAGAAAGCCCTGGTCTTTAGGTAGGGGTCTAACGAGGTTTACTTTCTTTTATCCAATAAGCTGCGGGCTTTCTCCGGATGACCAGATGCTGTGTATGCGGCGGCAAGCATGTCGTAGGCCTCTGTAAGATTAGGGTCTAATGCTATTGCTTTCTCCAGAAGAGATATTGCTTTGTTTATATCTCCCATTGAGCCGTATGTTCTGCCAAGATTATAGTATGCGCTTGCAAAGTTTGGATTAAGTTCTATGGCCTTTTTGTATAAAGGGATGGCTTTTTTATAATCGTTATTGAACGTATTGTAGGTATTGGCAAGATTGAAGTACGCGTCCTCATAGTTAGGGTTGAGTTCTATTGCCTTTGTGTACGCAGTGATGGCTTTTTGGTATTGTTCCAGAGAAAAATATATATTACCGAGATTGCTATATGCGTCCGCATAATTAGGGTCAATCTCTATCGCCTTTGTGTACGCAGTTATGGCTTTCTGGTATTCCTTCATAGACAAATATATATTACCGAGATTATTATACAGTCTCGCGCTTTCAGGGGCGTATTGCACTGTTTTCTGATAGAAAAGCAGCGGGTTGTTCCAATAATTATTTTCTTTGATGGTCAGCCTTGAATAAAAAACCAACACGGCTATTACGGGTATTATAGAAAAAATTGCGGGACATCTCTTTTTTATCTGCGATGATACAGAGTCAACGGATTTTGCCAAAAGCAGAAAAAAACCCAGCGACGGCAGATACAGCCAGTGCTCTGCCATATAGGCATTCAGCGGATATATATTAGAGACAGGCAGGAGTGTAATAAAAAACCACAACAGAGAGAAAAATACCAGTTTTTGCGTTTTTCTTATTTTTATAGCATAAAAAACAAGCGATGATAACAAGACGATTCCCAGAAGTACTGTTACGTCATTAAAGTGGTATAAGTTTGATCCATACTCCATATGCTGGTTAAAAGGCACTAGTAGCAGTCTTATATAATTGAAAAACGCGCGAAACATACCGGGAACTCTTTGCAACAGAGCGGTGCCGGTAAAAGCACCTTTAGAGACAATTTTCGATGGAGGGCTTAAAAGGGTTACTCTCATTATGAGGTATGCAACGGTGATGGCCAGAATAGGCATCATTTTCTTGATGCCAACCCTTACCTTAAAATGCCAGTGGTAAAAAATGAGCAATACCGGAAAGATGAGGCTGTTTTCGCGCGAGAGCAAAGCTGCTATATAACTTACAAAAGCCAAAATATACATGCCGGCATTTTTAAATTCACGATAACGGAGGGACTTGATATAAAAAATAAAGGCAATAAGCAAAAACAGCGGCCCAAGCGAATCAGATCGGCCGGATATATATGAAACTGACTCTATGTGTATGGGGTGAACAACAAAAAAGAGGCTGGTCAACAATGAAAGCCGTCCGTCTTTAAAAAGAAGAATGGTAAACCAATAAATACACAAAGCAACACAAATATGTATTATAATGCTTGTGAGATGGTATCCCATACTGTTGAATTTCCATAACGAATAATCACACATGTAGGTAACCATCTGAAGCGGGCGGTAAAAAATGATTTCCTTTCCCGCAGTAATACTTTGCTTGTTTAAAAAAATGGGAGCGATATTAGACCAATTTTGTATATAAAAATTATTCTTCACCAAACCAATATCATCCCACAAAAACTCCCCGTTAAGCATAGTGCAATAGGTGGCGAACCCTGCGACAATTATTAAACAGATCGCAAGTACCGTTATTGTTGTGGCAGTATTATTGCTTAACTCTTTAAGCCCCCCTGTTTTTTTATCTTTTTCGGCTTTTTTAACATCTACTCTTTCTGTGGCGCGCGCAGCCTCTAATGTGGGACCTTGTTGTTTTTTTCTTGCCCGCTCTTTTTGTATAAACCGCCTAATATCTTTCTCTCGAATACCTAACTCTTGTGAAATCTGCTCTACAGATTTCGTCTTAATATTTTCCAGGATGTAATTTTTATTTTCGGGTTTCATTTTAATTAAAGTATTTTTTGACCGCCGGGTTACGCAGTACTACTATAAGAAAGCCGTGGTAGACGATAGAAAGAGCATTTTTCAACGTCGGCGGTATAAATACCAGGATCTCGCCTGAAAAATGCAGGAGCTGAGAAAAGATAAGCAGTTTTGTAATAATGATATAGCCGGAAAAGAATATAAGGGTTGCCCTGGCCCATTCCCGATGCCGTAATATGCCGATTCCCAATGAAGCAGAGATTATGTTAGATATGACGACAAATACGAATACGTTGGAGGGTTTGTTTAACGTAGACAACAAAAAACATATGGCAAAACTCGCCAGCGCTACGAAGGCGACAAGCAATTCCGCTATTCCTATAATTTTTATTATTACGGGGCGGTGCATCGTATATAGTATAGCATAGCGAAAAGAAGAGCGCAAAAAGCAACATTTTTTATCCCCCTCGCGGATTAAGCATTTTTAGGAAATCCGACTATTGTGGTGTATGTTGCGATTGCATTTCCCGTTGCTGACACCCGCCTGATTTAAAAAAACTTCCTTTCTTTTGAAAAAGAACAAGCTACGCCAAAAACAAACCCCTTTATTTTGTTGTAACATAAGCAGTTACGAATTTATCCACAACCTAGGTCACACTTAAATGTGACTATGGATACGGAAAAAGGAAATGTTTCCTTGCCTATCATTTTTATTATGGCTGCGAACGAATATTATAGCTCTGGGACATCTATGGAAATTATAGGATTTTGGGCATAGTCATTTTTTATGTAATGATTATAGCTAGAGTAAGGATATTGTTCAGGCGTTTTTACTAGCCCGGCCTTAACAGGATTATTATGCATGTATTCTAGTCTATTAATAAGATCAAAATTCGTCAATATGCATACCTCATAAAATTTTCTCTGCCAAATCGTACCCTGAGTATCCCTGCTTTTGTTGAGGCGCCTGGCAAAACTCCCCTTTATCATTTTCATTATATACGAGAATGTATATCTTCCAAATGGATGAATAGCCAAATGGCAATGATCGGGCATGACACAAAAACCATATACTTTGCAATCAAGGACACGTTTAAAATATTCTATGGTTATAAGCAAAAGATCACAATTTTTGGGTTCTCGGAATATCTCTATTCTACCTTTCGTGTTTGTGGTCAAAAAATATGCGGCGTTTTTTACACAATATCTTTTTATAGTTGACATAATAACTGTTCTTGAGAGTATAGGGTTATAGTGGATGCTGCCTATCTTGTATTTTATTTGCAATAAAAGAGCTGCAAATTTATCCACAACCTAGGTCACACTTAAATGTGACCTATGCATAGGGAAAAATGTGAAGAAGGGCATATCTAGACAGCAGGCGCGATGGCATTTTTTTGATTATCTAAGCCAAGCCATTACCACAACCGCCTATCCAGACTTCTGTACTGTATAGCCTCTGCTACGTGGCTTTCTTCGATGCGGTCCGACCCATCCATATCGGCCACTGTCCGCGCCACCTTCAGTATCCGGTGGTAGGCCCGCGCGCTGATTCCCAGCTCTGCTATTGCCATCTTTAGGAGCCGCCCGGCCGCCGGCTCAAGACCGCAGTGTTTCTTTATCTCGGATATCTTCATGTGGGCGTTACAAAAAATGCCGGTTTTCTTGAAACGTCCCATCTGTACTTCCCGCACAGCAACTACTCGACCGCGTATGGTACACGAGGCCTCCTCCTCATCAGAACCTGCAAGTTCCTTGTAGGCAAGGGCCGGTGTCTCGATATGGATGTCAATCCTGTCAAGAAGAGGCCCTGATATGCGGGCGCGGTATTTTTCAATCGCCGTTACGGAACAACGACACTCCCTGAGGGAGGAGGCAAAGTAGCCGCACGGGCATCCCTGATGTACACAATGACAACATTCCTCTTGTCTATAACCTTGAATTAAGCCTTAATTTGAATGATTTTGACCCTGATTACCCCCAAAATCCTAAGAATTTGGGCGAGAGGATAAGGAAAGCAAGGATGGACAGGGGTTTGATGATCAAGGAGCTTGCGGCACAACTTGGGGTTACCGAGGATACTGTGATAAATTGGGAAGTGAGGGGGAGAAAGCCTGTGGGCAGAAATTTTAACAGGGTGCAGGAATTCTTGAATAGTTCCTGTTAGACTCTGTTCTTAGGACACATAAAGCATAAGATTTCAAAGATGCGGACTATGGTATATATTTGTCCAATAACTTATTTATATCTTCAAAGATTTTTGAGTATTCTTCAGCAACCTCAATTACCTTATCTCTCCCTTCCCTCATCTTTTTTTCTTTTATGAAGTTGTCTGCGATTTGCACATTCTTCCTTAAATTCAGGAGCTCTACTCTTATCTTCTTGAATTCAGAGAAATTGTTTTCAATCGGTTCCAGCCTGAAAAGCATAATTTCCAGCAGCCCTCTTGCCCTTAACATCAAGCCGAAGAAGGTAAACTGGAAATATTTGAAATGCCTTAATCTCGGGTTTAAATAATTCAAGTCCAATTGCCCGCAGATATTGTTAAGAATCTCCAGCAAGTCATTCAGGCTGTTGCTGTGCATGAAAAATTTCAGCAGCCCTTTGTCGACATGTCTTGAGCGCCTCATTTTAGTATGTATTCGAAAAGCAGCACTAAAAACAGATAAGATATCAAAAGCATCAATAATGTGAGAATTGTAGCATTACTAACACTCATCTTTAATCTATCTGCTTTCTCCATCCTTGGGAAAGGCACATATGTCGCAATAAATATCATTATCCAGAAGGGAATGCCGAAAACAAGAGAGGGTAGAATGAGAATTACCATGTATTGTTGTAATGTTGCAATCATATTAATCCCTTAGAAGTCATTAGCCTGAGGCGGTTCGGGATTAACCTGGGCAGACCTCATTGCCCAAACGATATCGTTATTGGCGTATTTATATTTTTTTGTTCTTTATTTGTTCATGATTTTCAATTTTCTTAGTGTCCCGTATTCTTTTATACCTCCATGCACATTTAACTTGCCTTTTCATGAATTTATGGTATCTTAACTAATAAGGATTAAAGGCGATGAGGTTCGCCCTTTTTAAAAACCACCTCAGAACTAAAGGTTGATAACCTCTACTAAAAAATGGTAGAGGTGTTTTTATATAATCCTCTACTTAAAGAAGATAGAGGCTTTTTTGTTATAGAGACATGAAACACACGCCGTATTATAACTTGCTGGACGCCATAAAAGAAAAGGGGTGCCTTGTCTGTTCTTTGATCAGAAAGAGCACGCATAAATTTATGGATGACTTTTTATATGAAAGCGTAAACGATCCGGGATTGAGAAAAGAAATCAGGGAATCATACGGCTTTTGCAATCGCCATGTCTGGCAATTACAGAAATTCGGAGACGGCTTTGGCATAAGCATTGTGTATGAGGATTTAGCACAGCTTATTAACAAAAAATTAGGAAAGACAGATGACCTGCCTGCGGTAATTAAGGACTTGAATAAAACCAGGAAGCTAAAAAATAATTGCATGTTCTGCAGGCAGGAGAAAGATGTCGAAAACCGCTATGTTTCTGTTTTTATTGAGAATTTAATTGATTCTGAATTAAAGTATCACTATAAAAATTCTTTCGGTTTCTGTATCCCCCATTTATTAACAACTATCAATAAATTTAAAAACAGGAAAGCGATTGAGGAGATAATAGCAATTGAGTCAGAAAAGATATCAGGCTTGATTGCTGAACTGAATGAATTTCAGAGAAAGCATGATTACCGGTTTTCCAAGGAAGGTTTTGGCAAGGAAGGAGATTCATGGATCAGGGCGATTGAAAAATTGGAAGGCAAAGGAGGAATGTTTTAGCATATGAGGAAAAAAGAAAAAATTCTTGGGGAGCGAATTTTATGACAACAGCAATTTGGTCGATGCTGTTATTTATCAGTTGGCTGGCAGCAACTATTTCCGGCGTAGCTGGTTTTGGCGGCTCCCTTATCATATTGCCGGTTTTCTCTTTTCTTGTAGGAGCCAAGAAGGCAATCCCTATTCTTACAATAGCTTGGATGATGGGCAATCTTTCACGCGCGGGGTTTGGGTATAAAGAGATTAAGTGGAAGCCAGTTATTTATTTTTGTATCGGGGCTCTGCCCGCGGCTGTTCTAGGATCTAGAATGTTTGTTGAATTGCCTTCAGGGCTGATTATGAAGGCAATCGGAATATTTCTGTTTGTAATCGTGCTTCTCCGGCACCTTAATATAAAGTATACTATCGCAGAAAAATGGTTTATTCCTTTTGGAGCGTTAGTCGGGTTTTTGTCTGCTGTTTTAGGCAGTGCCGGGCCAATAGGTGCTGTTGCATTTTTGAGCCTTAATCTTACTCCCACAGCTTATGTCGCAAGCGAAGCTGTTACAGCCGTTGTAATGCATCTTACGAAAACTGTGGTTTATGGCAGTTATGCCCTGCTGACGATGCAGGATTTTATTACAGGAGTGATTTTAGGATTAGCGATGGTGGCTGGTTCATGGACGGCAAGAAGGTTTATTAAAAATATGTCCAGCAAGGCGTTTGGTTATTTTGTGGATATTGTGCTTGTAGTTGCCGCCTTTTCATTATTTATCAATAGATAAATTTAAATTTAAGATGAGTTAACCAAAAAGGAGATATGTATATGACAAAGATTAAGAAGATTCACGCAAGAGAGATTCTGGATTCACGAGGAAATCCGACAGTTGAAGTGGATGTAGTCTTGGATAATGGCTTAATGGGCAGGGCAGCGGTGCCGTCAGGCGCATCAACAGGCACGCGTGAAGCTGTGGAATTGCGCGATGGGGATAAAAAGCGGTATTTGGGGAAAGGGGTATTAAAGGCAGTTGAAAATGTAAACAAGGTAATTGCTCCTGAGTTTATTGGAAAAAATCCCAATAAGCAGAAAGAAATAGACTATTTAATGATTAAATTGGATGGAACAGAAAATAAAGCTAAATTGGGCGCAAATGCGATTCTTGGAGTTTCTTTGGCAGTTGCCAAAGCAGCAGCTCAGGATAAAGGTGTATCAATTTACCAATATCTCGGCGGCAAAGATGCAAGGCGCTTGCCAATACCATTCTTAAACATCCTTAATGGCGGCAAGCATGCAGATAATAATGTGGATATCCAGGAATTTATGATTGCCCCTATTGGCGCACCTTCATTCAAAGAGGCATTGCGGTACGCTGCTGAGGTTTATCATAATTTAAAGGGCATTTTAAAATCAAAAGGCTTAAGCACCTCAGTAGGCGATGAAGGCGGTTTTGCACCCAATCTTTCGCGCAATGAAGAAGCCTTAGAGGTTATTATTGCCGCCATAGAGAAAGCAGGCTATAAAGCAGGAAAAGATATTTCTGTTGTTTTGGATCCTGCTGCCAGCGAGTTTTATCAGGATGGGAAATATCTTCTGAAGGCGGATAATAAAAATTTATCTTCTGGTGAAATGGTGGATTATTATGCTGGCCTTGTTTCAAAATACCCAATTATTTCGATTGAAGACGGATTGGCTGAGAATGACTGGGAGGGATGGAAGATTCTTACCCAAAAGCTTGGCAATAAGATTCAATTAGTTGGGGATGATATTTTTGTAACTAATCCTAAAATCCTGGCAGAGGGCATAAAGCAGGGTGTTGCCAACGCTGTGCTTATTAAATTAAATCAAATAGGCACCCTGACAGAAACGCTTGAAACTGTAAGCATGGCCAAGAAGGCAGGATATGCTTGCATGTTTTCGCATCGCTCAGGAGAGACCGAAGATTCATTTTTAGCGGATATCACAGTTGCCACAAACGCCGGACAGCTTAAGACAGGCGCTCCTGCCCGCTCAGAGAGATTGGCAAAGTATAATCAACTGATGAGAATTGAAGAAGAGCTCGGGAATAAAGCAGTATTCAAAGGAACTCTGCGTTGAGGTTTTAAAGTATGGAACTATTTTATTTAATCGCCACGGCGTGGCTTGGGCTGGCTGTAATTTCTGCGATTATTGCACATCATCTCAGAATTTCAATTGCGCTTGTTGAGATATGCATGGGCGTTATTGTCGCAAATGTCGTCAGCCACTTTTTTGGGCCGAATGTCTTTGGAAGCGATCTCGAGTGGCTTAAATTTCTGGCTGCAACCGGAGCGATGCTGCTTACTTTTTTAGCAGGCGCAGAACTTGACCCAAAAGTGATTCGCTCAAAATGGAAAGAGGTTGTAGTGGTGGGGGTTGTTGGTTTTCTTGCGCCGTTTTTGGGGTGCACTGCTTTCGCTAGATTTATTCTTCATTGGGGCACTCAGGCAAGCTGGCTTGCGGGCATTGCTCTTTCAACAACATCTATGGCAGTTGTTTATGCTGTCATGCTTGAAATGGGGTTTAATAAAACCGAATTTGGCAAAGGCATATTAGGCGCCTGCTTTATCAATGACCTTGGAACTGTGCTTGCTTTGGGTTTAATTTTTGCCCCTTTTACGTATAAGACTATAATTTTTGTTGTCGGCAGCATTATCATACTTGGATTATTTCCTGTCATGACTTCGTTTCTCACAAGGGTTTATGGGAACAGGACAGCCGCAATTAGGGCAAAGTGGGTGATATTTGTGCTTTTTGGTCTCGGGGCGCTTGCTCTTTGGTCAGGAAGCGAGGCGGTATTGCCAGCATACATTGCAGGTATGCTGCTTGCAGAGTTTGCATCTAAGGAGCATCATTGGGTGAGGAGATTGAGGACATTAACTGTAGGTTTTCTTACGCCGTTTTACTTTATTCGAGCTGGCTCGCTTGTTTCAATTGCCGCTTTGATAAGCGCACCATTTGTATTCTTGATGCTTTTTATCGGCAAGGTAATATCAAAGATATTCGGGCTTTATCCGATTATCGGCATTTTCCGTAAAGAGAAAAGAGAAAAATGGTATTACACGCTTTTGATGTCAACAGGGCTTACCTTTGGCACGATTTCAGCTCTCTACGGATATTCGCATGGCATCGTAACGCTGCAACAATATTCATTTCTCGTGGCAACAGTTATAGCAAGCGCTGTCATTCCTACCTTAATCGCAAATATATTTTTCCTCCCTCGCCATCTTCTTGAGCAAAAAAATAAGGTTGGCAAGATGATGGCTGAAGGTATTGACGAAGAATAAAGATAGAATATTCAATTTTGCATTCTCTCCACCCGCATTTTCTGTTTAACCGTACAAATTTAAAAAAGGGAAAAAAGTTATGGGGGTGGTATAGTTATCTTTAAAGATGGAAGTTTCAGATATAATCATTCTGAAAAATATTCTTTTGATGAAAGGAATTTAGGCAAGGATTGGGAAATTCTTTCCTTTTAGCAATTCCTTTCTCTTATCCTTAAACAACCCTTTTAAATTTCTTCCTCCGCATCCTTGTACAACGCTTAAAAACTTCGCCTATCTTGATACAACGCTTAAATACTACAGGATTACTATTTTCAAATAAGGACGAGGGAGAAATGAAATATGAGGATAGTTTAGACGAGGGGGAATTGCCGGGATCAAGGGAATGCCTTTTTATGATTGACATAGTGAACCACCCTATTTCAACAGTTGTTGATAGGTATAAAAGGCTCGGCGTAAACCCGAAAACAGGAAACAAATGGAAAGAACTATGGATTTCACACGGCTTTATCATTCCTAAGAGAATTATCACAAAATCGGGATGGATTGTATTATTTGAGATAACGCCTAAGGGCGCCGGTATTTTAGGAAGAAGCGGCTATCATGTTAATACCTTCAATGAAAGCATTGAGCATAAATTCTGGAAACTGAAAATTGCCGAATATTATGAAAAACAGGGCTATCATGTTTCAATCGAGGAAGATAACGCCGATATTGCGATAAGGAAAGGCAAGAACAGGATAGCTGTTGAGATAGAAACAGGAAATTCAAATCACCTGAAGAACATAAGGAGAAATCTTTATTCTGGATTTGATTCGGTGATTTGTGTTCCAACCAACGGAACCGCACAACACAGGATATCAGAAGACCTGAAGGATAATGAGTTTGGAAAAAATGTAAAGATGATTCTGGCTTTTAAATTCGACGTATCAACAAAAACCCCAAAAAGAGATGATGGGGAAAATGGAATATCATGAAAGCAAGACACAGATTCAGGAGAAATATTTAAAAGATTTGAATGCTCATTTACCTGATTGGGTAAAGCAATTCGTCGCCCTTTACACTTCGGATTTGAAGTATAAAATCAAAAAAGACTTAAACATGTCAAAGCCCACGACATGAACAAGTCGTTATAAGCATGTCTGAGGCTGTAAACAAGTAGTATATGTCGAAAGCTTTAAATAGTAGCACGGCTCTCGTACTATTTGTATGAATCCCAAAAAAGATATTTACGGGCATGATTTGCAGTATACAAGGGCAAAAGAACATCTGCAAAAAGCCGAGATTTCTCAGGCAAATAAAGATTTGATTTTCAAGTTTGATGAAGCATGCAGCCTTGAAAGATTAAGCATATCGAGAAAAACAAAGATAATAAGCTATTTGATTATTCTTGCAAGGGATTACATAAAAATTGATTTTGACAAGGCCACGAAGGATCAATTAAAGCAGGCTGTGTTAAAGATTGATGGCAGAGAGGATTATTCGGTATGGACAAGGCATAGCTACAAAACTATTCTCAAGAAATTCTACAGATGGCATGTGTTCGGGGATGGCTACCTTGAAAGACAGGAACAACCAGAAATAATTAGCTGGATGAGGGTAAGTGTTTCAGAAAAGGAAAAACCTAGAGTGAATGCCTCTGATATCTTAACTGAAAGAGAAATTGATAAATTGATTGAGGTTGCAGAGAACCCAAGAGATAAAGCATTCGTCGGCATGCTCTATGAATTGGGCGCAAGAATAGGAGAGATAGGGAAAATAAGCATAGGCGATATATCAAGGGATAATTACAGCTTCATCATTGACTTAAGCGGAAAGACAGGGCATAGAACTCCGAGAATAGTAGTTTCTGATTCTTATTTAACTACATGGCTTAATTCTCATCCGTTAAAAAACGATCCAAGTGCGCCTTTATGGGTTATGCTTGGGAATAGAAACAAAAATCAAAGAATGAAATATGCGGCTTTCAGAGCATTAGTTTTAAGGCTGAAAGAGAAAGCAAAAATAAAGAAGAGAATTTATCCCCATCTGTTCAGGCATACAAGGGTTACTCATTTGCTTATCAACAAGCAGATAAATGAATCACAGGCTAAAGTTTATTTTGGCTGGGTTCCTTCAAGCAACATGCTTTCCGAATATTCACATTTAGTTTCAAGAGATGTTAATGATGTCATGCTTGAAATTCATGGTTTCAAGAAAGAAGAGACAGAAAAACAAGAGCCAAAGATAAAACAATGCCCCAGGTGCAATGACATAAACCCGAAGGATCATTTATTCTGCAAGAAATGCGGCAGTGTTTTAGATGTTAAAACTGCCATTGCGCTTGATGAAAAGAAGGGCGGCTTTGAAAGTATCCTTGCAGATTTGTTAAGAAAAGACCTTTCCCTGCAAGAAGCACTTATTGGATCAGCTTTAAAGGAAGGCTTAGGCAAGAAATTAATGGAATTATACTTCCAGAAACAAAACACCCCCTAAAAAATAGGTATAATAAGTATAATATCCGGTATTTACCCCTTGGGGGTATTCCAGTTATTCTCCCCGCGTATTTACCTTCTAAACGCCTCAGAAATGCGAAAATACCCGTAAATCCGGGGTTCTTTACCTTTGGATAAAGATATGTGGGGGGAAAGCCAATAGCCAAATACCCCCTGTTCGTTTCTGTTTCTCTGTTTCCATTATATATTTCTATATACAAGAAACAAAACTAACACTCTATAAATCAACAACTTACATCAAAGAATCAAATAACACGCACGGAAACGGAAACTAAAACTCTATAACTGAAACTGAAATACAAAACACAAGAAAACATCTCGTAAAAGAGGTGATATATCCTTCTAACTAACTGAATACAAAGAGCTCACCTGCTCACTCATTAACCTAAACTGAACCTGACTAAATTAAAAGAACATTTGCAATCTAAAAATACCTGCATAGCAATCTCAATAACTAACCACATCTCAATCTCATCAAAAACAAGCAAAGAAACAAGCCCGACCCTTTCGAAAAAGGGGAAAGCCCTTCTGAATAGGAGAGGCTCATTATCAAATGAGGGGCGGCATTCAGCGGGGCTTTAGGGCTTTAGGGCTTCAGTGTGTGCCCTATTAAATAGCCAGCCAGAGCCGAGGGCACACCTTATTAATATCTGCACCGAAGGGCAGGCTAATTTTCAAAAGATTTAAAATCATATAGAGCTTTTAATCTGAAATGGATAAAAATGAGACAAAGAAAATTAGATGGTGGAATAAGCCTTTCAGGATCTCTGTTTGGTCTGCAATATTAATATCTTTTTTATTTCTTTTTAACCAATTGAGTATTAATTCAAGAATCAATGGAGAAGATATTTTTTCACTAAGCTTGGGGCTTATTTTTATATGGGGGTTATATTTTTGGTTTAACAAATCAGCGGATAAATGGGAAGCGAGACATGGAAAAGAGAAAAGAACTGCATAATCTTTGGAACAGAAAGGAGTGGAAGGAAAAAAGAGACGAATTTATTAAAGCCAGAGGCGGAAAATGCGAGTGGTGTGGTTCAAGCCTATTTCTGACGGTTCATCATTTGGATGAATCAACATATGACAAAAAGGATCAATATGTTGACTTAAAGGAACAAGAAAATATTGTTCTTTGCAGGAAATGCCATTTTGCAATACATCATAATTTGGAGCTTTGTCATATCTGCCGAAAGAAATATCACAAAGCAAATTATCTTTCTTGTTTTAATTGCAAAGATAAAGCTTTGGAAGAAGAGCGGGAAACAGAGAAAGAAATTGATGAGGCAGAAGAAGAAATGTTAGAGAAAATAGATGGAATGAATGGTTCAAAAGAGAAAGATATTGTTAAGGAAAATATGGCAAGGGCAGAGCGAGGGGAGCCCCTAACAGTTCCTTTATCTCAGTTGGGGCCTAAGTTCAAAGAGGAATACAACAGCAGATTTCATCGAAGAATGAAAAAGACGGGAATCCGAGGATAATGCTAAAGAGGAAACAAAAAAATTTAGTAGTCCTCTGGTTTCATTAATGTGAAATATCCAGTATCATTCTGACAGACGAAATAAGGAATTTCATCAACGACTACCTTATAGAACCAATCATCTTTCTTCTGCCTGACTGAATCAAAAATCTCTATGGCTTTATCCATGAAGATATTGAATCTGGCAAGATCACATTCCTCATCTTTAACAAAGTCATCAAAGACTGGCCTTGTAACCCTATTGATAATGCCAAAGCTGACTGGAATTACAATTCCATCATCAACAGCCTGCTCATCTGTATAAGCATCTATGATTTCTGCATCTTTCCAAAAGTCATCTGTCATCTTATATAGTAAGAGGAGAGGGCCGCAAGCCCGCCCTGCTCTCTGCTGTCAATGTTCACTGGCTTGCTGTATTTGTCTCTGGCTTCTCTTTCCTTTGCCCTGAGAAAGAGCTTTGCATGAGTGTAGTATGCCTCTCTCTTTGATTCCTCAGAGGGAAAAGGCATATACTCTACATCTATGATGCACTCATAGGGCAACTCCTTTCTTTTGTACTGCTTCATTTTTGGAAAGGAGAGCGGGCAGGAATAGCCCTGCCGTTTCCGTTACTGCGAAGCTTTGTAACTGCGCTCTCGATGAGCTGTGATGCCTCAGTTTTGCCAATTTCTTCAGGGAAACTTATCCTCAAGTTTCTCATTGCTTTTTTCTGGCTTTCTGTTGCAAACACAAACTCATCTTCATTCTCTGTCTTAATCTCAGGGCATCTGTTGTATTTGCCAGATTCCTGTAGTATCACTGTTGACACTTGGACAGCCGATTCAACAGATATTCCATTAATCCTCAGGACTTCTGAAAGTATCTGTTCAAAATCCGATTTGATTTGCTGTAAAGTTTTCATTTTGTCTTTGCTCTAACCTCCTTTCAATAATGTACTGATAAGAAGACATCGCTTCGTCTTGTTCCTCTTCGCTCATGAACGGCCCATTAAGCCATTCAGGTATTTCGTTCTCTTCCATAAAGTGAATTTGATTTTTCATAACCTTGAGCTTGCTCAAAAGAGCGGCTTTTATTTTTTTCACTGACCCGATTAATCCTGGGGCGGGTTGCCCTTGGCAGAAAAAATTAAATGCCTAGCTCTGTGGTGTTAAATGAAAAATCAAAGAGAATAAGGAAGAGAATGAACCCATTGGGCTTATTGGCAACTTTCAGGAAGAGGAACAGAGTGATGTCAGTTATTCTATATTTGAGGTTAGAGCAATTAGCGAAAGCAAATCATTGTTTTTGATTTTGAACTTTCAGAAGTTTGGATTTGTTGCCTTTCTGTTCATAATTATCTTTGTAATCCGCCAACAGGGTGGTAAAATTAAAGGAATAACTGGCAAATACATGAAAGCGAGGTGATAGGGAATGGCTAAATTGAATGAAGATGATATGCTTGAGGGGATAGCAGATATACTTTCCAAGATGAAGCCAACGCAGAGAAAAAAGCTTGAAACATTGATGAATGCAAAGGCAAGGGGCATCAAGAAGACAAGGAAAGTAAAGAAACTTTCTTTGGGATCAGGTGATTTAATCCTTTCAGAAGAGGAAGAAGAGGTAAAATTCGGCAAGGACGGGGGCATTGTCCATAACCATGTAACCAGCTCAGGGCTGTATGACTGCGGCCATGCGAGAACCCATGATAATTTCGGGCATCAGGCTGAGTGCGGGCATACAGCATGCAAGGCATGCGTTGAGAAGGAACACCTTGTCTGTGCCAAGAAAGGCTGCATGCAGAAGCTTTGCCCCAGAGATGACTGCTACAGGTTTGTTGTGAACAATATGAATTTATGCAAGAAACATGCAAGGGAGATAAATGTCAATGCATGGTTGGCTATTTTCAATCTGCATGACAGGAATATAATATGCAAGCCGGGCGACCGATAGACATAGGGCAGGTTTTAGCACTTGCCAAGCAGATAAAAGATTTAGGGCTTGAGGATGACAGTAAAATCAGCGCATTGCTTAACTGCGTTATGGCTGATAATTCTGATTATGAAAGTTATAACCTCTTGATGCTTCTTGTCCAGCCATACCTTGTAGAGAAGTCTCTAAGGACAAATCCTTTCCCTTCCCCCTCAGAAGAAGCTGACGGAGAAATAAAATTCGGCGTTGCGGAAGAAAATCAGTTTGTCGGCTTTATGCCCGAAGAGCTTCATATCCTGATTGCAGGAGAGCCGGGCACAGGCAAAACAACAATCGCAAATTTCTTTATTGCCCCTCAGGCGATTTCGCAAGGAATAAAATGCTGGTTTTTTGTGAAGGCAAAGGATACGGAAAAGCTTGTAAAATTGTACAAGAAGGCAAACATAATTACCGTTGATTTTGACGAGCAGGTGAAATTCAATCTGATGGAGCCGCCCAAGAATGTAACAAGGCATGAATGGTATGCTTCCCTTTGGGATATGTTTATTCAGGCAGAGGCAATTTATGACGGCACAAAGAATTTCTTGATTGAGCAGTCTTATGACCTTGCTTCTGAATATGATAAATTCGGGGTGAAGCCGAGCCTGTTTGAACTGCATGATTACATAAAGTCAAAGGATTTCCCGAAGATGAGCAGGAGCTTCCATTATGCTGAATCCGCATTAAACAGAATCGGCGGCATATTAAAAGGGCCTGTAAGGGGTGCTTTGGATTGCTCTTCCGGCTGCCTTGAAGAATTAGTCAATGAGAATGTGATTTTTAATATTGGAAGTTTGCCGGCATCACAGCAGGTATTTATCGTCAATGCCCTTATCTCATGGCTCTTTTCTTACAAGGAGAATAATAAAACTGACCTGCGGCATTTCCTGATAATAGATGATGCCATGCTTTTGTTTGATGCGAATTTTGAGAAGAGGCCAGATAGAGGAATGCCGATAATCAACCATCATCTTGCAGAAGTCAGGAAAGCCAAGATAAACATGATAGTGATCGGACAGTACCCCTCTCTTATGGGGCAGGGCATTTTCGGCACAAGCTCTACAAAAATCATGTTCACTCTTTCTGATTCAAATGATACCAACAGAATGCTTGATTCTATGGGCGTGCAGGACAAGGAGCAGAGAAAATTTGCCAGGTTGATTAGCAAGGAAGAAAGGGAAATGCTTGTCAAGTTTTCTTCCCGATACCCTGCCCCCTTCCTTTCCAAGATGTATAAAATCCCCGGCATGGAAAAGATTGATGAGCTTGAAATAAGCAGGGAAGATAAGAGAAAGAACAACAGCAGGTTTGTTTATATCCTTGAAGCTGTAAAGCCGAGAAGGCCATATAAGGCTGAAAAGAAGGAAGCTGAGGAAGAAAAAAGCGAGGAAAAACTTGATGAAATCAAAGATGTATTGAATGACATCTTTCACAGGCAGTTTGTAAGCTCTAATGACAGGGCTATTGATTTGCATTTAAGCAATGAGAAGGCGAAGAGGATTTACAGGCATATTGAGAATGAGAAACTTGCAGAGCCGGTTTATCTCAACCTTTCAGGAAGAGGCGGCCAGTCAAAGTTTTTTGTGATAACTGACAAGGGTTATGGGCTTATTAAAAAACCAAGAAAGCCGGAGTATTCAGGCGGCAAGGGCTCTTTGCATGTTTTTATACAGCATTACCTTGCTGATTACCTGAAAAACAAGGGCTGTAAGCAGGTAGAGATTGAAAAGGAGTTTGAGGGCAAGAAGATAGATTTGTTTTATATCAAGGATGAAAAAAAGGTTGCAGTTGAAATCTGCATCTCCACCTTTAAGACCGAATATATTAATGTGATTAAGGATCGGGGAAAATGCGACAGGATTATGCTTGTTTGCCTTGATAATAATGCAAAGAAGAAATTAATTGAAGAGCTTGCAGGGTTAAGCAGTGAAGCAGAGATTTATTCTATCGCTGAGTTTCTGAAGATTATTTAAAATCACTTCTTGTGATTGACCCTTGTCCTATAAAAATCATCAGTATTCTTTATAGGCATCTTGTATATTGTAACAACCTCATCCTCGGGAACCATCTCGGTTTTAGTGCCACGCTGCTTTCTGTATGAAATAAAATCTATTGGCTTATCGGAAAACACACGCTGTCCAAGATGGAAATAACTTCCATCAAAAGCATCGAGCCTGCCGCCGTAATATCCCTTTTTTGTTTCGAGGACTATTTCATCAGAATATAGAGATAAGAGAGTATCATCTTTTGCCTTGTTCCCAGTGAGCTTGATTTGTCCAAATTTAAGGGCAGACTGAGCTCTTAATTTCTCCGCATCAGGGCTGATATACTCATAAATAACAATCTTGCCTGAGAGCATTTCCTGGATTTTTCTTCTTGAAATAATTACCTCGCCCTTCTTCCTGTTCTCTTCTATTCCTTTCAAAAATTCATCAAGGCTCATACTTTTTATAAGGATACGAAGTTTATAAATCTTTCTATTTGTTACTACTGAATGAGAGTGATAAAAAGGATTAAACAGAGTTTCCTATTAATAATAATATTTAAAAGGCTTTTTTATCTTCAAACTTAATGGCAAGGTACGAATTAACTTTTATTGACGAGCAAACAAAAACAGTAGAGAAAGCAGATATAGATGAGGAATGCAGAGCAGTAAAAGAAGTAGTAAACGAAGAGGGAAATAATCAGGGATATAAGTTTAATTACTATCCTTTTGAATCCTTAAAGAGCATTAAATATCTATCTGAAGATTAATCATTTCTATTTCTTTCTTGACAATCTTTCTATATTTTGTATAATTAAGATACAGAATACAAACAGATAGAGAAGCATGAATAAAAGAGCTTTCTATAAAGAAAAGGTTGTGTCATTCAAGGATCATGCCTCTAAGAATGAAGGCAAAGAGCTTTTTCCTCTTTTTAGTGAGTGGGCTGATTCTAACGGGATTTATGGAGTTGAAAGGCAAGAGATATGGAGAAGGGCAAGAAAGATGCAGCCTTGCAGGACAATCGAGATTAAAGAAAACAGCGATGAGTTTGTAAGGCTTAATGCTGTCCTTGATATTTTACTTGAGGCTGATTTGAAATATTTGAATAAGTTAATGCAGAAAGGAGCGGCTTGTGAAAAAGAAAAAGCCTGAGTTGGAGGATTGGGATATTAAACTTTCGAAACTGGACAAAGATGCTGGCTCTCTTATGGCTCTTCTTTCCAGGAAGGGAACGCCGAGAAGTGCGGTTGATTTGGAAGAGCTGGCGAGGTTAAGCGGCTTGAGCGAAAGAGCGGCAACACGGGCATTTAAATCAATTCTTGATATTGGGGTGAAATTGGCGGTTACCAAACAAGTAAGGTATTACTGGCCTAAAGATGCAAATAGGGGAAAGAGATAAAGAGTTTAGAAACCTTAAAAAAATCAGTCCTGCTACTATTAAGATGATAAATAAAAGACTAGAAAAGTTTGAGATAGGATTGCTTGAGTATTTACGGCAATTTGATAATGAAAAATATGATCTCCAAGTTTATTTCGATGCAATTAATTCACATCAGCTAATAAGCACAAAATTAAGAGATATATTGTGCTGGAAATTAGCAGGCAAAAGGAAATATGCGCAGTTGAGCAAGAAACACCAGTCGCTAATAAAAAGAGCCATTGAAAAAGTGCATGACATTAACCTTTTCAAGAAAAGCCAGATGTCATTAGAAGATTTTCAAGATACCCTTAAATATATCTCTCCTAATGGGCCAGTGATACAGCTTTTTATCTGTCATATCTGTAATCCTGAGAAATTCCCTCTTTTTGACCGACATGTATACAGAGCATTTCAATATTTTAAAACTGGGAGAATCCAGCAAGGGTCTTTAAACAAAAAAATAATAGATAGCTATTATGATTCATACAGCCGATTTTTTAATTCGCTTCATGCTCGCTATAGGAGATTATACTCAAGAAAAGAAATTGATTCTGCGTTGATGGTTTTTGGAAAAGAGTTATCCCAAAGAAAAAATTCTTAGAAAGGATTTCTTGATGAAGGCAGGAGCTTATGTAAGAGTTTCAACAACACAGCAGATTGACAGGGATTCACTAAGGACACAGGAAGAACGGTTAAGGCAATATTGCAAGGCTCAGGGTTTTGAGCTTTACAAGAACAAGCCCTACAAGGATGAAGGTATTTCTGCAAAGGATACTAAACGCCCTGCTTTTGAGGAGTTAATGAATGATATTGAAGCAGGCAGGATTCAGGTTGTTATTGTTACAAGATTAGATAGGATCACTCGCTCTTTGAAAGATTTGATTGAGTTGATGGAGAAATTGCAGAGGCATAATGTTAAGCTTGTTTCCCTTACCGAGAGCATTGATACTACCGGGCCGATGGGAAGATTCATTATTAATCTTCTTGGCTCTATCGCTCAGCTGGAAAGGGAGATTGATTCTGAACGAGTAAGTGCGGACATGCACCATAGGGCATTAGCAGGAAAATGGACAGGTGGAGTTGTGCCTCTAGGATATGTTACTAAGGGCAAGCTGGTAAGAAAGCTTCTTGAGAAAGGATTAAGCGAGGATGAGGCATTAAAAGAGGCTAACAAAATCGCCCCTGAAAAAGGCAGATTGTATCTTGTTAAGAAAGATGCTGAGCTGGTTGAAAAAATCTATGGGCTTTATCTTGAATGCAAAAGTCTTAGAAGAGTTACCCATGAATTGAACAAAAGAGAGATTAAAACTCCTGAGGGCTTGTCCTGGGCCGCAACCTCTATCAGACGGATTCTCACTAACCCGACATATTCAGGCAAGGTTTGGTATGGCAAGAGAAAGACTGATCTTGGAACAGGCAAGCTGAAGAATGTTGAGCCTAGACTTTGGAAAATATTTAAGGGAGAACATGAAGGGATTATTCCTGAAGATATGTTTGAGAGAGTGCAGGCGTTGTTAAAACAGAAATACATGAAGCCCAGTAAAGCAAAAAAAAGTTATTTGCTTGCAGGCCTTGCCAGATGCGGACATTGCAAGGGCGGAATGTTCGGGTATCTTTATTTCAAAAAAACATATGATAAAAAATATTTCTATTACAGATGCCAGAACTCAATACAGAAAGGAAGAAGTGTCTGCAAAGGATTGGTTGTGCCGGGGTATGTTTTAGAAGAGCAGGTTATGAGGACATTGCTTGAGCTTTCAAAGAATGAGAAATTCTTGAATGATAAACAGAAAATGCTTAAGGAGATAAGGCAACAGTCAAAGCCTGTTAAGTCTGATTTTGACGATGAGAAGAAAAGGCTTGTTCAGGAAGAAAAAAGGCTGGTTGAGGTTAGGAATACCTTACTTGAGAAACTTGAGAACAAGGTTATTGATGATACTACTTTCGTTGAGAGGTTTGATGAGAACAAGAAGAGAATTGATTCCATAAGAGACAGGATGGCTGAATTAGCCTCTCAGGGCGAAGAGATTAATTTACAGGAGATTGCTTTGCAGACTAGCTTTGAGGATTTATGCAATCTTCCCCAGATGTGGAAGAATCTGACTGATGAGGAAAAGCAGGAAAAGCTTAGGACTTTGGTTAACCAGATTATTGTTAACTATGACCGCAAGTTGAGAAAATTTCATCTAGAAGTGCAGTTATTCCTCGATTCTGACCTTTCCAAGAAGAGAGACAGATTCCACTTTGTTGTCATTCCGAGCCGCAGGGGCAGGGATTCATCGCCCCAACCAGCATAAACTGCGCGGGAAAGTGTATGCTGGAGTGTGCACGAGAGATAAGCACCGCACCTTCCTCAAGCGGCTCTCTCAGGGCCTCCAGTACATGACGTGGGAATTCGGGCAGCTCATCCAGAAAGAGCACCCCGTTATGGGCCAGACTCACTTCTCCGGGGCGGGGAATACTGCCACCGCCTACCATGGCTACGTCACTGATAGTATGATGCGGCGCCCTGAAAGGACGACTCCTCACCAGGGGCGTTGCGTGCGGAAGTCCGCAGATACTGTGAATCTTCGTGGTCTCGATCATCTCCGGGTATGGTAAAGGCGGCAGGATGGTCGGGATACGTTTTGCGAGCATGGTCTTGCCGCTTCCCGGCGGCCCGATCATCAGGATATTGTGACCGCCACTCACCGCAACCTCAAGGGCCCGTTTTACAAATCGTTGCCCCTTTATCTCGGAGAAATCAGTTTCTGTCGCCGGATGCCGTGCGGCAGACTCATCAGGGTTGACCCGTAGAGGAAGAATATCTGATTTCTTTTCTAAAAATAGAACCACTTCCTTCAGATTTTTCACGCCAAGGATGTCCAGCTTATTTGCTATGCTTGCCTCGGCGACATTTTGTTCAGGGAGAATAAATGCTTTACCGTATTTGCTAAGGGAGAGCACCAGAGGCAGTATACCCCTGACCGGCCGTATGCTTCCGTCGAGTGACAACTCACCGAACAGGAAGTATCGGCCGATATCCCGGAAGGGCCTCAGCTGGTTTGATGATATGAGAATTCCCAGGGCGATAGGCAGGTCGAAGAGGGCACCTTCCTTTTTTACATCGGCAGGTGCCAGATTGACGGTGATCTTGCTGGCAGGATATTTAAAGCCGCTATTTTTAATAGCGCTCTTTACCCGGTCGCGGGCCTCTTTCACCGCGGTATTGGCAAGTCCCACAACCGTTACTGAGGGGAGTCCGTCCGAGATATCCACCTCTACCGAGACACGAAAGCCGTCGATGCCGAGCGTATAACCACCGAATAACGTAGCGACCATTACTGTTAGAGAGAGTATACGGGCTTTTGAGGGGCTTGTATGATGGATGGCGTACGTCAAGGAAAGGCTGCAACAACACCACAAGTATACTATCTTTATCATATTTCTATGCCGCTGTCAATCCCATTTTCCCCCGGGACCCTGCATGGTAAGCAGCGCCAGAGCGTCCCGGTTTATCACACTCTCTATTTCCGCAACCATTGCATTTATAGACCATTGCGTGGTGCTTTCATTATGTCTTCCAAAAGAATTCTTGTTTTTTTTAGCCCCTTAGTGTAGAATTACATAACGTTAAACCTTGCAGTCTGTTAGCGGCGGGCTTATTCTGGTAGAGAAACAGCTGGCATCAGCGGGAATATGCCATTTAGTGCCGCTAAAAGGACAGGGACCTGTCAGTCGCCGCGGGTAACTCTAACCAGACTTACCAATGGGGGTGTAATGCGGGCCAAGGTAATTATTTATTGGCTTATCCTGTTCACATCCCTCAGTTTAGCAGGCCTGACCTTTTTTAATTATTTCCATATCAAAAATGAACGGGATACGATTGAAGAGGCGCTGAGCAATATGGAGTTGGCGATCGAGAGCATGCGCCTCTCTGTCTCTGAATATGAGGTAGAACGGTTGCAGTACGAAACGCTGCTCGAGAAGGAGCGGACCCGTTCGGTACTCTGTGAGGCAGACGTCCAGGAGGCGGTACGGGAAAAGGAACAGTTAAGGAAAGAGATTGCCGATCTCAAGATGCGATTAGATGAGACCGAGACTCTGCTGAAGGAGGCACGGTCGAGTATGGGTACGTTATGGGCGGATCAGGCGGATCTCGCCGCACAATTGGCGGCGCTGACCGTTGCAAAGCGCGAGCTGGAGGAAGAGCGACTGAAGCTCGAAGGCCGTCTTCAGAACATCGCCACGCAAAAAGGATTGCTGTGGAATTTCGGCAAGGAGGCGCGCCAGGCAAGAGAACGGGCGCTTGCGGCGGAAGATCGATTAGGGTTATCTCTGGGCAATCGCGGATACGTGGTCAGGGGAGGGCAGTCGACTCTCGATAAAAAGATAGACGTCAAGGTATTGCCTGCCGATTTGTAAATGGACCTCGTTCAAGAAAGCCGCGGAGCACAATCAGAGGTTTTTGTCTGCAAGAACCGATGATCGGAGAGGGCGGTTGCCGGCAAGGGCTGTTCAAAGAACGGGGTTCTCTAGCGCAATTCAACTGTTTCCACATTCCCACCAAGACGTAAAGAGCAGGGAGCCATCGGCGTGAAGAACACTGTTTTTTACATTTTTTACAATAAGATTTTCTGGGTAACGATCAGTGCCTGGATGATAGCCCAGTGCATCAAGGTTTTTTTGGGAATTATTCGTGAGAAGAAGTTTAACTTTAAATGGTTTGTGGGAACGGGCGGCATGCCGTCTTCGCACGCAGCCGGCGTGAGCGCCCTGGCAACATCGGTCGGTTTCACCACCGGATTTGACTCGCTTATATTTGCCGTCACACTGATCTTTGCCCTCATTACGATGTTTGATGCGCAGGGAGTAAGGCGGGCAAGCGGTATGCAGGCCGAGGTGCTAAACAAGATTCTCGATGATATCTACTTCAATCGCGGCATCAAAGAAGAGCGGGTAAAAGAACTCTTGGGACACACGCCTATTCAGGTACTGATCGGTGCGTGTATCGGATTTGGGATCGCGGTCACATTTTATTCGCAATAAACGCATAACACGGGGGAGGATGAATGTCTCGACGGATGGTGACTATTGTTATTATACTGGCGGCGGTTTTACTGTTTATCTACGTTGCCAATACACGGCGGTTTACTACCGGGGATGTGAAACCGCTTCCTCAGGCAGCGCCTCTTCGCGTGACGCTTTCGGCACCGAGCATGTCGCTTCTTCAGAAGGCCGAAAAACTGATGGCCGAGGGAAATTTTGATGAGGCGGTCGCTTTGATAGATTCGCAACTTCCTGATTTTGCTAAAGATACAGAAAATATAGAGGATGTGGTTGCACTTCTGCTCCTCAAGGCGGATATCTATGAGGCGAGGAACAATCTCCTCGGCATAAAAGGGGCTTATCAGACTATTTTAAGAGACTATCCGAATACGGTACTCATTTCCGAGATTCAGGAAAAATGGGAGAGTGTTAACATGAAGATTCTCTTCTCGAAGGTTATCGACGAGGAGAGAAACGATATCCGGTATGAGGTGCAGAGCGGCGACACGCTTGGAAAGATCGCCCAGCAGTTTAACGTTTCGGTGGAGTTACTCAGAAGGGCAAATGGATTGACAGGGGATCTTATCAGGGTGGGCGACAACCTGAAAATTCCCGGCTCAAAGTTCAGCGTTCTTGTAGATAAGTCACTTAATACATTATTCCTGAAGGCGAACGGAGACGTTATCAAGACATATACCGTGGCAACCGGCAAAGATAACTTTACCCCGCAGGGAGAGTTTACCATCGTCAATAAACTCAGTGACCCGGTATGGTATAAAGCCGGCGCGATTGTCCCTCCGGAGAGTCCGGATAACATCCTGGGTTCGCGATGGCTGGGAATTTCGAAACCGGGCTACGGCATTCACGGTACGACAGACCCTGATTCAATAGGCCAGAATGTCACCCAGGGCTGTATCCGTATGAGGAATGCTGATGTCGAGGAGTTGTACGCCATTTTATCGATCGGGACCGAAGTGGTGATTATTGAATAAGCGATGCCCAATAATTAGTTCATGAGTTCGACGAGTTCGCGAGTTACTCGAGTTTAAAAAAGAACCCGCATAGCCCGTGCAACCCGAGTAACCCGAAGAACTATTTTTGAACCCGTGAACCCGGAGAATCCGCTAACCAGTGGAACTAAGTTATGCAGCACAACATTCTTGATTTTGAAAAGCCGATTGTTGAACTTGAGAATAAGATAGAGGAGCTGCAGCACCTCACCGAAAGTGGCGAGCTTGACCTCTCCTCGGAGATCGGCAATCTCCAGAAGAAACTGGCAAGACTGAAGAAGGAGACCTATGAGAAGCTCACCCCGTGGCAGCGGGTCCTTATAGCCCGGCATCCCCGCAGGCCCTACACCTATGATTATATCTCGCTTATGGTGAAGAATTTTATTGAGCTGCATGGTGACAGGGCCTTCGCGGATGACAAGGCGCTTGTCGGCGGCCTTGGTACCATCGGGACCCAGAAGGTCATGATCTGCGGGCACCAGAAGGGAAAGGACATCAAGGAAAACCTCTACAGAAATTTCGGCAGTGCCCACCCCGAGGGATACCGCAAGGCGCTCCGGTTTATGAAGATGGCAGAAAAGTTTTCTCTGCCGCTTGTTTGTCTAATTGACACACCGGGCGCCTATCCGGGTATCGGCGCAGAAGAGCGGGGCCAGGCACTTGCCATCGCGGACAATCTCCTTGAGTTTTTCAAGATTAAGACGCCGATTGTGGTTGTTGTTATCGGCGAAGGCGGCTCAGGCGGGGCCCTGGGCATCGGGATCGGTGACCGCGTCTATATTATGGAGAATGCCTATTATTCGGTAATCTCTCCTGAGGGATGCGCGGCAATCCTCTGGAAGGATCGGGCGCGGGCGCCCGAGGCTGCGCAGGCCCTGAAGCTGACCGGACCCGACCTCAAACAATTGGGCATTATTGATGATATAATTCCTGAACCTCTCGGAGGGGCCCACCGCGATCCGGAACGCGCCGCAGAATTATTGCAGGAAACGATCCTCGCTGCTCTTAGTGAATTAAAACAGCTGTCTATCGACGATCTTCTTGAGGCACGGTACCAGAAATTCCGCAGGATGGGCGTATTTCAAGAAGACACCACCCAGTAATCCGCTTTACCCCTTACTCTCTTCCGAGATTTGTATTATCCTCATTTATTATTTCTCAGCCTCTCCTTTTTTAATTCTCAGTTAACCCCGAAGCCAACCCCCGGAGTCGCCTCCGGGAGGCGACTCCGGGGGGTTGAAGGAGACTTTTATCCCCAATGATTCCCCCGCACTCTTTTCCAACACCCGACGTTCAACACCGGGTGTTGAAAGGTTTTTAATCCCCAAAATCTAACATCCAACGTTTAGTTCCCGGAATTGAAATTTCGGAACTAAAAGAGTTAGTTAGATATTCCCCACATTTTTATCCCACACCACCACCCTCACAGTAGGTCACACTTAAGTGTGACCTAGGTTGTGGATAACTTCGTTTTAACACCATCTGTAAAGGGAAATTTACACAAATCCCTAAAATTTAAAAAATAACAAAAATAGTCAATAAATATAAAATTATAGCAATTTAATGCAAAAATAGCCCATTTTTTTATAAAGAGCCCTACACCGTACTAATTTTCCCATTATTCTCCCTTTATGAAATAAAACTTATATGTTATACTTTAATTAAGATTTTAAAAATGTTTCAAGAACTCTAAGGGGCACCTTTCTTTCTCAACCAGTTTGTGTGTTGTAAAGGGTCCGCGAGAGTTAACCACTTCGCACCGTTGCGGCAAAAGGCCGCGACCATGGTAGGGGCACCATGCGAACGCACTCTCTATGGATTAAAATTATCTCCCTCCTTGTCATCGAACTCTTCCTGTGGTCGAATCTTGTCTATGCGGCAGAGCCTTCCACACTCCTTAAGAAACCGTCTTATCAAAATATCTTTTCAAAGAAACGCGCCCCTCAAAACCAGACGACCGCTGAAGACGAAGAAGAAACGCCCGATAGCAGCGCCTTAGAACCCAGAGAAACACCCTCCTACAATAATCAGATTAATTCGCTTATTAGTCATATAAGATCGGCAGAGACTCCTCAGCCGGCCTCTTACGAAGAGCCGTCTCAGCCAGATGACCGGACGACAGCCCCTGACGTTACTCTCCTGGAGGGGCATCGGGCCTTCGAAGATCGGTCAGCACTCAGGGAAGAACCTACCAGTGAGACCGGGTCCGAGGTCCAAACACCGTCTGTTTCCCGGGACTGGCTTCTGCTTGAAGACCAAATTGCCCCCGTTGAGGAACCCGTTGCCCGACAAACACACCCCGTCGCTGATTCTCCGTCTAACCAGCCTGCCGGCGAAACCCGGCCTGCCCCGTCAGGGCCATTGCCTGCCCATGAGGAACCTGCTATTCAGGAAGCGCCTGCCATCACAGAGACACTGCTTGTTACTGCGTTGCCGTCCAGAGAACCGGCCATTCAGGAGGGGCCTGTGGCTGAGGAGACGTCTCCCGCGGCTACATCGTCAGGCCCTGCGGCCTGGCAGCGTCCCGTGACCGCCCGGCCGCCGGAAGCCGTTGCCCAAAGGGCGCCCCCTGCCACGTCTCCTGCCGCTACCGCCGTCCGGCAAGAGCCAGCCTTTCACCAGACACCCTCTCCTGCTACCACCGCTACCCGGCCGGACATAGATCTTTCCTTTCTGTCGACTCTGACTTATACCGATACCTTTCATATCCCGGAACAGCTGGGTTTTGTGACCGAGGTATATGATACTTCGCAAATCCCAAATCCCAAATCACAAATTCCAAATGAATCCCAAATTTCAAATAACCAAAATTCAAAACAAAAAAACATGCAACAAGCGTCATTGCGAGGCGCGGAGCCACGAAGCAATGTCCCTGCCCCCTCTTCTGTCATTCCGGGCACCCGTGGTGAGCGCGGTCGAACCATGACCCGGAATCCAGAAAGGAGCCAAGAGGATTCACTACCCGCTATAGAAAGCCCGCCAACCCGCGAACCTGCGAACCCGGAAACTCTTATCGTCCACATCCAGGACCTGCACACCCAGGCGGGGGCACAGTTCAATACCGCCGAGATACTGAAATTTCTGGACGGGCAGTATGATCTCAAAATTATCTTTTCAGAGGGCGCCGAAGGCATGTGTGATACATCCAGCATCTCTTCATTCCCGATTGAAGAGGTCAAGGAAAAGACAGCCAGGCTCTTTGTCAACTCGGGCGAACTCACCGCCGAGGAGTACTTTTCCATCACCAGCCGCCCCGATATTTCGATCTGGGGTATCGAGGACCTTGAGCTCTACTTTGACAACCTGGACCAGTTTCTTGCCATCGTCGACAATAACGCGGCCACCAAAGACATGCTTGCCAGAATCGAGCAGAGCCTGGATCAGATCAAGTATAAACTCTGTAACAGCGAACTCCAGACCCTGTTCCAGAAGAAAGCCGGTTATGAGGCCGGCACGCTTCCCATACGCGACTACGCCTTATACCTCAGGCAGAAACTGGGGTCAGGACGGTTTGATATCGAGGGGGCTTATCCGGTCTTTGCCGATCTCCTGGCCCTCCTGGATATGGAGGACAGGATCGACGAGGACGAGATCGCCCTTAAGACCGAGGAGTTGCGTACGACGCTCCTCGCGCGCCTTTCCGAAGAGGGTGCCTCCGCGGCAAGGGAGCTTATCGAGTCCTGCCACCGCGAGCTCTCGGATAAGAAGATCTCGCGCCGGCTCTTTTACAAGGTGTTTCTCAACCTTGTCAAACAGACCCTTCCCGAAAAGAAAAAAGAACTGCTCGTCATTGAAGAGTATCTCTCGTATCTCAGGCTGATAGACGCGCTTGATTACGAGGCCCTCTTCCGGGAATTCGAGTCAATAGAAGAGGAGGCGGCCCTTTCACTGGCACAGACGGACGAGGAGAGGGAGTTCCTCGCCCTCCTCAGGCAGAGCTCGTTTTTAACAAGGTTCGTTGACCTCAAGATATCGCGCGATGAATTCGCGTGGTTTGAGGGGCACAAAAGTGAGATCTCTGTCGAGCGCTTCCGGAGTTTCATCGAGCCCCGGCGCCGCCCCTATATGATAAAGACAAAGGTACAGTATGACCCGGCGCTCCTCGACGCGCGGCTCGGCGCCTTTCAGGCCTTTTACGACACGGTCCATAAGCGCGACGCGGTGATGGTCAACAACACACTTAAACAGATTGACGAGTTAGCGAGTTCGCAAGTGAGCGGGTTCAAAGATCAACAAAACCCGAGCACCCGCGAACCCGAGCACCCGCGAACCCCTGTCTATGTGTTAATTGCCGGCGGATTTCACACCCGCGGTATCGCCGAACTCCTCAGAGAAAAACATATGTCCTATGCCGTTGTCTCGCCGGTCTCAAAGGAGGACGTGGATACCGAGCGCTACCACGACCTCCTGCGCGGTGTCGCGCCCCTGCCGCACCAGCTGCTTCTTAACTGGGTGCCGGGGTCGCTGCGCCGTCTCTTAAGTGCAAACTCAGAAGATAACATCAAGCGGGCGCGCGTGCGGGGGAGGAAGTATGTATGGATCGGGGCCCTGTGTGCCCTTGCCCTTCTGGCCTTTGCGATTGCCTACGCGAACGCCCAGCACATCGAGGTGAACCCTGACTGGTTCTCGCATCTTTCAGGCGATATCGAGGGAAAGCTCGCCCTTTTCCAGGGGCCGGGCGGTGAGCAGTTTATCCTGTCCAACGAAGGCGCCCTCCGCATCACCGCGTCCGGCTTTACCCAGGCAGACGCCGCTAAAGTACTTGCCGACAGCCACCGGCTCTTTGACATCGGCGCCGGCACGCTGATACTGCCGGGGATGACAGGGAGTATTAAGACCGCGAAAAAGAAAACAATCGACCCTGCAGGGCTCTCAGACAAAAAAACCCTTGCTTTATATAACGAAGGCCCGGGAAAGTATCATGCCGCAGAGGCAACCGGGCTCTTTGATGAAATGGCCGACCGGATGAATATGGATGAAAGGGTCAGAGGCTTTGGCCACCGGATGATCATCCTCCACGAGATCGGCTTCCCGATACTGATGAGCCGCAAGGCAGCACAGAACCCGGATAGCGAGGAGGCCCGTAAGGCAACCGCCCGGTTCAACGAGATTACCAAGGAAAAATTTGATGTGCGCGAGCGCTCAAGCGACTTTACCTCATATGAAGAATTTAAAGAATGGGCCTTTAGCGATGCAAAGAACCGGGAGGTCTTTGGCGAGATTCTTTCAGAGCAAGAACGCCACTACCTGCTCCACGCGTTCTCACCCGGTGAGCACGCGGTTGAAGTAGCCGAGGCAAAGGGCATCGAGCTTTCCCCCGAGCTCAGACTTTTTCTCCGCTACCACCCCATGCGCCAGTATAAGGATTTCCTGAAGGAAGCCGAAAAAGGTCAGGAAGCCCTGGGCATTTCTATCTCTATCGAAGACATGAAACTCCTCTTTAATACGTTTAATACCATCGATATCTTTGTAAACGGCAATGACAAATTCCAGAATATCCTGAGGGGTAAAGACAGTCCTGAGGTAGTGCAGGAAACCTTCTCCTTTATAGAAAAGAATGCCCACGATGGAAAAATAGAGACCCTTGCCTCGGTCAATGCCCTGCGCACACTCTTAAACGAAACAGTAGACGGCACCAATAAAAAACTCACCAGTATCGTTGCCAACCTGCGCCACCAGAAACAGGGTATTACCAGCAAAGAAAAAGAGAGTTGGCTCGCCAACCTACCCGACATCACCCTCACCTTGCCCAAGGGCATGAAGCTGCCGCATAAAAGAGTCGACCGGCAGGTGACGATAGCGGATTACCGCCATACCCTCGGAGTGTACGAACTGAGCGAAGAAGAGCGGGATGACTTGATTGAGGCGCTTGAGACACAGGATGTGGTAGTCGTTCTGACCGGAGACACAAAAGACTCAAAGGTCGTCGATCTTATAGACATAATCAAGCCCGAACTACAAAAGCAGAACAAGCTCCATCTCCTCAGAAAACTCGTGGTTGTCTATAACTCAGGCAATGGGGCATTCTGGTTTCCTGATGATAGTTATGAGATGCAGGATGCGTGGCCGCCTGAGATAATACCGTCCGAGACCGTGATGTCACTCAGCGAGAAGCTTAAAACCCGGTTTTTTGAGCAGATCAGGACATATAAGGACAAGCTCAGGATAACCGATGAACAGATAAATACGTGGCAAGCGTATGCCCTGGAAAAGACATGCGACCCTGATAAACCTGACACATGGCGGACAGTTTCAGCAGCTGAAACGAGCAAAGAATTTACCCAGACAACCAAGGCGTCACGACTTGATCACTTTCTCCCTCCTGATGCCCTCGGGTTTTTAGGGGATATCGCGGTGCGGCTTTCAGAAGACGGCGGACAGCTGACTCTCATCATGTCACTTGATGAACTAAGCAAAAACTTTACGGATGCCATTACCCCTGAGGCTACTCTCAAAAAGGGAGAGGTTGACATAACGCCTCTCTTAGGCGCGATTACCGGTTCAATCAGGGGGGATGTCCGAGAGACAGAGGCAAGACACGTGGTCTTTAGCAGTGAGGCGGTTGATGTGTGTATGGAGGATAAACAGTCGAGCGCCCTTCGTGCCCTGACATTGTTCGACTCTACCCTCAAGAAAAAGCCCCGCCGCGGCGGCTGTACCCTGGTCTCGCTTATGGGAGACGCGCCCAATGACCTGCATCTTGAATTGCGCGCAAAGGATTTCAAAAAGCTGATCACAGGACCTGTCGCGGTAGCCCCCATCTTTCTGGGCCCTGAGCACAATCTGGATAAATTTACAAACACCCCGGCACACTCCAGTATTGGTATTGAGAAGGGTGGCGGGCAGTATCTCAGGCTCGTTAACCGCATCCGCGGCCGGCGGCTGGATAGGATTGACAGATTCCAGAAACAGCCTTCACAAAAATCCCTCTTCGCCCGCTTCCATGCGCTGCCAACCCGTCAAAAGGCATTCATTGCACTTGCCGCGGTTGGCATACTTGCTGCTATATACATTGCCCTTGGCTACTGGTTTGACATGCCGGTCATTGACTTCTGGCCGAATGCGGCAAAGCAACTTACCACGCTTGCCCCCGAGGTTCTAAAAACTACAACCCCGGAATTGGGAGTTAAAGCGGCTGAGTTCGGGGCCTCAGGGATCGATGCTATGAAGCAGACCATGCCTGAGGCCCTTAGAGGCGCTGGTCAGGTGTTCCAGCAGACACCGGCCGTTCAACATACCTTACCTGCCGTGGCCGGCACCCTTGTGATTCCCGGATTAACCGGCAGTGTCACCGGCGAGCGCAGCGAGATAACAAGAACCGTTCCGAAGGCGAATTTCAAAAACCTCAAGACATATCTGAGGTACCAACACAACATGAAGCCGTGGAAAAAGAAGGCGCGCCAGCTGAAACAGCATTTCAAAGAAAATCAGCCTGTTATTGTATTGGGTGTGAATTTCTTTAATGAAAAAGATACAGTTCCCAAGGTAATTAAGACCCTCGAAGAAGGCGCGAAAAAATACTACCCTGAGGCGAATATTGTTATTATTCCATCGGGCGGACCGGGTTCCGTCTCACAGGAAGTTGCCCGGATTGCCGAAGCGGTCCCTGAAACAGAGGGCATCCATCGTTTTACCCTGACACTGCCGGTTAAAGGAAAAGGGTGGGGTGTGCGGTCTATCTGTGACCTGGGCGGTGAGTTAGATGCCGATGCTATTGCCTTTGTTGACGGCGACCTTGAAAGTATAACCGAGGACTGGGTCAAGGCATATATCGCGCCTCAGCTCGCGGGCTATGATGTGGTGTCACCCGAATACTGGCGAAATTACACACAGGATGCGGACGGGATAATAACCGATTGGCTCTACTATCCGCTGTTTAGCGCTGTATACGGCAGGCATTTACGCGAACTGGGTGGCGGTGACTGGGGATTTCATCCGCAACAAACCAGAAATTTCAGAAAGAACTGGACTATGTGGAATTCTATTATAGGACAGGATCAGTGGATGGGAGCACGGTCTTTGCGCAATCCTGACGCGAAGGTTGCCAATGTGTTTATAGGAAGGAAGATTCATCTCCCGATGCCACATCCCATACGCGAACGGTTTATCGCTACCGTCTCAAACTTGTTTGATATCCTCTTATCAGAGAAAAAATACTGGCAGAACATTGCCACGGTGCAGCCAAAAGAAGAGCCGTTTGCCGATACCTTCAATGCCGAGACATGGCAGAAGCAAAACGGGGCGTTACCGAATAAGACCGAGAGACTTAACACCGACGAACTCTATCAGGGATTTGCAGAGGGCATGGGGCAGTTTTCGGAAATATACCAGAGCCTCTTACCCGAAGATATCTATAAGAGACTCTCAGGACAGACGGGGCTTGACAAAGACTCAGTTTCCATTACCGCAGCGGATTGGGGTGCTGTAACATTTGCTTTTCTCGATGCCTATGAACATGCAAAGACACAGGAGGAAAAAGCAGAACTAATCACCGCACTTGAACGCATTTTCGAAGGCTACCTGGTAAGCGCGGCCAATGCAACGCGCGGTAATACGTATAGCCAGACAGAAGAGGTGATCGCGAATCAAATAGATATCTTTATGCAGGCGAAGACAGCGACTATTATACCCCGTTCTCCCCTCGCCCGCTTGTCACCCAGGAAAAAGGCGCTCATCATCACCGGCATTGCGCTGGGTGCCGTAGCAGTGGCATGTCTTGTCCTGATTTTCACTACCGACGTGCCGTGGCTAAAAGCAATAGACTTCTGGTCGAACGCGCCCATCGCAACCCCCGAGGTCATGTTAACTCCCGGAGTTGAAACCCCGCTTCTTACCGAGGGCGCGCCGGCAATAATGCCCGAGGCTCCTGAGTTGGTTCCGGGAATTGGCGAAGGCCTGTCCCCAACCATGGGTGCTACTGTGACCCACGGTGCGGCTCTGGACACCCTCAAACACGCCGCGCCGATGATAATTGTGGGGAAAGGGATGATAAAGAGCCGCGACAGGGACTTATCTCAGCAGCCTGTATTAACAGAACAGGACATCCACGCCCTTGCCTTTGCTCCTAAGCCGCTGAAAGACCCGCGGGTGCAGGCCCTCCTTGATCAGGCAGAGACGAGAAATCCCAGCGCACGCACAATACTCACTCGGCGCATCGGCTGGCTCGACAGGCGCGACTATAACGGCAGGAAGAACTGGCTCAATAACCTTATGTGGCTTTCCCAAAACAGTGTTGAAGAAAGAAAAAAGGCATTCCTTAAAGAGGACTATCCGCGAATAAGCCTTGTAGTATTGCACTGGGGCAAAGAGGGCGGTGTAGGTGAAAAAGACACGCTGGATCTGGTGCGCTCGCTCTATAACATAGATTATCCGATGGATAAAATCGACCTTATTATCGTGGATAATAATTCCCCTGACAACTTCTTTGACCGGTACGGAAACAAAGAATCAGCTATCTATGAAGGGCCAGATATCTTCACCAAAGACAAGCCCGAAGGCCTCAAAATTACGTTTATAAAAGGCGAACTGGACCCGGCAAATGTCAAGGCACAGCAACAAACTAATGAATGGATCACCAATGGAGGCACAGCAGGCGGCTATAACCTGGGCACTGAGCATGCCATGAATAAACTTGATCCCGGCCTGGTGATTGCCGTTAACAATGACATTACCTTTGATAGAAACGCATTTCAGGCAACGGTTGACGGCATCAAGAACAATGCCGACCGTGTGGCAACGATGGGTGCTGCCCGATATATGTATTCCACGCGGTTCGATGAGCATGGGCAGGCATTGGCCTATCCGGTCGATCAGACATTTTCCATGTACCTGGCTGATGGGCAGGATGAGCTGCAGGTATTAGAGAAAGGCGAAATAGTCAAGGCTTCGCATGCCCCCAGTTTTATGGCGTTCCCCTCATGGACTCTATTGCTTCTGGGGAACTATGATAACCGGTTTTTCATGTATGACGAGGATCCAGAACTCGCCACCCGCTACCGGGAGTTTAACTACGAAACGCTATTCAATCCGCGCATCGCTGTCTACCATAAAAGCATGCAGGCAACCGGAGGTTCACGAGGAGCCTTTTGGACCTATTTTAATGTAAGAAATGTGATTATATGGTATACGCGATATTCAGAGAGTACATTCAGAGAACTTCGCTATATCATAACAAAATTATTAGAAAGTGGCTCTGGCGGATTAAAGCCCCTATTCAAAGCCCTCTATGACGGCCTCTTTACCCGTTATGTGCCGACGCGCCTTGGCAGGGTGCAGATTATAACTCCGGATGGCCAACTCAACGATAATAAAAATCCTCATACCGCGGATATAAAGGTATTTAGCCTGCCCCGCACCCCACGGGTTATAAGAGGCCTTGCCCTTGCGATGATTATACTGCCGCTTACGGTCGCGATTATTATCTCAACAACGGCAACGAAACTGATGATATGGATTAGACCTGCCAAGGGACGGAACGACAATGTGAAGATTCGCGTGGCTATCCAGTCGTGGCTTACGGATTATGCGGCAGAGGCACAGTCTGCAACCGCCATTGAACAAGAAAGGCTGGCGGCCCTGCAGCATCATGTAAGCTATATGCTATTTCGCCAAACCTTTACAGATGTGAGCCGCTCAAAACAGGCGCAGGTGATGCGACTCATCAACGAGGAAATCAGTCAGAAAAACGCAGGCAGCGTCCTGCCGAGCCGGCCTCAAGCAATCAGCGCACCGCAGCCCGGTTTTGTACAACGCGAGGCGCGCGATATGTCAAAACCAGCGCGGCTGATTTTCATAGACTGGGATAACACAATAGTTGACACTCAATCACTTTGTATCGCGGCATGGAAATATATGTGTGCCGAGTTCTTTAAGAGAAGCCAACAAGACATCCCGCAGGAGACGCGAGAGGCGATAGTAAGAGAAATGGAGCGGCATGAACGGGAAGATATAGTGCCTCCCCTTGAACGCATGCGACACATGCAGAGTGTATTTCAGGATTATAATATTTCTATTGGGGAACTGACCGAAGAGGGGTTTCTCGAGATCTACACACGCAATTACAGATTCATTCTGGAAAGAGACTACCACGGCATACCGCCGGTACTGCCCGGGGCCATTGAGAGAATTCACGCACTAAGTCAAATTGAAGGGGTTGAGCTGGTTATTGCGAGTGCTGCAGGTTACGATCGATTGACCGCTGAGACAGAGGCACTGGGTATCAATAATTGCTTCAGTGAGATACATTCCCAGCAGGTAGATAATAAGGGAACATTTGTCGGGAAAGACGAAATCATGGAAGAAGTGATTAGAAAAAAGAAAATTCCGAAAGATCAGTGCGTTGTGATTGGAGATTCTCTCGAAACGGATATCGGCGCAGCCAAGAAAATCGGCATTGCCGGAGTGCTGTTTGTGAGTGCTGAAAGGATGAAAGGACAGCCGGTAGGTGAGGGGCAGGGTGAGCCTGCGATAATCTATGCTGACTATAATGCGGCCGCTGATGCGTTTATGATATGGTTAGGGCATCTCACCATGGATCTCACCGTTCCTTCCTGGTTCAGACTCCCCAAAGAACAAGTGGGCCGCAGCATAGTTATTGCAGATTACTTCAATACTGTTGGTGAAAAAATACTGGAGGGAGAGTGTCTGGACGCCTTTCTTAAGGCACTCGAGGAGGTTGACCTCTTTATCATCCTTACCGGTGAGACTGAAAAGGTAATAGAAGAGTATGTTATCGATGTTATTAAGCCTATTCTAAAGGCAACCAATAAAGAATATCTCCTTGGCAAACTTCTGGTAGCCTTCAACAGTGGTAACGGCGCCTTCTACTTTAATAAGGATAACGATTATCAAAAAGACAAAGCGTGGCCCCCCGGACACATTGATAGCAAAAACATTAAAAAGCTATCCAGACGGTATAAAGAGGCATTTTTTGACGAACTTAAACAATATAGAGAAGCGCTGAGCATCGCATCAGACCAACAGATTACCGATAGCGATATCGATCGGTGGAAAGACGTGTCATTGCGTAGTAAGTGGCAGAAGCAAGAACGCGGTGACGAGCATGACTACTTTGCCGTAGACCCGCAGGCGCACGAGATTTTAGGCGACCTCTTTATCAAGTTACCCGCGGATAAAGGGCAACTTACCCTGGATCTGCTCAAGTCCAGTGAGCATCTCAAAAAGGCCGTTACACCAGCGGCAGCTGCCAAAAACAATCAGACAGATCTGACAGTACTCCTTGCTGTAATTCTTGCATCAATCCAGAATGATATACCGGACAGCCTCTGTCGGGTATACAGCAGCACTGCTGTTGACATAAGTGTAGCAGATAAGCATTCAACCGCCCTACGAGCCTTAGAGTTTTTTAAAGAGAAAGGAGCATTTGAGACACCGCTTACGCCCCGTCAGTGCACCGCCTATGCATTACTGGGTGATGCACCCAATGACACGCATGAGGATGTTACCGAAGAGGAGATAGAGGAGATTATTCCAGAGGAAAATGTTGTTACCATCCCTATCTTATTTGGCGCTGCCACACACCTTGATAAGTTTGCCAGGCGACCCCTGCACTCTAAGACGCTTGAATTCCAGAAGGGTGGCGCACAATTCCTAAGGATCTTTGCACAACTTAAGGGGCACAGCCTGAGAGAGGTGCCGGCTTTTCAGAAGAAAAGCCTCCTCGCCCGCTTCCGCGACCTGCCGAGATGGAAGAAGACCACAATCATCGCCGGCATTGCGCTGGGTGCCATACTGCTGACATTTACGGTTTTCATGTTGCTGACGCACGACGTTAACCTATCAAGAGTTCTCCCCAGGTTCCTCCGCTTCGGTGTCGTTGTGCTGCCGGGCGGGGTAGGCAGCATCGAGGACAGCCACGTAGACGACGGACTTCAGCCCGATTTCACACCGGCGCCCCCTGATCTTCCGGGGAGTGAATTAATTGAGAGCATTAACAACGATCCCGGTCAGCCCCTTGGCGCGGCACGGGCAGAGGAGTTGTTATTCACGCAGTGGAAGACCGCGGAGTGGGGCAGGCTTATCGAGCTTGATAGAGACGCGAAGATATACGGCAGGGGATACCGGATATATTACGTCGCTCCCGACACAACGCAGCGCATCCTTATAAACGAGACGGGATATATCAAATATGCCGGCATCAGAGCGGAGAATCCTTCTGTATTTGGCGAGACGGTAGAGCCGGAGAGCTACACAAGCAACGCCCTTACCCTTATGAAGGTTGACGCCGACCTGGAGAGCCGCGTGATCAGAATGGAGTTTAAACTCAAACGATTCAAGAATCTGACTATTGAAACAGTGGCGGTACTCAGACGCGGACTCCATTCCATAAGCATATCGACCGATACGGGGTGTCATGAGGGGTGCCTTTACTGCGCAACAGGAAAGGCTACCCATGAGGATAGGTTAATTGCCCACAGTCTCAACGCGGAGGAATTAAGGGATCAGGTGACGCTCGGACTTCAGTTTGTCAGGGATAACATTCTGGAAGAGTACGGCACCGGGGAAAATTTACAGCTGAGCTGTATGGGGATAGGCGAACCGCTGAATAATATCAATGAGATAGTAGACGCCGTTTACAAATTGGAGAAGGATAAGGTCATCTCAAAGTGCCGGATTCAGACCGTGGGGGTAGACGCCGAAAAGATCGGGGAACTGCAGAAAGCGGTTGTAAAGAAGGGCTTCACCGGTACTCTGCGTGCCCCGATGCTCGACCTTTCTATTCTGTCCGGAGATGAGGATACCAGGAACGCACTGATCGACAGGAAGCAACCGATGTCTACGGTTGCCGAAATCGTCAAGGCCGCAATCGCCTATGACAGGGCGATTCACAACAGGTCGCGTCTTGATGTACGGGTGCCACTGATAGAGGGGATCAATGACACGCCCGAACAGGCACGGCGTCTTGCCACGATTATCCATAAAGTGGCCCATGAAGAAGGCTATACCAACCATATCCACATCAAGGCGTTGCCGCTCAATCCTGTCGGTGACTACGGTCCGCCCTCGGAGGAGGCGCTCCAGCGGTATCTGGGTGCCATCAATGAACTTGCTCTTACCGGGCCGGTTGTAGTGGGGATACGGACCGGGGGCGAGGCAAAAGACCGGTCGCAGGCAGGCGGGGTGACGTTTGGCCTTCTGACCGGAGATGCGGACCTGTCGCAGAGATACACTATGCTGCCGTTTGAGAGTGAGCGCGGCGGTTCTACCCAGGTGATTATTAAAGAAATAGATCCATCAGAGCTTGAGTTTTATCTCAGCGTCCAGGAATCCCGCAATCTCGGCTCAGGCATGCTGCGGAATACCGGCATAGGCAGATATGTGAGTTCCGATGGCGAGGTAGGCTGGGACACGGATCCCGCTACTACCATGCGCAAGGACATGATGACACTCTCCGAACATGCCAGGTCCTTTATGGCGGAGCACAAAGTAGCCCCCGAGGTCATTACCGGCGCGGGCACGCTCTTTGCCAACCCGGGCGTTGTCGGCTATATCAAGGATAAGGGATGGTTTCATGTAACCGGTGAGGAGCAACGGTTTGATGGCGAGTTTGTCTACTATGCGTTTGTTAAAGGTGTAGAGGGTACGCAGGGGTTCAGGAGGATTACCATCAACCGGTACCGGGAGATTTACGACGCGGACACCGGAGAGGATATCACCGGGACGGTCCAGGAGTTCCTTACCTCACCGCCGCTTATCTTCAGAAAACCCGGAGAGGATACCGGCAGCATAGTGCCGATAACAGATGTGCTGGATCTCTACTATGACGTGAGGTGGATTGCGGATTTTCCGTTCGTACCCGACTCCCTGTCGCATTTCGGGGTGGACCAGTGTTACGTTGACCCGACCACGCTGAATGGGGAACTGTTCGACAAAGTCGCGCAGGGGGAACCGGTCGAGCTTGATATGCGGTATAACAAGGTGGTTGACGGGGAGATCGTAACGGTTGTACCGAATGCCGCGGATCTGACCGGATGGTTTCAGCGTCAGGGCATCGTACGCGGGCAGGAGTACAGGCCCAGGGGGTGGGATGAGGTAACTAAGGAAGGAGACTTTGCTATTGACGAGGCCAGAGGCAAGGTCAGGGTTATTCTGTATCCCGGCATCCATCCGCATCATATCCTTGCCAGGCGCGATGACGGGAAGATCCTCGAGATTATATTCAAGGGCAAGTCAAACCGCATGGGCGGGACCCTCAGGCAGATGGCCGCATTTTTACGGGATGAACTAAAGGTGACCGACGCACTGGTTATTGACCCGGGCGGTGACTCCATGCTGTGGGTCCACGGGGCGTTTGCGGCCAGGAGTTTTAACGAGAGACTCCAGATGGGGGCGATGATGATGTGGGGCCCAAGGGCGCCGACCGCCGGTATGACGAAGGCGACTGCGGACGTGAGAGCGCCGGCGGCCCGGGGTGGCCGCGGCCGGGTGCATGGCGGAGGGCTCGGGTCTACCGTTTTTCTGCTCTCGGCAAATCTTCTGCCGCGGATCTTTTCAAGCGGTCTTGCCGGGGTAGTCGGTGCTATAGCCTCGGCACTGCCGTGGCTTTTTGTAGGGACTGCGGTCTTCCTGGTGGGCAGGTCTATCGTCCGCCGGTGGCCGACACTCTCAGGGCGGCAGAAGGCGGCCCTGATCGGCATAACCGTTACCGTGGGCATTACCCTTATCGCGCTCTACCTCCTTGGCGTAGACCTCAACCCGTTCGGCGCGGCACCGGCCAGCGGGGTTGAAACGCACCTGGCCGCGCTAAAGGCCCCGGGGGTTGGTGGGGGCCTCGATCTTTTCACCGGGGTGCCGCGGATGCTTGAGGCCGTGCCGTTTATGCCGATTGCCTTTACCGGCAGCATAGGCAGTGTGCCGGGTGGCGATGATGCAGCGACACAACAATTTAACACGGAAATGCAGAAGGTGAGCGATGCCTTTGCAGCCAAGGATTTTCCAAAGACATGGTCCCTTCTTGATAATCCGCTTCTTCTAAAAATGGCCGAACAGACCGGAAGCCCGGCGCAGATTGCGCGTCTCAATAACTGGCGCGCCATGACACTGGAAAACCTTGGACGATATGATGAGGCGCTTGCAGCGTACGGTATGGTTATAGAATATGCCGATACACTCCCTGTGCCTGAAAGACCGTTTTTTACCATTGGCCCCCGCCCTAACTCGGCCCGCTTATTAACACAGAGCGCCCTGGAGCACCCTGGGGGTGAAAACAGTGTCCGGCAAATCAGAGAGGCTGTGCTGCAATACGGCATAGCCCTGAAAGCGCAATGGCATTTTGTAGCCTCCCAGCCGAGTGATCGGGAGTACCTAGGTTTCCGGGATAACATAGAAAGCATATTCGAGCACCAGATGCAGATGATAACGGCTACTCTCGATACATTTCCTGGTAAAGAGCCTGAACAAATTGAGAATGTGATTCAGGCGGCCCTTGACGATCTTCTTAGGGATACTGAACGGACAACTGAGGTATACCCTAATGCAGAAACACCCGCAAATAACCGGCTCCAGAGCAGAAACCGTGGCATGGTTCAGATATGGCGGTCACAACATTACCTGATAAGGCATGATTTTGAGACCTCGGCCGAGGCCGCAGCCGATGCCGCAACACAGGAGTTTGATCAGGACAAGAAATTCTATGCCCACTTTCTCCATGGTTCAGCCTTATTCCCGCTCGGCAACTATGCTGAAGCCCGTGCCGCACTCAGAGAATCACAGAAGTGCAGCATACCCGGCATTAAAGGATTGTCAGCAGTAAAATTGGCCGCTGTGTTATGGGACCAGTTTCTTGCCACCGGCGATCGTTCACTCCTTGCCGAGATAACCGAGAAAAAATATATTGAAACCGGCATTTCACTGGTGCGCAAACAGCAGATATACAGCCAGTTTTCATTTATGTATGGCTATGCCAGTGCCTACTATCTTGAAATCGGCAATTTGAGTGAGGCCCTGCGGTGTGCGGAGCTGGCACTTTACTACAGGATAGCGGAGAAGGATCAAGAGAGCGGGCTTGCCTTCGGCGGTCAGGCACGGACCGACGAACTACTTAAGGTTATTGAGAAGCGCCGCTCAGTGATTGAGGACGGTTCTGCCGGGCTCGATGACTCATTCCTGATGGACCGGCTGGGAATTATTGCCCGGGTACATCTGATACGAGGTGATGCCGAGACCGCCGGTCGCATCCTCGAACTCGGCGAATCTTTCGACATTCTTAAAGGGCCTGACTATCGCCTTGCCGAGGCGCTCTACCAGACTATGGCGCACCGGCCTGACGCAGCGGTCAAGACACTTGAAGACATGATTGTTCAAATTGAGCGAGACGCCGGTGATCTCGAGATCCTCCTTTATGTAGCGTGGTTCAAGATAAACCTGGCTGATCTCTATATGCGGCAGGGGAAGGTTAGCGAGGCAGAGGCGATCTATGATGAACTGCTCAAGTCACACCCACACATGGCAGAGGCGCAGCTGGGTAAGGCGAAGGTGTTGTTTGCCGCTGTTGAAAAAGATGGTCGGGTGCAGACAGGAGCAGTGATTGACGATCAGACGAACCGTTTGCTTCAGGGGAAACTGCTGCTTGAAAAAGCAGACGGACTCTTTGGCAATTCCCCGTACGGTTCGCTCAAGCTTGCCGAGGGCCTGATACGATGCCGTCGCGCTGCTCTTGCAGCGAAGGAGGAAGCAGAGGCAGCCAGGGTAGGGCATTTGGCATCCGGAGCAATGAAACGTGCGATAGAACAGAAGCTTCCTCTAGGCTGGATTGTGCAGTATGGGGTACTCATAGGACAGGGTGACACAGAATTCGGTATACTTCTTGCCCCGGCTATTAAACATGCCAAGGGAAACCCGGCCCTTATTACCGCAACCCTACCCAAAGAATTCGGTACGTGGCTTACTGAAAGCGCCAGCCGGCCCTGGGAGTCATTTATGATACTTACCGGTTCACTACTGTTTTTCGGTACGCCGGCTGAACAGGCAATTGGATGTGCCCTGGCAGACCTGCTCGAAAGACCGGATGAAGAGATGTATCCAACCTATCGAAAATATATTCTGGCCCAGGCCGATGAAATGAATAGCAACATGCCGAAAAACCGGAAACCCGGTACGCCCCTGGTAGTACACGCCCCGGACGCGCTGATCGCGGCTACTGAGATACTTTCCGAGATGGAATTAGACAACGCGAAAGTCCTCTACGCGTGGCTCTGCGGCCAGGAATGGTTTATTCATGCCCCTGCTTTGTACGCTATTAAGAGCGAACACCCGGTTGACGCCGAGGCAGTACTCAAGAAATTGCAGAGTCATTTTCATGACCTGGGTAAGGGCGATTACTCTGACACTACCTATGTTGAACGGTTTCCCCAGCTTTTTCGTGAAGAGCAAAGTGCCATAGCACTTGCCGGAATCCTACTTTTTAGCCGGCCGAAGACCGAGGCTGCCCAAGCCTGCCAGCGGATAATCAGAGGCGGGCTTTATGATCACCTGAAACAACACGCCCCCTATGCGTTGATTTATCCCAAAGCGGTAGTAGAGGGAGTGATTGATATGGTTCTTGAGGAGCATGAGATACCCAAGGATGCCGAAGACGAGGAGGCGGTTTTTGCGGCCCTGCTTGCGGACGTACCCGGCATGATAGCCGATGACTGGCTGCACGGAGAAAAACCATTCCTGAATAGCGATAATTTTCTTGATGAGCCAACCCGCAGCCGGTTGTTTGCCCATCCGCAGCAGTTTCCGAACGGCCCGGCCGATATATACAGGGCGGCGGCCGCGCGCATGCAAAAGACCGGCTATAGCTTTGGGCTCAGCGATAGTCAACTTTCCGCCATTCTCGCCGATCCGCAGGTAGAGACGCGGGAGGAGCTTATGCGACGCATGTTTGTCAATTTGACTGAAAGACGGGGACAACATAGCGGGCTTGAAAAGATTCTTGATGAAGTTATAACACATCTTACCCCTGCTGATATGGCGGGTGTGCAGCGGGGTACCCCGTACTACTCAGATCGCCTCTGGACACTATTTTGCGATAAGGCGTTTTCGCGGCTTGTTACCAATCCTCAGGACCAGGAGATGATAGGGAACACAATTGCTTTTGGCATGATGCAGAACGAGAGCATTTCTGATTTACTGCGGCAGATAGAAACAGCAATTCATAATAAGGGTATTGAAAAGGGCAAGGCGTTTACCGCGTTTAACCAGATTCGCGATTTTGTCCCGGGCGCGCACCGTCGCACGGCACAACGGCCGGATGAAAGGCGCGGCGGCAGGCATGGCGGCAAGCATGGCCGCGGCCGGGTGCATGGCGGGGGCATGTTTGGTTTTGCCCTCCCGCTCAACGCGCTGCCGTGGCTCTTTGGACGGCTGCACATGGACGCCAGCACGCTTTTTATGATACTGGGTGTGGTGATGGCGGTGGTGGGTGCGACGGTTGCTGTGGTGCTGGTGCTGCGGAGGGGGAGGAGGATAGAGGAGACTATACAGAGACAACCTACTGCTGACAGATTATTTCAGGAGTTTCTGCAGAGCAGCGTATATACCGAGATAGAGGAAATTTTGGAAGAAATAAAACGGTTAGGATTTCCTGTTCCTGAGGACTGGTATTGGCTTGACAATCACGCGGTGGAATTAGAGCAGTTGACGCAAGATATTTCATCGCTCTCGGGTACCGGCGCGGAAATACCGGAAGGGCTTGAAGGGAAGCTCAAACAATTTCCTGCCGGTAGGCGGCTGATAAAAATAAGAAATGCTATGGAACTATACCGGGAAGACTTGAAATCTTTTGTGCGGCATCTTAAAGAAGACAGGGAGGCCGAAGGTAAATTGCTAGCCCTTATTAAAGACGCGTTACAAGAAAAAGGTGCAATTCTGCCTCACCATGCGGACGAGTATATTACCGGTATAGCGAAGCACATGAGGGTGGGATTTGATATAAAGAAAACACTTGTAACTATTGTGCCTCACTACGACCGGGCACTTTCAGAATTTCTTGCGGTGGGTAAGGGCATATCCAAGGATGATCTCGATACGCTTTTATCAGATATAGTCCGGAATAATAAAGATGGTCTTGACGGATTACAGCGTGTCAGATCCCTATATGACAGTGTTCTGATAACGGCAATGCTTGAAGAAATAACAGGATTTCTGCGCGGACCGCTCACCGAAGAGGAACGCATTATACACTCAATTCCCACTACACTCGAGCCTAATCAGATATTCGCTACCCACGCTACGCAGCCTGAATATCTTGCGGATATTGTTCTAAGCGGTCTTTTAGGAAAATTAGCAGGTGAACGGGTTTTAAAGAGGGGAATAGCGAGAAAAAGCGGTGGCATAGAAGAAGATATCTCTTTTCAGATCGGTGCTGTTGAACGATTGTACGGCAATATTCCTAATGCATATCATTATTATCATCCCCGCTTTTCTGAAGGATATAAAGAGGGATTTAGTTATTTTAGGATGCACAAACCTAGAGAAGAAGGGGAGTTCGGCATCTTCATTGCTATGGACGACATTGAAAGATTGAAGGCTGATTACAGCGTTACCGTATTTGATAATTCTTTATGGTCTGTTCAAGCCACTGAACATATAAGGCGTAAAATCATGGAATTGGGGTATGAAAAAGCCTGGCAATGGGCGCGAGAAAAATCGTCAGATTTTGACTATAAACAATCAATGACGCTTAGCTGGCAGCCTGGTGTGGAAGCCGGTTCCCGGAATGCGGTCAGAAAATGGAGAGCCGAGGGAGTGGTTGCTACAGGGCGAGATCCGTGGTTTATTGAAAGGTTCGCCGCCGGTACTTCACAAGGTCAGATAATGATTTGGCCAGGAGAGGTTTTGGCAACAGAGGGGCTCCCGCTTACCGAGGCAAATGCTTTTATTATGGTACCGTCCAGAGAACTTGGCTCTTTTCTACGGCAAGTATTCAGTAAAGCGCAGGAATATGGTGTGCCGGTATCGGCCGATACATTACGATGGATTGTTCCCTACGAAGAAGATAATCTGCAACTTGCCATGCTTGCCCTGGAACGCAAAGATATTGAGCAGGTTCGCATTCAGGCCAATAGTGCTGTAGCGAATGTTATCTTGGATGAAAGATTGTTTTTATCTCAAGCATATGATCCGAGCGTGGGTGAATTTATTCAAACGGTTAGTGCGCCCGCCACAGCTTCTGGATTGGTTTTGATGCCTAGAAAGACAGATAATCAACCAACAGATAAAGTGATGGCCACGGTGCAAGCCGCAAGCAGCACATCCGGCATGAACATCAACCTTGCCGGGCTGGTTATGATGCCGATGATGACGATGATCGGGCGGTTGCTGGACGCGCTGGGTCCTGAGGGGAGGCTGGTGCTTTTGGGCGCGGGGCTGACACTGGGTATAGTTATATTTGTCGCGTGGAGGATGTGGCAGGCCGGTGCAAAGGAGGCGTCCGGCCCGCTTCGGGAGTTCACCATCAAACCGAAAGACGGCCAGGAGGTTTCGGCAACAGTCACCTCGCACACCATGCGGGGCTTCAGAGAAACACAGGAAGACTTTTTCATAACCACGCCTGTCAGCGTGCCGGACATTCACCATGGCGAGGGCATGTTCATGGCGGTAATGGACGGCCATGGGGGCAGGGGAACTGCCCGCCTGCTCTCCAAAAAGGCGGCCTACATATTCAGTACCTGTCTTGAAGACGAAACCGGGGATGTGCACAAGGCCTTAGAGCGTACCTTTAAGGAGCTTGGGCGCCTGGTCAGCAAAAAACGCTCTGGCTCCACCCTGACTATTATCTATGTGCCGAGCGATGAACTCAAGGCCTATAGAGGCGTCATAGGCGATTCTGCCGCAGTTATACGGGATAAGAACGGTGAGGTTAACATAGGCCCTGTACACAATGCGCGGTTTTTAAGTAAAGAGGAAATAGAGAGTCTTAAGGCTCAAGGTGTTGTGCTCACAGACGACAATCTGTTTATCAGGAATGTGCGTACAGGAAGGCGGATTCAGCTGACAAGGTCGCTCGGCGACCGGAGATATGCGCATATAGTAAGCCGGGAGCCTGCCATTGACGAGGTGGAGCTTGGCCCGCATAGCATTATCCTGCTTGCCACAGACGGGGTCTGCGACACACGCAGCACCGGCTTGACTAAAGAAAAAATCGAGACAACATTCAGGCAGATTGTAAAGTTTGAATACAATGCAAAGCAGGTCACCTCTCAGCTTAATGCGGACAATAACACCGCTATCGTCATGCGGCTCGGCGCCAGGGTGACGGAAAGGGAAACGCTAGCGTTGCCGGAGAGGAGCAGGCAGAGCGGCCTCAGGAGATTCCTCGCCTTTGTCAGGGACCACAAACTCCTCGTTGCCGGCATCGCCTTGGGCGCGGCGGCAATCACCGCGCTGATTATCCTTGCACTGAGTTCAACCCCAGAAGTTGGCAGTCGACTGGCTCACGCGGGGGCTCATAGGAGCATGCCCCTCCTCGGCATGTTCGGCGTGGGGTCGATCAGGCGGAATGAGCGGGCAGATGAGCAGGCAAAGAAGGCGATCGAGCAGCGGGTAGAAAGTATATTTTCGCACAGAGAGCACGCCTCCGGCTACCTCTATGCAGAGGATTTAATCGAGTGGAATGAGTATCTTCTCATGGCAGCTGAGGCAAGTAGTGGATGGTGGAAAGGACAGTGGCTGAAAGACGCCGATAAGAGTTTTTCTTCCTTCCTCCCCTTAGATAATCTGAAGGCAATCGGCCTCTCAGGCGCCGATTCAGTATTTGCGGTAGACCTCGAGAGTTGCACCGAGACGATTAACGGCATTACGGTGCCTTCGGTAAGATTCTGGCAGGAGATAGAGCGTTTTAAAGACAAACACAAAGAGGGCGAGATTGGTATTGTCTATGCCGCTGGCAAGCTATTGATAGTGCAGGGAAAGGAGGTTGGAGAGAAAGATTATTATCAAGACTGGCGAACCTTCTGGGGTCTATTAGAAGCGAATGTAAACCCGCGTCTTCCTCTCTACCCCACAAACCGCAGATATTTTCTCTCAACCGTTATGCATCTTCACCCTCAGGGCTTTGATGAACCAACATACCGCGATGAGCTGACCGATGATGGTACGGATGATTTCAAGTCTATGAAGGGCGAGCTGCTACAAAAGGAATATATCGGGCTTAATGGCGACTCAGGACGATTTATGGTGCGGCCATATGCGGGTTCGTATGGAGCAGGGAGAGAAGAGCGTGTCGGCGGCTGGTTCTCCAAAGAGCTTATCCCGGAATGTATGGCCAATGACGTTCTTGTTCACCGGATGGTATTGGCAGCAGCGGAAAAGAACTTTTCCGGTGCTTTTGCCGAATACAGTGTAGGGGAGGTTCTCCGTGCCTGGGGAGAAATCTTGCCTGAGGAGATGAAGGCGGCCCACAAGCAATACCTCATGCTTGAGGCCACGGCCCACCTCTTTGGGGCGATAGGCAAGGAAAGCACCGGGGCTCACATATGGCACGTCCTGCTTCAAGAAAACGGCCCCCTGTCCTCAGAACAAAACTACCGCGCCCAGATACGGGACAATAAAGGGATCCCCGCCGTTCTGACCCAGCTCGGCCGTTCATATGATTCAGACCTGTTACGGAAGTTCTTGGCCGGAATCGAACCCCTCAAGGCTGACTGGGACCGCAGCGATGCTGCCCCAGAGTCTTTTGTGAAATTGATTAGAGGCATAGAGGAGGTGCTTTTTGAACACGAAGACCTTTTTGATGACGAGCTGATTCGACGATTATACCTCAATCCCGCTGTCCCGGCCCTGGTAGAGCAGTATCGGTATGAGGAGATGCTAAAAATGCTGGGGTGGCTGAATACGATGGATCTTGGTTACGAATTTTTTAGAGAGCAAAAAACGAAGAGGATAAGGAATATTCTTGACCAGTTATTCTACCCGCCTGACCGGGACTACTCAGAGGACCGGAAGGTTACAAAGGAGGATGTGGCGGCTATAGAGCTAAGGATGGAGAGAGAGCCCGGCCGGATACGGCATGGAGAGGTGCCGCAGGACGTGCTCGACGCGTTAGGGGATTTTGGCCCGGCAGAGACGCTGCCTCGAGAGATCATCGTTGTCCCACAGGAGTGGATGGTGAGGCTGGATATGGTTTTGGACAATGGAGTACCACAGGCGCGCAGAGTACCGATAGAGGGGTGTGTGCTTACCGGCGCCAATCAGGTCATAATCGGTGAGGATGATTACGCGGCATACCAGGCCGACCATACGCAGTTTACAGCGAGCCTTGCCCACGAACTTGCGCAGATACGCGACTTTCCCGGCGCGCATGACCTCGGCGATGAGATGAAAGAGATAGTCAGGGTTACGCCCGAAGGCACGGAGAAGATCCCGGAACTGACCGGTGAATATTTAGCGGAAATACTGCGGCCCGGTCTTGAGAAGATAGGGGCTGATTATTATGCGCAGGAAGAGGAGCAGGCGCGGTCAGCACAGGCTGAGAAAGAGGCCGGCCGGGCAGTGACAGAGCTGATTGCCGGCTCCATTGGCCGGACAGGGCCCGCGTGGCAGGTGAAGGGGTGGGTCAAGACAGGCGACGCGCCGATTACCATACCCGGCATTACGCTGCGCGGGGGCAGGCTTGAGGTGACGCCGGAGCAGTTGCAGGATGCAGGCCTGCGGCGACTTGTCGCGGCAGTCGGCAATATGCGTATGGCAGGAATGCGCCTTTCTGTCGACGCGTTTATCGAGTACCTTAATCTTGCCATGGACAAACGAAAGGGCGTTATTTCTCAGCTCGGAAGACGTACCCCTGTCATGCCTGATGCCACGGTAGATATAGTGCTTGACCCGAACTACCGTGACTTGAGCGAGATACTGGTTAACAATGTAGGAAATCCGCAGCTTCTCCTGCAGATCGGCGCGTTTGAGCACCTGCGGCAGCAGCTTGATGAGGACGCGACAGCGGATGAACTTCTGGTGCTTGCGACTGTTGCGCTGACCAATCAGCTTATGGGGCCTCTGACAGGGTATGAGGACCAGGCAGTGCTTATCCGCGAAAATGTCTGTCTTACGGTGGCGCTTCTGGAGAGGATACAGATTAAGCAGAAGCTGGAAAAATACATAGAAGTTGTCTCCAGGATATTTGATCCGAAGAGCCCGTACCTTGAAGCCCTGCGGTATGAGCTGGAATGGCAGAAACAGGGTAAGGGCTTTGTCTTTGGCAGACTGGCGACAACCGATGATATAGAAAAAGCCGCTTCCCGTCTGTTGGATGAAATCACCGGCCGGCCGAGAGGCGAGACGACCGATACCGCCCAACCAAGTGATGCGACAGAAGAATGGGAAGCGGTGCCCGGTGATGAGCGGGAAGCGGGCAGCGGTTTCGGGACAACGCTGGGAAGCATATTTAGCCATCCTGTTATTCTGGAGTTTTTGGACGACCCTGAACAGTTTGGTAATTCAACCGCTGAAATTATGCAGGGTCTGCAGAAAAGACTGCACGGACTGGAGGACGGCAGGGAGCAGGTCTTGAAAACCGCTATGCATGAGATACTTAAGCTGTATGAGCCGGCTCAAATAAACCAGATCCAGATCTATGAGTTTGTGGATATGATGTACGACTTTTTCCAACAGATGGATTCCATGCAGGATATCAGAGAAATGCAGGCCGCTTTTATAAAAACGATGGAGGCTCGCCTTGGCCACAAAAGAGAGGTATCCTCAGGAGTCGCTGCTGAGATGGAGCGGATACTTGCCGAGATAAAAGCCGAGCGCGCGGAAGGGCCCACAACAACCTCCAAGGCAATAACCCCCGAGGTTAGTGGTCAAGTGGCTGATGCGGGAACCTCGGGGGTTAAAAGTCTAAAGGGAGAGCCCGGGGCCGGTAAAGACACAGTTTCCCCGGCGACTGAAGAGGCAAGACAGATTAAGGGGAAGAAGCCGCGCTGGACCAACGAGGCAGAGCTGTACGCCCTCGTAGACAGAAACCGTGTTGCTGAGGAGAGGGCCGCCGCCCGCGCGGCAAGCCGGCGGGAATTTTTCGCGAACCCGTTCAAATGGGCCTGGACCCGCTTCCGCGCGCTTAAGCCGATAGACAAGGTTTTGACCATCCTTCTTATAACGCTTGTTATGGTGGCAGCGACCGAGTGCGCGCTGCTGATCTTCGGCAGTCACGCCAGCCTGACAGATCTCTTTGCCGCCCTTCCGCGGGAAGCACCCATGCTGGGTATGGCGACGTTTACTGGCTCGACACGGCAGCAGCCCGGGGAATTCACGGATGATGAGATTGCTGCTCCATCTACTGCTGCCGAGTTTATACCACTCGGTGATATGATCGCGTTTCTTGTGGCAAGTAATGATCAGCAACTCGATACTCTCATGCAGGCCATTGACAACGGAGAGGACCTTACGCCGATTTTAAATCAGGCCCCGGGCCAGCGTAATTACTGGCGCGATCTGGTTGATAATATAAAAACCTTCCAGACACGCGATAAATACGATGCTATTCCCCAGTTTGTTGAAAATAGCATAGATAAACTGGTGCCGGGGCAGTCTGATCAGATAGATGTGCAGATTGACAATAGGAATATTGTAGTAACTGATCAGGCAAAAGGCATGACCCTGAAAGAAGTGCTCATCAATCTTCTAATCCCGACTATGACAGACAAGGAGGGTGCAGCGACTTTCGGACGGTTTGGCATGGGTTTTTATTCGGGGCTGCAGTTTGTGAACAAAAAGGACGACACCATTACCGTAATAACTGCTTCCCAAGGCAAAGAATACAAATTAGTTTTTAAACGTACCAACGGTTCTTTCGGTCTGGCGATCGAGCCACACGCACAGAATGTATCACGGTCGGGAACGCAGGTTCGCGTCCGGTCTTCCATCAATAAAAAGCACGGAAGCGAGATAGTAAAAGAAAGAATGCGGTTTTGCCCTGATGGCAAGATTATGCTGAATAATGAATTAGTCAATGATCTCAGCAAGCTTGAGCATGTTCGGATAAACGGCATCTCCATTTATTATTCTAATACTCCACTTTCACCCGGGGCGATACCACAAACTTTTCTGACCGTTAAAGGCGTAACAACACCTGACGATATAACTGAATTAGACGTGGATAATGTACCGGCAGTACTTGTGGTAAGCTTGCCGGTAACTACGTCCATACCTGTTTCATGGGGTGCGATAGAAGTCGATGCCAAAACAGTAGCGGCCGTAAAGACAGTAATTGATGCGGTTTTTGAGTATCCTGATAATATCAGACTTGTTAATGCGTTGACTCCGCTTATTCATCATCTTCAGGAAAAGAACGCGTCTTTGAAAGACGAGGATAATTTAGTACTCTACCTTCAGAGCCAATTCAACGAACGGTCATTTGATCCTGATGTAATATATCTCCCTGATTATCCCGCCCTTAACAAGGTTCTTGAGAATCAGGCAAAACGCATACACCCGCTTCTCTATGCGGCTCTTCCTTCTTATTCCTTGCCTTTTGAGGAATACACAGAGTTTGTGCCTAAAAACTTGTACAGTCGATTACTCATAGCCGATTTCACGGACAGCAGTCAAGTGCTGGTTAAGGCAGGCAATATTGTCTTTTTAAACAGGGCACATCTGCCGAAAACACCCCGGGCAAAAGGGGCTTTCCAGCAGCTCCTTAAGCTGGAGGGTATAACAGGGGAGTTTGTGTTCGGACGTTCCCCATTAAGGAATGCCGCAGAACGGTTTCGGCTTATTGCCAGAAGGTTATTTTGGTCTCTCGGGGTAGCCACTCAGCGGGATAAAACACATTCCCGGGTATCCGATACAGAAAACGCGCGCCTTTCAGGACCGTCACAAAAAGACAAAAAACAATGGAAAATCGGCAGGATGATTTTAGCGGAGTTAAAAAACCTGAGGCCGCGCAGCCTGCGCGAGGTGCCTAACACGCTGCTGAGTGTTGTGTCCCTATCTGTAACCCTGTTGCTTTTTTTCCCTATCATATATCTCCTCAAGCTGTTCCAAGCGTTTCCTGCTATTGCGCATATAGTGTTGAAAGCTGCTGGCCAGCGGATAAACCGCGGCGCTTCTATTGCAGGTGAGGAAATGGATGTTCACTGGACTCACTGGAGAGGGTTAACATTCGCAGTTGTCTCTTGGATAACAGGAATAGCTATGTATTCCTTGGTGTATATGTTGTTTCGCAATCCTGAATTATTACCGCTTTCCACAGATCTCTTATTTAGCATAGTAATGGGTGTGGGTGTGGCAGTTTTTGGCCATTCCATGCAGAAAGATGTCAGCCAATTTGACGAGCGCAACCCTGTTGGCCGATTGGTGCGTTGGACCTATCAGGGAGGTGTTGTGCGTCGTATAGTCGGCCTGCCTGTCTATATGATGGTTGAGACATTTCGCAGTTTTTTCAGGGGTGTTATCTATACATTATTCGGTGTAACCTTTGTCGGCGGCGCTATTATAAAAGTTTTCGCGGTATTGTTAGAGAAAATGCTTACCGTGGGGCACCACCATTTTCAACAGTGGACTATAGAATTAGGATATCTGCTCGACCCCCAGCGCGATGCAGTGAACCGTATTGTTGTCCCGGTATTTGAAGGCCACTGGACGCGGGTCCGTAAAAGCGAAAAGATTTTCATCAAACATTTTATCCGAACACTGCACAGGGTTGAACGAGGCCAAGACATGATTGCTGATGAGCGCCAGCGGGAAAAACTGCAAACGCTTATGAGAAAGCTTTGCGCGAAAAAAGTATTTTCCTCGCAGCGCAGCGCGTCACAGCTTTGCCTGTGTATGCTCTCGAGAATGGAGTATACGGAAAGCCGCAATCAGAAAACCGTAGATCTCCTGGAGCGGTTTCTTGAGATTGATCCAAAGCGATTTGTCCAGTTTTTTGAGGTTGCCGACCATCTTTTTAAAATATTTCCGGCGATCTTTTACCGTGAAAGATCTCTCGCCCGTTATTATGAAATGTGGCGCGGGCTGATGGAGCAGGACCCGGCAAAGATTGACGAGGTAGTCAATCAGTTCAGCCGGCTTACTACAAAGGATGTTATGGCTATTGCTATGGAAGAGGTTGCCATAGACAAGGATAATGTGGCAGCCGCATATCTTGGTTATATGCTTCGAGCGCTGAGCAAAAAAGATGCCGTTGACACGCGCACGATACTGACACTTGATTCTGAGATGCCCGAAGCAGAATTAACCTTTTCCTTAAAGACGCTTGTGGCGTCATATCTCCAGGATAGAGGCCCTGCGGTGAAACAGGGGACGGTGACTATGGAAGACCTGGGTCCATTATCAGAAGGGACGGTTGAACCACGGCAGGATAAGGTTGCCGAACGGCTCATATCGCACAGCGCTAATTTCCAGAGTTCAGAACCGTTCATCTATCTCAGGGAACTCCTGCAGAATGCGCTTGATGAGGCAGAAGGTTCCAACGCGGTGCAGGGAAACCGATTTGTCGATGTGACAACCCAGGTACAGGGAGATAGACTGATAACCCTTTTCAGCGATCGTATGGGGATGGACCTGACACGGATCGTGCAGGCGCTTTTAATTCCGAATGTCTCGGCAGAAAAGGCTGCTTTGGGCAACGTGAAACGTTTTGGACATGGGTTTTTTACTGTTTTTCAGGATGCCGAAGAAATCTTAATAAAGACCTCGATAGGCGACGGCACTATTACCTACCTCAGACTGATACCGGTACGGCGCGATGGGGTTGTTGTGGATGTAACAGTAGGTCTGGCTACAAAAGCAGAGTATTTTAAGGGGACGACCATACAGGTTACACAAAAGAGCGATGCGCCGGGTATTCTGGACAGCCAGGCACAACTCAAGATGTTTGGCTATGGGCATGCGGTCAGTGAACGTGTTATGCGTGTGAGTCTTAACGGTAGAATGATCAATTTGGTGGGCGAACAACTTTCCCGCACTTCTGTTACTACGCAGATCGGGGGCCATGTTTCTATTTTTCAGAGCCATTCCAGGAAAACAGTTCTTACCCGTAATGGCGTACTTATCAAAGAGTTGGATAGGAAGACATTCGATAAGATATTCGCACAACTTCCGTCAGTGGGGCGAGACATCCTCTGGGAGGCTCATGTGGTTGCCGATCTTCCGGCAGGTACGCGGCTGCTCCGGGAGGGGAGTGATCTGGCTGATGAGGAATCGCAACTTAAGGAACTCGAAAAACCGCTTTTAACAACAGCGCTTCAGGCTGTAATTCACTTGCTGATTACCGATAAAGCTGCAACCAAGCTTCTGCCATATGATTTATACTCTGAGATCCGAAAACGCTCAAGCTCTGTATCCCAACATTTTTCGCAGGATGCCCAAAGCCTCATGGGCGATGGATCAATCAACTGGCAGTTATATGAAGACCCGAATAATTTTTCTATGTTGCTTGCCTCCTTGCCCATTATAGAAGTACGGGGTGAACAACAAAAATATTCCCTGCTTGAAGTATTGGAGGGCGTTGGCCGAAAGACTATACAATCTTCCCGTCTGCCAAAAGAGATACGGAGGTATTTATTGCCTCAGGTCACGGTGAGTCGATTTGAATGGCTTGCTAAGTGGTTCTCTGCTGCAGGAGAGTATATCTTTTCACCGGTAGGACTCGGTGTTATTGGACTTGCCGTTGGATGGGGGGCTGTATACGCTATTTTTGGATTGAGCTGGCTCGGCTTTGGCATAGTGGCAGGAGGTGTTGCCCTTGGATTTGGCATATACTTTCTTAAAGAAAACAGTATCAGCTTGAGAGTAAAATCACTAACTTTTGCAGACCATGAACTTCCAGCTGAGGTGGTGTCTGGATTGGGTGGTATATGGGCCTTTGCCGAACTGAGTGAAAAACTGGCTATGTTGAGTTATAGCGGTTTGACAGGAAAACAGGAAGATCCCGGCACTCATACCTTTTATTTTGAGCGAGATTTTTCAACTGCGCACGCTCATCAAGATGAGCCGGGCATCGGTTGGAATATCGCCCATATCGGCAGCCTGTTAGTCCCGTTCTCCCGCCTACTGCAGGGAAAATTAGGTGATCTGACAACGTATATATGGGCAAAGCGCTTTCATTATGTACACACGCATGAACTGGGACACACCCGTGAAAAAACCGGTGACTGGACACACAACGTTGCTCAGGAGGCCATACAAAAAGAATTGCTCGAGGTGCAGGTGGCTAGGCAGGATGAAGTGGAACGTCTTGTTGACGAGTCAGCCGAAAAAGGAACAGCCATTGGCACTAAGAAAAAGGTTGCCAAGATGGTTCAGAGGAAAGGCCGCTTCCACGCCGGGGGGATGTTTGGTCTTGTCCTCCCATTCAATCTATTGCCTCAGATGGTCTCATCAGGCGGCGTTGCCGGGGTAGTCGGTGCTATAGCCTCGGCACTGCCGTGGCTTTTTGTAGG
>JAFGGP010000029.1 GCA_016930485.1 Candidatus Omnitrophota bacterium | reverse complement strand
TGAACATAGCCAAAGGGTTCTCGACAGGCTCGAACCGTAACAATCGTTTTCAATTTTATTCACTATACGCTAGCCGCTAATCGCTATCCGCTAACCCTTTTCAACTCGCGAACTCGCTTAACCCGCGAACTCGCACACTATCTAACTCTTCTTCGCTGTCTCCGTATGTATCCGGGCGATAAATGCGCTCAGCGCAAGCATCCCTTCATCGCCCTTGTCGCGGGACCGCACTGCAACGCTGCGCGCTTCCCTTTCTTTATCGCCCGCGATCGCCATGTACGGTATCTTTGCTACCTGTGCCTCCCGGATTTTATACTGCATCTTTTCGTTGCGGTCGTCGAGCTCTGCCCTGATTTCGTGCTCGCGCAGGGCTTTCAGTATCTCCATACCGTAATCGCGGTGCTTCTCCGATATCGGAATAATCACCACCTGTGTCGGCGCCAGCCACAGCGGAAATGCGCCGGCGTGGTGTTCGATGAGGGCGCCCATAAACCGTTCGATAGAGCCGAGCATGGCCCGGTGTATCATGATCGGTCGGTGCTCGGCACCGTCCGAGCCGATATAGGTCAGATCAAACCGGTCGGGCAGCGCGAAATCGCACTGGATCGTGGCACACTGCCATAGTCTGCCCAGGGCGTCTTTCAGTTTAATATCAATCTTGGGCCCGTAAAAAGCGCCTTCGCCCTCCATCACCTCGTAGCCGACACCTTTCTGATTAAGGGCCTCTTTCAGGGCGTTCGTCGCCTTCTCCCACTGCCGGTCGGTGCCGATGGATTTTTCGGGTCTGGTGCTGATTTCGATTCCGTACTCGTCAAAACCGAATACCCTGAGCACGTCGAAGACAAAATCGACCACATTGGCGATTTCCTCGACGACCTGCTCCTCGAGACAGAATATATGCGCGTCGTCCTGGGTGAAGCCCCGCACCCGCAGCATACCGTGCAGCACGCCAGATTTTTCGTACCGGTAGACATTGCCCAATTCAAAAAGCCGTATCGGAAAATCCCGGTAGCTCCTCAGGCGGGATTTGTACACCAGCATATGGCCGGGGCAGTTCATGGGTTTAACCGCGTATTCGCTGCCCTCGATTTCGAAGATAAACATGTTTTCTTTATAAAAATCGTAATGACCCGACTGAATCCAGATGTCGCTCTTCATAATGTGAGGACCCCTGACCAGCTGATAGCCGCGCCTGAGGTGTTCTTTTTTGGAAAAATCGGCTATGAGATCCCGCAGCATCGCGCCCTTCGGGTGATACATAACCAGACCCGGGCCGATCTCCGGATGAAAACTGAAAAGATCGAGCTGCACGCCGAGTTTTCTGTGATCGCGTTTTTTTGCCTCTTCCAGACGCGTCAGATATGCCTCGAGTTCGCCGGCAGAAAAAAACGCGGTCCCGTAGATGCGCTGCAGCATCTTATTGGTCTCGATCCCCTTCCAGTAGGCGCCGGCCAGCGAGATCAGTTTGACCGCGGGTATCTTGCCGGTGGACTCGATGTGCGGGCCCTTACACAGATCGACGAACTCGCCGCTTTTGTACACGCCGACCTTTTCATCGGGTATCTCCGCGATCAGCGCGAGCTTATACTCCTGGCCCTGTGCCCTGAAAAATTCGCGGGCCTTCTCTTTATCCCATTCCTCACGGAGGAACGGATAATCGGCCCTGATGATCTCGTTCATCTTCTCCTCTATCCGGGGGAGATCTTCCTCCGTGATGCCACCGGGGATATCGAGATCGTAGTAAAAACCGTCTTCTATCGCCGGGCCGATGCCGAGCCTGGTGCCTGGATAGAGCATCATCACCGCATGCGCCATCACGTGCGACGCGCTGTGCCTGAGGGTATGTAATGTCTCGTTGTCCATTTTTTAAGTTTTCAGCAATCAGCCTTCAGCCCTCAGCTGCTGAAAGCTGAGAGCTGATAGCTGAAGGCTAGTAAAATGGGCGGTACTGGACTTGGCGCCTTCCGCGCTTCGCACGTCAGGTCGGCCACCCGCCTCGCAAATCAGATGCTCCTATTCGTCCTAAATTTAAGGTGTGGGGCGCTCACCGTCTCGCGCCCATCGACAAGCGTGCGCTCCTTACTCGTCGCGCGTCGATTCCTTCAAGTCCACTATACCAACCCAACAAATACATTCCGAGTAACATACTAGCAAAAGTAATGGTGGGCGGTACTGGACTTGAACCAGTGACCTCTTGCATGTCAAGCAAGCACTCTAACCAACTGAGCTAACCGCCCATATATCTTGTATCGTCTAGCGTATAGGGATTAGCGGATAGTAACACTTTTTTAGAATTACTAACCGCTACACGCTAATCGCTATGCTCTATCTTTTTCGTCATAGGCGAGGTGGGAGTTGCCTACTGCGCTCGGACGGGGCCTCGCTGCGCAGGCCCACCCGCTCTGCTTTCGGCGGCCATTCCTGGCTTGCGCCTTTTCCTCCCTCAACGGTCGGCGCAGAGCTTGCTTCGACTCCTCCTCAAAACCACATGCTCACTTATTCAAAAAGAGCAACCGCTTTTCGCGGCGCAGAATGGGCGAGGTGGGAGTCGAACCCACACGGTCCGCAAGGACCACGGGATTTTAAGTCCCGGGCGTCTGCCAGTTCCGCCACTCGCCCTCTACAGTCACATGTCACCGGTCACCTGTCACAGGTCCGTTTCTGTCATGTGACCCATTTGCATCCGAGGCGCGGGCCGGACTCGAACCGGCGAATAGCGGTTTTGCAGACCGCCGCCTTTCCTCTTGGCTACCGCGCCGAGAACATTTCGTACGAGACTTTACCCCGATACCAATTGTGCTGAAACGACACTCAATAATACAGAATTCATGCCGCAAGTCTTCTTATGTGTTACATCAACATATTGTGTAAAATGGTACGGGGTTAATTCACACGGCAATTTATGATCGCCGCACTCCATAAATTGCGTGCTCATTAAAAATAAAGACACTCATCTTCTTTGGGCATGAGTGTCGCAAGGATCCATTCATGATTTTAAAACGGGGGCGACCAATTTGCACCTGATTCCCATTTTACCTGACCGCCTACATACAAGACATTCCCGCCGTGCTTGTGGTTGCCTGATTTGTCGGCAGCGATCGGCTCGATCGAATCGCTGGAGGCGGTAAGTCCTGTGTGGTACGCGTAGTCGCCGCCGGAAGGGTCTGAGGGGGTGCTGTTGCCGCTGCTCGGGCACGCAAATACCTCCATGTCATCCACATACTCCGGGTATAATTCATCCAGACTCTGAGGAAAACGCTCTCCGTGATCCGTCGCATAGAGGGAAAGGGCTATGCCTATCTGACGTAAGTTATTAGCGCACTTGGCCTGGGCTGCCTTTCTGCGGGCGGTCTGCACCCCTGTAGTAATAAACGTGAATAGTATGCCAATAATCGCTATGACAACTAATAATTCTATAAGCGTAAAGCCTGCCAGAAATTTATGTTTCACGGGTATTGTGAAAGGTCGCATAACGCCTCCCTTTGTCTGACCGGTCTCCCCCCGCCCCTTTATTGATTTTCCCGGCGGATAGATCCGTTATGTCCTCTATGGGCCTCCTCTGAAATATGCCCTATCGCAGACAAAACGTATCCCCTTCTCTAACGGGGTTTACCATACCATAACCCCTCTACCTTGTCAAGCAACAGCTGGGCCGCCCGGGACTTAGAAATAGCGCGGTACGATGTCTCCCGGCGTGCACCATCGATGATATAAAAATCGTTTTTGACCTTCCCAAAGGGACCGCCCCGCTTAATCGGATTGGCCACGATGAGATCGAGCTTTTTCCGGCGCAGTTTCTGCAGTGAGGCGCGCCGCACATCGTGCGACTCGAGCGAAAAGCCGACAAAAATCTTGCTGTCGCCGTAATGCCCTTTCAGGAAGCCCAGGATATCCTCGGTGGCAATCAGTTCAAGAGTATACGCCGTCCGCCGTCCGGTTTTTTTAAGCTTGGTGCGGCTTATTTTTTTCGCACGAAAGTCACATACAGCGGCTGCCATAATGAGGCAATCGTGGGTCCTGAGAAGCCGGAACAGTTCTTGCTTCATCTGGTCGGCTGTCTCGACCGGGTACACCTTAACGCCGACGGGTGGGGCGATGCGCACAGGGCCCGAGACCACGGTTGTTACATGCCCCCGTCTTACCGACGAACGCGCTATTTCGTACCCCATGACGCCTTCGGATCGATTGGAGAGATACCGCACCGGATCGATGGGTTCGATGGTGGGGCCGGCGCTGATCAAGACCCTCAGCGCCCTCTGTGGTGCGACGGGCTTCATGTGAGGGCCTTTTCGGCGGCAGCGACGATCGCATCGGTCGAGGCGATGTGCCCCATGCCTTCCGTGCCACAGGCAAGCCGCCCTCGCACCGGGCCGATAAACTGATACCCCAGTTTTTCCAGCCGCGTTATATTACTCTGCACGATTGGATTTGTGTACATCTTTTCGTTCATCGCCGGGGCAAAAATAACCGGTGCCTTCGTGGCCATGATAACGCTGCTCAGGAGATCGTCCGCAATCCCGCAGGCAACCTTCCCGATAATATTCGCCGTGGCCGGGGCAACGAGCACCAGATCGCTGTCGGCAAGTGTGATGTGCTGCGGATTGCGCGGCTCGTCGGTCCCGGAAAACAGGTTGACGTATACCTTCTGTCCGGTCAGCGCCTCAAGACAGCCGATCTCTATAAAGTGGAGGGCGCTTGCGGTGCATACACACCGGATTGTATGCGTAGGGCCGGCGAGTCTGCCGATAATGTCCGGCGCACGGCACGCTGCTACACTCCCGGTAATTCCCGCAATGATATGTTTATGGTGAGGCATTGCGGCTACTTGGCTTTGCCGGAGGCGGCGGATTTCTTTTTTCCTCCCTCGGCCTTTAGTTTAAACGATACCTTGCCTGCCGCAATTTCCTTTAAGGCAATGGTCGAGGGCTTCTCTTTACCCACCTCAACTAAGACAGGAGACCCCTGGCTGATTTCCTGCGCTCTCCTAGAGGCGATGATCACGATCTTATAGATGCTCTGGCTTTCCCTGATAACGTCTTCCATGGGTGCGTAACTCATATTCTTAAGTCCTTTATCTATAAAGTTTTACATCTTTCAGCCGCTATGACGGCCCCTAACTCCTCGAGGGCGGCCTCCAGGGTGTCGTTAACCACGACATAATCGTAATCTACAGCGCGCTCCATCTCTGCCGCCGCAATCGCAAGCCGCTTCGCAATTTCCGAATCGGTCTCTGTGGAGCGGCCCCTGAGGCGGCGCTCCAGTTCTTTGGTTGAGGGCGGCTTAACAAAAATAAGCACGCTTTTCGGGAAGCGCCGTTTAATCTGCCGGGCCCCCTGGACATCTATGTTGAGGAGGGCGTCTTTCCCCCTGGAAAAGATATCCTCTATCTGATTGAGAGGGGTACCGTACAAATGACCAAAGACCGGGGCATATTCAACAAAGGCATCCTGGGCGCGCAGCTTTTCGAATTCTTCCGCGCTCACAAAAATATAATCAGCGCCGTTTCTTTCCCCCTGCCGGGGGGCGCGCGTCGTCATCGAAACGGTCTGCACCAGGTCGGGCACTTGCGCGACCAGTCTGTCGCACAGGGTAGTTTTCCCCGAACCCGACGGCGCGGAAATGACGAATAAAAGAGGCGCGCGTTCCATCGTTTATGAATCGGTCAATCGGCTGGCTAAGGTAGGCGGTTGTATACTCGACAAAACGACGTGGTTCGAATCGGTAATAACGAGCGTCCTTGTCCGCCTCCCATGAGTAGCATCGATTAACCTGGCTTCTTTGCGCGCTGTCTCCTTGAGCTGTTTGATCGGCGCGCTTTCGGAAGATACGATTGCCACGACTCGCGATGCCATGACGACATTGTCGTAACCAACGTTGAGCCATTGCGGTTGCATGATCACTCCACGTTTTGCACTTGCTCTCTGATTTTTTCGATAGCGCTCTTGATCGTTATGCCACTTCTTGAAATCGAGTAGTCGTTCGCCTTCTGGCAAATCGTGTTGATTTCTCGCGTCATCTCCTGGGCAAGAAAATCTATCTGCCTTCCAACCTCTTTGCCCTGGCGGACAAATTCTTCGAGGCCTGCTATATGGCTCTTGAGGCGCACCACCTCTTCGGAGATATCGGAATTGCGTGCCAGAAGCGCGCATTCCGTCTCGATGCGCCCTTCGTCAAGAACCAGTCTTTTCGGTTCATGCAGCTCCCTGATTCTCTGCTGGAGCCTCGCCTTGTATGACCGGGTCACAACGTCGGTCCGCGACTCTATCGACTGCAATCGCCTGGCGACCGTGGAGCAGTGATTGATGATATCGCGGGTGAGGGCCTCGCCTTCTTTTTCGCGCATCGCGATGAGGGCCTTCACGGCCTCCTGTACCGTTTTCTTGAGAACGGTCCATACCTTCTTTGTGTCGGGGGTTGTTTTCGAATAGGTAATAAGGCTGTTCGACAGGGCGAGGATGTCGGCAAGGACAATTTCGTCTTCGAGCCGCAGGGCCTTTTTTATCTTGACCAGCAGATTATGAATCTGCCGGATGGCCGCCATGTCGCACTGGATCGATTCGGCCAAGGCCCGCTCAGACGGCTTAAAAACAACGGAAACCGTCAGCTTTCCGCGTCGCACAAGACGACGGACCTCTGTCTTGATCTCTTCCTCGAGCGCGCTTAAGGTTTCGGGAAGGCGGACGGAGATATCCAGGAACTTGTGATTTAATGAGCGCGCCTCGACAATAAACGCACCGCTTTTATCGATGCGTTCGGCACGGCCGTATCCTGTCATGCTTTTAAGCATAATGCGATCTTCCGGTCGTTGGAGGTTCTGAACAAGAGCGCGTATCTCGTGCCTTGCCAGTGAGGCAGGCACAGATGTCGCTTTGGCTTGACTGCTTAGACCCACACCCTTCTTGCCGTCATTGCCTCAATAATTTTTGTGGGGTACATCTCAAACACGATTTCATCGGGTTGAAACCACAGCTTGATTTCGCGTTCGGCCTCCCCGCTATTGGCAGAGGCATGGATTACATTCTCGTACACGCCCCCTGTGGTAATCCTCCCGAAGGCGCCCCTGATGCTGGTCGCATCGGCCTCTTCAGGGTTGGTCGCCCCGGCCAGACCGCGGACCTTCTCGATGGCGTTTTCCCCCCAATACACCATCGCCATCACCTTTCGCCTGTCGTGATATTTTCCCTGGATATAATCGATCAATTCATTAAAAAACGGTTTATCACTGAGATATTTATAGTGTTCCATGGCGAGCTCCCGTGAAACACGAACGATCTTGGCCGCTGCGATCTCAAGTTTTGTCTCGGAAAGGCGCGTCAAAATATTACCGGTCAGGGACTTCTTGAGCCCGTCAGGTTTTATGAGGACAAGGGTCTGCTCTATCATGCATAGCCCCTTTGGGATGATAAATTTTAATAATAATATAGTTACGGCGGGATGTCAACTGATTTAGTTACAACCGGTCAGGACTGAGGCCTAGTTTTTCGGAGAGTCTGGTTAGATCGTCGTCGGAATAGTACTCGATAACGATTTTCCCCCGTTTTTTTGCATGAACGACCGTCACCTTTGTGCCCAGAATGCGCTGCAACTCCTCCTCGATAAAGGCGATGTGCGGGTCCTTGGTCTGGTGAATGCGCCTGCCTGTGGCAAGCTTGTGTTGTCTGGCGCGGGCCTCTACCTGTCTCACCGACAGCTTCTTCTTGATCATTTCATTAAAAAATCTCAGCTGCGAAGATTCGTCATTAAAGGCAAAAATAGTCCGGGCGTGCCCCTCTGAGATAATCCCGCTTCGAATCGCATTCTGAATAATGTCAGGGAGTTTCAACAGCTTAACCGTGTTGATAATGCCGGTCCGGTCCCTGCCGATCGCCTGCGCAATATCTTCCTGAGAAAGTCCGTACACCTCGGATAGTTCTCTGTAGGCTCTGGCCCGTTCAATCGGGTTCAGGTTTTCGCGTTGGAGATTTTCGATCAGGGACATCTGGAGCACATCGCTATCAGTAAGATCCTCTTTGATAAGAACCGGGACCTCCTCCAGACCCAAAAGTCTTACCGCCCGCAGGCGTCTCTCTCCTGCGATGAGTTCATACTGATCGCCTTTTCTTCTGACAACGAGGGGCTGGATAACCCCCTGTGATTTGATGGAATCGGCAAGGGACCTGAGCTGTTCCTCGTCGAAGTGTTCACGCGGCTGGAGCGGGTTAGGGGCGATCTCCGAGGCGCGCACGGTAGTAACCCCTGCCTGCTTTTCGGTTATTTCTTTTTCTGGTATAAGCGCGCTCAGGCCTTTCCCCAATACTCTTCTTTCCATTGTAACTCCTTCATTTTCAATATGTTATGTGATTTACCTGCTCCTGTTGAAGCCCCTCTCTCCTGGGTGTTTCGCTTTTGGTAACCGTGGACACCGGGACCCCATGGTGAGAAAGAAATTCCTCGGCAAGTGTTTTGTATTTCATGGCCCCAAGCGACTTGTCGCTGTACAACGCGATCGGCTTGCCAAACCCCGGGGCCTCGCTTAGTCGAATGCTGCGGGGGATGATCGTGTCGTATACCCGTTCTTTAAAAAACGTCCGGGCCTCTTGGATCACCTCATCGGTCAGATTGGTACGGAAGTCTGCCATAGTCAACAAGACCCCTTCGATCTTCAAATGGGAATTGAGCCGATCCCGGACAAGATTAATCGTATTGATGAGCTGGCTCAGGCCCTCGAGGGCATAGTATTCGCATTGAATAGGGATAATCACAGAATCGGCCGCGCAGAGGACGTTTATGGTAAGCAAACCTAACGACGGCGGCGAATCTATAAAAATAAAGTCATAATCAGAAATAAAAGGCTCGAGGGACCGTTTTAAATACCGCTCCCGATCCAACTCTGCCACTAATTCGATTTCTGCACCGGTCAAATTGAGCGAAGAAGGAATTAATCGCAGGTTATCCACACATGTGGACAATGTTGCCTCGCCTGGCTGGACATTACCTGATATTAGGTCGTAAATACTTGAAATTAAAGAGGTTTTGTCTATTCCTAGTCCGCTGGTGGTGTTGCCCTGGGGGTCAAAATCAACGAGGAGAACCCGTTTGCCTGATAATGCTATATAGGTCCCGAGATTGATAACTGAGGTGGTCTTCCCTACCCCGCCTTTTTGATTGCAGAATGCCACTATTTTAGCCATAGTATGTAGAGATATTATAAATCAAAAAAAAGCGAAATCAAGAGATTATTTTGTGTATAAACTGTCGATAATGCGGCAGGTTTAGGCTTGGGGTTGGCGATTCTTATCAAGATGGGCCAAAATAAGAGAAATATCACAGGGAGAGATTCCGGCGACGCGCGATGCCTGACCAAGGGTGACCGGCCTAATATGACGTAATTTTTCTGACGCCTCTCTCTTCAAGCCGGCTATAGCTGCATAATTAAAATCATGTGGGATGGTTTTTCGCTCCAGTTTTTTTAATTTTTTCGCCCGAACAAGATCTCGCTTGATATATCCTTCGTACTTAATTTCCATCTCGATGGCCCTGAGCAAACCAGGTCTTACCCCCGCGAGAATAGACGTCCCCAAATTTGAAATAGTGATGTCTGGTCGCCTTAATGCATCTGCTAGGGTTTTTGGGCCAAGGCGCTCCCGCTTGAGTTGCTCGATGAGGGCGCAAACAGAAGACCTCTTCTCCTCTGTCTTGCGCATCAATTCGTCGGGGATCAACCCGAATCGATGACCATAATGCATCAATCTCTCGTCAGCGTTATCATGACGCAACAGGAGCCGGTATTCAGCCAGCGAAGTAAACATCCTGTACGGCTCCTCAGTCCCTTTGGTAACTAAATCGTCTATCAAAACACCGATATATGCCTCGCTGCGATCCAGCACAAACGGGTCTTCCCCCCGCATTTTGAGCACTGCGTTGATGCCTGCCATTATCCCCTGTCCTGCTGCCTCTTCGTAGCCTGTGGTCCCGTTGATCTGGCCCGCTAAAAAAAGATGTGCTATATTTTTGGTCTCGAGCCACGGATATAGCTGGGTTGGGAAGACAAAGTCATACTCGATGGCATAACCAAAGCGGATAATCGGTGCCTTTTCAAGGCCCGGTATTGTTTTTAGCATCGCCGTTTGGACATCCTCCGGCAGGCTGGTTGCCAGACCGTTGAGATACATCTCTGGCGTATGCAGTCCTTCCGGCTCGATAAAAATCTGGTGGCGGTCCTTATCGGAAAACTTGACGATTTTTACCTCTATGGATGGGCAATAACGAGGGCCTGTGCTGGTAATTTGCCCTGTATACAAAGGTGCCCTGTCTAGATTGTCGCGGATGACCTTGTGTGTCTGGCTGTTAGTATACGTAATATAACACGGGATCTGTGTGTTTGTGATCTCTTGATTTGCATAACTAAAAGGCTCGATCCGGCTATCTGGTGGCTGCTCCAGCACTTTTGAAAAGTCAATATCAGTCCTGTTTACCCGGGGCGGAGTCCCTGTTTTAAGTCTGCCGAGTATGAGCCCTGCCCTTCTCAGGGCATCCGAAAGGCCGATACTGGCAGGCTCTCCTATTCGCCCTCCTGTAAAGTGGTTCTGGCCGATATGGATTTTCCCGTTCATAAACGTCCCTGAGGTAATAATAATGTGGTTGGCCTGTATTGTGCGCCCTGCCCTCGTTATCACCCCGCTTGCCCTAGGTGTTGATAATCCTTCTTTTTCGATAATTAAGTCGATAGCCTCGTCCTGAAGCAGCTCGAGATTGGTGGTGCGCTCTAAAACAGCCTTCATGTTGTTCTCGTATGCCTTTCTATCTGCCTGGGCACGCGGTGCCTGTACAGCAGGCCCCCTGCGGGTATTAAGCATACGGTATTGAATGGCTGTGCGATCGATATTCTTTGCCATCTCCCCGCCTAACGCATCGATTTCCCGTACGATATGGCTCTTGGCAAGACCCCCTATAGCTGGGTTGCATGACATTCTCCCTATTGCGTTGAGGTCGATGGTGATCAGCAGGGTCCTGGCGCCCATCCTGGCACTAGCAAGGGCCGCTTCGCACCCGGCATGGCCGCCACCAACAACGATAATGTCGTATCTCATAATGACCTTCTTGCTTGAAGAATGCGGATGTCTGAAGAAGGCCTGACCTTGTTCGGGCATCTGCACAACTTGCCGAAGGTCGGGTCTTTTTCAAGAAACTTTTTTCACGTGTAAAAAAAGTTTGGGTGGGATAACCGTATCATAACCGTATCATAACACAACTTTTTTATTTTCAGATAGAAAGAAAACGCCTCTTGAATCCGTAGCGCTTTTCCCAGTGGAAAGGGTTTAAGAAGACTAAACGGTATCATTTTCTAAAGAACTTTATCTTCCGGGAGGATTTTTACTCGAATTTTAGCAGGGCGTTCACCCTTCATCCCAAATAGGCCCTTTTTTTCCTCTCGCAAAACTTCGATGTGCAGTCTTTCGCGAGGGACATTAAGCTGTTTGACTGCTAATCCGATAGCCATATCTACTGTGGGTGCCTCTAGTTCGATGCGGCGTCTCGGAGTCACGGTTGAGCCTCGTGCGCTTGCTGGCGCCTGTTTTGTATATATGAAAATACGATCATGGTAAGGGTGCTGGTAAGCCAATATAGCACAAGACCGGAGGGGAAATTGTAAAACAAAAACCCGAAAAGCAGGGGCATCATAATCATCAGCTGGCGTTGATTGGGGTCCATCTGTCTGCCTGAGGCGCCCTGCGACAGCTTCTGTTGCAGGAACATAGCAAGGGCCATCATCACAGGGAGAAGATTGAAGTACCCAAAACGTGTCCCGAAGGGGAGAGGGAAGAGGCGGTCCGGTTCTGCCAGATCCTTGATCCACAAAAAGCTGGCGCCTTTGAGTTCGATCGAACGCAGCAGGGTTCGATAGAGGGCGATAAAGATGGGCATCTGCAGGAGCATCGGGAGGCATCCGCCTAACGGATTTATCTTATGTTCTTTATAGAGGGCGATCATCGCCTGATTCATTTTCTGCGGGTCGTCCTTGTATTTTTCCTTGAGTTCGTTCATTTTTGGCTGCAGGGCCTGCATCTTACGGGCCGACTCAAGATATTTTTTGGTCGTAAGAGGATAGAGAATAATATTAATTATTGCCGCTAAAAGAATTAAGGCAACGCCCCAATTATGAAAAATGCCGACAAAAAACCGAACTAGCGCCATAATGAGTGCGCCGATCGAGCCAAAAAACCCACTTTCGGCAATACTCTCTCCCAACCCAACCCGGTCCATCAAACCAGCATCGTTGGGGCCGAGATAGGCGCTGCCGCATAGCGTCGCCTGCCCGCCGGGGCCGAGCTCGATGGGGTAGACTAATCCGCATATCAGGTTTTGTTCCTTGTGCGTCTCGACAAACATCCTGGAGGGGGGCGTTTCAGGCTTAAAGGCCACGGAAAAATATTTATTCTGTAAGGAAATCCAGCTTATCTGGCCGGCCCGCTCCAGAAGTACATCTATCTTCCTTTGAGGCTTAAAAGATTCTATCTTGCCAGAAACGCTTGCTTTGCACACGATATAGCGCCGATCCGCGGCCGGGCCCTTCTCGATCCCTGAGCCGGTTACCAGAAAGAGTTCGCCAAGAAAGCCTTCGTCGGAATCGTTGGTAATGGTTGTGATATATGAAAGGGAATAGGGGCTGGTGGCGCTGAGGTCTTTTTCTATTACAAGGGCCCCTGTACGGGATATAAACTGGGTTTTATCGCGGCCAACAAAACGCTCCCGGAAATCAGGGATCTGAAGGGGGGCATCGCTTGTTCTCATTGTCTCGGATAGGCACGGTGGCAGGGTTACCTCCCCGGCGGCAATCAGGGGTGTTGGCTCGCCAGTCAGGCTATCCTTAAATTGCACAAGCCTGCATGAGACTATGCCGGCACGGCTCGGCACAATTTCGAGATTGACCCACTCTGTATCCAGATGCACCCGGCGCATATCCTCTGGGGAGGCGGCCAAAAATGAGGTTTTTTGGGTTGGTTTTCCAGGGGCGTCGGCGGTTTCGGATATGGCAAAGTCGGTCTCCCGGGGTTCGGCAGGAGGTCTCTCAGTCGCAGAGGGTTGCTCAGACGGGTAATACACCGCGAGATAGTGCTGATATATAAAAATAACGAGCAGCGAGATGGCTATCGCTAGAAATAGTTTCTTTTCCATGGTTACACCGGATCGTAGCCGCCCGGGCAGAAGGGGTGGCAGCGCAGAAGGCGCCAGGCGATCTTAACAAAGGCCCTGGGCAATGTGTATTTTTCTAAGGCCTCTACCGCATAGCCCGAGCAGGTTGGTACAAATCTACAAGTTTGTAACTTGTTATTAGACAAAACTTTGCGATAAAAATTAAGAGTCCCTATTAATACTTTTTTCATGCCGCATAATGCCTGCCCGTCGGCATAACGTCACATACTCTGTGCGTATACCCGACAAGTGCAGTCCTTTGAGCGTTTGCTTGTCCAGGGCGTTTTTTGGAGAAAAAAAGATGATAATATCAATATTATCTGCTATAAGCGCTTTAGTAAGTCGGAAGGCCTCTTTCAGGAGCCTTTTTACCCGATTTCTCAGTATAATTGACCGACAGGTCGCCTTTAGGGGTACGACGACGGCGCATCGCGTAACGCCGAGCTGATTAGGTAAAAAATACAGTCTGAGGGTCTGAGCGCGGGCTTTCTTGCCGTTCGCAAAGACATGTCTTATTGCTTTTGTTTGTCTCAGCCGCTCGGCTTTTGTAAACGCAAAACGTTTCATAAAACGGCTGCTCTGGTCAGACGGCGAGTCTCTTTCTGCCTTGGGCGCGCCTTCTCCGCAAAACGGCCCTTCCTGACTTGGTTGAGCTACGCCTTAAAAACCCGCTTTTTCTTTTTCGCTTTCTATTGGTTTTTGTTTTTATATGTTTCTTCATGGGGACACCTCTTGTGGAGTCGAATTATAGCCTGTCGGCTGATATTAGTCAAGTTAAAAGGCCGCATATCGCGTGTCATTGTTTGTGGGGGGCGCGGTGGTGCGCTTGTAAGGAGCTCGTAACCTAGTTTTTTCTTGAAAAGGGTCGGGCCTGTGTTATAATTCGTCTATCTCTGCCCTCTTTTTTTCCTGTCGTTTCTGTGGACAACTTGTGAATAGCGTGGATAAATCTCTTTCATGGACATTTGGGACCAGATTCTACAGTTTTTAAAAGACCGTCTCGACCGCCTCTCTTTCGAGCGGTGGTTCAAACCCACACAACTTATCTCTGTTTCCTCGGAGATGATCTGTATTGGCGTGCCAAACACCTTTTTTGGTGATTGGATTGTCGACAAATACGGGGATCTCCTGCGGGATGCCCTGCGGTTTGTTGGTGAAGGACACAAGACGATCGAATATCGGGTTATCGAGGGGTCTCCTGTTGTTGAAGAGCGGCTCTCTGCCGCTTCGCCTCCGTCTGATACGAAAGCAAGGGATCGCCAGATCGGCGCGCCTCTTAATCACAAGTATACGTTTGACGACTTTGTCGTCGGCCCCTCAAATCGGTTCGCGCACGCAGCAACCATGGCGGTCGCCCAAACGCCGGCAAAGGCGTACAACCCGCTCTTTATCTATGGTGGGGTTGGGTTGGGGAAAACCCATCTTATGCAGTCTGTCGGCCACTTTATCCTCGCCGAGCACCCCGCGTATACTGTTTGCTATGTCTCAAGCGAGGGTTTCACCAACCAATTGATTTCCGCTATCCAACACCGGGCAACCGCGCGTTTTAGGGAGCGTTACCGCAAGGCTGACATTCTTTTGATAGACGACATACAGTTTATTTCGGGAAAAGAATCGACTCAGGAAGAGTTTTTCCACACCTTTAACACCTTGTACGACGCCCACAAACAGATTGTTATCTCAAGCGACCGCCCCCCAAAGGAGCTAAAGGGGTTGGAGGGGCGTTTAATTTCCCGTTTTGAGTGGGGGTTAGTAACTGATATTCAGCCGCCCGGCCTTGAGACCCGTATAGCGATTTTAAGAAAAAAAGCGGAGAAAGAGGGTATTGTGTTTGCTGATGAGGTGCTTTTTTTTCTGGCCGATAAGATCAAGACGAATGTGCGTGAGTTAGAGGGGGCTTTGATTAGGGTTGCCGCATACGCCTCTTTTATGAACGAGGCGGTAAGCCTGCTTTTGGCGCAGACCATTTTAAAAGATATCCTTGTTGAAGAAGAGCGGATGATTTTGGTGGAAACCATACAGCGGGTGGTGGCGGATGAGTTTAACACCACCATAGCCGATATAAAATCGCGGCGCCGCTCCAAGCAGATCGCCTTTCCGCGGCAGCTCGCTATGTTTTTGTCCAGAAAACTTACCCCGCACTCATTGCCCGAAATCGGCGCTTTGTTTGGTGGTAAAGACCATACAACTGTTATGCATGCGTGTGAAAAAATTGGGGATAAAATACAGGAGGACTCTAAGTTTAAGGATTTTGTAGATAAGCTAGCGGACCGCATTAAAATGTATTAATTCGCTTGTTTCTTCTTTTTCACAACACTACTACGTCTACGGTTTTATTTTTAGTTTAAAATACATAACAGTATTAGAAACAAGAAAGAGGTGAGTTATGAGGTTTGTCGCGGAAAAAGACATCCTGCAAAAAGGACTTCACTCGGTTCAAAACGCCGTGGCCTCACGCAGCACCCTACCTATTCTATCAAACATCTTATTAGAAACCCAAAACAACACACTGCAGATCTCCGCCACCGATCTCGATGTCTTGGGGATTACAACGGCAGCCACCGTTAAAACCATCGAAGAGGGTTCGGGGACTATTCCAGCAAAGAGGATCAGTGATATTATTAAAGAGCTTCCCAATGCGGAGGTTGTGGTGACGATGAAGAAAAACAACATGTTTACCGTTGAGAGCGGAAACAGCGTTTTTAAAATCATCGGGCTACCAAAAGAGGGCTTTCCTCAACTACCCACCCCCACACACGATAATAAAACCACAATCCCCCAGGCATCGCTTAAGCGGATTTTACAAAGGACTACATTTGCTGTCTCTCACGACGAAACAAGGTATGTATTAAACGGCCTTTATGTCTCTATTAACGGGGACACACTTCATTTTGTTGCCACGGACGGAAGGCGGCTTGCTTTAATAGAGCACACAATAAACACCACCACCAAAATAAAAACCCAGGCAATTATCCCCAGCAAAACAACCACGGAGCTGCTAAAGACCATAAAAGAAGAGGGTGATATTGAGATATACCTCGAGCAAAACCAAGTATTTTTTAAAACAAACGAAACCACAATTATCTCCCGGCTTATCGAAGGGGAGTACCCAGATTATCAACAAGTGTTGCCGAAAGAAAAAGGGGAGAGGGTGGTGGCAGAAAAAGAGGGTTTTTATTCAACCATGAAACGCGCAAGCCTCCTATCAACCCCCGAGTCGACGGCGGTTAAAATAGAATTACTGAAAAACAAAATGGTTGTATCCAAAACAACACCCGAGATCGGAGAGTTTCGTGACGAGCTGTCGGTAGAATACGCGGGCCCCACACTAACCATAGGTTTTAACCCCAATTACTTAATGGATGTTCTCAGGGTTCTTGAAGGGGAGACGGTAGAGATGGAGGTGGTCTCCGCGGCAAAACCAGCCCTTTTTAAAGAGGAAAGGTATCTGTATCTTGTGTTGCCGATGCAGATATAATTATGAAGACAGCAGACCGCAACGCGGACATCAAACAGGTTCTCAGCAAAGTTCTTTCACAAATACAAGAGCAATCGCAGCAGCACCACGTTGTTGAAAAAGCGTGGGCAGAAACCGTGGGAGGAGGGGCCGCCTCTTATGCCCGGCCCACATATATGAAGGAGGGGGTGGTGTGGGTCGAGGTTGATAACTCCCTGCACCTTTTTGAACTAAAAGCCGCTCAAGAGGAAATCTTGCGCACACTCAAAAAACGCTGCCCCGAGGTAAAAGGCATAAAATACAGAATAAGGTGAGACACATGAAAAAGAACAAAACACCGGCGAAAAAGCCACCACAAAAGAAACCCGCCACAAAAAAACCAACAGCAAAACCAACTAAAAAAGCACCACAGAAAACAAGGAAGAAAGTGGCTCAAAGCGCAAGCTCCTCATACGATGCCAGAACCATCCAGGTATTAGAGGGAATAGACGCGGTGAGAAAACGGCCTGCCATGTATATCGGAGACACCTCTTTCCGGGGCCTCCATCACATGGTGTACGAGGTGGTAGACAACTCGATAGACGAGGCGATGGGCGGGTACTGCACAAAAATAAAGGCCATTATTAATACCGACAACAGTGTGACGGTAATTGATAATGGGCGCGGCATCCCAGTTGATATGCACAAAACACAAAAGAAACCCGCCCTGGAAGTGGTTATGACAATGCTTCATGCCGGCGGCAAGTTCGACCGCAAGATCTACAAGGTCTCGGGCGGGCTGCATGGCGTGGGGGTAAGTGTAGTCAATGCCCTGAGCGAATGGCTTGAGGCAGAGGTTAGGCGAGACGGAAAAATTTACCACCAACGCTACGAAAAAGGAAGAACCGTTTCAAAAATGACCGTGATCGGGAAAAGCAAGGCGACGGGGACAAAAGTCAGGTTCAAACCCGATATCGAGATTTTTCACGAAGGAATCGAGTGCAGCTACGATGTGCTGACCAACCGGCTTAGAGAGCTGGCGTTTCTGAACAAAGGGCTCGAAATAACCATAGTCGATGAGCGCACCAATAAAGAGAATACCTTTAAATTCAACGGCGGGATTATATCCTTTGTTGACTATCTTAACCGCAATAAACACCCACTTCACAAAAAAATTATCTATTTTACCAAAGAGAAGGACGATATAAGCGTAGAGGTGGGGATGCAGTATAACGACGGCTACAAGGAAAACATCTTTACCTTTGCCAACAACATCAACACCATAGAGGGCGGGACACACCTGAGCGGCTTTAAGAGCGCGCTAACGCGCTCACTCAACCAGTACCTCAAGAACAAGAAGACCGCAAGCAAAAAGGAGCTGTCCATCTCTGGGGACGATGCCCGGGAGGGGCTCACGGCGGTCGTCAGTGTAAAACTGCGGGACCCACAGTTTGAGGGGCAGACCAAAACCAAACTCGGCAACAGCGAGATCCAGGGGATCGTCGAGTCAATCACTAACGACTCGCTGAGCACCTTTCTTGAGGAGAATCCGCCGGTCGGCAATAAAATTATAGAAAAAGCCCTCCTTGCCGCCAGGGCACGAGAGGCAGCCAAGCAAGCGCGTGAGCTCACCCGGCGCAAGGGGGTGTTGGATAGTGGAAGCCTCCCCGGGAAACTCGCCGACTGCTCAGAAAAAGATGCGGCGCTGTGCGAGCTCTTCCTTGTCGAAGGAGACTCAGCCGGTGGCAGCGCCAAGCAGGCGCGCGACCGGCGCTATCAGGCAATACTGCCGCTTAAAGGGAAGATACTGAACGTCGAGAAGGCCCGGGTGGACAAGATTCTCCACAACAACGAGATACGGACGATCATCTCGGCTTTGGGGACTGGCCTCGGGCAGGAAGATTTTGATATCGCTAAGCTGCGGTATAGCAAGGTGATTTTAATGTGCGACGCCGATGTAGATGGCTCCCACATCAGAACTCTTCTTTTGACTTTCTTTTTCAGGCAGCTGCCCGGTCTGATCGAGAACGGGCACATCTATGTCGCGCAGCCCCCTCTCTACAAGATTAAACGAGGCAAACGGGAAGAGTATATAGAGAGCGAAGAGCGCATGAAGGCCATACTGCTTGATATGGGAATGGAGGGGGTGGAGGCCGCCCGCGCGGGGGCAAAAAAAGCCCTGACCAAAGAGGAGCTAAGGGCCATACTTCAAATACTCCTCGATGTCGAGCGCCTTTCTAGGGGAATAGTGAAAAGTGGGGCGAATTTTTCAGAATATGTCAAAAATGTGCACCCAAAGACCAAAAAACTACCTGTTTACATGGTTAAAGTGGAGGATTTGTCCCAGTTTTTATACTCTGATGAAGAGCTTGCCAAGTTTATGCAGACCATAGAAAAGCAGCGGGGCAAGGAAATTGAACTGCAATCACAGGAGGACGAAAGCGCTTCGGGAGACCAGCAGCTTGATTATGCCGAGTTTTTTGAGGCAGCCGACCTGGAAAAGATGGATGCGCGGCTGGCGCGCTTCGGCGTCTCCCTGGGCGACTACATGCTTCACCCAAAGGACGAACAAAAAGAGAAGGCAGCGAAGAAGCGTCGCTCAAAATCAAAAACGACACCAAAAAAGAAAAGGCAGGCCGCCACAGCCGACGACGATGCCCTCTTCACCATCAAGACCGAAAGGGAGGTGCTTAAGGCGAAAAGCCTGAGAGGGCTCCTTGAGACCATCGTCGATCTCGGAAAACGAGGCATGAATATCCAGCGGTATAAAGGATTGGGAGAGATGAATCCCGAGCAGCTTTGGCAAACCACCATGGACCCTGAAAACAGGACGATACTGAAGGTGACCCTCGAAGATGCGGTGGCCGCCGATGAAATGTTTACCATTTTGATGGGCGAAGAAGTCGAGCCGCGTCGGGAGTTTATCGAGAGACATGCTAAAGAAGTAAGATTTTTGGATGTGTAATAAAGACATGACTCTATAGTTCACGAATTCTGCGAGTTCGCCGGTTCGCGAGTTGAAAATGGTTCACGAGTTAGCGAGTTACACGAGTTCGCGGGTTAAAAGAATAATTTGCAGCCAAATCGAACCCGAAGAACCCGTTGAACTCGAAGAACCAATGAACTACTTTCGAGCCCGGGCAACCCGGGCATCCCGCAGAACCAAAATAAATAGCATCCACAACAACGGAGTTTAAGATATGTACACCGCGGGAGAGAAGATAAAACCCATTTACATCGAAGATGAGATGAAGGATTCATATATCTCGTATGCGATGAGCGTCATTGTGGGAAGGGCGCTTCCCGACGTGAAAGACGGCCTCAAGCCGGTGCACCGGCGCATTTTGTTCGCCATGAAAGACCTGGGGCTTGAGCATAACAAACCGTACAAAAAGGCGGCACGCATTGTCGGAGAGGTGCTGGGCAAATACCACCCGCACGGCGATCAGGCGGTTTACGATGCCTTGGTGCGGATGGTCCAGGATTTTTCCCTGCGGTATCCGCTCATCGATGGTCAGGGCAACTTCGGGTCGGTTGACGGAGATGCGCCGGCGGCCATGCGATATACCGAAGCGCGGTTCAGCTCAATTACCCAGGAAATGCTGGCCGACATCGAGAAGGAGACCGTTGAGTTTGTGCCCAATTTCGACGAGAGCCTCCTCGAACCAGAAATGCTTCCGGCACGCCTTCCCAATCTTATCGTCAACGGCTCAAGCGGCATCGCGGTAGGGATGGCTACTAATATCCCGCCTCACAATCTGGGCGAGGTAGTCGATGGTGTTGTGTATCTAATCGATCACCCCGATTGTTCGGTCAAAGACCTTATGAAGTATATCACAGGCCCGGACTTCCCGACAGGCGCCCTGATCTCCGGTGTCAACGGGATTAAACAGGCGTACCATACCGGCCGCGGCGTGATAAAGCTGCATGCCAAGGCGTATGTCGAGCAGCTCAAAGGAAACAAAGAGGCCATTGTCATATCAGAAATCCCCTATCAGGTCAACAAGGCAAGCCTGATCGAATCGATCGCCGCCTTAGTGCAGTCAAAGAAAATCGAGGGCATCTCCGATATACGGGACGAGTCAGATAAAGAGGGCCTGCGCGTCGTCATCGACCTCAAGCGCGACGCCAACTCGCAGGTGATCATGAACCAGCTGTACAAACACACCCAGATGCAGACGAGCTTCGGCGTCATCATGCTGGCGCTTGTCGACGGCAAGCCGCAAACCCTGAACCTGAAACAGCTGCTGGCCCATTTTATAGACCACCGGAAAGACATTATCATCAGGCGCACCCAATTTGACCTGGCGCGCGCCCAGGAACGGGCCCACATTCTCGAGGGGCTGAAAATAGCACTTGCCAATCTGGACAAGGTGATCAAGGTGATTCGCACCTCGAAGTCGGTGCCCGAGGCGAAAGAGAGCCTGATGAGTTCCTTCAAGCTCTCCGATAAACAGGCCCAGGCCATCCTGGAGATGCAGCTTCAGCGCTTGACGCGTCTTGAGCGTGAAAAGATAGATGAGGAGTATCTGGATCTCATCAAGAAAATCCAGCACTACGAATCGATTCTCGCAAGCGAGCGCAAGGTGCTGGAGATCATAAAGGCAGAGACCGAGGATCTTAAGAAAAAGTACGGAGATGCGCGAAGGACGCAGATCGTTGCGGAGGTGACCGAGCTCGAACTGGAAGACCTGATCGCCAAGGAAGACGCCATTATCACCATCAGCCATGCCGGATATATTAAGCGGCTGCCGGTCAGTTCCTACCGGAAACAAAGACGGGGAGGAGTTGGAGTAACCGGCGGCGCCACCAAGGACGAGGATTTTATAGAAGATATTTTCATTGCCTCGACACACGACTACATCCTGTTTTTTACCGATAAAGGCAAGGCCCACTGGCTCAAGGTGTATGACATCCCGCAGGCGTCGCGCCAATCCAAGGGCAAGGCTATCGTCAATCTCCTCGAGCTCGCGGCCGGGGAAAAAATCACCGCCTACGTGCCGGTCGGCAGTTTTGAGGAAGGGAAGTACCTGGTGATGGCAACGCAGAAGGGGTTGGTAAAGAAGACACAGCTGACCGCCTATGCGAATCCGCGAAAAGGCGGCATCATCGGTATCGGACTCGAGGCGGGCGATGAGCTGATCGCGGTGAACATGACGGACGGCAAAGATGAGATCTTCCTCGCGACGGCGGCGGGCAAGGCCATCCGTTTTTCCGAGGCGCAGGTGCGGGATATGGGCCGGAGTGCCAGAGGGGTGCGCGGCATACGCCTCGACAAAAAAGACGAGGTTATCGGGATGGAGACAGTCAGAGAGGATGCCACTATCCTCAGCGTTGCCGAGAAGGGCTTTGGCAAGCGAACGCAGCTCAGCCAGTACCGCGCCCAGTCCCGCGGCGGCAAGGGCATTATTAACATAAAGGCGACGCCCAAGACCGGCAGGGTAGTCAGCATTAAGACTGTACGCGACGATGACGAACTGTTGCTGGTGACGCAGGGCGCCATGGTTGTACGGTTTGTGGTCAGGGATATCCGGTCGACCGGGCGCAGCGCGCAGGGCGTCCGCATCATACGCCTGAAAGGCAACGACAGGGTTGCTTCGGTAGCACCGGTGCCGTTCGAGGAGCAGGAAGAAGCCTAGGAGTAATTTATATTTGACAATCTGAGGGATTTTGGTACACTTTTCTGACGCGTCCCCATCGTCTAGTCAGGCCCAGGACAACAGACTTTCGATCTGTCGACCGGGGTTCGAATCCCCGTGGGGACGTTACTTTTTTGTAAAGAGCAGTGAGGAATGTGTAAGCCGGTATGAGATGCAAAGCGGGATTCGAAGCGAGCGAGGGGGGGCTG
>JAFGGP010000028.1 GCA_016930485.1 Candidatus Omnitrophota bacterium | reverse complement strand
TGTTGGTGTTGCCGAGGCATGGAATCCGTCAACACTCTCGACATTAAGATTATCCACCTTGGTTGTCGAGGTAACGGCTAAGGGTGCGGTACCGGTAGTAACTGTTGAGATAAGCTGGTTATTGGTACGGATAGAACCTCCTGAGACATCCAGTTTGGCGCCCGGGTCCGTCGTGCCGATACCCACATTGCCTGTTGTGCCCGCACCGCTGCTCGGTCCGACAAATAAAGTCGGGACCGTACTATTAAAACCAACCATCAACGATGAACCGATGTTATTGGCTAATCGCTGGGTATTGCCCACACCCCGACCCAACGTCATGCTGTATGTTCCGCCTGAACTGGTAAACGCGCCTATTGCGGTGCTGCCGGTCGCGCTGGCAGTTGAATATCCCCCCAGTGCCGTGCTATACCATGCACTCGCTACGGTATTTTCGCCCATCGCCGTGCTTGACTCTCCGCTCGCCGTTGTCCATTGACCCGTTGCTATGCTTGAGAGCCCGCTTGCTATCGTCTCTCTTCCAAACGCAACGGCATTATTTCCGGCAACCGAGGTGGCGTTTGTTGATTTGAATTTTGTTCCAACGATTGTCCCGCTCACATCAAGCGCCGAACCGGGGTTTGTTGTCCCGATGCCGACGCGGTCATCGGCACTGTCTACATACAGCGTGCCGGTATCCACCGTAAGGTCGGCGCCGACCGCCAGGTTGTCCTGCACCGTGAGATTGTCAGGGAAAATAAAATCCCCCGTGTCAAAGGTGCCCGCCGTAACCCGCGAGGCAGGCAGATTACCGGTTATGTCATTAAAGCTGAAATTAACGCCGCCTATTCTGTATGTGGCTCCGGCCGGAATATCCATGCCCTGCAGAGGTCCGGTAACCTTCAGGGTCTTTGCAGTCGCGTCAAAGGTAATACCCACATTACCGGTACCGCCGGTAATGATAAACCCGGCCCCGTCAGCCGGCTCGACGCCGGTGGTATTGTCCGTATCCACAGCAAAAGTCGCGTTGGTAGTGCCGCTTGTTGAGGTGCTACCGCTCAGGCTCTGTGCCGTCAGACTCCCCGCAATATCCACATTCCTGTTAATTTCAAAACGGTTCATCACCGGATTCCATTTGATAGACTGGGAAAAGTCTCCGAAATTGAGCCCGATATCGCCTGGCGCATCGTTATTATGATCGATGGTAAAGAAATTGGCGTTGGTGCCCGGCGCCGTCAGCATGCCACCGTCATTGGGTCCTGAATGGCCGTGCTGAGGCAGGTCGTCCACATTCCCGGGGAATGCACTAAACGTCCACCGGTCTCCGGCAACCCCGCCGAACCGGTCATTGAACTGCACCATAATCCCTGATGCTCCAAGCGCATACTCCCCGCTTATCGGAATCTCAATACCCATCCCGTCCCAGTACTCGTTGGTCCCTGAATAAACACCGTCAGACCAGTTGAACTTGGTCGGATTAGTACCGTTGGCAAAGTCGATGGCGATTTCATAGTGACGCTCATCGGTAAAAACATAGCTGCCTGAAACCGTCAGGACCATCGTTGGCGCCCCGCTCGTTGTATGCGAATTATTCGGGTTCGGAACCGGCGGCGCAATGTAGGCACCGGCACCCATATCTATCAGGTCCTTGAGTCTGACCACACCGGCCATCGAGTCCATAAAGGTCAACTCTCCGGTTACAGGGTCCTTATAGATGCGGGCCTCACCGTGGGTATAGGAGGCATTCGGATTGTAGCTGTCGTAATTCTGCTGATCGGGGCTCATACCGCATGCACTGAAATACCATGTATCACCCGGATGTCCGTGGGAAAGATTGCTGAACTTTATCTTGATGCCTGCCTCAAGGATCGCCTCTGTACCCTCGACAATACTCCCTGACGTTATCCACGAACTCCAGTCAGAAAAGACCCCCTGTACCGGATCAAGCATTGTCCTGGACCGGTACTGGTATGCCACGGGTGTGCCGGCGTAATTGGTGACTGAGCCAACACTATCCACAAGCCGCAACTCATAATCGCGGGTGATCGATTCGACATACTGCCCATAAACCTCGAGTATGGTATAGCCCGGTGCCTCAGTATCGCTGCGGTATGGCGGTCCGGGAGGCATAATCGTGGCACCGCCGCCGGCGGTCCCGGTAAAGCCCGGGTCCTCGCTGAAGAAGTCGATGCCACGTGTACGGACATATTTATCCACCGCGAGGATACCGCCGCGCCCGTCGGCCGAACGCCCCAATCGCAGGGCGCCGTAGATCGTCTGGTCACCGGTATCAACGATGCTGGTGGGTGAATACTCGGGGACTATTTTGCCGGCGACCACCTGTATCGCGTCAAAACGTGCCGCGCCGTCCCTGGCAATAAGGTGGATACGGACATCGCTCCCGACCTCATCGGTCTTGAATACCCCCTGATAATATTGAAAGATATACCGCTCATTCACGTTCGAGGTCAGGGAATCATCAACCGTCACCAGCGGGGTAAAGGGGGCTGAGGAGTCTTCTCCGCTTATATCCAGAATGCCGATTGCGCCCGTGTCCACCGCCATCATCGCCACACCAACAGCATAATAGCTATTGGGCTTCAGGCCCTTGATCTTCTGTCTGATTTGCCCGTCATAAAAAACAGCGTCGATATCGGTCAGGGGACAGGTATCGTCGTTCTCAAGATCGATATCGGCTATCTCCAGAGAGCTTTTCCCTTCGTATACCCCGGTACGGTACGTAGTGGTGTCAGGGACATAATCGGGGTCGAAAATCAGCGGGGCAAATTGATAGGTGTCTCCCGAAACCCACAGCCATTCATCTGGTGCAAAATTATCCCAACCGCCCTGGAAGTAATCACCCTGGGTGCCGGTATCAAAGTTCGGGTCGAACGCGTGAAACTCCTCCAACTTGCTGAATGCCTCAAACGAGGCGTTCTTAACGTGGTTGTGGAAGACGTGTTTGAAGATGCCGCCCTTTTCGATCTCAAAAATCGCCTCGCCCGTGTTCGGATTGTAGATATTGAACGACCCGTCGGATGAGATATCGAATAAAGGTTGTTCGGTCGTCTGCCAGGCGGCGGTGCCGTAGTCAGGGATCGTTACCACACTGAAGGTCTGTATATCCGTTGCCGCGTTAGAGTCCGGGTCCGGGTCCATCTTGATCGCGTAAAACTCATCATAGACCCCATCCTTGGGTGTGCTCGTATCAAGACCGAAGTTCAGGTAGGCGGGGCTCTCACCAGGGATAATCGCCTGGTCTCCGAAGACAAAGGCGCCGCTTCCGTCACTTCCCGCGGAGGCATCATACGAGAGTGTCTTCGTATCCCCGGACGGGTCATCGAAGGTGATTTGAGCGGGGCTATTTCCCCTGATGGTGATGCCGTCGGAAAAGACGAATGCACCGTTACCGGCCACGCTATTATCCCACTTGATATATTCGTGCACCCCGTCTTTGATGCCGAGATTGAGTGTGGCGTCCGAGTCGGCGCCGGCCCCTCCACCCAGCTGTGATATATCCTCAACGATCGTCACGTAGCCGTCCGCCCCGGTATTATGAATGGCGTTACCGTTCTCGTCCACCGTCAGCACGGCGGTACCGTCAGACTGAATCACAAAATCATTGGTCGAGGTCAGATTCCAGACTACGTCTGTTGAGTCAACCGTGACGGTTGAACCGTCGTCATAGGCATCGTCCAGTGAGTGATCGATAGCAACGCCTGAATCGATGCTTGCCGCGTAAAGCGTGCCGTCTACCTCGACGTCTCCTGCGACATAAAGTTCACCCTCACCCGCGACATGATCGACTGTGCCGGAGCCGATGTAGACCTCGCCGCCGATGAGATTCAGACGCGTCGCTGTATTGGCAAGATTGAGGGTATCGGCTGTCCCGGCGAGCGACAGGTCGCCGGCCTCGTCGAGCGCGAGATTATTCGCGGTACTCCCCAGGGTAATAGCGCCGCCGTCCGCTATCCGAAAACGGCTCGCCCCCCCGTCCTGAAAATCAACAATGCTGCCCGCCTCTTCCTGATTAACCACCAGGGCCGTTCTGGTATTTGTAATGCTTCCCGAAGTCTCGGTATCAGCAAGGTTTTCGATCGTCACCACAGCCCCCTGGGCCGTATAGGCGCCGCCGTCGGCAACGCTCAGGGCAGCGCTTACGGTCAGATCAGACTCGTTGAGGTTCGCGGTAATGGCCGCTGCCTTGTCGATATCGACAATCTCCCCCGCCTCACCTAAATCCACATCAACCTTATCCTGAGTCGTCAAGATATCAGCAAGTGTTGTTGCGCCGGTTACATCTAGCGTAGTAGCAAGAGACGTTGCGCCAGCAACGTCCAACGTTCCGGTAACCGCGGTATTGCCGCTCACAGCCGCCACGGTAAACGTATCGGTGTTTACGGCAAAGTTACCAACCACATCAAGTGTGGCCCCGACGCTAAGGGCACCGTCTATACTCGCATCTCCGGTCATCGCGATATCTCCGGTATCGTCCACCGTAAAAACCGCGCTGCCGTCATCAGCAACTATAAAATCATTGGTTGATGTCAAATCCCAGACCACATCGCTTGTGTCAACCGTGACGGTCGAGCCGTCGTCATAGGCATCGTCGAGTGAGTGCTCTACCTGAAGTGAACCGATCAGGCTATCCGCGGTCACGGTGTCCGCATAAATCGCACGGTACCGCACCGCATCGGTCCCGAGGTCGTACGCAGAATCGGCCAGCGGCACCACATGCCGCGTCTGGGCCGTTCCGGCATCGTTTACCGCAAAGGCGGTTGCCCCGGCATCCTGAATAAGAAAATCATTTGTTGTACTGAGATTGATAACCAAATCGCCTGCATCGACGGTGATCGCCGAACCATCCTCATAGGCGTCATCGAGGGAATGGGTAATTGTGGTTCCTGCGGCAATGGCCGACGCGTACAGCGTGCCGTCAACCTCCAGATCATCCTGCACATACAGATCACCGGCCCCGTTCGCGTTATTAACCGTCCCGGCCTGGCCGACGCGGACATAACCTCCGGCGAACGTTGCGCTGGCCCCGGTGGCACCCTGGGTAACGGTCAGGGCACTGTCGACGCCCGTGTAGGTGATGCCCACCGCATCAGAGAGTGTTGTCTCACCGGTCACATCAAGAGTGCCGGCAATCTGCGTATCGCCGGTAGCGGCCTCCACGATGAACTTGTCGATATTGACATCAAAATCGCCTTCAACGCTCAGGTCGCCGCCCATATCCAGAGAGCCGGCTATCGTCACATCGCCCGAGTCGTCGACCGTCACTACGGCAGTACCTTCGTCCTGGATGATAAAATCGCTGCTTGCGGCCAGATTCCAAACGAGATCGTCCTCATCGACGGTTACCGTGGCTCCGTCGTCATAGGCATCGTCGAGTGAGTGGGTAATGGCGGAACCGCCTGCTACGCTGTCGGCATGAATGGTTTCGACATACAAATTTTTCCACTTAAGCGCCGATGACCCGAGGTCATAGGTAGCATCCGTCTGCGGCTTGATGGTGCGGGCGGTAACCGTTCCGTCATCCGAAACAAGAAAGTAGGTGGTCAGTGAGTCTGAGATCACCCTGAAACCGTCTGAGGCGCTGTTGATATTTACTACCACATTACCGGTTCCGGCAGGGTCAATTATCAGGTCCTCGTTTGCCGCGGTGGAGATATCGGTGGTCACTCCGCTAAAGGTCAGTGTCCCGGCCATGGTGTCTGCGGTATCGCTGCGTAAGAGCTGGGAAGAATCCAGTGAATCGATGCGGTCGGCATTAATGGCATAGGCGACGGAAGTAACCCGCTGGCGCGGTTCCATTTCACCGTCATCACCGATCTCTACAGAGAGCCAGTAGGAGTCGTTGAAATCAACGGAGGCGAAATCCGATACGCTGCCTAAAAGACAGCTAAAAATACCGCGCACCACACTGACGTCCTGGACCTCCTCCCACTGTTTGTTTCCCGATGTGGCCGCATCATACAGCCTGAAGGTCACCTGGTAGTCGCCGGAGAGCGGATTGTCGTCAGCGTCGGTAAGTCGTCCCTGAAAGCTGATGTACTTCGGAATCTGGGCAGAGACCTCGTGCGCCGTGCCGGCCGCAAGCAGTGCTGCGAACAGCAGTAGTGCCGTTATCACACCGAGTTGTCTCAACCCTGCGCGGTTCATAGTTCATGCTCCTCGGGCTCCCGGGGATTCTCGGGATGCCATATTGTTGTGCCGGCATGCCACGTTCCGAAACTCATCCGCCACTTGGGCGAGGACATCTGATTGGCCTGCCGCGTCATAACCTGTCGTTCTATTTCCGTCTTTTTCGCCAGGCGCCTTTCGGCCGCCTCAGGCCCTGTTTTCTGCTCGCCGGCAACGGCCTCATCCTTTTGTTGAGACGACACCGGCATGGGCTGGTATGCCGCCATGTCCCGACCGGTTTCTGGAGAGGTCAATCCCCCTGCTATCTGCTCCTCTCCCCGAAGTGAAGAACCGGCATACTTTGCTACCTCCTGGGAAGGGGCGGCTACGGTATGCACCAGCGGATAAAACACAGATTTTGTCTCCGTTGGGGTAATCCGCACATTCGTCACCAGATAGATATTGATGCATGCCATAAGAAAAATAAATAAAAGCAGGCCGTCAACAAGTCTGACCGTGCTCGATGATACGGTTGATGATACGGTTGTCTGCTCTGGCTGAGGCATTTCTTCTGAGTCCCTGGCCCTGTCTATAACCGGGGTATGTTGGACTGTCTGAATGATCAGGTTTTCCTCGGTTAGCTCCCGCGGTTCTTTTTGAAAAAACTCATAGAGCCGGTGAAAAAGCTCTGACTGCTTATTCACGTAATAATATTTAATATTGGCCTCTCGTTGGGTGGTTAATAGGCCCAGCCTGACCAGTTTGACAAGTTCTCTCCTCAACGGGCTCAGCGGCTCTCCTAACTCCCTCTCAAGCCCCCTCAGATACCGGGGCTTTGCCGGATCCGAAAGAAACAGTTGCAAAAGCTTCAGTCTGATTTTTGAGGTAAATAACTCTTCGAACATTTACTTCACCTGCCTTGCCGGATACCGACCGACTTTATGATGTCTGGCCCGATAGATATAATCAGCAAGCTCGGAAATAGAAAAAAAGCATGCCCTACGCAGAAGGGTTTCTTTGGCCGGGTCGTCAAAAACCCCCTTTGGCTGCTTATCGCTTTTCGTTATAAAATGCGCTTTGTAGGGCATGCTTTTAACTCCTTTAAAAACAACAAGTTGAACATTTGATCTCAAAATTGGCACAACGTAGAGACAACAAAAAAACCCATTCTTTCGCCTGATCTCCAGTCGAAGGAATGGGTTTCTGTGATTTCACTCGTTTTTCTTATCTGGCAACCTGACTGCCTTACTCTGAACTCAAGTTGGTTCAGGGGTTAGGCTCTAAGGCTTTGTCACACAAGATTTTACGTGTGTCTGCCGTCTCAGCAGAGTCCCATTCTTTCGAATGGTTTACCTTTTTCAGTAGAGACTCAACTTGTCAAAGTGCTGTCAATTCCAAGTATAGCACACAGAGGTAGTGTTGTCAAATGCAGCAACACATTGGTAATAAATGAGTTGCAAATCTTTCTTAATATAAGTAACGTTTGTAATTAGTAGCATAACAATAAGGGGCAATCCCTTAACCAGCTGTATAACAGTGTAGAGCGGGATTGCCCCTAAGGTGTAATTTCTGTCAAATAAAGAGGTCACCTGTACGTATTGTTTGTTACATGTGTCATGTGACCTGTGTCTTGTGTCCTGTTATTTTTTCTGCACAGAATCGTCTTTTTGTAGCTCTCTGATGCCCGGGCCAAGCTTGATAACATCGGCGGCGGCTATCGATTGCCTGACCTCAATAATCTCGATTTCTCCTATCGGTTTACCGGCCCGGTATACCAGAAACGGCATGCCTATCGTGACTCCTTCGTCCCGTCCAACATTAATGACAACAAAATTGTGCTCTTGGTTCACCGTCAGGATTTTCCCCTCTTTCTGGAAACCGGCCCCAAAACCTCCGATACTGGGACCCGGGCTCACATATGAGGAAGGAGTCTGGGTATAATTGGGTAATGATGGTGGGGGCATCGGCGACGGCACAGAAGCTCTTGATCCGTACCCGTAACTGCCGGTACCGTAGCCCCTGCCTGTAACGGCACTCGGGGCCTCAGAGCGTACTACAATAGGCGGCAACTCCACTGCTGCCGAACCGCTGCTTATAGGCGGCAGGGGGGGTAAAGACGACGGAGGTGGCATATAGCTAGTGGCATACCCCTGAGCAGGCTCGGTCCTTCCGGTCAACTGGTCCACTACGGACCTGAGGCGTGCCATTTCTCGCTGCCTTTCATCGAGGACCTGATTCATCGCGTCAAGTTCCCGGGAAAGTGCCATACGCTCCCTGCTTGCCTCCTCAAAGTTTCTTCTGAGTTCGTCAAGATCGTTGCGGGCATTTTCATAATCGCGGCTCAGAGCCTCGTTTTGCTGGGTCAGTTGAATGCGCTGGTCGCGTTCAACAACATAATCATGGGTCAGCTTATCAGACACCTCGTTGTTCCTGGCCAGTTTCTCTTCCAGAGACTGTTTGGCGCGGGTCAGACCTTCAAACTGCTGGGTCAGTTTGGCTGCCTCTGCGCGCGCTTCTTCGGCAGAAACCCTGAGTGCCTCAAGCTCTCCTTTTGCATTCTTCAAATCGACCTCAAGCTCTGCGCGCTGCCTGAGAAGTCTGGCTACAAACTCGCTATCGCCGCCCCGGCCAACCTGTTGCATGATCTCTTCAATATTAATCTCTTCAGTCCCTTCGGTTCCCAACTGAGTCTCGACCTCTTCTTTTTCCTGAGTAAGATACTTTAGTTTCTCCACCAGACTTTCCCTGCTTTCTTCCAGTGATTTACACTTTTCCAGAAGAGTATCGCGTTCCTCTCGTACCCCCTTCAATTCATCCTGAAATCCGCGCGCCTTCTCCTGCAGAGAAGAAGTCTCTTTTTTGACCGTTGCCAGCTTTTCCTGCAGGACCGCATTTTCATCTTCCAAATCAGCCGCCTTGCGGAAAGCAACCTGCAACTTCTTTGATACTGACCCCTTAGAACCAAGTGCCCACACACCAAGTCCGATACTCAGAACCGATATCGCCAGAAGGCCGATTGCCGCTATTCTTATTTCCTTCTTCATAGATACCTCCTCAAACGAGGTGGCTTCTTTAATCAGCTATGATAATAAAATTCTAGAGTAGTATAATAACACTTTTTATGAAAATTAACAACTCTAAAACTAATAGGCGCTCCCGCAAAACCTGTCCTCACGAAAGTGGAGAGCGGAAATCTGGACCCTTGCTCACGGGTCACATTCGGACAGTATGTTACCTTCGCTTTGCCCGCCTTGCCCGCGAGGCAGGCTCTCTAAAATGCGACCTCATTTTAATCAGAACAGATACAGCACTTTTCCATAGTACTCGGTAGCCGCGTCGCTGTTTTTACCAAAGACAACCTGTGTCACGCCAAACTCGAGATTAAGCTGACTCTTATCGGGCGCATCACCGAATACGGCACCATACCCCCACCCTCTCAAGGCATAAATAATGGCAAGACCTACCTTGGTAAAGTCCTTTTCGATAGCGCCTCGCTCGCCTATCCCTTCGATACCGTCAAGCGTTGCCTTAACCATCACCTTTTTATTCATCCACATCCCGCCTTCAATAAAATACGGGACTTCATTCGCAGGATCCTCCGCCCGGGCCCTCACGGCAAGTTCCGCGCCGATAAACCAGGGACGTTCCCGGCGAAACCACGCCCGCCAGTCTCCTATGCTCCAGCCCTCTTCTTCTTCTCCCATGATCTCGTCGCCCGTACGGTAACGCCCGGCACCCGAAGAGCCAAGCACCCGGTCTTCCATCTGCTCAAGGGTCTCTCCTACCTTTGCCCGTTTTATCCTGTTTTGTTCCCGTCTGAATGCCGACTCCTCAGCCCTTACCTCCTCTTCAAACCGCTCATAAAATCCTTCTTTATGAAACGACTTTCCGATCTGAATGCGAATCTCTCCGTCCCATTGCCCATCACCAAGACCCGGCTGATCCTTGGTATCGTAGGCATCGGGTATTTTGACGCCTGCCTGCACACTCGCGACAAACGGTTCTTGCTTAAAATTATACTTTCCCTTGACCCAGATATCGCCGATGCCATCGTTTTTCAGAGTGCCGTTGATATCGGAATATTCCGACCATGAATATGGGATATCCACCTCAACATTAAATCGGTCGGTAACTCCATACTGTGTCTTCAGTTCTGTTCGAAAATCCTTATAATCGGCATTTTTTTCCTTGGCTACCTTATTGCCGCTGCCGTCAAAGGTCTTATCAGCCTTATAGAGACGATTAAAAGACTCAAGATTCCACTGGCCTTTTTTAATCGTCCAGGCTCCTGCATATGCATAGGGGGTAATAATAAAAAGAAAGAAGTTGGAAATGCAGAAAAACATCAAAAATGAGGCGTTGAAGAAAGGTATTTTTTTCATCTCACGCTAATTCATTTAATCAATAGTGTGCTGAATTTGAATTTTTTATACAATAGCACATTATTTCAAAAAACGCAAGTATCTTTTTTACATTTTATAAAAAGGGGGCCCTGCGCCTCGTGGGACTTTTGATGTGCACAACTTTTTACTCTTAAACCACTTAATCCAGTATAAACCGTTTCCCGATACGCCGCTCGAGTTCGGCATTAGCCTTCTCGCATTCTTCAGCAGGGTCGGCACCCTCCAGGACAGTGCGTTGAATAGCCTGATCGATAAATCTAGTGCTGGTATCCCATCCTAAAACTGCCGGCGGCCCCTTGGCATCCATTGCCTGCAGGCGAATCGTCTCTTTGATATGCTTCTCGATAGGAAGCATATCCCATGTTGCTATATTGGGCGGGAGATATGTGTCCTGGGTCGTCTGCGCTGCCTGATACAGACGTACCTGCGTGGCGGGATCAAATAAAAAAGTGATAAATTTCCAGGCAGCCTCTTTATTCTTTGACTGCTCAAAAATGCCCATAATCCTGCCGCCGATAAAAGCGGTTTGTCTTCCGGAAGGACCGGCGGGCAGCAGGGCTATCCCCCATTTTCCGGTGATCTCCGGGGCGGCAAACGTCAACTCTTCGATCTTCCAGTTCCCGGAAATGGCCAGTGGAAAATCCCCTGTCCTCATACCCTGTTCAACCGGTATCTTTGACCTGGGAACGCCGTGTCTGGTGTAGAGCTCGGAAAAAAATCTGAGCCCCTCAACCGCCTCCTTGCTGTCTAACGTGGCATGCGATGTATCCGGTGTATAAAAATCGCCGCCTGCCTGCCAGAGATACGGTGCCAGCCCGATCCAGCTCAGAGACCCCCAGTCAAAAATCATCCCTTTGCCTTTTTTCGATAACTGATCCAGCATCTCGATTAACTCATCCCACGTACGGGGTGCTTTTTTAAGGACGTCGGTACGATAATACATAAGCTGTAAACTCATGTCAAAGGGTATACCGTACACATGACCTTCGCGCTGTGTTGCTGCCCAGATGCCGGGGAAGGTATCCTTTTGAATCCTGGTAATATCGTCAGGAAATGCCTTCCTGAGGTCCACCATAGCCCCCAGGCTGCCGAACTCCGTTCCCCACGTCAGTCCCATGGTCCCGATATCAGGGGCCACCTCACCGGCGACAGAAGTCAGATATTTGCTGTGAGCCTCCCCCCAGGAGATCGCCTCGCACCTCACGCGGATACCGTATCTCTGACAGAACTCCTCACCAAGTTTGTTAATCGTCTGGGCCTGAGCCTCAGACCCCACAAGCCACATGACAATGTCTTGTGCCTGCTTTTCGTGAGATCCACAACCTGTTATAAATAAACAGATTGTTGCACATAGTAACGTCCTTACCGTTATGCCATATCGTCTTTTCATAATGATAAAAAGTTCATAATAACATGGGAAAGTAATGAAACTTCGATTGTTGATGGCTGAAAGGTCCTATAAGGAAGAAAATTACAGTGTTGCAAATAGTTCACGAATCACCAGACTGGCGGCGCCCATAGCAACTGCGTCTCCTCCTAAGCGTGAATTAACAATCTTAACGGCATCGGCTGCTTCTGGAAGCGCCCAACGCGAAACAACATTTTTTATCGGGTCAAGAATGAAGGCGCCAGCATGCTCAAGGCTGCCCCCCACAATAACCATATCAGGATTAAACAAATTGACAAGATAGGCGATTTTCATACCGAGTAACTCCCCACCTTTCCTAAGAAGCTCTATGGAAAATTTGTCCCCTTCTTCAGCAGCCTTGATTATTACCTCAAAAGAAATATCCTCTAATTTGCCCGCAATCCCTTTTATCCTGGACTCCTTGTTCGTCTCTTCGGTTAGCACACCAATTGCTTCCTGAGTCAGCATCCAGCCAATATCGCGTGGTTTCAAGATGCAATCGACGGCGCTTCCACAATGAATAGAGCTGTCTTGAGAACGTGGCAGATTCATGGTAAGCTCCCCTGCGCATCCTGTAGCTCCACAATATATTTCCCCTTTGACGATAAACCCACAACCAACATCACTATACATATATAACATATTCCTCATTAATGTCTCAGAACGAAATGAATATTCTCCATATGCAGCAAATGTTGCGTCATTTCCGATAAAAGCAGGAAAACCGAATTCCCGCTCTATACGATTCATCAAAAATTCATAGTTTCCACTATCACCGTCTCTTAAAAGACATCGCACTGTGCCGGTGGGCTCATCTATCACGCCAGAAACCCCAAGTCCCACTCCCTTTATCTCTTCTTTTTTCACACCAGCCTTTCTAACGAGATCTTTCACTAAATCAACAGCATGACCCAGCATTTCATCCATTCGTTCCTTATGTCTTGTCCTTATTAACTTTGCGATAATATTGCCTGACAAATCAGCCAAAATTCCAACCATTTTAATCTTGATCGGAAATGGTTCATGGCGTCCAAGGTCTAATCCAATCACATAACCATACCCTGGATTAAGCTCGATCAAAACAGGTCTTCTGCCGCCGCTCGAAATATCCAAACCCCTCTCGGCAACAAGACCTTCTTTTATAAAGTGAGTAATATAATTAGAAACGGTCACTATATTAAGCTGGGTTAGTCGCGAAATATCAGTTTTTGAAATCGGGCCTGAATTCTTTATCGTTTCTAACATAAGCAAGTTTTTTCTTTCCCTATCACTTAGCACGGGCTCTTTGGATAAAATTTTTCTTCTCATAGTGCTCTCCTCTTAAAAACGTTGCATAATCTTTTCTCCGCGACTAGCACAAAGTTAATACCTTTGTTGCTGTTTACTTGCTGCCGCATTATTCCTACCAGCTTGACTCCACATACACAACCCCAAATGTCTTGGCACCCTTAAACCCGCCCAACATAAGAGACCAGTTCGAGAGGTAGCGTATCTTGCACCATGTCAAAAACTTATTCTGTGGTCTCAGCCTTCGCATGGGTTTGAAGTATTTCCAGGTAAAAAATGCGAAGCCGAGCATCATGATAAGACTTGTCGAAGCTGTCCATCCGAAAAGCAAACTCAGCAAAAACCCCAATCCAAAGAGGTGCATAAAATGAAAATCCCCTATATAGATAATGCCCTTGATGGGAAACGGGATGGGGATGGAAAAATAACCAAAGTACTGAGGCCTGACCTCCAGTACCTTTTTAGCATGTTTCAACACGGCCAAAGGATGCCCAAAACCATACCCGTAGAGTTGCCTTCTGTACGCATCCAGTGTGACCCGATGCATATGATTGACGATAGCGGACGGCTGGAAGTAAAGCTTGAATCCCGCCTTGAGAATCCGCAGGGAAAAATCAACGTCTTCAGAGGTAATCTCGTCCCAGAATCTGCGGCCTATTGTATCAACGGCTTTTTTGCTGACCGCCGCGTTGGCAGTGGCAAAAAACGGGCTGTAAATATTGCCGTTTACCTCGTGCGGAAGATGTTTTTCGATGGTCGGATAATAACCCGCCTCATAGAGAGCGCACCTGCCGGCAACCTTTAAAAATCCCGTTTCTTCGCAGTATGTCTCAACCACATTCTCGGGGTCTGTCCTTAAGGTCAGGATTTCACCCCCAACCATACCGATAGCCCCATCCCGCAGGAAAGGCTCGATAATTTTCTTTGCCCAGTCCGTAAGCGGCGCGCAGTCACCGTCGGTAAACAGGATATACTCCCCCTCCGCAACACCCAGTGCCGCGTTGCGCGCCTGGCCGGGTGACTTACAGTTCGGAATGACGACGAGCTTGATACAGGAATATGTCTTCTGATAGCTCTTAATGATCTCTACGGACTTATCGGTGCTCCCGCCGTCTGCAAAAATAATCTCCATCCGTTCCTTCGGATAATCGATCTCAAGAAGCGTGTCCAGATTTTTCTCGATGGTACGTTCAACATTACGTATCGGATTAATGATTGAAATCTTCGGGTATTCCTTTATATCCTGCCACACGTCACGTTCACTCACCTTCTTCTCCTTTCGTACAACAGCTGTTTTAGTTGCCCATCACAACCTGTATCTTTTGCACCTCACTCGATATCCCGCTCACTGCAGAAACTATATTTCCCGCCACCGGTTTCCCGTTAGCATGCACACTTCGAACACCCCGTGAGACACTATCCGGATTGGCAACAGTAATGCTATAGGGAACCCCCCGGAAATGCCTTATAACCCGAAACTCTTTCCACTCAAACGGAATGCACGGATCAATCAGTAAACCGTCATAGTCTGGTTTAATGCCGAGAATATATTGAGTAGCGGCAACAAAATTCCAGCTTGCCGAACCGGTAAGCCACGAATTTCGGCCCGCACCAAATGCCGGGTGCTCCCTACTTGCGAGGTATTGCGTATAGACATAGGGCTCTGTCCGGTGTATCTCCTGCAGTTTGTCTTTTTCTGCAGGGGATATCTTTGTATAGCACCGGTACGCACGTTCCCCCCTGCCCAAAAGCGCCTCCGCAATAACCGCCCACGGATTTGCGTGGGAAAAAATCCCGCCGTTTTCCTTAAGCCCTGGGGGAAAATGGGTTATGGCGCCGAGTTTCTGATCAGACCGTGTATAGCCAGGATACATAAGCATAATGCCAAGCTCCGTATCAAGTAGTTCCTGTACCTTGTCCATACACCTCGTTCCTCTCTCCTCTTCAGCGATGCCGCTTATAACCGCCCAGACCTGAGGAAGCAGATATATCCTCCCCTCGGATGAGTGCGCAGAGCCAACCGGCGAGCCATTATCATCAAATGCGCGCAGATACCATTCTCCGTCCCAGGCCGCTCCATTAATCCTTTGAGAAAACTCCTCGCGGATTGCGCGGAACCGCCGGGCATCTTTTGACTCACCAAGACGCACGGCAAGAAATTCCATTTCCCGGGAGCAAAAAACAAGAAATTCGCCAAGCCACACGCTCTCAGCCATATTGTTGGGTCCTCTCATATTCAGGCAGTCATTCCAGTCCGCATATCCGATAAGCGGCAATCCGTGAGGACCGGTAGCAGTTGCCGTGCGCTCAATCGCCCGGACCAGATGATCGTATAACGGGCCTTCCCCCTGGTCGACAAAAGGTATGGCGTGACGCAGAACATCAAAGTCGCCTGTCTCCTTTGCATGTGCGGTCGCAGAAAGCACCAGCCACAGCTGATCGTCGGAATAACCGGTATCCGCTCCTTTTTTTGTCAGAGGAAAATACTTATGGTATGCGTCGCCTTTCTCAAATTGATTTGCGGCAAGATCTATTATTCGCTCCTTTGCCTGTCCGGGAACCGCGTGGAGCGCCCCGAGTGTATCCTGATTGGAATCCCTGAACCCCATGCCCCGGCTTACTCCTGTATCATAAAAAGAGGCATACCGAGACCAGTTAAAGGTGGTCTTGCATTGATACTGGTTCCATACGTTCAATATATGTGCTATATCTTCATCGGGTAAAGAACATTGAAAATGGGCAAGATACTTTTCCCAACCCTCTTTAACACGCAGTAATTCAGAAGCACAGGCTTCTGTAGCCAGCAGGGCCTTCATGACAGCCAGATCCTCACCCGTATGATCGCTGACACCCAGAAGAAACACGATGGTCTTCTCTTCCTGCGCCTTTAGATGAACACGCAAATGGTGCGAGCCGATAGGGTTTCCTCCCAGCGCAATAGAATGGGTTGACCGGCCTGATTCGACCGCCAGCGGATTAGACTCTGAACGATAGGGGCCGATAAAAGCGTCTCTCTCACAGTCAAAACCCGCCAGAGGTTCGCTTACCAGAAAGTACGCGGTATCCCCCAGTCCTGAACCAAGCGGACGATTGCCGGTAAAATGGATTATTGCCCCGTTCCTCTCTTCGCATTTAGCGATATTCAGTGTGTACTGCAGATCAAGCAAATCCTCCATGGCATCCCACAGACAAAATTCAACATAGCTGAAAATGCTGATATCCCGTTCCCGGTCTCCGGTATTGCCTATTTTTAACATCCATATTTCAACGGGAAGACCGAGCGGCACAAAATATGTCGCCTGTGCAGCAATGGCATTGTACGTTGATTCAATAACCGTATATCCCAATCCGTGTCGACATGCATACCTATATCGGGAAAGGTCGGTCATTACCGGCTGCCACGTGGCCGACCAGTACTCACCTGTAGCGTTATCCCTCACATAGAGATAACGCCCCGGCCTGTCAACCGGGATATTATTATAGCGGTACCGCAGAATCCTTTTATCTCGCGGGTCCTGGTAAAAGCTGTATCCGCCGGCCGTGTTGGAAACAAGGGCGCAGTAGGCGTCCTGTCCGAGGTAATTTATCCATGGAGTAGGCGTATCGGGACGGGTAATAACATACTCCTTGCGTCCGACATCGAAGTGGCCGTACCGCGTCTGTTCTGTCATCGTTTTTGTGTTGGTTGGCATTATGAAATTCTCACCGATACAGGATCGGCGAACTACAAAAGATACACCATCAGTGTTTAGGAGGGCCTTCCCCGCTTGAATCCATCAAACGGAAACTTCTTTTTTCTCTACCTGAATTACTTAGCCAGCCTCACGTTATCGATATAGATAGGGCCTTTATAGACAGGCTTTCTATCTGATTCGATTCTCACACCGATCTTCCGTATATCCTGGCGGAACTTCTCATCAGGAAAAAACTTCCAATCGGTGCTCCCTTCCTTTACCACCGCCGTTATGGTATTCCATTCACCCGGCGTAAGCGCTATGCCCCTGTTCATCTCGGTCCATTTCCACTGTTCTCCGACGGTCAAAACAATTCTTCCCTTAAGACCAGCGGGTACCGTCTGGGGAACGTAGACATCGACCTTAAGCGCGGAAAACTGGGACCAGTCGGTTACATACATCTCTTTCTCTACATACGCCCCTTTCCAGGAGCCGCCGGGAAAATCAACCAGGAGCTCGAGCGAATAATCGCCTTCCGAGGCATAGTATCCTGAGACCGCAATATCCTCGGCGGCATAATACTCAGTATCCTCGACTTCCCACTCGGGAATCTGCCAATCCTGCAGGTCTTTTTCAAATCCAAAAATTACCATCTCCTCAGTCTCGGCGCAGATACCCGTCCCCAAGGTCGCTGCCACTAATACAACACAACTCACTGCAAGAATACCTAGTTTCATTGCAATCCTCCTTTAATGAGCAGAGGACTTATATCTATTTGTCAAACCGATATAAGTCATAGCTCGCCATTGGCGAGCGTCTGTGAATTAATCTTCTCTTTCGCTGCACACGCGGATGTTATCAATATAAAGAGGGCCGGAATAGGCTGCCGTGTGTGTAATCGTTTCTATGCGAATTCCTATCTTTCTGATATCCTTTCTAAACTCATCGGTCAAGAAATACCTCCAATCCATGCTGTCCGGAAGAATGCTGGCGCTGATGGTCGTCCATTCGCCCGGCTTGAGTGAAAGAGGTCTGTTCATCTCCGTCCACACCCAGTCATCCCCCAGTGTAAAAATAAATCGTCCCCCCACCCCCTCAGGTGCATCCTCGGGCAGAAAAATATCCGCCTTAATACTGGCAAAATCCGACCAGTCGGTCACATCCATAACGCGCTCGATATATACCCCCTTCCAGACCCCGGTACCGGGAAAATCAGCAAATACACGTAAGGCGCTTGAGTGCTCTTTTGAGAGGGTTAAATCGCTTCCTACGTAGTCCTCGTTACCCTTTGCCCAGTCCGGGATTTGCCATTCCTGGGCATCTTCTTCAAAATCATATATGACGATTTCTTCACAAAAGGCGGGATATACAACGAAGGCGGTGCAGAAAAATACGTAACTAATTGTAAACAAAAAAGTTTTGAATTGCATAGGCAGTTCCCGACCCGTTTTCACAGTGTATTTTCCAACTTTTTAAAGGATGGGAGTTTTGTATAAAAACCTTATAAGAAGTATAGCATAAGTTAGTCTGACTAACAAGATAAATCATAAAAAATTTTATTTTTGTAACTTCTTCAAATCACTTATGTTAACCTCTATGGGAGCATCCACAAAATAGAGCTTTCCAAACTGGGTAGGATTGGAGTGCAGATACCCTGACCAGGTAATGTGGGTCCACAGCTGATCCTGGTCCTTGTCAACCACACTAACATTAAATCCCATCACCTTGCATACCTCAGGTGTAATACCGCGCAGGGCAGAAAAAGGAATGGCCACCTCAAGGATATATCCGGTTTCGGTCAGACGGGATGCCACCTTCATATTGCTGATCACCGGCTGGGGATTTGGATTGCGCCAGCACCACCCAATCGTCTTTGGTCTGTCTTTACTCCGTGGGGAAAATCCGATCTGGTATTCGTCATCCTGAAACATTGTCTTGGTTACGGCATCATATCTGCCGTCGAACCACACCTCAATGCAGTCATCCTGCCATATATCGTCGCCTTCGTGCTGGGCGACAACTGCGTCATCGGTAACCTCGGCGGCAAAATAAAAGTTCTCCTCGTCCCACATACAATAGAATGTCATGCTAAAATCCTTGGGAGTGCTGACTTCGCCGGCCTCTACCCGCGAGGTCAGTTTATTGACATAGCTCGGCGGCGCCATCATCATCCAGTCTTCTACCTCCCCCTTTTTCAATTTAAGCAATGCCCCCCAATTTTCAGGGTCAATGCGTGTAGTCCAGTCGGCAAGCTCGGCATCTATCTTAATAAGGTTATACGTCTTAACGCACACAGCCGCCTCTTCAGAATGCGCCCACACTAATCCTGCTTCACACACTATGGCAGCCGCAATAAAAAAGGATATACTTCGTCTCATTATGTTCTCCTTCTCTTAAAAGTCATCAGGACACCAAGTCATCAGTTTTTTAAATCAAAAATCAAACTGCAAAAATCAAAATGACATATCAAAATGTCAAATCACTTTTTCCTTTCGTTCTTGCTGCTTTGTTATCCCGGACCCGATCCGGGATCCATTCTTTTCCTGGATTCCCGTTTTCACGGGAATGACATTGGTTGTGTCGTGTGTTTCAGGGAGAATGCTTCGCTCACAATGACGCGTGTTGCTGATGTTGTTCGTTTTGAGAATTTGAGTTTTGAGTTTGTTCAGAGTTTAGGGTTTTGGATTTAGGGTTTTTATGACATGTGTCCTGTGTCATGTTAACTACTGCCAGAACCAGCCAATGCCTTTTATCCGCTCGATTTTCCCGGCAATATCCGACATAACCTTCGGCACCCTTACCGTTAAACCATCGGCTCCCGAGGCGACCGTCTCCTTTTGCATCTGCTCACCGGTAAAGGTATTATACCACCTCACCTGATACGTACCCTGTTTAAAGTGGGGAAAACGCAACGTAATATTCTCCAGAAACGACGGAGGAAACGAGCATCCCTGGAGTGGCTGATTGCGCTTTTTTCTGATGACGTTCTTCGCCTCCTCGGTAAGGCAGGCGATATGCTGATCAAGATTGTACTCCCGATTATGCAGCCACACCAGGGCAACCCCGTCACTCTCGATTGCACGCAGCATTACCCGCTCCTCGGGGCATCCCGTAAGCACCACCCGGGCATCCTCAAAGGTACTGTGCAGAAAATCCACCCCTTCCAGAAAACGCGCCACCGCCTTGAAGTGATAGTACAGATTATTCGGATGAACGTATAAATCCCAGTACCAGACCATCGGCGTCCCGGCCTGATACGAAAGAATGCTTGCCCACAGCGCGTTGTGTAGATGTATCCCGTCCTGATCCAGTCTCCTGATCAGTTCATCGATCCAGCCGAACTCTCCCACCAAAAACGGTTTGTTGTATTTTTCCACCATCGCCCTGCTGCGCTCAAACGTCTTTTTCTTGTACTTTCCCGGTATCCCATTGTTGCCCTCGGGTGAGAAAAATTCGGCGTAATTCCTCTGGTTATAGATATGAAGCTGCGTAAAGCTGATCTGATCCAGCGACCAGACATCGGGATGATCGTCTTTATAGAAGCTGGTGGTTCGCATGTGGTTATACGGATCGAGCGTGGTCAGATATCTGTCCATCTCGAGGATCCATTCAGGCAGGTCTTCAACGTCGAGCTCGCTCAAATCAGCCTCGTTAAACCATTCCCAACTCATGAGGTTTCTGCTGTAACCCCACCGGCTTGCCATGTAACGCAGTTTTCTCTTAAAGAAGGTCTTCGCTTCATTATTCGTCAAAAATTCCGCAGGGACCTTGCACGGCCCACCGTTATCAGCATTATAGGGATTGTTATGCCACTCCGCGTCCTGTGTCCGGCTGAACTGGCCGTGATCCAGAAAACAGAGAACCACATACAGTCCCTTCTCCCTGCAGAGATCAAAAACATAGTCCAGCTCCCACGATGTCTGCTGATCATAGGTGCCCAGTCCTGTGTGTTTCCATTCGGGAATCATACACCACGGTGCCATCCACAGCCTGATAAAGTTGCAGTCATACTCCGCAAGCTTGCCGCACCACTCGTCGTATGAGTACGTCCTGAGAAGAGGGTCTGACCAGGCCAGATTTTCTCCGATAGGAAAGAAAAATTTTCCGTTATCAAAAGAGAAATACCAGGGGCGGTACTTTTTTGCCAGCCGGGGAAATATCCTGTAAAACCATTGTTGGTACCTTGGCCGCGGATCAAAATGCTGTCTGCCCCCCACCCTCACAAACCCCGGATAATCCGATGCCACGCATTTGAAATATCCGGTATTCGAAAATTCCTGCCCGGCAGCGGTCCTTACCAGCACGCGGTAACTCCACGTGCCCTCTTCAAACGGTGCAAAACGCACCTTCCATACCGGCTCGCCTACCTTCTGTAGTTTTTGTCTGCCGCTCTTTTTTGTCCGAGTAAACGGCTGATAGAAAAAACCGTATGCGGTATACGGCTTTTGAGAAGGCGAGGTAAAAATAGTCTGCACATCGATCTGTTCAGGGTCATAGGGGTTTTCAAACTCCGCTATGACGGAGATGGTAAGCTCGAACATATCAAACCGCGGGATGTCGCGTCCGTTGACGCTGATACTTTCGATGTCCGGTTTTGCGCAGGCATCACCCGTAACACTCACCGTGCACAGCAACGTTACACCAAAACATAACAGGTAATAATTGACTTTTTTCATATCTGAGCTTTCAGCTCGCAGCTTTCAGCTCGCAGCCGCTGAAGGCTGAGAGCTGAAAGCTGAAGGCTATATGGTTAAAATTTCAGCCCTGTTAACGTAATACCGCGAATAAAATACTTCTGAAAGAGTAGAAAGACCGCGAGAACGGGGATGGTAACCAGCACAGCCCCTGCCATAACCATAGGAAAATTAGTGCCGAAGTCGGTCCCAAACTGGCCGTTCAGAACAGCCAGGGCAAGGGGCACAGTCCTCATATCGCCGGAATGAATAATAACAAGAGGCCACACAAAATTATTCCACTGGGCCAGAAACATAAATATCCCCAAGGCAACCAGTACCGGTTTAATAAGAGGAAAGATCACCAGTCTGTAAATCCTGAACTCGCCGCACCCGTCTATCTTGGCGGCGTCGATAAGATCGTTGGGTATCGTCGAGATGTGCTGTCTTGTCAGGAATACCCCGAAGGCACCCACCATATTAGGGATAATCAATGCGTAAAATGAATTAAGCCACCCGAGTTTTTTGACGATCACAAATCCGGGGATAATATTGATCTGCCAGGGAATCATCATTGATCCCAGGATAAGCAAAAACAGTTTGTCGCGCCCCCAGAACCGGTGCTTGGCAAAGGCATATCCTGCCAGGGAACAAAAAAAGACGTTGCTTACCGTAACAAGGGTGGCGACAAGTATGCTGTTACCAAGATACCTCCCCATCGGTATGAGCCGGAAGAGGTCCGCATACGCCTTGACCGTTGGGTGATGGATAAAAAAACTCGGCGGGTACGTCTGTATCTCTTCTATCGGCTTAAACGAACTGATAATCATCCAGAGGTACGGCAGCACCATGGCCGCAGAACCGATAATCAGAACCGTATAGATAATCGCCCGCTGTATCCTCAACTGCACCTTTATCGACTGAAGCATACCTTCGGCCATAACAAATCCTCATTGGTTCTTCGGGTGCACGGGTTACTCGAGTTACTCGGGTTCTTTTTTGAACTCGCGAACTGGCTAACTCGCGAACCAGCGAACTATGTTAGTACTCAATCTTCGAGCGCATCATCTTAAAATTAACCAGTGTGGCGCCGAAAATAATCGCAAAAATCAGGTACGCAAGGGCAGAGGCATATCCCATGCGGAACTTCTGAAAACCCATATCATACAGATAGGCAACGATAGTAAGCGCAGAATCCAGAATACCGCCTATTCCCTCCTCGGTGCCTCCTGTCATGATGTAGACCTGATCAAACACCTGGAATGAGGCGATCACCGACATCACCACCACAAAAAGCATGGTCGGCATCAGGAGCGGCAGCGTGACGTTCCAGAATTTGTCCCACGCATTTGCCCCGTCAATCTCAGCCGCCTCATAAAACCTCTTCGGTATAGCCGACAGTCCCGCGGTAAATAATATAATATTGTAACCCAGACCTGCCCACACGCTCATAATCATAATCGCCGGCAGCGTCCAGGCAGGGCTCAAAAGCCAGTCAACCGGCTGAAACCCCATCTTGATCAGCAGATAATTAATGAGGCCGTACTTCTCTCCGGCATAGAGCCATTTCCAGATAACGGAGATGGCCACGATAGCGGTGACGGCGGGCATAAAAAACATTGTCTTGAAAAATCCCTTGAAACGGATCTGCTGGTCGATCGCGATCGACAGCATGAGGGCAATGACAATCCCCGCCGGGACCGTACCGCCGACATATAAGACGGTGTTTTTGATCGCCTTCCAGAACCTCGGATCGTGAAACAGAATATGCCGGTAGTTATCAAGCCCCACCCAGATAGGCGGTTGAAACACGTTGTACCTGGTAAAGCTCCAGAAGAGAGACGTCACTACCGGAATTAAGACAAATATGGTAAAGAGGATGAGGCCCGGGGCAATAAAGAGGAAGGAATACTTCTGTCTGTTCAGTTCCTTGAGAAATATCCCGAATCGGCCCGCCTCGGACCGTATCGGCACGACTTCATCGTCGTAGGCCGGCAGGACCGAGACCAGGGGCTCCGGATCTCTCCGGTCCTTCGGAGGCCGGTGATCCTTTTTTCTCCGGTCATCACCTAATCGCTTATCTTCTACCATAATCTTCCTGACAAAGTCACCAAGACACCATGACACCAGGTCACCAGAAAAAACTAAAAAATAAAACTACTGGTGACTTTGTGACCTTGTGACTTGGTGACTTGCTACACCGTTCCCCGGCGCTCTTCGAGCTGCCTGCGGATTTCCACGCTTTTTTGTTTTGTTATCGAGACGCGCAGCACAAAGAAAATAGCTACCGATAAACCGATCACCGGAATAGTGGCAAGCATTGTCCGAATCCAGAAAATGGTCCTTGGTGCCTGCGCCGCTACGGCCCAGGAGAAACCGGACCACGTCAGAATAAGGCCCGAGATATAATAGCCCAGGGAATTGCCCAGCTTGAGAATATATGAGGCGCAGGCGGTGAAAGAACCTTCGCGGCGTCTGCCGGTATTCAGTTCATCATAGTCGATGATATCCGCGCCGATAGAGCTGTGCAGCATCCAGAGGGCCGCGGCGGCCATCCCCATTAAACCGGAAGAAATTGTCTGCAGCCACGGAATACGGGGCGTGTAAAGAAACCATGAGCCGCCGTAACCGCAGATGCCGATGCTGGCGGCCACAACGGCCGCGTACCGCTTGCCTATCCTGTGCGCCAAGGCAGCCAGCGACGGAACGCCTATCAGGCCGCCTGTCATAAACGCAAGCCCCATCCAGAAGTTCCAGTTATCACCTATCACCGTGCTGCCCTGGCATACATAAAATACCGTGGCATAATACCCCAGTGAACCGACCATGCTCGTGCCCAAGGTAAAGGCACCCCCCATCACCATCATAAGGCGAAACGGCTGGCATTTGAGCGTTTCATAGAACGACTCTTTCAGTGAAATATGCGTCGTAGTCTTCACTACTACCTTGTCATAGTACCGTTCCTTGACCCTGAAAAATATGATAATGGCAAAAAGTGCCATAACAGTACCGAGAATAGACGTATATACCTGAATGCCGAACAGGGTGTTTTTCTTGTCTGTCCCGGGCAGGAGAAACCATGCCAGGTTCGTGAAGCGGAGGGCATAAAAATTTCCCAGTTCGGAAACCTTCTGCATCGCGCTTCTGTATGACATAATCGACGTGCGTTCTTCATAGTCAGGGGTCAGCTCTGCCCCCAGGCTGTTATAGGGGACGGTAAATGCGCTGATAATAGGAATGTACAGAAGCTGGGATGCTATCATGTACCAAAAGACCACCGAGACGCCGAGAAAATTAACGTTTACCCAGGACGGCGATACGGCAAACAGAAACGGGAGGCCGAGGCCGCTCAAGATACCGGCAATCAGAATAAAGGGGCGTCTGCGGCCGTGTCTTGAACGCAGATTATCCGACAGCCATCCGCATATCGGATCGGCAATGGCATCGTAGATGCGGATAAGGGTCAATGCCAAGCCAACGAGCCAGGGTGGAACGCCCAGATAAATATTAAAGACTGCGAAGGCGACGGCCGGATACAGCCATAGCCCCCACATATCCAGCGACGTCCCGAGACCGTAACAGAGTTTCGTAAGAACCGGCACCCGGTCGCGCGTGCCGGCATGTGTGGTCATTTCGTTTTCCATTGCTACTCCCTTTTACGGTCACATGACACAGGTCACATGACACAGGTTAAAAACTCCTGTACAATCCTCCAAACAGTCTACTTATGGTGCTCCGCAACCCCCTCTAAAAGAGACAGCCTAGACTAACTCTCTCCTCTCCCCCCAAAAAGAGAGAATCTAAAATTACTATCTCCTCTCCCCCTTGGGGAGAGGATTAAGGTGAGGGGAATTATCTCTCTTATCCTCTATAGCGTTTTTAATCACTTCATAGACTCCGTCACTATTACTTAATATTTCTAAATCGCTGAATCGTAATATGTGTACTCCATGCTTAAATAATACCTTCGTTCTCATTTCGTCTTGTCTCTTGCCTTGACGTGTATAATGTTGACTGCCATCCGCTTCAATGGCAAGCTTGTAGATTGGAGAATAGAAATCTAATATATGCCCAGCAATAGAAAACTGCCTTCTAAATTTTACCCCCGATACTTGGCGATTTAGCAGTAGCATCCATAGGTTGCGTTCAGCATCTGTTTGTTTTTTTTCTAAGTTCTCTACATCTCGTTATATTATTGCGCTTCATTGCAACTTACCCCCTCACCCTAGCCCTCTTCCCTCCGGGGGAGAGGAAACCTGTTCGTCATAGAGTTTCGGGTTGAGCGTTTTTGTCGCCTGTGTCATGTGTCATAATTAAATCTCATACTTCTGCGCCATCTTCTTGACCATATTTATAGAGACGGGTACATATGTATCTTCGCTGGTATGTCCTTCATACTCAACCGAAAAGAAACCTCTGTAACCGGTCTTCTTGAGCATTGCGAAAATCTTGTCGTAGTTGAATTCTACCTCTTTGCCGGCAGCAGTGATATTGTGTATCTTTCCGTGGATGTGCGGGGCATACGTGATGCTCTTCTCAAGGGCCGCATACATATCCTTATCGTGATAATTTCCCGTATCAAGGTTGATGCCCACAAACGGTGAATTAATCTCTTTTATCAGACGCAGTGTTTCTTTTGATGAGGGAAGGAAACCGCCGTCGTTATGCGGTTCTATGGCAAGCACAACGCCTGCGGCCTTTGCCGTCGGCACGCACTGCTTTATGCACTGCACCATCGGCTTCCAGAGTGTCTTTGCCTTGTCTTTCGGCGGCCATCCGGAAAAAATTCTTACTACCGGGGCCCCCAGCACATATGCCTCGTCTATCCTCTGCTTTATATGATCCACCTGTTTCTGTCTGGCCGCGGCGGTCGGTTCACCGAAATTATTGCCGGGTGAATAACAGCAGATGGCGAGTTGTAAGTCGGTGCACATCTTTTTTACCTTAAGAAGATACTCCCTGTTGCTCTTGGGCATCATATCCGCGATAATATCAATGCCACCCACCTTGAGCTTTGTGGCACATACCTTCACAATATCCTCGAACGTCATCCTTTTCGATGCCCAGTTCCTGTTGTACGACCATGTACATAAACCGATTTTCATACTATGCCTCCACTCTGTTAGTCACCAGTCACATGTCACCAGTTTTTAAATCCCAAATGTCAACTCTCAAATGAATCGCGCAATTCCAAATACCAAATAAAAAAATAGAAAAGCTTTTTTAGATTATTTGGATTTTGCCCTGAACCAAAGCGCAGC